>CAZWEM010000005.1:0-131671 GCA_964632315.1 uncultured archaeon
GGAAATGCAACAAAAATCATTTTTTGGGGGAAACATCGCTGTTAAAGCAGGCGGATCAATAACATCAAATTGACCACGATCTTTGATCTCTTCTCTCCATTTGGAAGCATCTTTTACAGTTGAATAAAATCCTACTTTTTCCAAGTAAATTTTTTCTGATGCTGCTATCTTGAGTGGTTCATTTGATAAAACAGCAGCAATAAAAAGGAATAATCCCATAACGCGAATTTAGTTTATTTGTTTAAATAATAAAGTGAATGGACATAGAAAAATTTATAGGAGTACAATTAACATGAAGAATATAAGTTAACATCACACTTATATACAATTTATCCCTAATCGTATTTAGAAGATATCTTATACATGTTTTATGGCTAATATTCCTTTAATTATCGTCATCACTGTCATATATGGTCTATTAATTGCAAATTATAGTATTCAAGATAAGAATTATGCTGCAGTCTCTTTACTTGGCTGTATTCTCGCTGTATTAATAACAGTAATATTCTATCCATTAAACATGAATATTATAATTGGATACATCAATTTTCAAGCAATAATAATTTTAATTTCTTTAAGCATTATAGTGAGGATTGCCAGAGAATCAAAAATTCTTGAATGGATTGCTTTCAAACTATTTAATATTTCGAAGGGAAATGTAAGACATTTCTTTTATTTTATATGCGTGATAACAACCTTGCTATCATCCATAATTAGCGGAATTGTAGTAATCTTAGTTTTAGCGCCAATAGTAATTAGATTGTGTTATTATATTAAGATCCCTTCTGGAACTTTTCTTTTGGGCATGACTTTATGCATTAATATAGGATCCTTATTATTTCCTTGGAAGAATATTATTATATCAACTCATTTTAACTTGGATCCCTTATTCTACTTTAAATATATATGGGGATACGCCTTCTTATCCCTATTTTTAACGATTTTTTTAATAGATTTTTTATGGCTTTCGAAAGAACCCGATGTGGAAGCGGAACAAAAGAAAATTGTATTGGAACTAATCGATACAGAAGTAATTATTGAGAATAAAAAGGTATTTTACTTCAATTCAATCTCTATACTTGTGATATTCTCGTTATTTATTATTCTTCCCTCACTTTATCTCACTGCTGCTGTTTCCGCATTATTATTAATATTATTTAACAAAAAGAGAGAAAATGTAGCAGTCAGTTTAAAAAACATTGAATGGGACTTTATCTTTTTTTTTGCCATTTCCTACATCATGGTTGGTCTACTTTCAGAAGCAGGATTAAAGGATCTAATACAGTTATTACCACTTCACGTTTTTCCAGTTAATTTTTTGATCCTTGTCCTTACTTTATTGGTATTGATTGTAATAAGTTTTCTTCCAGATACACCTACAGCACTGATTTTCATTCCATTCGTTGAAGTATTAATTTTAAATAATGGAACTTATTTCTTACCAATTATGATCTCATTTTTAGTAACATTTAATCTCGGAGGAAACTTTTTGCCTCAAGGATCTTCATGTGATATGCTTACATTGCAACTCGCAAATGACCATCAAGTTATAAACTTGAATTTTAAGCGTTTATTAAAGGTAGGCGCTCTCATTACGACCTTGCATCTTTTAATCTTAATTTTATTTACAAACTTTTTAGTATATTTATTATAAAATCTAAAAGATATTTTAGATGGATGTTCTTGCATAAATTTGAAAAAATTAATATTTCTACTACGATAACTCATCATTGAATAGCCATGGATGAATCTGAATTTAAAATATATTTAGAAGAGAATAAAATAGAAAATAATCTGATTACAATTTATATTGATATACTTAAAGAATATGAAGCTTATTTGTTCACTTTAGGAGTCAATCTTGATACAAGTCTCCCTGAAAAAATTGTTGATTATTCTGAAAAATTGGTTTCTAAGGGTGAAAGTTCTGTTTTAAACTTCCTTAGAGTTATAATACATTACGCCAACTATTCCAAGAGGTATGAATACATTACTAAAGTAATAGATGTCTCAGAATCATATAATGCAATGAATAATTTATATTCAAGAGTTGCTGAGATACATGGCGATTCAATTAGAAATGAAATTTTTAGCGATTTAGTTATACCACCACTTGGTATTCATCCCGAAAAAAAACCAGATTTTACAAAGAAAATTTTAAAAAGACTTGAAAAAAAGATCGGAAAAAATAAAACCATTGAGCTGCTTTCACCTTGTCTTCATGGGAGACCCCCTGATGATATTGAGGGTGATAAAAAGATCCTTACCGAGTTAGGAATAGATAGATTCTTAAAGAAAAAGCATCAAGATTTAGTGACGAGACTTGAAAGGCATAGAGATGAAGGAACATTAGAGTTTGCCCAAAGAATTGACGATGAGATTGTAAATTACGTTAAAGAACATCCAATTATAGCACATGGAGTAAGAAAAAAGAACAGAATATATGTATCAAAACTTCCTTATCAAATGAGGAAATTCCTTGATGCAAAAAACGACCAAATGAAGCGATTTTTTCTTTGTTACTGCCCATGGGTAAGAGGAGCGATTAAGAATGCGACAGAAAATGAAATTTCAGAATATTTCTGCCATTGCAGTGCGGGATGGTATAAACTTTACTGGGATCAAATTTTTGATCACCCAGTAAAAGTAGAACCTGTAGTAACTGGATTGAGTGGAGCTCTTGAGTGTAAATTTGCAATAACCATACCTGAAAATATATTAAAGACGATTATACGAAAATGATAACCAAAACTTCAACTATTTATTTTTTTATGAGTGTATTTTTTACAATTGGAGCATTTTTCTTATCTTCGTTGACAAGGTTGGAATTACAAGCTTACTTACTCTGGAAATCTGTGGATTATACTCTGTTTTCAGGATACGTTGATTTTACTCTTTTCTTTTTTATACATAACTTTATAGGAGCATTCATATTTTTACTAGGATTTTATCAATGTCTTAAAATTGTAAAAATTAATAACCAAGTTCATAATGGAAAAAATAAACCCAATTTATTACTCAAAGAAGGATATTATGCTGTTGTTAGACATCCCATGACTGCTAGATTTTTATTTATTTTTTTCGCATTTCTATTCATAATGGGATCTTTATTTTCATTATTGATTTACATTCTTTTTCAGGTAATTTTCTTATTTTTAACCATATATGAGGAGAAAAAGATTATATATCCTATTTTTGGTGAAGAATATACTGCTTACAAGAAAAAAGTCAAACATCGTTTCTTCAATCGAAATTCTGTAAAGGTATTATCCTTACTGATTCTTTTTATGATGATTGGCAGTTTCTTTACTTTTTTCTAATATGAATTTTAATTGATTTTGATTTCTTTTTATACCCTTGAATTGATTAACTTGAAATGGAATTATTTTCAATAAGGGAAGTTCTTTGGATAAAAATAGTGAAATACCTCTCACCTCAATATCATTAAGATACAAATGAAATGGTTCTAATTTAAAAATACCAAACTGACCAGAAATGTTCTCTAAAATACCTAATTTAGTATCTCCAAGAAAAACGGGTAATTTTTGCATCAATTCATCCATTTTATTCGAAATCGCTATTCCATGCTTATAATGAGGGATTCCTCCATCAAGTATACAATTGAAACTATTATTAACGTTTCCTTTTACTCCAGAAAAATTTTGAAAATCCATATAATATATCTTAGGAAATCGTACGAGTAAGAATTCGGGAAAATAAGCTATTACACTTATAGGAATTGATTCTCCAGCATAAATTTCAGTCCGATCATCAATATCATTAAATAATAAATTAAATTCTTTTCCACCTGTGGCACGAATGGCATTATTCTCAGATCGAATCTCAAGATGTAAATGAGGACTCGACCAATAAGCAAAATAGCCGTTCCTTATTGTTTCTCCTAATAGCTCCCCTTGTTTTATTTTGTCTCCTACTCTAACAAATGGTTTTACGTGTAATATTTTATATATAATTGTTTGATTTTTCGGATTACGCACGAGAGTAAGGTAATCTTTTGCGATTCCATTTGAAAATTTAGCTTTGGGTGCAATTAATTCTTTTATTTTTATAACTTCACCAGAAATAGGGCTAATAGTTTGATAATTTTCCAATTCAAGATGCTGATATATATCTATTGCTAAGGCATGTTGATGAGCATAATACGGGGAAGTCCCGACAGTAAAGTGACTATTTCCACAGAATACAACATTTAGATCCTCAGTTTGAATGAGACCATGTAATTTCATGATAAATATCCGAATTCAAAAATAACTTAATTTGAGGGATAATATAAAATAATTAGTTATTTCATTAATTCAAGTTTTCTAAAATAAATGACAAATTGTTGAGGTCATGCAAATTGGTTAAAATTTTTATTGATGTTATTGAGGGAATGAAGAATAAAAGAATTATTAGCAAACATATTTATGGTCATTTCTCCGAACATCTAGGACGTTGTATTTATGATGGTTTCTGGGTTGGCGAGAATTCCAAAATTCCTAATACACGCGGAATAAGAGATGATATTGTAAGAGCATTGAAAAAAATCAGTATACCAAATTTACGTTGGCCGGGGGGATGTTTTGCTGATGAATATCATTGGAAAGATGGCATTGGTCCCAAAGATAAACGTCCAAAAACTATAAATACTCATTGGGGAGGAGTAATAGAAAATAATGAGTTTGGAACTCATGAGTTTTTTGACCTTTGTGAACAATTAAATTGCGAGCCATATATCTCTGGAAATGTAGGAAGTGGAACTGTAAGAGAGATGGCAGAATGGATTGAATATATCACTTATGAGGGAGAAAGTACACTCAGTTCCCTTCGTAGAAGTAATGGTAAGACTATTCCGTGGAAAATTAAGTATTGGGGAGTTGGAAATGAAAATTGGGGATGTGGAGGAAATATGACTGCAAAACATTATGCTGATTTGTTTTGTAATTATTCAACTTATTGTAAAAATCTTTCTGGTAATAAGTTATATAAAATAGCTTGTGGACCTGTAGGAGAATATCCTTTAGAGTGGGTTTTGAATTGGATAGAAGTGATATTAGATCGAATTAAACTTTCTTATGATAAATTACTGGATGGAATTTCACTCCATTATTACACTAGAGCAGGATTTGGAGCTTCCGCTACTAAATTTAATGAGAAGAAATGGTTTTTGACTATGCAAAAAGCGCTATACATGGAAACGCTAATAACAGAAATAAGCAAGATGATGGAAAAGTATGATCCTTCTAATAAATATGGTTTAATTATCGATGAATGGGGGACTTGGTGGCGTGTGGAAAAAGATACCAATCCAAGTTTTCTTTACCAACAAAATACTATGCGAGATGCTCTAGTAGCAT
The DNA here is from genome assembly GCA_964632315.1 of uncultured archaeon. GTDB lineage: Archaea > Asgardarchaeota > Lokiarchaeia > Sigyniarchaeales > SOKP01 > SOKP01. The sequence continues at coordinate 5,358 of CAZWEM010000005.1, forward strand.
CCTTACACTTAGATATTTTTAATAATCATTGTGAACGTGTCCATATGGCTAATATAGCTCAGACACTAAATGTCTTGCAAGCATTAATTTTGACTAAAGAAGATAAAATGATAGTGACTCCAACCTATCACGTTTTTGATATGTACAAAGTACATCAAGGAGCATATTTATTACCGATAAATATCATATCTAATGAATATACCTTTAAAAAAGAAAATATAGCTGCAATACATGGATCAGTATCTAAAGATGAGGAGGGCAATGTAAATGTCTCCTTATCTAACATTGATCCTAATAATTCAGTCGATATTAAAATGGAATTAAATGGACAAACATTTGATGAAGTAAATGCTCAAATATTACGTGGAAATGAGGTGAATTCCTATAATGATTTTGACTCTCCTGAAAATGTGAATCCAAAAAATTTTCACATAACAAATTTTCAAAGTGAAAAAAATCAGATCTCCTTTACGATGCCTTCAATGAGTATAATGGTCATTAATATTTCTTGAACCATTAATCAAATTTCTTTTATTATTTAGTTCATTTGAAATTCTATCAAATATGTGAAATGTGAAAAAAAAATGGAAAATAAAGTTCTTATTATGTTTTATTCATTAACTGGCAACACAAAGATGATTGCAGAAACAATAAAAAGTGTTATTAGTGCAGATATTCAAGAAGTTAAACCCGTGAAAGAATTAAATCCAGAAAGTGGATCGAGATTTATGTTGGGGGGAATGCAAGCATCATTAAGGTTTAAACCCAAATTAAAGCCAATAAATATAAATCCACTTAATTACGATCTGATTTTTATTGGCACTCCAGTTTGGGCGTGGCAAGTATCTCCTCCAATAAGGAGTTTATCGAAAATGTTCGATTTCTCTAATAAAAAGATAGCAGTATGGTGTTGCTGCGGAGGAAAAGGTATCAAGGCGATGAAGCGAATTAAGAAGTTGTTTCGGAATTCTAATATAATAGGAGACAAAATTTTTCAAGAACCTCTTAGTGTAAACACAGAAGAGGCAAAAAAAGTTGCTTCAGAATGGGCAAACGAGATATTTAATGATTAATTGAGCATATTTTTCTCAAAAATTACTAAAACTTTATTACATTAAGAGTATTATCTTTTATAGTTCTTATTTTTGCTAAAAATAATCTTTTTATAAGACTTTTTTTCAAAAAATTGAACTCTTGCTCAATCCTAAATGAGATTGAGTGTAAATAAATAAAAATAAATTTAAGTGTAAGTAATTTGAAAGGAACTGTAAAGTGGTTCAACTCTAGAAAGGGCTACGGTTTCATTAGCTCTGAAGAAGGAAATGATGTTTTCGTCCATTACACCGCATTAGCGGGAGATGATGATGAATACAAAACCTTGAACGAAAATGATAAAGTCGAATTTGATGTTGTGGAAGGCCAAAAGGGCCCCCAGGCTTCAAATGTAGTAGTAACTGAAAAAGCTCCTCAACAATTTGGTTCATATAATCGAGGAGGAAGTCGTGGTTTTAGGTATTAAAATATTAAATCCTTTAAAATATAGTAATTAATATAAGAAATAGTAATAATTAGTAAAGAAAGTAAATTTGCAATTGTTATCGAATCTTATCTTTTTTTTTTATATTCTTATTTATAACAAGTTTTATTTCTATGTCGAATTCTGGTAATAAATTTGATTCTTTAGTCTATAATTATTTTTTAAAAAAATGAAAATAGAATATAAAGCTCAATTTTAAATATAAATTCACTATTATTCGGTAAAATAAAACCAAAATGAATCTCATGGATTCAAATACGAAATATGCCCCCTCAAAAAGATCTAGTTCTCAGACAATTAAACGACAAAAAGAATTGTTTGAAAATAATCAAATGCTCGATGGGTTTTTAACAAAAATTCCAGCGATCTTTTTAGTTATTAATGAAGATCGGCAGATTATCTATATCAATAATGGAGCATTAGAGTTTACAGGTTTGGAAAATGTTGCTCCAGCAATAGGAAAACGTCCAGGAGAATTAATTGGATGTATACATTCTAAAGAAGAAGTGGGAGGGTGTGGTACTGCTGAAGCGTGTACTTATTGTGGTGCGGTAAATGCGGTATTGGAATGTCAAAAAACAGGAAAAAAGACAGTAATGGACTGTCGGATTATAGTTGGAACAGACCATACCGCTTTTGACTTGCGTATATGGGCTTCACCCTTGATAATCAAGAATGAAAAATTCATAGTGATCACAATTCAAGACATTCAAAATGAAAAATGGCGTGGTTTCTTGGAAAGGATATTTTTTCATGATCTGCTCAATATTTTAACTCCTCTTATGGGAAATATCGAATTACTGAAATCTAAGGAGGACAATACAACTGATAAATTAATTGATAATATTGATAAAATTGCAAATTATATAGTTGAAGAAATCCAAACTCAACAGATAATCATTAATGCTGAGAATGATTCTTTAATAGTCAAACCGATAGAAAAAAATTCTAAAGAAATACTGGAGGAAATGAAAAGCTTGTTTCAAAACAACAACTTAGTTAAAGAAAGTAATATTGAAATTGAGTCTAATTCAGATTTTATAGATTTAAGCACAGATATAATAATTTTAAGAAGGATATTAGGAAATATGATAAAAAATGGACTTGAAGCAAGTCCAAACAACGGAAAAATTACGATTGGATGTTCTGAAAAAGATGATAAAGTTGAATTTTGGGTGCATAATCTAGGATATATCCCAAAAGAGATTCAATTACAAATCTTTACCCGTTCTTTTTCAACTAAGGGAAATGGAAGGGGATTGGGAACATATAGCATGAAGTTATTAAGTAAATTTTTAAGGGGGGATGTATCTTTTTCAAGCTCTAATGAGAGAGGAACCACTTTTGTTGTTAAGATTCCTACTTTCTACTAATTCTTTGAGGATTATTACTTGAGTGTTTAAGCTTATTCATAAAAAGATCCGATTCAAAGTCTCTAATAATTTGATATTATGAATAAAGTTAAACGAAAGAAAAATATTAAAGTAAGCCCAAGTAATAATACACTTATCCAACAAAATTTAAATCAAGTTGAAAAAAATGTCTTCGAATATTAATATGGATTTTTATGAATTCGGAAAAAAGATGAAAATCGTAGCAATCATGGTAATTCTGATGATTATTCCATATGCTGGGAATTTTTTAATGCTAATAGGCTGGATATTTGCGATAATGGCACTCCAAAACATTCAAAACGCAAATTTCAACTTAAAAAATACTGATTTAGAAGATTTCCGATCAAAATATTACACAGCCCTAATTTTATATATAATATCCAGTGTTGCGGGGATAATTGGAATGTTCTTTCCCATAAATTTTCTTGCGTTTATATATACAATGAATTTTACGAGCTTAATCCCTTCATTAGCTATAGGTGGAATAACATTAATATTAAATTTTATCGGAGCAATTATAGAATATAGTGCCTGGGGGAAATTAGAATTTTTCTTCACTCAAAACCGTAACATTTTTCCACCATATCTAGCTAATGAAGCTTCAGATGGGGCTCATAATCTTAAAAATGGAGCATTAATGTACATTCTCTTCTTTTTGATCGTTACTATACTAATCGGATGGATCTTTCGTATAATTGGATATTTCAAAATTGCAAAATTAGAACAAATCATGTCACATCCAGGAGTTGTTTCACAACCACAACCAACGATGACTACTACACCAACACCACCCTCATCGCCTAGTGGAACAGATAAGAAATACTGTCCAAATTGTGGAGCAGCTATCAAGGGTGCAGGAAAATTCTGTGGAGAATGTGGTTCACCATTGGATTAATCTCTATTAACTTATTTTTTTATTTTCATAATTTTATGACATATACGAGTTAAATCTTCCATTTAGAGTGTCTCTAATGAATAATACAAGTTCCTACGTTTCAATAAATTTGGATAAAATCATAGGAAAAGTAAGTCCTTATTTATTTGGACATTTTATTGAGCATTTTCCCAGACAAATCTATGGTGGCATATTCGATGAAGGCTCTCCCTTTTCAGATTCAATGGGATTTCGCTTAGATGTGATAAAGGCTCTAAAAGAGATCAAACCAAGCTTAATAAGATGGCCAGGAGGAAATTATACTAGTGGTTATCACTGGAAATGGGGGGCTGGTCCAATTGATCTCAGAAAGTTCTGTAAAAATCCACACTGGAATGAATATGAAAATCATCATTTTGGAACTACCGAATTTTTTGAATTTTGTAAACGAATTGAAGCGGAACCTCTAATCTGTGTTGGTATTGGTCGAGATGAAAGAAATCCAACTCCTAAAGAAGCAGCTAACTGGGTTAAGTATTGCAATTCTTTAGATTGCCCAGAAGCAGATTTAAGATCTCAAGCGGGATATCCTAAGCCTCTAAACATTAAATGGTGGGGTTTAGGAAACGAATGTTGGGGAGAATGGCAGATTGGTTATTATAAAAGTGCGATTGAATATGGGAAGGATGTGTTGGAATTCATGAAAAAAATGCTTGAAGTAGATGAGTCATTGCATTTTGTCCTCGTAGGGGGAGATAGACACTTCAATAGAAAATGGAACGAGGATTTATTATCAATTGAGGAAATTGCCCATACTATCGATGTATTGTCTTGGCATCACTACTTTCAAATAGGTGATGTCGAAAGGGTATCCCACCTTAAAGCTACATTAGATTTAAGAAAAGTTGAACGAAGATTAGATAGGATTATAAAATTAATCCAACAAACTTGTCAACGTATAGGACGCGAAAAGCATATTAAAATAGCCGTGGATGAATGGAACGAATTTGGATGGGAGGAGGTCAATATTGAAAAAAATGCAGATCCATCACAATATGATTTAGCTCATGCCTTATACACTGCTGGTTTTTTGAATCTATTGATTAGAAGATCTAATTATATAAATATGGCTAATTACTCACCAATGGTCAATACTCGTGGATTGATCTATGCAAATGGCAAGGGAGTACTTTTAAGAACATCATTTCATGTTTTTAAGATATATTGTAAGTGCTCTGGAGGTTTCTCATTAGATATTCAAGTTAATTCCCCAAATCTTAAGGATACTAATGCCTTAATTCTTGATGTATCATCAATTAGAATGAATGATGATTTAATTTATGTATATGTGATTAATCGAGATGATGAGAATGATGCCATGACTAAGTTTGAGATCCCAGGATTCTCTGTAAAAAAGGGGAATGCTTTAATACTCACAGCTAATGATTTAAGATCTTTTAATGATTTTAAAAGTCAAGATTCGATAATTTCGAGAGATTATGAGATCGACGCGTATGGGGAGACTTTTGACTTAACAATTCCAAGACAGTCAATCTGCCTAATTGAATTAGATAAATAGGTGAATTAAATCCTAAAAACAAATTACTATAAAATTTTAGTATAATTTAATAAAAAAATAATCATATTAGGGGTATGTTGTTTAGATCAAGAGCTTCAGGAAGTCTGTTTTTTCTTTTCAACCATCTAATTTCGTGTTTTAGATAGCGCCAGGAGATTTCACATTTTTCATTTTGACCTTCAACACTTGTTTCAAAATCCCAAGGATTGACGATTACTAAATCTCCTTTCCTTATCCAGACTCTTTTTTTAATTTTTCCTCTTATCCTACCGATTCGCATTTCACCATCTTCACAGTATACGCCCATTCGATCTTGTCCATAAATTTCCACGATTCTTCCAAACATTTCTCCATTTTTTCTATAAGGCATTTTTACACGAGTCACTACTGGAGCTTCAGTTGGACCATAAGTCCTGCGTCCTTTTTTATAATCTCTTTTTTTCATTTTTGGCATGATTTTGACGTGACCTTAATAATTTTTTTATAGAATTGAATAGTTTCTTCAAAAATGACAAGCTTAAGATTGGAAATAATGATGATTACTAAAAATCAGACATCTTAATAACTTGAAAATCGAAAATTTTGAAAAAAGTAATCCAATTTTATTATCTATTATGAGAAAATGGTTTATCGTTTATTTAATTTATGATTCTGAGGGAATTGTTTTATTTCACGAAAAATTACCAAAAATGTCATCAATTTTTTATTTTTTTATGCAATCTTTCAATAATTTGATGCTTTCTTCTCTAGCTTTTAGAAGTGTTCTCTCATTTATACCTTGCATATCCTTACTAGGAAGGATTTGAGTTTTTAATATCTTTTTAAATAGGTTATATTCTTCAGTTCTACTAATAAATGGATTAACTTTCTCAATTTGAATAAATTTTTCAATTGATTGTTTTTTACCATTGTCATTCCCTTCTGTTAGATCAAATCGATAATCTCCATATACTAAAAAGCAGTGAACCATTGGAACATATGGAATATTATACTTTTTAGTTATTTGATATACTCCAGTAGTTATTTCTTCGGTAAATTTATATACTCCAACATATTTATAGAGGGGAATTTTAAGTTCTTCGGCTAAACCAGCGATAGTAGCATGTTTCATAGTACAGCTTGCCATTTTTTCTTTAAAGAAGATCATTTTATCATCATAGTTGGAATTATAGCCATATTTACTATTGTGGACATAATTACAAGCTTCCTTAAAGGTTTTGATCCCAAGTTCGATAAACTTTTTTGATATTTCTCCAGTTGGTTTTATTTCTGCATCCGGTAATTTGTCATATGAATCCATATGAAACTATTTTAATTAGCTTATATAATTCTTCTCTCTATATTTTATTGAGATTATCGTAACTTGTAGTATGTTTTTTAAACTCCAATAAAAATCTGATAACTTTTTTGGTTTGGTAAAAGTAAAACTTAGAGTGTGATCTTAGTTAATAAGGTCAATAGGATATCAATATATATCATCATACTGGCCTTATTTATTTCCTTTTGCTTTCTTCTGTTCTTCTAAGCAAAATTCACATTCTTCAGTACTAGCTTTATCACATACTTTACAAGTATGTTTGAATCCCACATCTTTACCTGCTCTTCTCTTTGGAGAAAGGATAATGGAAATTACAAAAACAATGCTTACAGTTATGGTGATTGTAGAACCTGATGGTAAGTTAAGGATGAATGAAATAAAGAGACCAATAAAGGATGAGATTGCTCCAAAAATTATTGAAAGCCATAAGATCCGGTTTATTTTATAACTCCATTGATATGCAGCAGCTGCTGGCGTCGTTATCATTGCAAAAACTAAAATTGCCCCTATTGCTTTCAATGACACAACAATAGCTAATGAGATTAATATTAGAAATACGTAAGAAATAAATTTAACTGGTAATCCTGTTGCTTTTGCCATCTCATCATCAAAGGTTATAAAAAAGAGTTCCTTTTTCATAAAAAAAATGATCATGACAATAATGATTGCAATTGAGATCAATAAAATCATATCTCCAGTTGTAACAATCAAAACATTTCCAAATAAGATTGCTATGACTGAAGCATTATATGTTTTAATCAAGCTTATAAACAGCACAGCGAGCGCCATTGTTAAGGAAAAGATGATCCCTACTGCAACATTATTATCCTCTACATAACCTTTTTCATTAATGAAGCCAATTGTCATTGCAGAAGAAGTACTAAAAAGGAATATGGTAATAAACGGATTTATGCCTAAAAGTATGCCTAACGCTCCCCCTGCAAATGCTGAATGTGCTATCCCCGCTCCCATAAATATTAAACCACGCAGAATTATAAAAACACCAACAAGACCGCAAATAATCCCAACAAGTATGGATGTGATCAATGCACGCTGAAGAAAGGTATAATTGAGTAAAGCTTCAAAAAAGTTTTGAAAAAACATAGGAAATTCAATAATTTTCTATTAAAATTTTGAGTAAGTCTATGGAATGTTATGTTATGCTCCCTTAAATTTCTTTTCGTAGATTTTTTACCTAAAAGTTTAAATTTATTTAATTACGAAAGATCGTAAATACGAACCATCATAAAAATTCTATTTCTTTATGATAATCACGAAAAGAAATAAAAGAACAAAAACTGTAATATTAGTTAGTTTTTCCATTCTTTTATTATTAGTTAATACAAATTTGAATACAAATCAATTAAATAAAAAAGAATCGCTTAAATTAGATTCTTTTGAAATGTCAAATACTTCACTTAAAATCGTTGCAACCCTTACGATAGTAGAAGATGTGGTTGAAAATGTTATTGGACAAGATGTCCCTGTTATTGTACCTGGCTCAGCAGATCCACATTCATACGAACCAACATCAAATGAAATTTTAGCGCTTGAAAATGCTGACATTATCTTTCGAATGGGTATTGAGGGATTGGAACCTTGGTGGCGCACTGAATGGGAGGATGCTGATGTAGTAAAATTAATAAATCCCAATATGCTTTTAGTCGACCCTCTACTTGGATTTATTAATCCTCACGTATGGATGGATCCCAATAATATGAAAAATTTTACGCAACAAGTAAACCAAACACTGTGGATTAAAGAACCCTTAATATCAAATAGGTGGCTATATTCAAACAATACATTAAATTACTTATCAACACTTGATAACTTATTGGTTAAAATAGACAATGCTAAATCCAATTTTAATTCGATGAAGGTTGTTGTCAATCATCCCGCCTTTTTCTACTTATTTCAAGAAAACCTTTTAAACTTGACTCGAGTAGGAACAATTGGAAAAGGGGAAGACCAAGAGCCGTCCGCTTTAGATATTACAAATGTCATAAAGAAAATGAGAGAGGAACAATGTCATCTCATCATTACAGATCCACAACATAGAACGGAAAATGTTTATGAAATAGCGAGAGAAACGAAATCTAAAATAGCTATACTGACACCACTTTTAAATGTGCAAGTTGATTGGAATCATAAACAAGTAATGATCATAAATTATACCCAAATGATTGAATATGACATATGGGCATTAATGAATCCAAGCGATCCACCAAGTTTTTACAGCGATATTTGGATTATTGTTACTTTTGCGACTATTATACTAGCGCTTTTATTTCTATTTATATATGTAAGAAGGAGGAAATAATTTGAATTATACATTAAATTATAAAATAGGAAGGTTATTTAATGGAACCAGTTATTAGTTTTGAGCATGTTGATGTGAAATATCAGAATGTAAATGCTTTAAGAGATGTTAATGTAAAAATTTTTCAGGGTGATTACATCGGAATTTTTGGGCCAAACGGCTCAGGAAAAACTACATTTTTGAAGTCTATAATCGGACTTGTTGAACCAGATAATGGTCTAGTTTCAGTTTTAGGTTCTAAAAATCTGAAAAAAGTACGTTCTAATGTAGGTTATGTCCCTCAAGATATTTCTGTCAAAAAAACCTTTCCCGCTACAGTGCGGGAAGTAGTGGAAATGGGATTATTTGGAAAGATTGGATTCATGAAGCCCCTAAAAACTGAAGATAAAAAGCAGGCTGAAGAAGCACTTCACATGGTTCATATGGGAGCATATAAGAATCGTCCAATTGGTCATTTATCAGGAGGAGAACTTCAAAAAGTGATGGTTGCTAGAGCCCTTGCATCAAAACCAAAAATTTTACTCCTTGATGAACCAACTAGTGCCTTGGATTTTATGATGGTGATAGATTTAATGAAGTTATTAGTCGAATTAAATAATAAACTTAATATCACTATTATCGCAATAAACCACCATCTTGATCTGCTCGAACCATATTGCACTCGGCTATTACTCATGGATGGAACCATAATATATGATGGTCCCCCAGAAAGTAAAGAAATAGATGATAAAATCAAACAAATTTTTCAGTCTTAAATCAAGAGTTAATTTAGGTGAGGAATTAATGATAGATTTAGATTATAAAGTGATCAAATTTCTATATAATAACAAAAAGCCCCTAAAGATAAGTCAAATTGCTCATAAACTCAATAAAAAACATACAACCCTTGCTAGTTGCATTAAAAGGCTAAAAGAGAAAGGGTATGTTAATTATGAACCTTTTCACGAAGTAAGATTGACTAATAAAGGGAGGGATGTTGCATTAGAGTTGCTAAGGCATGAGCGTCTACTTGAATTACTTCTTTTTAACGAATTAGAAATTAGCGTTGAAGATGCTCATGCTGAAAGCATGAAACTTAATCTTTTATTGTCTTGTGATACAATAAACAAAATATGTAAAAAGTATGGCCATCCGAAAAAATGTCCTTGTGGAGACGATATAATCGATTCAAGGAGTTGTTTTTGTGAACGAATTGAATAAAATTTATTTAGTTTATTATTACGTTAAATCTTAATTCCTTAATAATTTGAAATTGTAATAATTTATATAATCTGTAAGGTTTTTTATATTCACATTCTTTAATTGAATAAATTAGATTAGTTTAAAATGCCGAAGTTAGGGGAGCAAGAAGGATTTCTTTATCTTTTAAAGAAATTGTGGACGAATTTCTTAATATATAATTCTTATGCGTTTACAGTCTCAATGATTTTTATAAATTTTATTATTGTATCAAATATAATGTGGCCTGGAGAGGTGTTTCATTCCAGTGAATTGGGAATTATGGTAGGGACGGGCATGTATGCAATGGCAGTATCTGGTTTATTTTTTGGATATTTAGCGGACAGATATTCACGTATAAATTTAATGTCATTTACTGAAATAATTTTTGGGATCGGTATATTCATTAATGGTTTAGCGCCTGGAGGATTGGGATTAATTACCTTCAATTTTTTCTTAGTTTGTAATTTATTAAGAAGTTTTTCTTCTGGAGGGTTCTATCCGATAATTATTTCATACGTAAATGATTCTACTGAAGAAAAAGAAAAATCTCAATTTTTTGGAATGTTACAGGCATTATTTCAATTGTTTCAAATATCTGGGATGATAATATCTGCGTTTTTATTTCAAAATACTTTTTGGAGACAATTTTTCTGGTTCTCGGGGATTATTTTCATAATTTTTGGTATGGTTATTTTTTTTAAGGGAAAAGAACCAAAAAGAGCATCCACCCAAGATGAGTTAAAACAGGTTCTGTTAAATAATAATATTGAATATGATTATAAGTTAAATTGGGAAACGATAAAAACTACCATCCTCGCTCCTACAAATATAATGGCTTTTGTTGAGGGAATTTTTACAACTATTATACTGATGGTTCCAGACTTTTTATTTGTTGCTTACATTCAATCTCCCCCCCATAACATTTCTTCCCTTGTTTCAAGCATACACATGGTGATATTTGGACTTCCGGGGGGACTATTTGGTTCCTTAGCACTTGCTAAACTCTCAGATAAGTTGGCGAATAAAAATATCAAATATAGGATCTATTTTATTGTATTTTCTATTGTTACTTTATTTGGTCTATACATGCTCATATTTTACGTTCCCATACCACATTTGAGTATCGAACAAGGACAAAATTTGTTTATTTTTTACTCATTTCCGATAATTTGGATCATGGGAACATTTGCTTTCTTAGCTCGAGCTGTAGTTGGGATTTGGAATATAAATCAACCCCCTATTTTGCAAGCTATTAATCTTCCTGAAGCTCAAGGGGTAATTAGTTCAGCAAATCAGTTTTTAGAATTGATAGGAAGTGGAACGGGTCCGATAATGGCCGGATTTCTCTTGATATATTTCAATCAAAATTATCAAATCACTGTTACAATAGCTATGGCGATTGGAATCATTGGTGGAGCATTGTGGCTACTTGCAACTAGATGGATAAATAAAGACGTCGATCGAATCTCAAAAATATTAAAAGAGCGAGGGGTTGAATTAGGTAAAATGAATATGGACATAACTTAAATACCAAATCTAAAATAGATATACTTAAGTAAAAATTTCAATAAATAAATTTTTAAGGGTATTAAAATACTTTAGGTGTTCTATTGGAGGATGACACGAAAGGTTTTCTTAAATAAAAAAATTCCATTCTTCTTAGGATCTAAAATCATGGATCCATGAGGAAGAATAAAGGCTCCTGCAATTCCCATAATTATTCTATTTGATACTTTCTTATTATTAAATTTAAAAATATTGAATTAGATCTTTTCTAAATCTATTTTCATATTTTAATATTAATTAGAAAATGTAAGAATATAAAATAAATTAGTTTTTTGATAAAATTAATAAAAAGGAATGGGGAAAATTGAGTTAAAGATTATCGAGAGTATATATATCAATAAGCTTGCGTGATAACGGGGTAGCATTTTAATAGCTATATTTTGCGTTTGTTTTTTAAAAAGGGATATATTTGCTGTTATTAATAAGAAAAAAGAAAGACTAAACCCGATTAAAGCAATGAATCCAAGTTTTAAAATGAGCAGCAATGTCGCAGATGCGATTTGGATAAGAGTAAAGTATGCAATCCATTTGATATTACCTTTAATACCATATAAAGTTGTAATTGTTTTTAGATTCTTTGCTTTATCATTTTCATAATCTCCCAAATCATTCACCCCTAAATGAGCTTGTGCCCATGGATAGAGAAATAGCATGAGCAAGATGATCGTAAAGGAGAGATTACCATAACATAGATATCCCGCCACAGGAAAAAAAGTTAAATCCGTTCTTCCGATTAATTGGGCGATTGGAAATTTTTGGTTTTCCTTTTTCTTTTGATAAAATATTTCAACGGAATATGCATAGATCATAATGATATATAAGTAAAAATTATTAGGAAATGGTAGAAAAGCAATTAAAACGACAGTAATACTTATAAAAATCAAAAAGATTATTATCGCTTCTTGAAAAGAGATAATATCGTCGGTTAACGGTCTTTTTTTAAATGGTCTCCAGTATTTCGTAAATGCATTATCAGTTGCTAATTTGTCTATTTTCCTGTCAATAATATCATTAAGGACCATTCCTGCTTCAAATCCAAATAATCCTATAAAAAATACAACTATTAAAAGAGATAATGAAAAATAATTATACTCTCTGAAAGCTATCAGTAATCCTGAAATAAATAATAAAGGCCACACAGGAGCGAAATGTGCTCGTGTTAAGTCTAAATACGCTTCTATTTTGGTTTTTAATTTCATATTATCTCGAATAATATATTATTATTAATTTTTGAATTTTATTATGATTCATTTCTTTTTTGATAAACTTAGGATTAGGAATATCACTTTTTTAAAAATCTAATTTCAAATATAAATATTTGTATTTTTTTCATTCAATTTAAATATTCTTGGATGGAATACAAAAAAGAATGTTATGAATCATAGAATTTTCAATGAATTTAAATTATCAGAAATTATTATCTAATTATGGATGAACTTGATCTTCAAATTATACAAAAATTGCAGGAAAATGCAAAAATATCTTTAAAAGATATTGCAAAAATGTTGGAAACCCCTGCGAGTACCATTCATTTTAGAGTTCAGAAAATGATAGAAGGAGAAATAATCTCTAAGTTTAGTTGCGTAGTAGATATTGAGAAGTTAGGTTATAGTACAGTGGGTTGGGTAAACCTAATAATTGATCCTTTAAAAACAGATGATATAGCTAATAAGATAGCTTCATTTGAACAAGTACGAATGGTATCTGTCACTGGTGGAACCTATAACCTTATTATTCAAATTATTTCAAAAAATGAAAAGGAGCTTTGGAATTTTATTCAAGAGAATGTTCAAACTATTGATGGCGTGCAAAAGCTTGACGTTAGCTCTTCTTTAAAAATTTATAAATGGGACACATGTTATTATTTTAATTTACCATAAAAAAAATCGTAATATTACTTAATCTTAATACTTCAACCTTCTAGCTTAATCAATTTCCAAATTTCAACTATATGGGAAAACTATCAGTAAAATTAATTCCTAATTTTATTGCAATAAGTTGAAAATAAGGTTACATTATGATTATTTTCTTGGAAAATATTATTGATATATCTCATTTCCTTTCATTTAAAGAGTTTAAATCCTAGATGATTCTTTTCCATAATCATAAACATATGCTTATTAGATCCGAACTACTTTTCAAAATTAACAATTTTCTACCAAGCATGACGGGTGATAATTCATCCAGACATATTAATATAATAAAATTAAAGAAAGGAGAGAGAGAGAAAGTGGAGATAAAGAAAATAAACAAATCGGAAAAATTTTAGAATAAGCGATCAAAAGAGTATGATAGAAACGAGAAAAAATATGAACAAGATTATAATAAATTAATCGAAAATATGAAGATTTATCTTGAGATAAATGATATTGTGCTTGATTATGGATGTGGGACAGGAATTATAACTAACGAAATTGCTGATAATGTAAAAGAAATACATGTTATTGACATTTCCTACGAAATGATCGTTGTTGCAAGAAGGAAAGCAAAAAAACTTGAAATAAAAAATGTAAATTATTCACAATCAACGATATTTGACGAGAATTATGGAAGGGAATCATATAACGTGATTTCAGCATTTAATATCCTACATTTATTAGAAGATTGTTCAGCAGTTATTAAAAAAATAAACGAATTATTAAAACCTGGAGGGCTATTCATTTCTTCAACAGCTTGTATGGGAGAGAAAAGGACGTTTATAGGTATCTTATTATTTCTCTTAACTAAAATAAAAATAATTCCATTTACGAGATTTTTTAAATTCTCTGAACTGGAGACGTTAATAGCTAATGAAAAGTTCCAAATTGTTAAAACTGAAGATTTAAAAAAGACACCACCAGTTTATTTTGTAGTAGCGAAAAAACTATAGCAAGGATATTGATATGATTTTTTGGACAATCTTTTTCTCATTAGGGGTTTTGGTTGAAAAAAATTAAATCCGTAAATGGGAGATCAAAAAATGATTAAATTAAGTGAAGAGAAAACGCCAATGCGTATGTTCTTCATTGATAATTTAAAAATTTTGCTTACGGTTCTCGTAATTATGCACCACACCATGATGACTTATGGTGATCTAGGAGATTGGTATTTTAAAGATCCCAATACTGATGCAGTATCATCTTTTATATTTATAATTCTCTCAGGTTTGAATCAAGGTTTTTTCATGGCTCTATTCTTTTTTATAAGTACTTATTTTGTACCATTTAGCTATAATCACAAGGGTCCAAAAAAGTTTCTAAAGGATCGATTTATTCGTTTAGGAATACCACTTTTAATTTACATAGCAATTGTAAATCCTGTTATGGAATATTTTCTATTTTATGATACTGAAATGCCCTTTTTCGAATTTTATGCTCTACAATTTCAATCATTTGAAGGAATATGGGACTTTTTGAGTGGAAATGGACCATTGTGGTTTTTACTGGCACTGATGATTTTTACGGTGTTTTATTGTATATGGCGTCAAATATTTCAAGCAAATTCAGAAAAAGAAGCGGTGAAAAAACCACCAAGTAATATGATATTAGTAACTATCATCATTATTATGACAGTATTTACATTTTTAATGCGAATAATATTCCCTGTGAATGCAGGTGATGCTTTTCTAAATATCCAGCTAGCTCATGTAGTTCAATATATTATAATGTTAATTTTAGGTGTAATTGCATATCAGCGAGACTGGTTCCATAATATTTCTGATAAACAAGGAAAAATGTGGTTAATAATTGCCTTCTTATCAATTATCTATTTTTTTATTTTGGGAATTGCAGGAGGAGCAACGGAGGGAGGTAATATCACCATATTATTGGGCGGACTTCGCTGGGAAGCTCTTGCTTTTGCTTTGTGGGAATCAATCTACTGTATGGGAATGTGTATAGGATTAATAACATTGTTTCGGAAAAAATGGAACACTCAAGGAAAGGTATCTAAAACTATATTTGCCAATTCATATACCATGTATCTAATCCATGCTCCAGTACTGGTTGGTGTTTCAATAATTTTGGTGGTTATTCCAATTTTCGCGCTATTAAAATTCGTAATTGTTCTTGTTATAGTCTTTTTACTTTGCTTTTTAATTAGTAATTTTATTTTAAGGCGAATTCCAGGGACAAAAAAGGTTCTCGGATAAAATGGAGCTAAAGAAAAAAGGTACGATAATTTCATAGCTTCAAATATCATAGAGAAGTTCTGCTATGATTACTCTTAGAATGATGAGTGATATTGTTCTCTTATAGGACATTTTGGACATTTAACATAAAGCATGAAATAATAATTACCTATAAGAACCCCTATAAAGCTTACTAAGGATATTAACGCAAATATCGAGAAATTACTAAAAAAAGAAAATATAGTTAATATAATAGGTGAAAACCAAATTATCGTCATTAATATCGTCCAATATTTTTGGCCAACATGTTTATGTAAATGAGATTTGGTCCAAGCTTCTACAGTTAAAAGTTTTTTACCTCTATTTGTTTCGCTAACACTGAAATAACAATATTTACACATAGTTAAGGGCATAATTAAAAAATAAAATAATATAGAAAAAATTAGATATCCAAATGCTATAAATGGATTTAAATAATAAATTCCCCAAGTCCCAAGACTAACAAGTAAAAGAATAATCAGAACTGGAACGGCTTTATAAAAGAGACATTTGGGATAAATTCCAAAGGTAAACAATTTAGTGTTTTGCGAAGCTCATTCTTTGTTCCGCATTCTTTATTCTTTTATCTCCTTTTTATTTTGAAGGAACGGAGTTGATTCGGTTCGTTCCCCATATATTATTTGAAAAGATCCAAATCTTTCCTTAGGACATTTGACTGTAGTTCCACTCCGTCCTGGTACAAACTGTAATTGAAGTCTATATTGTAAAAGACTATTGGGGACTCCTTAAAATTGCTCAACAATACATATATGCAGGTAATACCGAGATTAATTCGTTGATGGATTCATATCGTAAAATCCTTAAAACAAAAAAATATAATTTTGCCTATACTTAAACCTATTTTAGGTTTTTACTTAGCATTTGATAGTTTAAAGTTGCCCATATTTATGTCAAAAGTAATATATAAGATTATTCATAGTCTCTTACTTAAAAATATCAAAACTAAAATTAGTGGTTAAAAATATCAGGATATATTGGGAAAAAAATTAGATTAGAGAGAATAATAAATAGAGAAACCAGAAAGACTATTATCGTTCCAATGGACCATGGATTAAGCGTAGGACCTATAAAGGGAATCGATAAAAATGTAGGCGAGATGGTAAATAAGATCGCTTTAGGAGGTGCCAATGCGGTTTTGGGCCATATAGGTATCCCTTTATATGCGCATCGTGGCTATGGTCCAGACATAGGATTAATTTTACATCTTTCAGGATCGACATCCATTAGCCCAGAATCAAATTACAAAGTTTTGGTTAATACCGTCCTTGAAGCAGTCAAACTTGGAGCTGACGGAGTATCTTTACATATTAATCTTGGGACAAAATCAGATCCAGAAATGCTTAAAATATTAGGAGAAGTATCAAGAGAATGCAGATATTACGGAATGCCTTTATTAGCAATGATGTATCCTAGAGGAGAAAATGTTGAAAATGAATATGATGTCGAACTGGTAAAGATTGCTGCTAGAGTAGCTTCTGAGTTAGGGGCAGACCTTGTGAAAACCAATTGGACTGGTTCTCCTGATAGCTTTAAAAAGGTAGTAGAGGGATGCATGGCTCCTGTAATTATAGCTGGTGGCGAAAAGGTAGGAATGAGAGAGATTTTAGAGATTACAAAGCAATCAATAGATGTTGGAGGTGCTGGAGTAGCTTTTGGGAGAAATATTTTTCAATCATCTGATCCAACTAATCTTTTAAAAGCACTTACGTTAATTGTTCACAAGAACTACGAAATTGAAGAAGCGATAAAGGAAGTAAATTTAAAAATAGAGCTTCCATAAAACCAAATGTACTTTACAGTAATAATTCCCACCTTATAGATTGAAAAAAATAAATATTAAAATTTAAATTGGTCTTTCATTTCTTCGTAGATGTCAAGGGAATCTGGATTTCTTAAGGCACCTCGATTTGCTACCGACATCCCTCTCAAAATCTTGGTGACAGCAATTTCTACCTTTTTACCCGAAAATGTATAAGGAATCCCTTCTTCAGGCACTTTTATAACCTTGGCAGGAACATGTCTAGGAGAAGTCTTTGATCTAATTGTTTTTTTGATTTTATCAATGAGTTCATCATTTAATTTATTACCCTCTGTAAGTTGAACAAATAAAATGATACTTACATTCCCTTGTTCATCAGGAAGTCCTACTGCTAAACTATCTGCTACTTCTGGGATTTGCTCGACCACGTTATAAATTTCAGAAGTTCCTATTCGAACCCCAGATGGTTTTAATGTCGCGTCTGATCGCCCCCAGAAAGTAATTCCTCCTGTATCACTATGCTCTACGATCCAATCTCCATGCCGCCACACGTTAATTCCTTGGTCTTCATAAAATTCAAAATAGGCTTTCTTGTATTTTGTCATGTTATCATCATCTCCCCAAAAGTATATAGGCATTGAGGGAGAAGGAGCTTCACAAACAAGTTCTGCTTGAACATCCTTAATAGGTTTCCCCATCTCATCATAAGCTTGTATTTTCATTCCTAAAGCTTTTCCTTGCAATTCTCCGGAATAAACAGGTTGTATCGGGAGAGCTCCTGCAAAACAACCATTTATATCAGTTCCACCCGAAATAGAATTGAAATAGAGATCCTTCTTTATTGCGTTAAAAACCCATTCAAATCCTTCAGGACTTAAAGTACTTGCAGTTTGAGAGATTTCCCTCAAAGAAGATAAGTCATATTCTTCTTTTGGTTTTAAACCTTGGCCCATTAAATAGTGTAAATAAGTTGCGGAAACTCCGAAAACGGTTACTCTGTATTTCTCTATTAATTCAAACATTCGAAGCGGTTCTGGATACAATGGATTACCATCATACAAGAAGATAGTAGCACCTACAGCAAGAGAACTTATTAACCAGTTCCACATCATCCAAGAAGGAGCAGTTATATAATTGATCACGTCACTTCTTTTCAGGTCTGTAAATAAGATTAATTCTTTAAGATGATTGATTAGTACTCCTCCAGCACTCTGAACCATACATTTGGGTTTTCCAGTAGTTCCTGAAGAAAACATTATGTAAATTGGATGATCAAATGGCAATTGAAGATAGCTAGGTTGAACTTCTTCTTGTGAAATAAAATCGTCCCAATGTACGGCATTTGGAATACTTGATATATTTGGTTTACCTTCTGACACATATGAAACAACAATTACTTTTTCAATTGAAGGTATAGCTTCCACAACTTTCTTGGCATTTTGGATAGTTTCAAAAACCTTATCTCTGTAGAAGTACCCATCTACAGTGAAAAGTATTTTTGGCTGAATTTGTCCAAATCGATCGATGACAGCACTTGGCTGAAGTTCCGCGCCACAAGAAGCCCAAATTGCTCCGATACTTGCAACCGCAAGCATGGCAATGGGTGTTTCTATCATATTTGGAATATAGGAAACTACTCGATCCCCTTTTTTTACTCCCATATCACTAAGAGATTTAGCTAATCGAGCTACAGTTTTCGTAAGTTCTGCATAAGTAATCTTCTTTTCAACTTTCATTTCACCTTGAAATATAAATGCTAGTTGATCATCATTATATTTGAGTAGATTTTCAGCAAAATTCAGTTCTGCTCCAGGGAACCATTTTGTTCCTGGAAATTCGTGTATATCCTCAACGACAGAATTATAATTTTTAGATGCAATTATATCAGTAAACTCCCACATTGCTGCCCAAAAGTCCTCAATGTTGTGCACTGAAAACTCATATAAATCACGTGCATTTCCAATCTTTTGTCCATAATTTCTATTTACAAGCTCTATAAATTTGGTAACCTCAGCATTTTTTATCCAATGTTTTGAAGGTTCCCATAATTTTTTTCTAGATTCAGAGATAATTAACTCCTCTTTTATTTTAGTTATTTTATTTTAGTAAGTTCGGATAAATTTTAAAATTAAATATTTTCATCTTAGATTTTTGTCTAATTTAATTTTTTTTCTAAAATTATTGATTAGAAATCTCTATTAAGTTTAAGTAAATGATCGTTTCTGTTTATAGCGATTTTAAAATTTTTATTTGATAACTCTATTTATCCAAATAACAAAAAAGTTAGTCATAATCAATACTAATATGATTTGGATATCAATTAATAACTATGATTTATTTATATTATATAGGAAGGTAATTTTAGGAGAGATTGAGAAAAATGGAAATGAAAATATTAAAAGAAGGGACAGGAGAAATTTTTTGTAAGAATACCCCTTCAGAGGTTCGTAATTGGACAAGAGAAAGTAAACCAAGAGCATTAAAAGATAAGCGCATGAGAATCAAAGACGCAGTTAAGAAATATATCTCTGATGGAGATTATTTAGCTATTGGAGGCTTTGGACATATTCGGATCCCTATGGCAATTATATATGAAATTGTTCGTCAACGGATAAAAAATCTTTCCGTGGCAGGTCATACTGCAGTCCAAGATATAGATGTATTAATGGCAGGAGGGTGTGTTTCAGCGGTTGATATTGCTTATGTTGTTGGATTTGAGTTGAGAGGACTGTCTGGAGTTCAGAGAAGGCTTTTTGAAAGTGGTCAAGTAAAAAAAACAGATTATACTAATGGAGCTATGTCCTATAGATTAAGAGCAGGAGCTCAAGGAATTCCATTCATTCCAGTTAAAGTAATGCTCGGTACCGATACAATGATGCATTCTCCCGGAAAAGTTGTGAAATGTCCTTTTACGGGAGAGAAAGTTTTATTATTACCCTCATTAAATCCTGATGTTTGCATTTTACATGCTCATCGAGCAGATATGTATGGTAATGTTCAAATCGATGGTCACATTGTAAAGGATGATTTACAAGCAAGAGCATCTAAGAGAGTAATCGTAACTTGCGAGGAGCTCGTTAGCACAGATAAGATCAGAGCAGAACCGGGAAGAACTGTCATTCCTTTCTTTATGGTTGATGCTGTTATCGAGCAACCATGGGGATCTCATCCTGGAAATATGCCCTATAAGTATTATTTTGATCATGAATTTACTGAAAATTATTTAAGTGTAGGAAGAGAGGAAAATCCTAAAGCAATGGAAGCTTGGTTAGATGATTGGGTGTATAACCTTGAAGATTATGATGACTATTTAACAAAACTTGGTGCTAAAAGGCTATATAATCTCAGAGATCTTGAATTTTTAAGACCACCAGTGAGGTGATTATAACGAATGGAACATAAAAGTTATACATTAAGAGAATTAATGGCAGTAAATGCCGCAAGACAATTAGAGGATGGAAAATCAGTAGCTGTAGGGACTGGATTGCCGTTAATAGCTGCTATGTTAGCTCAACAGACCCACGCACCTAATTTGGTGATTTTTTTTGAAGCTGGAGGGATAGCACCTCAATTACCAATTCTACCAATTTCAGTAGGAGATTCTAGAACAATTCATAGGGCATTATGTACTACCACCTTAATTGATATCATGGATAATATGCGGAGAGGATTTATTGATTATGCTTTTTTAGGAGGAGCTCAAATAGATAAATTTGGAAATTTAAATTCTACTATGATTGGAAATGATTATGAAAGACCAAAAGTACGTTTTCCAGGTTCTGGAGGAGCAAATGACTTTGGATCACTTGCGTGGGAGACTTTAATTATTATGGATCGTCATAGCCCGAGACGTTTTGTAGAAAAAGTTGATTTCGTCACTACTCCAGGATATTTATACGGACCAGGTGCTCGAGAAGAAGAAGGATTGTCAGAAAATACAGGCCCTTCAAAAGTGATTACAGATCTAAGCTTATTGGATTTCGAACCTAAAAGTAAGCGAATGAGGCTAATCGCAACCCATCCAGGGATAAGTGTTGACGATGTTATTAAAGCTACGGGATTTGAACTGATAATTGCGGATGAAGTAGGTACTACTACTCCACCTACCGCAGAAGAAATACAGATTTTACATGAAGTAATAGATCCTCAAGGATTTGTCTTTAAGAAGTAAATCCTTTATTTTATTCTAATTCATTCATAGTATTTTTAAAAGTAAAAAGCATATATTCAAAATTAATATATAATTAAGATTTAATTTAATCAATCAGTTGTTAAAAGAGTCCTTATTTTGAGTTATATAGAAAAAGAATACAATATAATTAAAAAGACTAAGAACCCAAATACTATAGCATCTCTTAAAAAAGATTTAGAAGTTTTAGGATTAAAAAAAGGAGATATCGTCATAGTTCACAGTTCTTTAAGTAAAATAGGATGGTCTGTCGGAGGTCCTGTGGCTGTGATTGATGCCTTAATTGATATTGTCACTTCAAAGGGAACTATTGTTATGCCTACTTTTACTACAGGAAACACTGAGCCTTCTGGATGGGAGTATCCCCCTGTTCCTAAGGAATGGTGGCCAGATATTAGGAAGTATACCCCAGCTTTCCATCCAGACAAAATTCCAACAAGGGGAATGGGAACGATTCCTGAAACATTTAGGAAGTATCCAAATGTTATAAGGAGCAATCACCCTACGACTTCTTTTGCGGCATGGGGAAAGAAAGCTAAATTTATTATAAAAAACCATCCATTAGAAAATGATCTTGGGATAGAATCTCCTATAGGAAAAATCTACAAAATTTCAGGTAAAATTTTATTATTGGGAGTCCCACATATGAACAATTCCTCATTACATTTAGCAGAATATTTATGCGAGTATCCAGGAAAATGTTACATGCAAATGGCTTCAGTAATATATAAGAATAAAAAGAGGAAATGGATCACATGGAAAGAATTAGATAACTATAGCGATGATTTTGATGACCTTGGAAGAGATTATGAAAATTCGATCAATTATCACTCAAAAAAGGTAGGACATGCAGACTCTCGTTTATTGTCTCAACATGAAATGATTGATTTTGCCATGGAGTGGATGGTAAAAAATAGAAGAGCAGAATAGAAGAGCTAATTCTCCTAAATCTTCAGATCTAGCAACTTCCTAATACTAAGCATGTTATTTTTTATCATTGTTAAAAGTTAAATCTTTTTCTAATAATTTGAGAGATTCGTATACCATTATGATCAACACAATCAATATAATTCCAAGTATAACGACAAGATTATTAAAAAAGCCCCCAACGAGTGTTAGAAGCCAGAGAGTTAAGATGAGACTAGTAATTATTAAGCTATTTTTTAATAATATATAATTTATCGTGAAGCTTGATTTGGAAAAATCTTTTCTTATAGAGTAAATTATGTCTTTAGAATTTCGAATTTGAGAATTTACCCCATTATCTATTTCTAACAGCTTTTTGTGATTACTTAGTACATATTCTTTTTCTACTTTATTTTTAATTCGATCATAATTTTGAGGATAATATTCTTCAAGTAAATTTTTACTAATGCTCATTTTCAACACCTCCATTCTCTATTTAGCTAAATCTGCTATATCCAATCATTATTTTCATTATAATTTGGATCTTGGTTAATTGATTTAGATGGATTAACATCTGCACTATCAATTCTTTTTTCGACAAAAGAGATCCTGATTATCAAAATAAAATGCCATACAATCATTAAGATGTCAATTAAAATTGTAGTATGAGAGATTGAACCACTAAAAATCGCTAAAATTGTACTCAAGATTAAGATTCCCATAATAATAGAAGTTGTAGTTAAAATTTGGTAAGAATACTTAGATCTTGTTTTAAAATTGCTTTGAGATTCTATTTTCGAGAGATCATCATTAATTTCCTTATTATGAGTTTCTTCTAAATAATTCATTTTATTATCACTCATGGTATTTTTTTAGTCTTGCCTAGTTTTCGTTAAGCAGACCTAACCACAATACAAAATAATATCTTCCTATATAAATCTATCGATCAAATTTATGTATTCATAGTAAACCCTATTTAACATTGTATCTAAGGAGTTTAAAACATAAAAATTTAAAATAATAACTTACTCAAGGAATTTAAGGTTTATCTTCAGATTTTATTATATAAAAATTTTTCATAGCATAATTTTAGGGAAGGATTTAAATAGATAGTTAAGTTTATTTGTCATAAGGATATATTTTTAATGGAGGGAAAATCGTGAGTATAGAAAAAGATGCATTTGAAGGAAAAATTTCAAGAGCGTATGTAAAAAAAGAAATCTTGAAGAATAATATCGGATTAATTGGGTTTATGTTAATTTTAGAGATTACCTACATTATTCTATATTTCATTGATCCGTATTTTGGAATTGATTGGCTTATAAGTTTAACGAATTTAACTGTAATATTGCCCTATGTTGCGATCGCATTAATTTCTGCGTGGTTTTTTTCTGCATATGTTAAAAATTTCTCATATATTGCAGAGGAAAATGAGATAATCATCAATCATGGTGTTTTCACAAAGACTAGGGGAACTATTCCTTATAAAAGAATCCAAAATATCAATATAGTTAATGGCGTATTTGATAGAATGTTTAAGACATATACAGTTAAAATAGAAACTGCAGGCCATAGTCCTGTATCTACTGGAAAATCAAGAGGTATTGCACCTGAAGGATATATACCAGGATTAAAAGATCCATATATAATCGAAAATAAAATTATGGAAATGATCACAAGAATCACATCTGGTACGGGGGCTTTCGAGGAGAAAATTTTCAAGCCTGAAGAGTTAGCATTTGATAATTTTATTAGCTATATTCTTTCCAAAATGCGGGAAGGTGAGATGTTAAAAACATCAATTAAAACTTTGAGAGAAAGTATGGGATTCACTGCTTCTCAACTTGCTGAGAAGGTTGATGTACCAATCCAGACTATAAAGTATTTAGAAGAAGGTCGTTATAGTCCAAGTTTACTTCTTGCATACAAAATTGCGGAAGTTTTAAAATGTAAGGTAGAGGATTTGTTTGAATTAGCATAGAAGTTTTTAAATCGAGATGCTATAATAATTTATGTTTCATTTGGTGAGGAATGCCTGAGATTTAAGATGACAATTAAGTCAAGAATTAAAGAAATTCGAGAAGAGTTAGGGATGACTCAAATTGAATTGGCAGACCAAGTTGGAGTTTCTCGTCAAACAATTTACTTTTTAGAGAAAGGGACATATAATCCTTCCTTAACTGTTTCTTTTAAGATTAGTGAAGTGTTAGATAAACCTTTAAATGAAATTTTTTACCAAGTCCCCATCATAAAAGACTTCATTGAAGAACAATCTTTAAAAGATTTAAAGAGTTTAGCAAGCAAAATAAATAGAGATTATGAAGTAATAACTCATTTAAGTGAAAAAAGCGATGAAGATTTATCTAAAGAATTTACAAAGGAGGATTTAAATATAATAAGTGAATTTTTAGGGGAAGCATTTGATTCATTTTTTGAATAAAACTCATTATTTTGACAAACACATTTATTCCTTAAATTTATAATTAGGACCGAATGGAAATTGCAAATAAGGAAAAATGAGTATAAAACTCTGAATTTATAATTTCAAATTTTTTTGCTTAAATGCCACATATTCACAGATTCTTGCTAAAGCATTAACAGGCCGATCCCAAAATTTAAAAAGAATAGCCCCATTCTTTCGAATACGCAAAGACCAAGGACTATCATATCTCATGGGACTTACGTAAATAATAGGAATAGAATATTTCATAGAATTTTGTAAAGTAGGTTGTAGCAATTTAGAAGCTAACTTGTCTTGGTCTTCATTCGAAAATGATGGAAAATCTGCATATTTAGCAATTGTATCATTCTTTAAGTAATCATCCATTACATCCTGAAATCCAACGACTCCATACTGGATAATCGCATCAACTTCTCCAGATTTCATGAGTAATTCTGGTAAAGAAATGTAGAAGTAGGGTAAATTCATATCAAAAGTACAATCAATCGGATTTTTGTAGCTAGCAGTCGACGGTAAGATTTTTTTAAGCTGTTCTTGAAGATCGATTGAGAATTCAGGAACTAATATTCCATTTTTTTCTGCATTATTTGCAATCATTGCCCCAGGACCTCCTGAATTTGTTATGATGCCAAGTCGATTACCTTTGGGAAGAATTCCTTTTGATAAAATGAATGCCACATCTAAAAATTCTTGAACATAATCCGTTTTAATTATACCAACTTCTTTAAAGACTGCATCGTAAATCCTTGAGTCTCCTGCTAAAGATCCAGTATGACTTTGTAAGGCACGATTGCCCGCTTCTGAACCTCCTACATATATAGCGATGATTGGTTTAGTAAGACTAACATTTTTAGCAAGTTCTACGAATTTCTTACCTCTTTTTAATTCTTCAATGTATAAACCAATAACTTTTGTATCTGGATCGTCTTTATAATATTCTAAACAATCTATAATATCAATATTCGCTTCATTTCCTATTGAGAGGCTCTTACATAATCCTAAATCAGTATCTTCTGGAGCAAACCAAATGTGAGAACTTAAAGTCCCAGATTGGGAGGCAATCGAAAAATTCCCCTTTCTAATATGCTCCCATATTGCAATATTAAACGCACTCTCTGGATTATCTGGTTCAAAGTAATTATTAAAAACACCCAAACAATTAGGACCTATAAACTTCATTCCATATTGATCAGTTATCTTACAAATTTCTTCAGTTAGGTCATTTTCACGATCTTCAATTAATTCTCTGAATCCACCAGAAATTAAAATTATTTTCTTGGTGCCTTTTTCCCCAATCTCTCGAAAGATTTTTGGTACAATCTTAGCAGGAAGGACAACAACTACTAAATCAGGAATTTCTGGAACTTCTTCTATTGATTTATAGGCTTTGAAACCCATTACCGAATCCAATTTTAAATGGATTGGATAAACATTTCCTTTATAGCCAGATTTAATCAAGTTCATGATCTGAATCGAGGCTAAAGAACCTCCCTTATTATTTGCTCCGTAAAAAGCAATAGAATTAGGATTTAAAAATCCATGAAGGAAGTGGGGATCATTCATGAGCATTCACTTACACTTTAAAACATGTGATCATTTTAAAACCTAAATGCTAAATTCTGCATTATTGTCTATTCCTATATTAGAAAAATATCACGAATGATTTGGAGAATCAATAAGAAGTGGTAGAACTACTTTATTTTTTGAGCTAAGGGCTTGATTTTATGGTAAACTAAGGGAATGTTATGTATCAGTGGATCTTGCTTTTTATCAATTTAATGTTCAATATATGAATGAAAATCTAGCTAAAGAATAAAATTACAAACAATTTAATTGAAGACTTAATTTTATTTTTTAGGTGCACCTAAATTTAAATATATGTTTTCCTTAATTTATAATAAGCATATTTGAAATCCATATATCGTGAAATTTATGAGAGTCCTTGTTTATGGTGCTGGAGTGATTGGTAGTATCTTTGCTTACAAACTAAAGAATGGAGGCATCGATACTTCAATCCTTGCTAGGGGTAAACGTTTAGAGGATTTAAAGAAATTTGGTCTTATTGTTCAAGATGATATCTTTAATAAAGTTTACATTACAAAGATAAATGTTGTAGATAAGTTGAATGAGGAAGACTATTATGATATAATTTTAGTCATTATGCAACGACAACAAGTAACTCAAATCCTCCCCATACTTAAAAAGAATATAAGTCCTACTATAATCTTCGTGGGAAACAATCCCTCTGGAGCTTCAGAATATTTGCAATTCGTCGAAAAAGAGAGAATATTACTTGGGTTTGGAGGGCCGGGAGGTTATAGAAAAAATACTAAAATAATTGCGGCTTACGTTGATAATGCTATTCTTTACGTTGGTGAAATAGATGGAAAAGTTAGTGAAAGATTAAAATTAATTGAGACAGAGTTTACGAGAATTGGTATTAAGGTTGACTTAAGCCAAAATATAGATGCATGGCTTAAAACTCATTTGGCGCTCATTAGTCCGTTGGCAATGGGTAGTTTTTCGATTAGGCATCAAGAGTCAACACTTGGAAATGAAAAAGAAATTATGACCATCGCAATTAAGGCTTTTAAAGAGAACATAAAAGCTCTAAAGGAACTCAATATTTCAATTCTTCCTAAGAAGTATAAATTAACATATTGGATTCCACTCTCATTTTTAAGGAATAAGCTACTTAAACTTATTAATTCTGATTTTGGGAAAATTGCATTATCTGGACATGCAAATCATGCTGAACAGGAAATGAAACAGCTTACAATAGAGTTTTTTAAGTTAGTGGAAAACGTTAAATCTAAAAGGGACGCAAATCGAGAACTTTTTAAATTAAGCTTTGCATAAATAAAAGAAATTTAACGTGTAATTTTTTTAATCCATTTTTTTTGTTAAATTATAAATAATTCTTTATTCCAACTTTTTATTATGCTAAGTTTTAAAAAGATCAATAGAATTTTCCAAATTTCTCTTCTAATACTCTTCTTATGGAATCCTACTCTTTATTTATACTCTCAGACGATAAAATTATCAAATGCGAAAATCAAGTATTTTTCGAAAAAATTTGGCGAATAGAATGAAGAAATATATTGTGAACTTTTAGGATATTCTAAAGAAACGTTAAAAGAATTGAAGTAAAAAAGGGTAATATAGAAAAG
This sequence comes from uncultured archaeon, assembly GCA_964632315.1. Classification (GTDB taxonomy): domain Archaea; phylum Asgardarchaeota; class Lokiarchaeia; order Sigyniarchaeales; family SOKP01; genus SOKP01. The sequence goes on from CAZWEM010000005.1 coordinate 33,820, forward strand.
AACATTAGAAGTATCAAAAACTTATAATAAGTAAAACGATTAAAATACTTATAAATCAATCATAGAATATGGGAAGAAAGAAATGGCAGAAGAAGAAAAAAGAGAAAATTTTATCGATAATTTAAATAAAACGTTTCTCGATTTTGTTGGAAATGCTTTTGGAGAATCTGGTCGAGACTTCATGGAAGAAACTCAAGAAAAGTTAAAGGATTTTTCTTCAAGTTCTATTAAAAAGTTCATGGAATTCTCAGATTCCGTCTTAGAAAACTTGAACCTTACTGAAAACGAACAAGTCATGAAAGCTCGAGATTCCGTAGAAGATATGCTCAAGCAAGCAGGTCTATTAGAAGAAGATGAAGATGAATTTTAATCTGTAATTTTAATAGTATTTATTTTATCATTCTATTTTTATTTGAAACTTTAATTAAAATAGGCTTTCACAGGGCTTTAGCATTTTTTAGGAACGATTGAATCTCTTCTTGAGTCGCATTAAATAGTTCTGAAATGACTTGAATAGAGATTTCTTGATTCATTCCAGCAGCTTTATAATCTTTATAAAGTTTTACCCATGTCTCTTTTTGAGCATATTTTTCAGCGTGAGCTTTTTGAACATGTTGCCAATAAGGATGCTTCAATTCGACTCCACAATAGGGACAAAATCGACTTTCGGTTTCATCGGACATAATTATAACAACTTAAGTTGTAAATGATAATAAAAATTTACAGAATAATAGTATTAAGAAATTTATACTTTAAAAATTTTTAATTTCGAAAAAAAATGAGTAATAATTATGAATAAGAAAGAAGGTGTAAATCTATTAGCTTTTGATATTGGAGCAAGTTCTGGAAGAGGAATTTTAGGAAATTTAAAAAACGAACAATTGGAAATAGAAATTATTCACAGATTCCCTAATGACGCTATAAAAATCGACGATTCAGATTATTGGAATATTTTTAACATATATAATGAATTAAAGAAAGGTATTAAAAAATGCGTCGATAAAAATATAGTTAATTTGAAGGGAATTGGAATAGATACATGGGGGGTTGATTTTGTTTTATTGGACAGTAATAATGAATTAATTGGTATCCCTCATACTTATAGGGACAAGCGTACAAAAAATAGTTTAAATAAAATGTTTTTAGAAATTTCTAAAGAAGAAATATTTAATCAAACAGGAATTCAATTCATGGAATTAAATACTTTAAATCAACTCTATTCAATGCTCAAACAAGAATCACCTCAATTATTGAGAACAAGTAAGGTATTAATGATTCCAGATTTTCTAAATTACCTGTTATGTGGAGAAATCTCAACCGAATACTCAATTGCAACAACAACTCAATTATTTAACCCCAATACAAAGGAATGGGCTTTTGATCTAGTAGAAAAATTTGGTTTGAAGAGAAATTGGTTTGCTGAAATTATTCCTCCAGGTTCAATTTTGGGCAAGCTAAATGAAACTATAAATTCAGAGATAGGGTTAAACCCACCACCAAATATTATTGCACCTCTTTGTCATGATACGGGATCTGCGGTTGCAGCTACTCCTGTCGAGATGGAGAAGTATAAAAGCGGGGAATGGGCATATTTAAGTTCAGGAACTTGGTCATTGCTGGGTGTTGAGTTGAATGCTCCTATAATCAATAAGAAAAGTTTAAAGTATAATTTTACTAATGAAGGAGGAATCGCCGGAACAATTCGATTTTTAAAAAATATTATGGGTTTATGGATCATTCAGGAATGTAAAAAAATATGGGATATTGAAGATCATCAATTTACATGGGAAATATTAATACAAGAAGCTAATACGTCTGAACCTTTTAATTGTTATTTCAATATTGATGATCCACAGTTCCTTAATCCAGATAATATGATAAAGGCGATAATTAATTATTGCAAATCTACTAACCAATCCATAGTTAATTCGCCAGGACAAATTACTCGAGCTATTTTCGAAAATTTGGCATTTCGTTACAAATTTGTACTTGAAAAGTTAGAGGAACTAATCGAAAGTAAGATTAAAATCCTTCATATAATTGGTGGAGGAAGTAATAATAATCTACTCAATCAATTCACTGCAAATTCAACTGAGCTTCCAGTAAAAACCGGTCCTTCAGAAGCAACAGCAATTGGGAATATTTTGGTGCAAGCATTAGCTCTTGGAGATATTAATAATGTTTCAGAATTAAGGAAAATAGTAGTTAATTCATTCGAAATAGAGGATTTTACACCAAATGAGACAAAAAAGTGGAGAAATGCATATAACGAGTATTTAGAAATAATTGATCTACCACTTTGACTTTAAATCCTTTCTAGTTAGCTTACTAACGTGATTGACAGCCCAAATTACATATTTATTACATTTATTTTGCCAAGTTCCACTTTTTCTATATTCTGAAAATCCCTCAGGTTTACTAAAATCATATCCACAAAGCTCAGCGCAAACTACCGACCCAAATTCTTCTTCGAAATCAGAACAATATTTTGCTGCTTTTAAATACGCCATTGCCATTTCTGACTCGTTCATCTTTTCTTTTCCTCCCATTATTATCCCAATAGCAGCGCAAGCACCAGCAACAGCTCCACAAGCTCCTTGCCATCCGTCTTTTGCTTTGTATCCTCCAAAACCTCCAGCTAATGGCATTGCTAAATTATGAAAGAGGTAAGAATCAATTCCCAAAACATCCAAAATGTTTGTAAAAGTTAACTCCGCACAATTTACTCCTTCGGTCATTTTGGGAAGTTCTGACTCCATTTTGCCGATTTTCTCGGTAAAAAGCTTTTTCCAATCTTTTTCCATTTCAATTCACTCCTGAAATTGGTTAATCTTATACCCACTATTTAAAATAATCTTAGTTGTTAATCTTGCAACATTTCCTACAAGATCTGAACAGTGTTCCATCATTCCTGATTTAAAAGCAGCTTCTAATTCGTCAGCATTCCATAAATTATAAGTTCGACCCATTAATTTATCTTGAACGTCATAACAACGACAAGATCCATATTTTTTGACGTATTGATCATGAAGCTTCTTCACAAGTGCATAAGATTTCATTGGTTTATTCATATCTTCAAAATTATCCTTGCCACGACCAAAAAGATACCCAATGACCATAGAACCACCGACTAAAGCACCACATGTACCATCACCTGTTAAGCCTAATCCATCTGCCAATCCACTTGCAGCCCTAAATACATCTTCATTCCATATTCCTAATGATTCAAATATGGCAGCTATGCTGGTTTGTGCACACCCCGTACACTTTTTCTCATATTTTTTTCCAAGTAAATATGCTTTTTCTAAAATTTCATCTTTTGAATTTTTCATAATAAGTATATATAAGGCGATTCAAAAAAAATTTTGATTTTTATTTTAGATTGAAGATGATAATACTATCATAAAAAAAATCAAAAATGAAAAAAAAGTATTTATTTAGATGTTTTAAGATGGTCGTTTTGTCATGATTTTTCCTTTCTTTTTCAAGAAGAATAAAACTGCTACCGCAGCTCCAACACTAGCGGGTATGACAATAGCTAATATTATTACTAAAGGATCTAATGGAGGTATATGAGAAGCTACCGGAACTTTCGTTGTTAACATTGTAGTATCGTACTGACTTAGTGATATCATAAATTGTGATATTCCATTTCCAGTGTCGTAGAATTCAAAGATTAGGTAAAAATGATCGGTGAATGTACCAAATTCTACAGTCGTATTTGCTACTTGATCGTTAAGAAGTAGCTGAATCTCACCATTAGGATTTGAACTATCTTGCCATTTAAGGTCCTGCATTACATACAAATCATAATCCGAAACATTTTCTGTAGCTACTACTAATTGATTCCACTGATATGCAGATCCTTCATTTACTTCGACAACAAAGTATGCTTGGTTAGAGGTTACTGTTGGTGTAATTTCTGTACTATTCATTGTGGCTATTAATCCGTAATTATAGTGTGGTGCTGAGTAATTACCATAGGTAGTAGAAGTATAATTATTTATTTGGTATTTAAATAGGTTTGGAATAGGTGTTGTAGAGATATTATAACTTACTTGATGTCTATAAGTCCAGAAGTTTTCTATCGCAAATCTAATATTAATTCCACCAGTATGATCCCAATCATCTGGGATTATTAATAATTTGTACGTCCCAGGTTCGATTGCTTGCATATAAGGAGAACTAGAAGAAAAGAGCCATTGTTCATATGAAAAAGAATCATGCGCAGCTTCTTGATTCAAATATGGTACGTTTACATCGGAAGGTTGTTGAGTTAATAGCCAGTAATCAGCATAATCATAACCATTTTCACCTATTAAGGCAAAATTCACGCTACCCGAAGTAGTTACATTTGATAATTGAATAAGATCGATATAGGGAATAGTTTCTCCAGCACCATCATAATCATCATCTACGTCAAATCTAAGCCAATAATAATCACTTTCATTTATATTAGGCAGATCAAAATTGCAACCCCGCTCCCACCAAGTAAAATCTGCATCACCATATATATTGCAAACCCACATTCCATTGCTTGAAAATTCACCAGTGGTATCGCTTGTTCTTGACAAGGCATACCAATTATTATCATGCCAAACATCAACATTATTGTCGACACCTCCAGCTACACCGTATTGAGAAAGGGTAAAATGCATATCATGCCACTTATTTGGAAATGCTATATAGAGAAAATCTGAGTTAGATGTAAATGCGGGGAATGATTGAGACTCTACTGTCGCAATCGATGAATAATCGTAGTATTGCGAACCTAGTGGTTCTGAAGCATTATAATACACCACCGCTGCTGGATCAACGAGAGTTGGTAGTGTAGCTAAATTATCAGAGGCTAAAACGGTCGTATTCAATATATACTGTCCAGGTTCAGTAATCTCAAAATCTATAGCAAGAGCGTGTTTTAGACTATCATAATAATCATCGGGGTTAAAACTCAATTTAACATCTTGGGAAGGATAACGAGTAGGATAAGTTAAATCATTAATTGGTATCGTGCCATTTGCATTTTCTACAAACTTTGAACTAAGTTGAAATAATCCATCTTTTGTTTCGTCTGTATTTTTAATTATGGCTTTATATGTTCCAGCAGGCATATAATAATAGTAGAACCATTCAGATCCTACTTGTTTTGCTTTTATATATTCGTTAATATCATAACTTGCTAATCCTTTTGAATTCACGTAGATAAAAGCATTTGTGTTACCTAGAGCGTCTAGATAAGGATGACCAGGCGGATCACTCAAAGTTGTGAAATTAAATCTTACAAATGAATCCTCTGGGACTGAAAATCGTATTGCCTTACTTTGATCCCTTGAAATTCTAATTGTAGTCAATGAGTCTCCAATGTTATATTTTACAGTGCTATATTTACTCACATATAAAGAATATCTATACCAATCAGCGTAATCGGCATCCGTAAAAGAGATATATGCATTACCGCTAGAAGGAAGGTAGATCTCATGTGTTCCCATTCCAATCGAAGAACTTCGAAAATATCCATTGTTGGTTTTAGTCCAAATATATATTAGTGGTTCATACCCTGTAGCATAATCCCTACTAAGTTCTAATCTGAATAAATCTCCTCTTTTCCCATTGATAGCAAACCATTTTGACTGCCAATTAGCATGTTCTGAGTCACCAGTGCTTAAGAGATCATCACTATTACCTCCAAAAACTAATTTATTTGATGATAATGAAGAGACAGATACGCCTAAGAACTCTAAATTAAGATAAGCAGGATGACCTAAAGTATGAGCAGCATAGACCAATAAACGGTATGTTCCCGTTTCATAAGCCACAAATGAATAATAGTCAAAAACATCTACTGCAGGAGATACTGCATGAGATGTTGCAGTATTGAAGTCTAAATCTATCATTTTTCCAGAAGGAGAAAATAGATATTTTACATCTGGATTAATGTTAGCGGGATTATCAGTTAACCAATCAGCTTTTAATACTTTGGGTCCAGTTTTTCCAACGACTATATCAATCTGCATTGGAATAGAATGATTTAACGGAACTTTTAAGTTATCTCCCTCATCCATGACATAGTAATCAAAAACCGTATTTAATTTAAAGGGTGATAATGTATCCGCTTCAGCATTAAATGCAGAGACATTTAACCAATTTATGCTAGTCCAAGGATCAATATAGTCATTATTCGTAATGCTACCAACACCCCAATTGTCAAAATACCAGGGATAAACGATGGAAATATCATCTCCTGGAGCATCTACGGTTTCTGATTCTAATGGAGTTCCCATCCAATCAGTCAATAGGAATTCTCCTTGATTTGATCCATCTATTGAGATTGTAGCAAGCATATTTGGCGATGGTAAAATAACACCATAGCCTAACGGATTCTCTTTTTCAAGGTTAAACGTTGCTCCATTTCCTCGTTTATGTGTTGCATAAGCAGGACTTAGACTTATTATATTGAAGAAAATAAATGTAACTAATCCCATTCCTACTATAAATTTTCTTTTATTATTTGATGATTTCATGTTATTTCGCTTGAATTTATAATTTCTAAATGAAATTTGTTTTTTGTAACCTATTACATACCAATATTATTATTTAAATTCGTGTTATTTTATGACAAGTTAAATTCCTATTTTTTAACAAATTTTAGAAACTGATACAATTAAATAACCATATCTTTAACTTTCTAATTATCAAGATTTGGATCTGTCTAATATTAAATAATGGTAATTTTACTAATGTTATAACGATAGCTGGATCTATAAAATGTTTTAGGGTTAAGATGTTTAAATGAAAGAATTAGTTGAAGTTGGAATAGTTTTTCGAGGATTTATTTTAGTGAAACACCTATTTAAAAATGGGTTTGGTCATCAAGAGATCGATCCTTGTAAGGATTTAAGAGGACCTTTTATCACAGCAATAAACTCATTTGCTCAGAATGCATTTAATAATTTATCTTTAGAATATTTAGAATCAAGTAACAATCTATTCATATTTAAAGTTCATGAAATAAAAGCTCAAGATAGCGATTATCCTGAGCTTGTCATTTTGTACGGATTGACGGAACGAAAAAAAAAAGACCCCGAAAAAACAGTAAAAAAATTTCTTGAAAAATCAGAACCAATCATACAGCTTTTTATAACTAGGTATAATAATAAGGATTTAACGGAGTTAAGCCAATTTGAGCCATTTCAGGATGAAATAAAGGATTTTTTTGACTAATCATTTATTGACAAGACGCCAACCTTTAGGCTCAGAACGAGAGTATTCAATAATTCCTTGTTCTTTTAAAATATCTACCTGTTCCTCAACATCAGCTTCACTATAACCTAAAATGGCAATTTCTTGAACTATCTTAGTTCTAGTGGGCACTAGGTTATTATTTTCGAGATAATGGATAATAATATAGCGTAGATTTTCATCAATTGTTAGCTGTTCTTCCGTTTTCCCCTCTTCTTTATGTAAAGCTCGGAAAAGATCTTCTCCTTTTGCTTTATTCTCTTCAATTGTAGCGGATTCGGTTTTCGGTTCGATTCCCTTGATGGCCCCTCCTTCTCCAATTTCTTCTTCTGAAAGGGTCCACAGAGAATATGTGAGTTTTTCATACGATGAGGGTTTTTGATTTTTCATAAATTCAAATTCTTTAATGATATTCTCTTTTACATATCCCATCTTTTGAAGCTCTCTTATGACATCATCAAGAACCTTCTTATCTTCCAGGATCTTAAAAATATATTCACGGAGATTTGTTGGAACTATTTTTTGTGATGATTCTGTTTTTTCTTCATCAGCTTCAGGGGATTCTGGTTCTTTAATAGGGGATGGTGTATCTACCATATTGTTTATTATTTCTAGTTTTTCTTTTTCCCCCCATTCATAGTCCGAAATACAGCGGAGACTTCGATCATAACCACCATAAATAATATTTATCAAACCCTGCTCTGAATCAAAAACAGGAGAAACTATTTTTATAGATGTAGAAGTAGAAGTTTTCCATTTTAACTCTAAATCACTTGAATTTAATTGGGGATTGTGGTAGATTCTCAATGAGCCATCTGCACAACCTACTATTATCTCATTAGCGTTATCCCCATCAATGTCAGCAACTTTCAGTGAGATTGGTCTTCCTTCTTCGATTTTAATCGTACTCAACTCCTCTCCATTCGCGTTTAGAATCATTATTATTGATTCATCTGTTCCAACAACCACATCATTATATCCATTGTTTGTAACATCTCCGATGTCAATTGCATTGATTTGAGAACTGAGATGTTTTTCCCATAAAATGTCTGGTTTCGAGTCTTTAATGTGAATTAATTGTACTGTCCCATTTTTAGTCCCAATAACCAATCCATTTAGAGAATTTTCTTGTTCGGATAACATTAAACAGCCTAAAGTACAGGAAGTAACCCATGAATCATAATATAATTCATAAAGAGGTTTTTTTGAACCAATATCTTTAAAAATTTTAAGGGTTTTATCTTCACCACCTAACATCAATTCAATATTCTCGTCATTAGTAAAATCTCCAGCAGTTACACATAAAACTTTTCCAGAACATCTGTAATTCATAATTGTAGCTAACTTGTTGATACCTTTAACAAATTTCAAAACAAGAAAATTACCATCACCGGCTCCGACCAAAATTTCATCGCAATTGTCTCCTGTAATATCTGCTGTATAGGAACACCTACACCAACCATCAAAAGAAACACTATCTAGAATTTGCATATCCGTGTCCATTAGATAGAGTGTTTTATCGTGGCCTCCAAATACTAAAAATGAATTACTTCCACATTTTAAGACTGAACAAGTCAAGACTGCTTCTGGAGCCTCAAAGATCCAGTTAAGATTGAAGCGCTTTCTTATAGTTGTCATGGTATAGTGAAACTTTATATAGATTAGTATTATGAAACATAAAATTTAACTAATTAGTAATTTCATATAGAATTTATTCTTAATTTATTTAACAGTTTTGAAAAAATTATTTAAAATAATAAGAAGATAAAAAAAAGTAAATTAAATTTTTATAGAAGAGAATTACAAACCTAATTGAGCATCACTAGGACTATATTTTCCAGTACCATTAATTTCATACGTAATTTCTTTTCGATCTTCTGCTTCTAATTTATCAATAACCCATTTTAAAGTGTCGCTTCCAACTTCATCGGTTATTTCTGGTGTTTCTGAATAACTTCCATATTCAAAGCTGTCGGGTACTTTATCCATTAGAACTAAATTCTGAAGTGGCGCAGTACCGATATTTTCAACGATTAATGTTATTCTGTAAGTTCCTAAATCTCCAACCGGTTGTACTTCTTTGCCTATTCTGAATCTTCTCCTTAAATGCAATGCTTCGATAACAGGTACTTCAGGACTGAATTCTAGTTCCTGAGATACAGGATAGGTATTCGCCCTATAAATTATTTCGGATTCAAATCTAGCATCTTGTACAGGATTCATGCAGTGGATAGGATATTCAAATTGTAAGGTCGATTCAGGTTCAAACATCCCAGTACTCGAATTTCTCAAGTCTTTCAGTGATAAAGTGAATACACTACCATCAAATGACACAGCATCTGAACTTAATTCTAATTCATTCCTGTCCCATAAGAGTTTTATCTCATCTGCTTTCGGAGGCTGGAATTCATCATTGAAAAATTGTTGAGTTATTCTTACTTCATTCAAAGGTGCAGATCCATTGTTGATAATTTTAAGAGTAGCAATGACATCCTTTTCCTTGTAAGTGGGCACTTGTTCTATGTCATAACTCATATCTCCAGTCATACTAGCAATTTCTAAGATAACATCAGAAATTGCAACAGAACCTTTGACCTGAGTTTGAAAATCAGGCATTACTCTAAACTCTAATTTCTTCCTGAAAGCAGGATAATCTTCAGATTCATACATCCATTTCTTAGAATGCCATTGTGCACCAGCAGGGAGCAACGGTACTTCATTAGGATCAATATCAACATATTTTGCGCTTTCATCTTCAGGAGAGTAAACATCTGCATTGAAGAGCTGGATAATAAACTCGGAAGCATTTTCAAAAACGAGCTTGCAATCCCAAATTTCCGGCTCCTCATCCCGTTCTACAGTATCGACAAAAAATCTATTTCGAGTGTATGCATCATATTTTTCGATATTCAATCCACCAGCGAACGAAGAAGATCCTTCAAATGTAATCGCCACAGCACCTGTCTTTCTTGCAGTAATATCCGAAACTTTGATATTACTAGTAAATTTTAATACCGCAGTACGCTCTGGTTCCAATCTTTCTATCGTCCACACAACTTCATCTCCTTGAACATCAGCACTTCCTACGGATGTATTTCGAACCATAATATCAGTAAATTCATTAGGCAACTTCTTTACTACTTTTACATTAGTGATGGCTTTTTCAAACATTGATCTGAGTCCAATCGCAAACCATACCACATTTTCTTTATCAATTGAGATTCCAAACGATTCAAGCGAATAGTCACTCGTACCTCCATCGCTATATGATTCATCATCCTCATCTTCTTCTTCCTCATCATCCTCATCTTCTTCTTCCTCATCATCCTCATCTTCTTCTTCCTCGTCATCCTCATCTTCTTCTTCTTCGACTTTTTTAACTTCAGACCCCGCTTTACTTGTCTTTGTTTTTAATTTAAGTAGATCATTTTCTATATCTCGATTATTTAATACATCATCAGCATTAGGTAATGTGTTTACATATTCTTTTACTAATAAAAGATTAGGTACTTCATCCTTAATTAAAAATTCGTGAGTTTCAACATTCGTATCCTCGTCAGTACCTAATTCTTGAATCTTTATGTTTTTTGATTTTAGATCTGTTTTTTCAATATTTTTCAGTTCAATATCAATATCCCATAATCTATCTTCTTTGGAGGGATTTTCTACGTTTAATTTTCCTTGGAAGTTCATCGATTCGATATTAGATTCATGATCAAGTTCCACATCGACATCTTCGACAATTTTTACTATCCCTAAAAGACCTTCCCGATTACCATCCTTTAAAAGTATAGAGCCTTCTAATGCTCCTGTATCCTTGTCATATGTTTCGATAACAGGAGTAGATAAATCTCGATCAACTAATGTTACCTTACCTTCATCCAATTGTGATCTCTTTAATCCTTCAGCTACTTTCGATTCCTCTGCTTCTGACGAGTCCCATCCATACTTACGATCTGGTTCTTTTGACTTACTTCTTTTTCTGCGTCCCATAATTTATTACCAATTTTATTTTAGGATTAATAAATAAACTTCGGTGTAATTAATATACCTTGTATGGTTAAAAAACCTTTTTTTCATATACTATTTATTTTTATAAAAGACCAATTGAAGATAAATTAGTCGGGAAATTTGATTTAATTTGTAGAGAAGTAATTGAAATAATATGATCTTTAAATTATTCGTTTCTTAAAGTCATTATGCTTGTGTGGATTCATATCGGGCTCAATAAATTTATGCCCACACATCGGGCACACATTAATCTTTTTTTTTGATTTCGGTTTAAAAGGTTTAAAGCTATAACCACAGACTGGACAAGTTTTAATTAATCTATTATCAATTCCTTCAATTTTTATTTTTTTTGCCATAGGAAGGTTACGTGGTGTATTAATTTTGTATGCTTTTAATTATTTCTGAGTGAATATTAAAATAATATCATTTACATTCACGCCAGTAGGACCAGTAATTATTTGTGTTTTAATCTTTTGAAAAAAAGAACTAGAATTATTCTCAACTAAATAGGATTCTAAATTTAGATGATTTTGAATCATATCGCGATATACTTGGTTATCAATAAGTGCTCCCATTGCTTTACTATTACCTTCTATTCCATCCAAATTTACACCGAGAACTAAAAATTGATGTTTAATTTTTTCATTTAAGAGAGAGTTTAATAGAGCAAGAAGCATTTCTTGATTCCTTCCTCCCTTTCCTTGTCCAGTGATGGTGACAGTAAGTTCTCCAGAACCAATTAACGCATTGGACTTTACTAGTGTATCTTCTTCTAATTTTCGCATTAAATAACATGCTAAGAATGATCCATAGTTCCTTGCTTCTCCCTGAAAGGAGTATTTTAATTTATATACTTCAAAATCAGATGAGATTAAGTAATTTGTAACCGCTTCTAGAGCTAATTCAACACTTCCAATTAAAAGGTTTAAGACATTTTTGAAGCAAGGGTGGTCTTCTTTTGGGTTTTCCATTTTAGGATTAGTTTTATTCTCTTCAATTGCTTTGATAATGGAAATAGGAAATTTATCATAAAGTTCATATTTTTCTATAACTTCAATCACGTCTTTATAACTAGTAGAATCTGGCACAGTTGGTCCTGACGCGATCATATCAAGTTCATTTCCAATTACATCAGAAATAATTAAAGATATTACATGGGCACTACTAGTTTCATAGATTTTTCTAGCTAAATTTCCTCCCTTAAAATCAGAAATATGTTTTCTTATTGTATTAATCTCATGAATAGAAGCACCTGATTTTAGAAGTACCTTATTCACTTGCTTTATGTCTTCCAAAGATATCCCATTTTTAGGTAATGTAAGCAACGCTGACCCTCCTCCAGAAATTAAAATTATGAATAAATCTTTATTAGTGCTTTTACTTATTAGATCAATCATATTTCTGGTACCTAACAATCCCATCTCATCAGGAATCGGGTGATTTGCTTCATTGAATACAATTTTATTTGAAAATTTAAGATTTTTATGAGGAGTACCGATCGGAACATTTATTATTCCTTTATAGGAAAGATTCTTAAAACTTTTCAGCATACTTTCTATTGTAGAGGCCATCTCTTCAGAAGCTTTTCCACCTCCAATGATATAAATTGAATCATAATTCTTTAAATCGTAGTGATGTCCCCCTACTAAGAGGATATTACCATCTATTGATATTGTTTTTTTAATTAGCTTTTCTGGAAGTACAGATGAAATGGCTATTTCCAAGCAGTCCAACGCAAGTTTCCTTAGAGTGCGAATCGAATCATTTAGACTTGAATTTAAGATCTCATCAGAGTTTTTTACAAATTTATACAATCAACTTCACACCTTTGTAGAGAAAACTCTACTACTGCTTTCATTTAATTAAACTTATTATTAATTGTACTATTTTATTCCATATAAATATCTAATAAGTTTAGAAAACATAAAAATAAGAATAGTTGAGTGTAAGATGACAGAAATGTATGATCTGACCGTAATTGGTGCAGGTCCTGGGGGATATCATGCAGCAGTTAGAGCGGCTCAGTATGGAGCAAAGGTAGCCCTAATAGAAAAGAGTAAATTAGGAGGGACGTGCCTTAATTGGGGATGCATTCCAACAAAAGCTCTCTATGCTTCTGCAGAATTAATTCAAAATTTAAAAGAACATGGAGATGATTTTGGTGTCTTTTGTGAGCCCAAAGTAAATTTTGCCAAAGCGGTTGAGCGAAAAAATAAAGTTGTGGAAGAACTTGTGGATGGAATTGGAAAACTCGAAACTGCTTGGAAAAATGATATATTTTATGGTTATGGGAAAATTCTCGGAGGCAATCTTGATGATGGATTTGATATCTCTATTGAAGGGGATACTAGTCAAAAGATTAAAACAAAGAGAGTAATTATCGCTACAGGATCATCTCCCGCTTTAATTCCAGCATTCAATATAGATCATGAACGAATTCTCACTAGTGATGATATTTTAAGTCCAAATTTCAAGGTGGTTCCTAAAAGCTTATTAATTATCGGAGCTGGAGTGATAGGATGTGAGTTTGCCAATATCTTCTCAACTTTTGGAGCGAAAGTTACAATGCTCGAATACTTGTCTACACCAATAGCAACTGAAGAAAGAATGGTCATAAAGGAATTAGAAAATAAACTAAAAAGTATGGGGATTGAGATCCACGTTTCGCAAAATGTATTATCGGTCGACAATACTGGTTCAGGTGTTAAAGCAACTACTTGTTCTGCAGACACACCAAGAGATCAAGTTGAGAGTGCAGAAAAGTCATATTTTGAAGCAGAGTTTTGTTTAGTATCTATTGGAAGGGCTAGAGAGTCAAAGGGATTAGGTTTAGAAGAATTAGGGATTGAAACTAATAGAGGAGCCATTAAGATTGACCAAAAGACCTGTGAAACTGCTGTTAAAGGTATATTTGCAATAGGAGATGTCGCTTTATCAGGAGCGCCCATGTTAGCACATGTTGCTAGCTATATGGGAGATGTTGCAGTTGCAAATGCATTAACGACTATAGGGGAATTTCCCATAAAAGAGAGAACCACAGATTATCATGTTGTTCCAGCAACAATATTTACCAGCCCAAATATTGGTTCTGTAGGATTAAGAAGAAATCAAGCAAAAGATCTTGGAATTGATGTTGCTATGGGACGATTCGCTTATGAATCTCTTGGAAAGGCGAAATGTGCAGGTCATGAAGAAGGGTTTATTATGATTTTAGCTGATAAAAACACGCATAAAATTGTTGGAGCATCATGCATAGGAGCAGAAGCACCAGAATTAATTGCAGAAATAGCTCTAGCAATGCAACATGGATTAACAGTGCATGATGTATCTGAAACCGTCCATAGTCACCCTACTATTTCAGAAATGGTTCTTGAGGGTGCAGAGGATGTTTTTGGATTTGCTATTCATAAAAAAGGGCGCCCAGTACTTCATTAAAATCTACATCTTTAAATTTTTCCTTTTTCTTCTTTTTAGAAAACACATTTTATTACTTCTATCTATTCGCTAGTAAATCTTAGTAAGTTTTAATAAGAATAAAAAGTAATCTTCATTCATGAGAGAGTCACATAACAAATACATTGGTACTTTACCTCAAGATAAGCTATTAAAGCTCTATGCAAAACACGTAAATGCTCCAAAAGTTCGAACCTTTAAAGGATTTGGTTTTGGTGTCATTCCTGGAGAACGAGAGGGTATTAAATTTAAAACATTAGCCGGGAAAAACCCAAATGAACCACCTTTAGAGATTTTTAATTGTCGTTCAAGTGGAGGGGTATTTAATTTAGGTCATAGTAATCCTCAGATTGTACATGTGCTTAAAGAAGCATTAGATGCTGGCTTAGATGTTGGGGATCACATGTTATTATCAGAATGGAGAGCAATTTTAGGTAAACAATTAGCTGATCTAATGCCCCCAGGAATAACTAAAACAACATTTGGTGTCAGTGGTGGAGAAGCAATTGATACCGCGATTAAATTTTCACGAGCGTACACTAGAAGGAAAGGATGTGTCTCTGCTATAGGTGGATATCACGGTCATACCGGATTTGCCTTGTTAACTGGCGATCCTAATTTTCGAGAGACTTTTTTATGGCACAATCCCGATTTCAAACAGGTTCCATTTGGAGATATAGAGGCTATGAGGAACACCGTTAGTGAAAATGATGCTTGTGTTATTTTAGAAACCATACCTGCTACTGGTGGCGTTTTAATCGCCCCTGAAGGATATTTTACTGAAGTTCGAAAAATTTGCGATGAAAAAGGAGTAATGCTAATAATAGATGAAGTCCAAGCTGGACTTGGAAGAACGGGAGAATTTTGGGCAATTTATGGCGGAATGTATCCAGATGAAAAAGTGGTTCCCGATTTCATTGTATGTGGAAAAGGCATGAGTTCGGGAGTCTACCCATTATCAACATGTAGCTATAAAGCAGCTATAGAAAAGAGTATCTTTAATGAAGATGCTTTTATTCATATTTCTACAACGGGAGGATCGGATTTGGGATGCGCTGTAGCATCAGCTATGCTAAAAATTCAATCAGATCCAGCTTTTCTCCAACACATAAGGGAAGTAGGTAAAATTTTTGGAGATGGATTGAAAAAAATAGCTTCAGATTATCCAAATTTAATTAAAGAGCTACGAGGGAGAGGGCTGATGTGGGGAGTCGAATTTTTCAATGAAGATAATTGCCTTAAAAGCATGATTTTATCCATCCAAGAAGGTGTTTTATTAAATTATTGTGGAAATAAGAAAGACACCCTTATAATAATGCCTCCATTGATATCCACAAAAGAAGAAATCAATGAAGTTTTATTAAGAATTTCTAAAGCTATTCAAAAACTAAAAGAGATGTCAAAATAGGGGATAATCACGTGTGATACATATATAGTCATGAGTAAGGCAACCAAAAGTGGAAATGTTATTTTTGGAAAGAATAGTGATAGATTAGGTTCTGAAGCACAATTAATAACTCATGCTCCAAGGCTACATCATTCTAAAGGAGAGGGTCTTAAGTGTACACACATTACTATTCCACAAGTAACTGAAACCTATGAGGTGATTCTTAGCCAGCCTTACTGGATGTGGGGTGCAGAAATGGGGGCAAACGAATATGGTGTAGTCATTGGAAATGAGGCAATTGCAACTAAAGAACCACTAAACGATATGGGTCTGTTAGGAATGGATCTATTACGATTAGGCCTCGAAAGAGGAAATACAGCGAAAAAGACGTTGGAGGTTATAATTAATTTATTAGAAACCCATGGACAAGGGGGGAGTCATAATAAGAAAGGTTTGAATTATCACAATTCATATATTATCGCTGACAATAAAGAAGCTTGCGTGTTAGAAACTGCTGGTGAGTGGTGGATAGTAGAATTTGTGAAGAATTTCCGATCCATATCAAATAACATCTCTATCAGAGGAAAAGGAGATATGAGAAGAGAAGGAATTATTGAACACGCGATTGAACAAGATTATTGTAAAGATGATGATGATTTTGATTTCAAGATGATTTTTTCACCATCTCCATTACCAGAGAAATTTCCTATCGAAAGCAGAGACGGATGTTCATTGAATCAATTGAGATCCTATAGTGGTGAGATTTCCACCGAGCTGATGATGAAATTCTTAAGAACTCATGAACCTGCTGGAATATGCATACATCAACGAAATAATCAATCTACGGGATCTCAAGTCTCTGAAATATTTGAAGATCCCTCACTATCGATCCATTGGTTTACTGGAAGTACCATTCCTTGTTTAAGTATCTTTAAACCATATGTATTCCCAATTAAAAATCAAAAAGTAAATGAAGCTAAAATCTATGAAAATATTGAACCCGACTGGTTTTGGAGTCGTCATAGCGAATTCGTAAAAAAATACAAGAAAAAACCTACAGCTGAGAACCCAGAAAGACAAGACTATTATCAACGACTCAGATCTGAAGAAAAGATCTTAATTGATGAAATCAATGCAATCAAGTCTAAATTAAGCAAGATTTCCTCTGATGATTATAAGTCAAAAATTGAGATTGTTAATCAAAAAGCGTGGAATGCATCAGAGTCCTTAATAAACCTTGAAGAGTGATAACCACTGGGAAATGTCTTCAATATTTTAATCACGGGTTATACTCATCAAAGTGTTTCAATGCTTGCAAATATTCTCAGAGACTATGGAATGCAATATCCGTTAATACAAAAATCAGTTGGTACTAACTTTACAAAGAAATTGAAAGATGAGGATATCATTCAGTCAACGATTCGTTATTATATCGAAAATAAGGTATATAAACTTGATAAAGAATATAAAATAAGTGAGCCTTTATCTCCGTTGATTCCAAAAAAAAATGCTCATTTAGTTATCGGGTTTGATCCGATTCCTGTCTTAGCAAATTTAGATTTTATTTCCGAAAAATCATTTATTATTTTAAATGCTAATCTAAAAGGGAAAAAAAATAATAAATCTGTAGGAGAAATTGTTGATCTGCTTGATCAATTAGCAAGAATTACAATTTCGATGGATTTCAATAAATTAGCTAATGAAGTATTTGGTAATTTAAATGCGGTGATTTTCATTCTTTTAGGGCTGATTACAAGGGAATTCAAGGAATTAATTAGAAAAAAGTATCTACTAAATCTCTTAAGTTCATTTGAAAATGATTTCAAACAGCCTATTGAAGCTTTTGATCTAGGATATTCTTTAGTTTAATTATAATATGAAAATCATTTATTTATGAAAAATACTTTAAATGAGGCTAGTTTCCCTTTTTCAATCTTAATTTCTCTATAAGCTCCCGCTAACTTAGGATTATGATAACCTCCTAATCCCAAAGCAGGAGTTTGAAGGATGTATGGAGAATTATTTTGGATGGTCCTGAAATCTGTATTAATTTCAGAATAGACATCATAAAATACTGCAGCGGGATTCTCAATTTTTCTTAAAACGAACGGTGGAGCGTCTAAAACTTTTGTTTTAGATTTTTCTGGATTTTCTAATCTAAACTCCTTAAATTCATGTGTATGACCTGAAAAGGTGACAAAGCAGTGATCTTTACAAAAATTAATCAATTTTTCCCAATTGGAGGAGATAGTACCATATTTCAGGTTAAATCGTGAATCGATTCTAGATTTATGCTTCGTTAATCCAAGAGATTCTTTAAAATACTTAAAATCTCTTGAAAGGCCTCCTGAGACTTTAGCCAAGATAAAACGATCAAAAATACTAATTTTTTTTTGAGGATTTATAGGAGGACAATGTAAAAACAAGAAAGTATGTTCATTGTCATTAAAAACATTATTAATTAAATATTCTAAGTAGTGAATTTGCTTGTTGGTTAATCCAGTAGCAGAAGGATGACCACTGATAAAGTCTCTCAGATTTTTAAACGAATCTGGACCACTATTTAAAAGAACAAAATTATACTTTCCCAATTTAAAGGTGTAATTTAATTTGAAATTAAATTCTAATAGATATCCATTTAGTGCTAAAAAATTTCTAGTAATAGATCCAATTGGATTTGCTGCGAGTTTATCATTTAGAGCAATTGCCTCGTTTAAATTCAGACCTATTTTTTTATAGAGGTTTCCCCATCGAATATCATAATGATATGGACGAAAATCATGATTTCCCGGGATTGTATAAATCGGACATAATATTTCCTCCCCTCTAATTATCCCCCTTCTTACTTTTTGATGTTTGTTGAGAAGTATGTCCTTTAAAACTTTCCAATTTGAATTATTATAGTGAAAGTTTGAAAATTCATTAAAATCTGCTGGTAAATTAGATAATGTAGAATAGTCTATCAAATCGCCCGTTAAAACGATGAAATCTAATTCATTTCGAAGAACTTTTTTATTCATAATTCGTATGAATTTCCTTAAATTATTGTTCGGGTTAATCAAACGCTTACGAAGGGGTTCCATCCTTTCAGCTTCAGTTTTAGTATCATCTTGATTAAAAAATTTTAATAGTGATTTCTTAATGAATGAAAAACTATCAAGAGAAAATTTTGCAAAGTCTGCAAATGCTTTCGTTTTAAATCCAGAAAGCCAATTCTTAATGATTTCATATATATTATCATTTCGATCAGCTACATGAAGATCACTTGCTTGTACAAATGAAAAATTTTCCCATTTATTTTTAGATACCACTACAGAATGAAAATTTATTCTCTCCTTTTCAATTTTTGATTGATGAACTAGATCAAACATCAGAAAATTGTAATCTTTAAGATACTTTTTAATCTCTTTATTTACGGAAAATTCTAGGAGAAATTGAAAGCAATTACCCGTGAATATTCCTTTTTTTCTATAATGATCTAATTCTATAAATTCATCAAAACTAGGATTGAAGTTCTCTATATGAATAACCTTTACCGCAATTGGATCTCCTCTTACAATATTAGTGTGAATTGGAGGATTCATCATTTTTGGACTTTTCCAGAACTTGAATCTAAACTTTCTTCTTTCTCTTCGTTGTTTCCATTTGCTTTCAAATAGGGGAATTAATTTAATTGAATCTACAAGCAATTTATTTAGATTATCTAAATTTTCCAAATGACTACACGCAAGTGAAGTAAATCGGAACTCTTCCTTCTTTCTCTCCGAAAAATTTAGAAGAATTGGGCATCCTAAATTAGGAGCTAAGAAAAATGCTTCTGAATTAAAATCTTCATCCACTTTTAATTCTCAAATTAATGATTTGTCTTTAAATTACAATAATTCGACTTTACCTAAATTATGAATGGATTGTTATTAAAAAACGTTAGCTTTTAGATTTCTAGCCAGTTTAAATTTCTAGCCACTAGCTAGTGATTACGAAAATAACGTTGTCGCCTTTATAGATTTTTACTATTCTTCATTCGCTAGGTTGACGAAAATCACGTTATCACCACGTACAACGATTGATCCGAGATCTTCGTGTTCCTCTCGAATGTTGCCATCCTCATCTTGATACTCAAATATCTGACTAGTACCTTCTAAGTATAAATTTAAATGTTCATCAAACCCACTAAGGCGTCCTCTAAAAAGTCTATTCCTCTTAACCTTTATCAAAATAATTCTATTTATGGAATTTTTCAGATAATCTATTGGTCGTTGAGGTCTATTTTGATTCCTTCTCTCCATTTTCAATACACAAAAACAATGTCAAAAAAATATAATTATAATATTAAGAATTAAAAGTGAGAATTAAAACCTTTTGTTTTATTGGATTTAGGAAGTTATTAAAGAATTTTTTTAAAAAACTAGATATTCCTTTAAATTTTTATGTCATACTAACTTTTAAAGCATATCGTTTATTAGTTTTTAAAAAGAAAAGAAAGGCCCGTAGCGAAGCTTGGATATCGCAGCAGCCTCCTATGCATCTAATCTTAGAGAAAGCTGAAGATCGGGGGTTCAATAAAACATAAAACTCTTATTTTTAGAACACATCCCCCCGGGCCTGCTATTCTTATATACAAGGTGTATCTATTCTAAAAAATCCAATATGTTCACGCATACATGACGAGAACTTATATTCTTGACTACACAACTCTATCATAACAATAGTAAGGTGAAAAAGATGCCAAAAAGAATTTTACGAGTAGATATGACAAATCTTGAAGCAAAATTTGAAGATTTTCCGGAAAAATATGCTGCGTTTGGAGGGAGAGCTCTTACTTCGAATGTTGTAGTGGATGAAGTAGAGCCTCTTTGTCATCCATTAGGACCGAACAATAAACTAATATTTGCCCCTGGATTAGTGACTGGCACAAGAGCTCCTTCTTCGGGAAGGATCTCAGTTGGAGCTAAATCACCCCTCACTGGTGGAATAAAGGAGGCAAATGCAGGTACACCTTTTCCTCAGAAGTTGGCTAGAATGAGAATAGCTGCTATAATTGTCGAGGGAAAGCATTCTGGTGATGACTGGTATTTATTAAAGATTACAATGGATGGAGCTGAGTTCATGAAGGCAAATAAATGGGCGAACAAGGGACTTTATGATACCTACAAGGAATTATTTAAAGAATTTGGAAATAAAGTAGCTATTAGTGGAGTAGGAATTGCTGCTGAAATGTTGGGTGCTGCCACAGGTATTTGTTTTAGTGATCCAGAAGGATTACCTAGTCGTTATGCCGGAAGAGGAGGTCTTGGAGCAGTAATGGCTTCAAAAGGGTTGAAGTTTATTGTAGTAGATGAAACAGGGGCTCCCGGAGTTGAGATTGCAAATGAGGAAGTCTTTAATCAAGGTATTAGGAAGCTAAGAGAAGCTTTGACCACTCACGACGTTACGAAGCCTGGAGGAGCTTTGAACTCCTATGGTACGAGTGTGTTGGTTAATATTATAAACGAGGCAGGAGGTCTACCCCAGCGTAACTTCTCTTCTGGTCAAGATGATAGATCAGAAAAAGTGTCTGGAGAAGTAAAAGCAGACATGATCAAACAACGAGGTGGTCAACGTCCTCACTTCTGCAATCCTGGGTGTATAATCCAATGTTCAGAAGTATGGTGCAAGCCAGGGGGGAAAGATCCGGTCGGAGTTCTAGAATACGAAAGCGTATGGAGTTTGGGACCCAACTGTGGAATCTATAATTTGGATGACATTGGTGAACTAAACCGCCAATGCAATGATTTAGGTCTTGATACAATTGAGGCTGGTGGATTTTTAGGTGTTGCAATGGAAGGTGGATTAACTGAATTTGGAAATGCGAAAGGTGCAATGAAACTCATGGATGAAATTCGAAAGAAAACGCCAACAGGCCGTATTTTGGCTAATGGTACAGCTTTCGTGGGTCAGGCTTTTGGTGTAACTCGAGTTCCAGTTGTTAAGGGACAAAGTATGCCAGCTTATGACCCAAGAGCAATTAAAGGAATTGGTGTGACCTATGCCACAACACCTATGGGGGCAGATCACACCGCGGGATATGCTATTGCTACTGAAATTATGGGTGTAGGCGGAACAGCCGATCCTAGAGATCCAAATAAAGCGGATCTTTCACGGAACCTACAAATTGCCACCGCAGCTGTTGATTCCACGGGATATTGTTTATTCATTGCCTTCGCAATTTTAGATATCCCATCAGGTCTTGAGGGAGTCGTTGAAAGCCTAAATGGCATTCTAGGAGCAAATTTAACTGTGGATGATGTACCAGAATATGGAATATCTGTAATCAAGAAAGAACGAGAATTCAACAAAGCTGCTGGTTTAACTAAGGAACACGATCGCATACCCGAATTCATGAGGATTGAACAACTTCCACCAACACAAGAAGTTTTTAATGTATCCGAGGAAGATTTAGATAAAGTATGGGGTTCCTAATCTAGAAACATGACTATTCTGGTTAAATTTTTCGGAGATTTACGATATCAAATTAAGGATCATGAAGCTGAAGGAATGCTTCCTTTAAACATTAAATTAGAGAGTGATGGAATAGAAACTATTTCAGACATCCTTGAGAGATTTTCAATTGAGAAAGAAACTACAGGACATATATTCGTGAACGCCAGTTATGCTGGATTTAAGAAAAAAGTTAAGGATGGAGATCGTGTTGGAATTTTTCCAAGATCTAACATGTCTTTGCTCTATAAATGGTATTTTACAAGAGAAGAAGAATAAAAATTTTCAAAATTCTTTTTTTAATTTTTTTTACTTGTATCACGAGATCTAAGATATTTAATTATTTTTCTGATTGTTCCCACTGGTTTTTATTAATTGAATAAATTAAGGTATCCTTATATTCTCCGTCAATGAATATATCTCCTTTTAACGTAGCTTCGAGTTTAAATCCATTTTTTTCTGCACATTTTTTCGATCCCATATTAGGAGTAAATATTGTAGCATAGAGTTTGTTAAGATTAAGTTCCCCAAAAGCAAAGTTCATGACTAATCGAGTACACTCGGTTCCTAAATTTTGATTCCAATATTCAGATTCTCCAATCATCATACCAATATATGCTTTTCGATTATACCAATCAATCGAAAATATTCCCGTGTCCCCTATAGGTTTATTATCATTTTTATGCCAAATTTCGAAATCAACGGATGTTGGAACACTCCAATCAACAGGAGGTTCTAATTGTTTCTTGATTTGTTCTTCCGTAGCGGGAATAACACCCCTACCATAAACTCGCACGATAGGATTATTTCTCCATTTAGTATATAATTTAGCATGATCCTTCTTTAGGGGTGTGAGAAGTACATTTTCACCCTCAATAAAAGTATAAGGTATATCTATTTTTTCTTCATTTTCTGTCATTTAACACCACTTAAACTCTTAAAATGTCTACTTTAAATCTTTCGAGAACCAATCTTCTCTCAAAATTCGATATTTTCTTGCATCCACATATCTTCCATCAACATACATAGATTTTTTTTGTATCCCTTCTAAAATAAATCCGTCTTTTTCTGCGACAGACCAAGAACCTACATTTGGTTCGAAAATACCCGCATAAATCTTAACGAAATTTAATTCTTTAAATCCATAATTAATTAGAAGATTTGATGCCTCGGTTGCAATTCCCTTATTCCAGTATTTTGGCACCCCAATTGCTAGAAAAATATTTGCATTTCTATCTATCCATTGTATCCTCCCAAATCCACACGTTCCAATCGGTACGTTGTCTTTTTTATGCCAGATCTCAAAAGTGACCCAATCGGGAAGGCGATGGTGATCATTTGGTTCATACCATTTCTTTATTTCTTCAGGGGAATGCGGAAGCATGTTACGAGAATACCTTCTGACTTTTGGATCGTTTATCCATTTAACATATAGATTTAAGTGTTCTAGATTAGTCGGGACTAAATCAACATTCTCACCAATAATAAATGGACAAGGAATTTCTTCTTTCTTAACCGGTTCACTCACTTATTTTCACCTCATCATTTGATAAGAGAAATTTAAATTGCTTTCTTTTTTGTTGCCATTCATCTTTAAACATGGAATATTGGTATTCATCAACGTATTCTCCTCTCACGTAAGCTTGTTTCTTTAAAACAATTTCACGTGTCATTCCAACCTTCTCGGCAACGCGCCAAGATCCAACGTTGACATGAAACATTGATCCTGTAATTTTAAAAAAACTCAATTCATTAAATCCATAATCTAAAAACAATGCAACAGCTTCAGTCCCGACATCCTTACCCCAATATTCTTTTTCTCCTATTACTAATCCTATACCAGCAATGGCATTAGCCCATTGTATATGATTAAACGCTATATACCCGATTAGCTTTTGATCTTTTTTATGCCATATATTTAAAAAGATCTCATTAGGAGGATTCGGTTGTTTCTTTTCAAAGAATTTTTTAAATGCTTCTGGGGAGATTGGAATGAAATTACGGCTTACGTGACGGAAAGCGGGGTCATTATCCCATTTAGCATATAAATCGATAAACTTGAGATTTGAAGCAACCAAGGAAATATTTTTTCCCTCAATAAAGGGAGCAATCTCTTTCTCTTCAATCATCTGAATCATCTAATTTTATTTATTTAGCCAATCATACTTAAAAAGAGCAAATTTTTCTCGATCGACGAATTTTCCATTTACAAAAATCTCTTCTTTAAGCGTGCACTCATAAACGAAGCCTATTTTTTTAGCCACTCTTAATGACCTTTCATTTGGAGTAAATATACTGGTAAATATTTTATGAAAGTTGAGTTCTTCAAAGCCATACTGTATTACCAATTTTGCTACTTCTTCAGCCAAACCACGACCCCAATATTCAACTTCTCCAATATTTATGAAAAGATTAGCATTCCTATTGAGCCAGTTGATATGAAGGAAGCCAGTTAATCCTATTGGCTTTTTATCTTTTTTGTGATATATCTCAAATGAAATTTCTTCAGGCATCCCTTCTCCTGGAGGACCATATTTTTTTTTAATTTCTTCAATTGAACTTGGAAGGGGATTTCTGGCATATAATCGCCCTTCTGGATTATTAATCCAAAGAGCATATCTTTCAGCATTTTCAACATTAGTAGGGCATAGATCTACTCGTTCTCCTTTAAGGAATGGAGTTATTATTTTTTTATTCTTTTCTTCCACTATATAGCACCTTTAATTTTTCTCATTTTTGCGAATTAACCAATCTTTTTGAAGGTAACAATAATGCTTGACATCAAGGTATTCTCCATCTCTAAATGAATCTTCCTTTGAGCTACCTTCAAATCTAAAATTAAGTTTTTCTGCTACAGACCAAGATCCTTTATTTGGGAGTGCTACTGAACCACTTATTTTATTAAGATTAAGTTCTTCGAAAGCATATTTAAGCAAAAGTTCAACTGCTTCAGTAGCATAATTTTGATTCCAATAGTCCGTTTCTCCAATATTTGCATAAGCATTAGCCCAACCAGTAAACCAATTAATTCTACTCAGCCCTACTTCTCCAATTGGTTTATTATCAGTTTTGTGATAAACTACAAAACCGACCCATTCACCTAAACCTCCTTCACGCACTCTTTCGAATCGTTGCTTCATGTTATCTTTAGTAGCTGGAAAAGGACCCCTTAGATATGTCCTTATTTTTGGATTATTTACCCAACGGACTCGTATATCCACCCATTCCAATCGAGGAACTACTAAATCTACTCTTTCTCCTCTTAAGAAAGGTATAGGTTTTACTTGTTCTGTTTCAGCCAAATTAATTCACTTAACTTTATTAATATATAACTAATTTAAACTCAATAAATAAATTGAAAAATTTCATTAAAATTTTTGTATTTCTGATTTCTGAAAGATTAAAATCAGACATTATCATCATAGGTAATCATTTTTCATTCGAGTAAATAACGTAAAAGCGATAATTGCACCTCCAACAAAAAGAAAGACATAAGAAATGTTTACAGTTCCAATCACTCCTATGAGGAGATTAATTATTGCCATAAAAAAGCTTCCAAACATGTTTAATGTACTTAAAACTGTAGCACGTTCATCTGCTTCAATCTGTCTATTAATCCCATTTATATAAATTAAAGCGCGGGAATATCCAAATGCCACAATGAATAGAATAAGAAAGATCCCGATATATGGATTAATGTTGAAACTCATTAAGAGAAACGTAATTCCGTTAATCAAATCAATTATTATTAAAAAATAAAGCTTATTCTTGACTCTGGTCAAAATTCTAGGAATAATAAAACTAAATATTGCATTTGTGATATTCATTCCAGCAGTGATAAAACCCCACCATAGTAATGGAACTCCGAGTGCTTGAAGATAAGGCTGATAAGTCCAAAAAAGCAGAAAAATAAGCGTGTTAATGAATAACCTATCAAAACATAGCGTCATCAAGATTTTATTTTTTCTTAATTCAATAAAACCTTGTTTTATTATGCTGAAATAGCTTTTATTCTCCTTTTCTTTTTTCTTATAGGGAGCCTCTTTAAAAGTAAATGCTACAATCAAACCGCCTATATATATTAAAGCTAAGCATGTCATTGTAAATTGGAGTGATATATATTGAGCAATAACAGAACCAAGTGGAGCAGATAGAGTTAAAGCAATTAAATTGAATGTTTGGGTGTTCCCTAGAACCCTAGGAAGTTTCTCTTCGGCATTAAAGCTCTTCAGTGAACTATAGAGAAGTGCTTCATTTGTACCGGAGGATAGCGCGATACTTAAAGCCCATAAAGTCTCAGCAAGTACAAAGAGCAAGATATTAGCATAAGTACTATAAGCGAAAGCTGCTCCTATAACGCAAACAGATGAAAAGATTAAAGCCATTTTTCTCCCTATTAAATCTGCTATAGCCCCTGAAGGTATTTCAAATAAGAAGATGATAAACATAAAGTAACTTTGAAGTGCCATTATTTCAAAGAAGTTTAAACCCCCCCATTCGGTCATATACGCAAAATAGACCCCTCTAACTGTGTGGACACCCATTATGAAACTATAAACATAATATTTATAGATATTCGATTTGTAATTTTCTTGATACATGGAGTTCATAATTATTTTTTCAAAAACTCTTTGCTTTTTAATGATCGATTATTTAAATAGAAGTCTTTTTGAAGTCTTTCTAAAATAACTGAAGTAGGATTAAAGTGAATTAAGTTAATAGAGATTACTTCTGTTCCTTTTTTAATCTTCTTTACTTATATCTTTCATTAGTTGATTAATTACCTCATAACGAGTCAAAAATACCTCAATTAAACTATTTTCAAACACCAATTTTGGTCCTTTTTTTAAATCATTTTTGAGAAAAAGAGCATCAATTTTTTCAGAACTAAGCCAATCAGCTATCAGGATCCCTTTTCTTTTCTCAGTATTTTTAAACTTATTAGGATAAACTTCAAATTTAATTAATTTCTTGTCTTCAAACAATAAAAATGCAAAAAATGGGGATTCGCCGAAATGATCACTAATTCTTGAATTGACACCATCATTATTTAATAAGGGAACAGCTACTTTTTCTTGCGTTTTTTCTTGATGCTGTGCAATTATCAGAACTCGGAAGATATTTGGATATTGATCTAAAATTTTTGCACTAAGTTTATCTTTTAATTCTTTTATTTGATAAAGTGGCATCTCTCTTTTTAACAATACTTCAATCTCTAAAAATGTATATTTCCCGTAACCCCTCACTGCCAATGACAATACATTTTTAACATGTGGAAAACTTTCAATTAGATTGTAAAGTTCATTTCTTTTATCAAAATCAATTACAGCATCTAGAAGTGTCTTGGTAGAATAAATGAAAATATCATACCCTCCTTTAATCATAAAAACAACAATTATCAAGGCAAAGATAGAATCTAAAAGATACAACTTGAAAATAGCTCCAATAAATCCTAATAGGACAGTAAAGGATACAAAACTATCATAAAACTTTTCCTTTGCTTCTGAATTTAGAATTGGTGATTTTTCTTTTTTAGAGATAATTTTTAAGAAAATTGCAATTCCGATTGCGGTTATTTGTGATATTACAAGAAAAATAAGTACTTCAGAAGAAACAAATATTTTTTTCTCAGTTCCAGTAAAAAATTTAAAAATATCAATAGAAGACTCTTGAATTATATTAAATGCCGTAAAAAAAATAAAAATTGAAATCACCAAACTGATTATATTTTCTAACCTGTAGTATCCAAGAGGAAATCTCTCATTTGGCTTTTTATTTGCAAATATAACACCTACTAACGATGCAATTATCATTACCAAGTCAGTCACATTATCAATCGCATCTGCTTGAAGAGCAATGCTCCTAGTTATTAAAGAGAAGAAGACTTTGAAAATAATAAGTATTAGCGTAATTATAAACAAAAATACGTTGATTAAAACTGACTTCTCTTTCATTTTGACTCCTTATAATTCGCTATTGTATCTAGTAAATTTATATTATAGTTGTAAGAAAAGTTAAAAAAAAATATATTTCTATAATTTTAATTTAGTGATTGCTTTACATTAATTTCATTGCTAAGTCCATATCTTCGAGGGTTAATTTCTTTCTCCCAGCATGACGGGTCATTTCTAACGCTTTATTAGTCGCGCCTTTAGCTACTTTTTCTAAATAATCAATTAAGGCATCTACAGCTTCTCTTGCGACCATATCTGCGCCATTATCTTTCATTAACTTTCGAACAGGACTCCATGCAAAAACTTTTTTAGCCATTTTTTTTATTCCTCCACTATTTAATTTTAAATCAAAATACGTTTTATTTTTAACAAAAAACGTCTTTAAATAATATTACTTTATTCAAATATATAAATATTACGGCAAATTACCGAAATTGTATGTTGGGGTTAATGAATTTTCCAAGATCATCAATTCGACAAAATAGCGATGTCTTAGAAGAAAGGCGGTAGATGTGGTTCTGAGCCATTAGATCTGAGATAATTTTTTAATCTCAATCTAATCCAAGTATTGGTCAATATCTCATTACTTTCAATTCAGTTTAGTGAAATAATATTTCTAGTTTTCCAGTTTATATGTCAGCATTATAAAGATTAATTTCTATGCATTACATGTTTCACTATAATATTGATGGGATTTGCATATATTTTTAAATTTAAATGGACATTGTTTAATACATTGACTTGCATTACTGTGTACTGTTTAATCAATATCATAGTTGGTTTTTCTTTTGTAGTTATTGATATCTTTAGTTTGATTTCTGGACACTTGTTAAATAGATTTATAACTGGTTTTCAATTATGTATTGTATTTCATCCCAAAATATACATTCAAAGAGGATGTTTAATGTAGGGTCTAGTGTTCGATTTTATCTTCATATAAGTTATGATAGTTTCCATAGATGGAACCTCATTGCTGGATTCGAGAATGTAATACCTAACAGATTCACAAAAGCCTATTCATTGTATACTTTATGGATTTCTTGATTAGTAATTTATATCCACAACAATCGACACGACTTGGTCATAAAAGATTAATCTAATATTTTGTAGTAAATTCTCTAAAATATTATCATCCCCTATAATAAGGTTATTTTTGATGGAAGAATCAGAAAAGAACAGAATTCTCGATATGCTGTTGGTATCGAAAATAGGCCAAAAAGCATTAAATAAGGTAAGTACATACAATCCAAATCTCATTGCTAATCTTTCTAAACAAGCCTATGATTTGTATATGATAAGGAAAAATATTTGTGAGGAAATATTTCCTGTAGTTACCACACCAAAAATAACTTTGAGTAAGGTTAAAGAATATATTCAGAATATGATAAATGAAAGTAATATTTTATTAGAGAAAGCAGAATCAGTAGAAGATAAAGAATTATTAAGTCTGAGAGTAGAAGAATTAAAAGATTTAATAAAATAACTTTTTACAAAGTAATTCTAAATTTATTTGTTTATGATATGAATTTGATAATTTGCAATTTTTGATTTCACGATATAGGAATTTAAACAGAAATTGATATATTTTATGGCTTACTGAATTACTCATCCTAAATCTATAAATTTCGTGGTTTCTCATGAAAAAGGTTATTGCCATTACTAAAGGAGATGGTGTAGGTCCCGAAGTCGTGAATGAAGGAATTAAGATTCTCAACATAATTTCAAAATATTCTGATTTTGAGTTCGAATTCAAAGATGCTCCTGCGGGAGGAGCTGTCTGGAAACATTTTGGGACAAATCTTCCAAAAAAATCATTTGAATTTATAAAAAGCGCTGATGCAGTATTATTTGGTGCGGTTGGACTGCCTGATCTGCCTCCTGGTACAGCAGAATCAGCGATATTAAAATTAAGGCAGGAACTAGATTTATACGTCAATTTGAGACCAGTTAAATTATTTGAAAGTATGAAAAATCGATGTCCACTTAAAGATGAATTTATTGGATCTGGGATAGATATAACCTTTGTGCGAGAAAATACTGAAGGTTTGTATGCAAATAAAGGAGCACTTCTTTCTGATGAAAAGGCTGAAAATTTAATGATCTACACCAGAACTGGATGCGAAAGAGTCATTAAATTTGCATTTGAACATGCAAAAACACGTAGGCATAAAAAAATTACCTCTGTTGATAAAGCAAATTTATTATATCCAAGTAAACTTTGGAGAAAAATATTTCATGAAATTGCTGAATCTTATCCTATGTTAGATTGTGAAGATATTTATATAGATGCCTTTTGTCAATGGTTAATTCGTACACCTTACAAATTCGAGACTGTAGTTACTGGAAACCTGTTTGGAGACATAATTAGCGATGAAGGGGCTTTTCTCATTGGAAGTTTAGGTATGGCATCAAGTGGAAATATCAATCCTGGAAATGTATCTGTATATGAACCCATACACGGTTCTGCCCCGGATATAGCAGGAAAAAATATTGCAAATCCAATTGGAACAATTTTAAGCGTAAAGCTAATGGTACAAGAATCGTTTGAAAATCAAGAATTAGCATCTGAGATAGAAAATGCGGTTGAAAAATCCCTATTTCTTGGAAGAACAAAAGATATTCAAGAAGAGGGATTTAAAACCTTAACTACTATCCAGATGGGAGACATAATAGCGCAAGAACTTAAAATGATACTCAAAGCTTAAAAAAAATGTTTCTATAGGGCTCGAGTAGTAATAATCGCATTTAACATTACTTTAATATCATCATAAATCTTTTCTCGATAATTAGATCCAATTTTAACAAATAACACTGAAATAAGTTTTTCTTCCAGATTTTCTTCAATGTTAAGTTCTTCCATTAGAGTTGACCAATTTGTATTATCTGAGATTCTCATACCCACTATGACAACTCTCTTCTTCCTCATTTTCCGAATAATGTCAAGTAATATTTCTTTCCAACTAAGATCAATATGATTCTTCTCTCGAACGTCAAAAATTATGAAAGCGCCATCTGTATTGGCCAAATTATAATTATCATAAGTAAAATTATTTAAAATTAGACCATTCTTATAAGCGTATAAACGTTCAACTGGACTATCTTTAATTATTGAATAACTTCCCAATTCCTCAATTTCTGTAATTGCCTGGAAACCAGGACTCCAACTCAAATTTTCAGTAATAAACGATAATTCTAATATGATCAAATCCTTTAATGTAGAAGTAATTTCTTCTGAAAGACTATTTTTAATGACATTTTTCTCTCTCTGTTTAGCTCTCAACAGATAATGATACGCAATAAGTTTAAAAGCATCTTCAACATTTTCTCCACTTAAAGCAGAAGTTTCAATATAAGAGACTCCCTCAGGAGACAATGAATTAGATAACTCTAATCCCTCCTCTCTAGAAATTTGTCTATTAGGAAGATCAAGCTTATTTGCTACTAAAACCACTGGTAAGTTCTCCTCTTCTGTAAAATCTAGTAGTTCTTGATACCAATTATTTATGTTTTCAAACGATTGACGGTTTGTTAAGTCATAAACGATAAATGCTGCTTCTGCTCCAGCATAATAGATTTTTCTAAAACGTTTAAAGAAAGTTTGTGCTCCAACATCCCATAAAGAAAGAGTAATCTCATTTCCTTGAAAAGTAAAAGAATGACTCAATACGTTAAGACCAATTGTTGCTCGATAATCTCTAGCAAACTTTTTTTCGACAAACTGTCTAATTAATGACGTTTTCCCGACCTCATGGTCGCCTACAATGATAAATTTGAAGGTGTAGATCCCTTTTTCTTCTCTTGTACTTACTTGATAAATTTGATCCTGTAATTTTTTATGTCGATCCTTTTGTTCTTCAAAATCAGGAATTTCAAGCTGGATCACATCACCAAAATTAGCATGTAAAATCTGAGCTACTTTTTCAGCAAGGAAATAAGCATAAGGGGATATAATATCAACAGAAGACATACTTTTTAAAATTAAACTTAGTATCCTCTCTTTATCTATCGATATAAATAACAAACGATATTCATCCGTATCAAAGGATGACGTACCAAACGTATGGAATGAATATTCTGTTCGAATTCTTGATAATATGGGATTAACCATAGTAGTAAGCACAGAAACTAATTCAAGATTGACCTCTTCCCTTTTCTCTCCAGCAATTATAAGCCCTTCAAAATCTGATACAATCAAGGCCTCCACATTTGTAAATCGTTCTAAAAAAGTGCTGAATAACTGAGAAAATAACTTGTTTCGATTTAACATAATTAAAGAATAGTAAGTTTGAATGTAAGTATCTTTGATTAATTAGTTAATAATACCCCACATTTTTAAAAATAGTTACATCATCAACTATTGAGAATAGAGTTTAGCATAATTTGGAGTTGATCATATATCTCCAAGCGATATTCTGATCCAAGTTTAAAAAAGAGTACTGAGACTAATTTTTTCTCTAGATAATCATTAATGTCTAAATCTTCCATAAATTTTGACCAATCAGTTTCTTTTGCAATCCTAACTCCTATCAAGGCGAATTTATTCTGTTCTAATTGAGCAATAATATTTAGTATAATATTTCTCCATTCAGATTCTATTCCATTTTTATTTCTCCCATCAAATATGATAAAAACACAATCAGAATCTGAGACATCGAACTTATCATACAAGAAGTTTTTTATCACCAATCCATTTGAATATTCATAGACGCGCTCTTCTTTAGCATCTTTAGTTTTCTCACATTCACACAATTCATTTACTTCATTTAGAATCTGAAACCCTGGACTCCAAAGGGCATTTTCAGTAATAAAAGTAATGGTGAGATTCTTGTTTTTTTCTAAAATTGAATTTAACTGTTTCATAATATCTGATTTTAAAATATGCTCTTCTTTCTCCTTACTCTTCGTTATATAATGGTAAGAAATCAAACTAAAAGCATCCTCTACATTATCACCTGTTAGAGCACTCGTCTCAATGTAGGAGAGTCCTCCTTTGAGTGTTTTTTGAGATAAATCATCAATTTTGTTTATAGCTGATTGATAATCAACAATTCTTTCATTCTCAAGATCTAATTTATTTCCAACAATTACTATGGGTATTTGTTTCTCTCCAATGAATTTTTTCAACTCAAAGAACCATTTTTCAATATTTATAAATGAGTCTTTATTAGTTAAGTCATAAACAATAAAAGCTGCTTGTGCGCCTTGATAATATGTTTTTCTAAATCGCTTAAAATATTCTTGAGCTCCCACGTCCCATAGTGAAAAATGTATTTCATTTCCATAAAATTCAATGGTATGAGTGAGTATATTCAATCCAATCGTGGCACGATAATCTTCTGAAAACTTGTTTTCTACAAATCTTCGAACGATGCTTGTTTTTCCCACTTTATGATCTCCAAGAACTACGAATTTAAACCGATATTTCCCTCCAGAGTCTAACCTCATCTGATAAATTTGATCTTTTATTCTTGAGGACCTTTCATCAATTTCAGATTCTACTTCAAAATTTGGAAATGTTAACTGAATTAAATCTCCTTCACTTAGAGTTAGTACTTGTGCGACTTTTTCAGCTAAAAAATACGCATAAGGGGATATAATGTCTATTGAACCTAAATTATTTAAAACAACACTGAGCGTAGTATCTTCATCAATTGAAATGAAGAGAAGCCGATAATCGTCAGTATCGAAGCTTGCTGTTCCAAATCTTTTAAAAGCAAACTCATTTCTGATTCTTTCCAATATTGGGTTAATTAAAGTGGTAAGTACTGAAATTAATTCCATATCCACACTTTTCTTTTTCTCTCCAGCAATAACAAAACCTTCATGATCCGATACAATCACAGCCTCTAACTGAGAATTGATCTTTAGAAAACTTTTCAACAAATCCTTAAATAATTTATCTTGAGCGAGTGACATGATGAATTTTCGATTAAAATAGATATATTAACGTGTATTCACAATATTTTTTTAGTTTTGCGATTAGTATTGCTAAATTTAATTATTAATTTTACTGATTATCATGGTAAATTGCATAATCTGCCATTTAGAAATCAAAGATATAGAACCTTTTTTATATTCATGTCCAAATGGGCATCAAGTTCATCAAGATTGTCTAAAAAGCTGGCTTTTACATTCAAATAATTGTCCCTTATGTCGAGAGCCTTATTCACCCAAAATAATTGCAAAATTTCAGAAATTTCTTGAAGAAGAACAAAAAAAAGAGCAAATGGAACTTGAAGCTAAAATAAGAAAAGAAAAGAAAATCGAAATTGAAAAGACAGCAAAAAGAATAACACTTTTAAAAATAAAAGAAAAGGTTGAGAATGATATAGTCCAAAAAGAATTTGAACAAGCTTTGGTTTATTTAGATTCTTTTGGAGATCTAACAATTACTACCAGTAAAGGACAAACAATACTTTTTTTAAAAGGAAAAGTTAATTATCATCGCGGGAGATACGATCTCGCAATTAATCAACTTTTTAGACTTGTTAAGGAAAATTTTGATTTTCCTGAAGCTTTTTTATTTCTTGGAAAATCTTATGAGACTCTTGGTCTCTTGGATAAGGCAAAATGGGCTTTTGAAAGAGTTAAATAATTTAGATCCTTACTTAATTTATGAAACCTATTTGTTTAACGATTGCTGGTTCTGATCCTAGTTCAGGTGCGGGTATTCAAGCGGATATTAGAACTTTTGATCGCTGTGGAGTTCATCCTTTTTCAGTTATAACCGCACTCACTTTTCAAACCACTAATTCATTTGGGGGATACATATCTTTATCAAAATACTTGGAAAAACAATTAAAAGTATTATTTGATACGTATCCAATAAAAGTAGTAAAAATAGGAATGATTCCTGACAGAAAATCCTTAGAAATCATCAAAGGTTACATTATTGAATATAATTTAAATGTAGTTCTTGATCCTGTCTCAATTGCTAGTGCTGGAGGAAGATTATCAACTGAGGGTATAGAGCATGAAATCGAAAGAAATTTATTTCCCATAGTTTCAATAATTACACCTAATTTTGCAGAAGCATTACTCTATGCCAATAGTGAAAGAGAATCAATAAAAAATTTAGATACTGTTAAAAAACTTGGTTCCATTCTTCTTGATAAGCTAGTTTTACCAGATAAAAAACATGAGAAGGCAGTTGTTATTAAGAGTGTAATGATTCCAAATAATGATGAGATTTATGATCTCGCTATCTTGCAAGGATCTAAAAAAGATGAAAAAATGTATCGCCTCTTTAAAAAGAGAAAGGAAAAATTAAGGAGTAATGTTCATGGCACTGGTTGCATTTTTTCTTCTTCAATTGCGGCTTTTTTAGCAAAAGATTATTCATTATTGGAAGCTATCGAAAAAGCTGAAATCTTTTTTGATGAGAAATTCCAGAGGATTATAGATTTTCCAAGTTCTGGCTTAACCATAGATTTGACATATTCCGAGGAAAAAATTAGAGTAATCAATCAGATAAAACAAATATATAACTTTATATCACAAGATAAGAAATTTTCCAATTTAATTCCTGAAGTAAGGATGAATATATCAGGAAGCCTTCCTTCAGCAAAAAGTAAAGAAGATGTAGCAGGAATTGAAGGACGAATAACTATTATCAATGAATATCCTAAAGCAATTGGAGAAATAAAGTTTGGTGTATCGGATCATACTGCTAGATTAATTCTTACAGCAAAAGAATTCGATGATTCGATAAATTATGTGATAAATCTCAAATATGAAAAAAAGTGGATTGAAAAACTTATCCAGAGTAATAAGTTAATGTTGCAGGAAATCAAAAGAGAAGAGCAACCAAAAACTATAGCTCAGAGAGAATATTCAACCATGCAATGGCTAATTCAGAATAGTATTAAAAGTACTGGGAAAATGGTAGACATTGTATGGGATAAAGGTTCTTTCGGAAAAGAACCCATGATACGTCTGTTCAGTAAAGATGCTAATGATATGATTGTAAAACTTCGTCTTATAAAACAAATTTTATTTTCATAAACCAGATGCAATCTTGTGCGCTAATAGTAATTGTTCTGGAAGCCTAGATCTTTTAGCAAATTTCTTTAAGAATTGATGTACGCTTTTTAGTTCTAAGCCCTTATATTGAAAAAATACAGCATTTTTCCCAGCAGGAGTAACATAAGAATGTTGTTTTCCAGCCCTTTCAATAATTAACCTTCGTAATTCATAATCAGGCAAATTGCGGGCTGCTTCGTCAAATTGTCCTTTAGGAGTATTCTCTGTCACGGAGATAATTGGTTTATTTAATTCCATAAAAATTCTTTCAATGTCTATAAGATTGAAGCCAGCAGTAGTAATTCCATGTGTCAATATTATTTGAAACTGATCAATAATAGGGTTTAACACTTTTAAAATCATTTCAGTAGAATTTAATCCATCGACATCTATACTGGTATGAGTAAAATGCTCCATGTAAACTCCTCGACAAATAATAAAAACTAACTCCGTAGTCAAATAATCTCTTTCATGAGGAGCATCATCAATTGCTACAGTGAAAACTCCATTCTTGATGAACATTTTGAGTATTTATAATATTTTTCTATTTATTGCTATCTTATCAACCATAAATATCATTTGATTGATATTTATTTTAATCAAAAAAGATTCAAAAACTTGGTTTGTTCTTTATATTATTTTTTTTGAGGCTTTTTTAGCAAGAGCATCTTTCAATATTTTAATTGCACAAAATTCTCCGCACAT
Source organism: uncultured archaeon (assembly GCA_964632315.1). Lineage (GTDB taxonomy): Archaea > Asgardarchaeota > Lokiarchaeia > Sigyniarchaeales > SOKP01 > SOKP01. The sequence goes on from CAZWEM010000005.1 coordinate 71,068, forward strand.
TGAACATACATCATCATCAATATTACCGTTACGATAGTGAATCTCTTTTGAAAGTTCGGGATCAATAGATTGTTTAATCATTTCTTCCCAATCAAGATTTTTACGAGCTAAATCCATTTTATAGTCCCATCTCGATGCCCTCTTTCCATATTTTGCTATATTTACAGCATGAGCAGCAATCTTTGATGCTATAACGCCCCTTTTCACTTCATCTAAATTTGGAAGGGCTAAATGTTCCGAAGGAGTAACATAACATAAGTAATCTGCACCAGCCATCCCAGCCATTACTCCACCTATAGCACTAGTAATATGATCATATCCGGGCGCAATATCCGTAACGAGTGGTCCTAGAACGTAGAAAGGAGCATGATCACATAATGACTTCATGATCTTTATGTTTCTTTCAATTTCATTAGCAGGTATGTGACCAGGGCCTTCAACCATCACCTGAATATTTTGTTTCCATGCTCGCTTGACCAATTTAGAGATTTCAATTAACTCTTGAATTTGAGATTGATCTGTTGCATCGAAAATACTACCAGGCCTCATTCCATCTCCTAGAGATAAGGTAAAATCATATTCCTTGGCCAATTCTAGTAGATAGTCAAATTGATTATTAAAAGGGTTCTCTTTTTCATTTTCAAGTATCCATGCAGCAAGAAAGGTACCTCCCCTTGATACCACCCCCATCATTCTTGGATGATCTTTCAAATACTCGACGATTTGTTTTGTAACTCCTACATGTATGGTAAAAAAGTCAACTCCTTCTTTTGCTTGTTCTTCAACTACACTGAATAAATCATCTTCATCAAAGTTAATGATTGCCCCCTTTTTCTCGAGTGCTCGTAATGCTGATTGGTATATCGGAACCGTCCCGATTGGAACTTTAACCTCCTTTAAAATATTCTTACGAATGGCTATAACATCTTGTTCAGTGACCCCAGTACTAAGATCCATTATAGTATCGGCTCCAAATTTAGCTGCAATTTTAGCTTTTTCAAGCTCTTCTTTAATATTACAGACTCGTTTACTAGAACCTATATTCGCATTGATTTTAACAAGTAAACCTTCGCCAATCCCTATTGGATTTGTATCCCTTCTGTTTGATTTTGGAATGATAATTCGACCATGAGCGATTCCTTTCCTAATAAATTCCAGATCCAGTTCTTCCTTTTGAGCTATCACTTCCATTTCTTTTGTTGTTTTTCCATCCTTGGCAATCTTCATTAATAGGGACAAATCTTTGAACCTTCGCTAATTTTATTCTTAAAAGTTATTATTCTATTGCTAAATAATGCTAATTGAATTAAATTCTTTTGTTTATAAAGAATTAATTGTTTTTTTTAGAAGGGAGAAAATAAATTATGAAAATAAAATAAAAAAAATTTAATTTATACTTGGGGGGCTGTCAAATTTAATATCTTATAAGCTTCCGTGAAGTCAAGAATAACTTCAGCCTTATATTTTAGACCAGCGACCTTGGTTGCCATAAAGAGATTTTCTTTTGTTGTATACTCTAAAGCTTCTTTTTCTTTACCTTTCATGATGTTATCAAAACCATATGTTAGAATATTACCATCTTCACTTGAAGATACTCCAATACCTAGCATTTTCATAATGGATTTGTCTTGGGGATTATCTTTGAGCCAATCAACATATGCTTTACCTACTTTACTTCCTTCACTTGCGGGAAACCAAAGTCTATTTAGTAAGATTGTCAATTTTTTTCACCTTAAAATTTTTAGTTAATGAAGTTAAGATTTATGATATTAGATTTCGTGGTAGGTTGAGATTATACGATATTTTTTATAAATTTTTACATTTTTGTAAGACATCAAAAACCCAATAATCAATAACCGATTTTAAGGTCTTTAAGTAATTCAATTAGAGATTCTGATAGTTTATAATCTTTCAATTCATTAAAATTTACAAACTTAGCTTCTAATGCATCCGAATCGGGAACAGGCGGCTGATTCTTATTTTCATCTATTTGTTCTACGAAATAATTAATTAGAATGTAATGGTATATTATCTTTCCTCCATTATCATACATTATTTTATCGATAATACCCGCTAATTTCACGACTTTAACCCTAAACCCAGTTTCTTCAAATCCTTCTCGTACAGCTGCTCTTTTAGTCTTCTCCCCGAGCTCAACATGACCACCGGGAATTGACCAATATCCCGCATCAGGATCGTATTTTCGCTTAACTAATAACAACTTTCTCTTTCGAATGAGTAAAATCCCAACTCCAACATGAGGTCTAACTGGATATCTTCTAGTATCAAAAGCTGTAAGTTCTTTAGGGTCAACCATAATTGTACCTACTTAAAACGTTTAAAAAATGAAAAACATACCTAAAATAAAGAATATACTGATCTTCAAAAAACTTCTGGTAATCATGCGTAATTCAATTGATATGAGGAGGGCAGTTTATGTTACCATAAAAGATAAGTTTTTTAAAAAATAATTAAAACTACTGATTATGGTAAGACCATGGTATTGGCCAAGTGAAGGACAACCTCATAGGACTGAAGAATTTACATGGATAGTAAAAAACAAATTAGCTGTCAGTTGGTGGCCAGATCCTCCAGTATTCAAACGCTATGAAAAGGAAGGGATAAAAGTAATAATTAATTGTTCAGAGTTCAATAATGAAAAGGATGTTCCTCAGAGGTTCATATATCACCATATAAACGTTCCAGATTATGGGTTACCGACTGAAAAACAAATAAAATATTTTCTTGAACTATGTAAACATCATGGTCAGCAAAATGAAGCGATAGTAGTGCATTGTGTTGCTGGATGTGGAAGAACAGGACAATTCGCAGTCCTCTGGGCAGCTTATAATGGGTATATACCAAAAGGGATGGATCCCGTAAAATGGATACGAAAGTTACGCCCTTGCAGTTTGGAAACGAGGGAACAGCAAGAAAGTGCTAGAAATTTAGCTCGAAAGTATCAATTTAAGCATTAATGCAAAATATAAATGTAATTAATTTTATTAGATTATTTGTACTTGGATGCATTTTAAGCTTTAAAATGTATTATTAAATAAATGTTGCTATAAATTAAGGGATGCACATGGACAAGTCAGATTATTTATACATGATATTAGACAATATAATGGCATTTAGCATTCAATTATCTCCAGAGTACCACGGAAATGATGTAAATTCACATCTTGAAAAATTTGATGAAGAAGCATTAAAGATTATTGCCGGATTCAATAAAAGCTTTCTTAAATACTTCTTAGATCTTTCAAAAGGTAAAACACAAAGAGATATCCAAGATACTTTAAAAAAGATGGAATTGATTTCTTACATGATCGGACCTATAGGAAATTTACATTACCTTGGAGAGGATCAAGTTCAATTCGTTCTAACTAAATTAAATTCTTTAAAGATTGATGACATAAATGAAGAAAAAATTAGTTTACTAGCTGACGATCGCTTGCGACAACAATTTGGATCGAATTCGGGAGATTATAATGCTACTGACGCTCTTGAAAATCAGTTGGCGAGTGCGGCGTTTTATCTCATGAATATGGGTTATTCAAGACAAGAGATCCAACAAAAATTCAATGAAGTAAGGCAAAACCCATCAAAGTTAGGTGACTTATTTAACCTCCCAGAGAAAGAAATATACAATATGCCGGATGAAATTCATTATACCTCAAATAACAATTCTAGTTCTATTTCATCTTCTGAACAACAAGTTTTAGAAGAACAAACTCCCACCTTACAAGAAGCTATTGCGCATCATGTAAAGTCCATTCACGAAGACATTACTGAAGAACGAGCTCAAAAAGTTGAGGAGATCTTGAATTTAATCAAGAATCATGTGAGAGAAGCAATTTCAGAATTGCAAGAAAAAGTATTCAAGCAAATGCATCCAGATCGATTGAATAGAGCATATAAAATGCTAAAAGATACAAAAAGGAAATCAAAACGCATGGATTTACTTCTTGAATGGTTCACTGCAAGCCTACTCTTGTCCAAAATCGAATTAAAGGTTGAGCATTGGCAAGTATCGTCTACTGCAACGCATGGAAGCGCGGGAGTATATACCGCAGGAATGGATTTTTCGAGATATGATCCAATAATAAAGGAATTTTCCGATAATAAGTTGGAGAAAGTTCTTAATATTGCGAGAAAAATCTTACAAAAACCTTCTAAGAAAGCCATTCAGAAACTAGGGCAAGATTTAATAGCTGAAACTGGTTTTGATGAACATCTCTATTTTACAGATTGAGTTTAGTGCACCCTTTTTATTTATGATTTTGTTTTTATTATAGCTGCGGAAGTATTAAGCGTGGTTATATATCCTAAAAAACATATTAATAAAAATATAACTTAATTTATTCATGATTATTATAGGATGATGATTTGTGACACAAGGAATAGAATATGAGTTTGAAGTGAGGAAAAAGCCCACTTTCTCTTATATTGAAGTTGCTTTAAAGAAAGGGCAAGTAATTCAATGTGAAGGAGGGACTATGATCTTTTTTGATCCAACATTAGAGATTTCCACGAAAAAAGCGAGTAAGGGTTTTTTTAAGTCTTTAAAAAGAGTGCTTGCTGGCGAAACTTTTTTTATGAATACTTTTAATGCTTTAGATGATGGTAGTTTAGGTTTAGCTCCAGCTTTTCCTGGTGATTTAATGCATATTCCCTTACAGAAAAATGATAGTTGGGTCCTATTTAGTGGTTGTTTTGTTGCAAGTTCAGTTCATTTTGAAACCGAAACGAGCTTCTTGGGGTTAAAAAGATCGCTGTTCGGAGGGGAAAGAGCATTTTATCTACAAATAGATGCATTAAATGGCGCAGGTGATTTATTTGTTGGAGCAATGGGTGCATTTCTTGAAGTTCCTTTAGCAGATGGTCAATTGTTTAATTGTGATAATGGTCATCTCGTTGCTATGGAATCGAGTGTATCATTTGACATTAAAAAAGTAGGGGGCTTAAAGTCAACATTTCTTTCAGGAGAAGGACTTGTTGCCCAATTAACAGGTCCAGGTAGAGTAATAATGCAATCAAGAAATCCAAGGGAATTTGCGTTGTGGTTATATAACTTTATGCCAAAACCATCCCGTTCTCCTTAGGTTTCAATTTTTTTTACTTTCATAGATATCAAAAATTAAATTAAAATTTAATAATAATTTTAGAATTAACTATGCCTTACTTTAAATATAATAATATAGAGCTTTTTTACATCAAAGAGGGAAAAGGTGAGCCTCTTGTTTTAATCAGTGGATTAGGTAGCAAGAATTCTTGGGGTCTTCAAATTCCATTCTTTAAAGAAAAAATGATGGTAGTTTCTTTACATAATAGGGGGACAGGGAAGAGTTCACGGCCAAACTACCCATATTCGATGGATATGTATGTTGAAGATATCAATAAGTTACTCAATCATTTGGAAATAAAAAATAAGGTCTATCTATGCGGAATTTCGATGGGAGGAATGATTGTACAGCATTTTACTTTAAAATATCCAGAAAAAGTGAAAGCCTTAATTCTCTGTGCCACATCAGCATATTATGAAGAAGGATTAAATGTCATAGAATCTCAGAAATTAATGGAAGACAGCACTTATGAACAAAAATTTAAAGTTCGACTTGCTGCTTTATATTCTCGACCTTTTAGGAAAAGATTAAAAAATGATTCTGAAAATTATGAAATTATAAGGAAAGCCTTTATTGAGGATCCTACCGAACTCAAGGATTACATCAATCAAGGAGCAGCAGTAGAAGATCACGATACTCGTGAAAGATTACACAAGATAGCGCAACCAACACTCATATTAGTAGGAAATGAAGATCGAATTATTCTTGGACTTCATCATTCAGAACTATTACACGATAAAATTCCAAATTCAACTCTTAAGATAATAGAAAATACAGGACATGGATTTGTCGTGGAACAATCAAAAAAAGTGAATGAGATAATTTATGAATTTATAAAAAAAAATTCATAGTTAAATGGTTTTATTTAGTAATTTCAAATTCTTAATAAAATACCAATAGGAGATAAAAATCATTGTTTAGGAAGTTTTTTTATAAACACTCTTCCCTCTAATTATAGTTTCTAAAACTTGAAGGTTTTTAACTTCTTCTTTTGGAACCTTAAATGGGTTTTTATCCAATATCACTATATCTGCTAATTTCCCTTGTTCAAGAGTTCCTTTGACGTCTTCTTCAAAAGCAGCATAAGCGGCATTCGTGGTATAAGTTTTTATTGCTTCTTCAATAGAAATACACTGGTCAGGGATAAAATTATTTCGCGTAATTAGTGCATGAAGGCCTAAAATAGGATTTGGGTCTTCTATGGGGCAATCTGAGCCGGATATTAAAAGTACTCCATTATCGATAATAGATCTCATTGGATAAGTATACTTACAACGTTCAATGCCAAGTCTTTTTGGAAGCCATTTATATTCAGAATTGATAAAGGGTGGTTGACAAGAAGCAATGATTTCGTATTCTGCCATATCTTTCAATACGTCATCTGTTAGCATAGAAGCATGTTCAATCCGATGACGATGATTATCTCTAGGAAATTCATCTAAAAGTTGTTTATAGAGGTTCATTGCAATTCTGTTTCCTTTATCACCAATGACATGGATCGCGATCTGAAATCCTTCATTGTGTGCTTCTTTCATTTTCTCGTATATTTCATCCTCTTCGATAACGCAATACCCAACCTTATCAGGTGTGTCTGAAAATGGTTCAAACATACATGCAGTTTTAGCCCCAAAAGTTCCGTCCAAGTACAATTTAAGGCATCCAACCTTAAATTTACCATCTATCTTCCCGTCATCTAAAGGAGGTTTCTTAAATTTATGCAATTTTTTTGGTTTTTCCGTATTAATTAAAGCATACCAGTTTTGCAAGATATATTCATGAAATGATTTTCTTAAAGGTATTTCAACTGCTCCGGCGCTTCCGAATTCAGAACTTGTCCCAGCACTAAGAATTCCGTGAAGTGATGTTATCCCCTTTTCTGCCAATTCGTTAAAAGCTCGTTTAGCCGCTTCATTTAATATTTCAACCTCAGGAAAGGACATTTCCGAAAGAATTAGGTTTACTGCTTTCTCTGAGATAATTCCATTGATTCTGCCTTCTTTATCTCTTCCTATCTCTCCACCCTCTATATTCGGCATACTTTCATTGATATTTGCTAATTTCAAAGCTTTGGAATTTGCAATTCCTATGTGAGAGTCATATCGCATGACAAAAATGGGTATATCTGGAGAAACCTCATCCAAATCCCACCGTGTTGGCAATTGGGGTATACTAAAATTCTCTTCCTTTAAGTTAAAACAGATCAATAACTCATCTTTCTTTTTATTTTTACTGACTTCTTGTAAAAAAGATTTTAGCTCGGAAAGACTTGAAATTTGTGATAGATCAGGACTTAATTTATAGTATGCAAAAATTATTGGGTGAAGATGGCAATCAATAAATCCTGGCAGAATAGTTTTTCCTCCCAAGTCTATAGATAGATATCTTTCTCCCAGCTTTTTCCTTACCTCATCAATATCTCCAGTTGCAATTATTTTATCATCAAGAATGCCTATTGCTTCTACAGAAGGTTCTTTCTCATTCATGGTGATTATATCACCATTAAAATATAACTTCGCAATACTCTTTTCTGAATTCATCTATTACTATTCCTATAAATCTGTGATGTGAAAAAAAATCTGTAATGATACATAAATCTTGATGAAATTTAAATGAAAAGATTTAGATATACATGTGAAAAAGTTTAAAAAATTTCAATCAATTCTTTGGAATATAATTAAATAAATCTGGGAAATCTTCTTAGGCGACAAATATGGTAAAAAAATCGGATTTGAAGAAGTTAAATTCAATCATGCAAGAAGGAAATGATTTTAAAAATGAAAAGAAGTATAATAAGGCAATAGAAAAGTATTTTGAAGCTTCAAATTTTGTGGAATCTCGCGTTAAGGATCCTATTGAGAAACAAGATGAACTTTCTAGCATTAAGTCCCAAATAGATCAAGTTTACTCAATAGAAATAATTGACATAGTTGATACAGCTCGGGAAAGCATAGAAAAAGGAGATTTCAAACAATCATTCAAGTTACTCGACGAAGGAATGAGAATAGCTGATAAGATTGAGGATGTCGATCTAAAAAATTATGAGATAGAAGAAATCTCCTACTTGAGCGCTAGGTTCAAGATAGATATGTCACTTGATAAAGCTCTTAAGCTAAGGGAGGAGGGTAAATTGGAGGAAGCTTTACAATCAATGAAAGAATTGTTAGTCAATGCAGAGGAATTTCATCAAGATGATCTCGAGAACGACCATCTTAGGCAAATTAAAACAACAATAAATGAAACTTATTCATTATTAATAAAAGATCATTTAAAAAAAGCGAATCAATTTGAAACAAAAAATCAATTAGAAAATGCTTTCGAGGTATATGAGAATGCTTTAAAGATAGCAGATGATATGCTTGAATCAGATTTTAAGTTGAGTGAAATTAGCAATTTGAAAGATAATATAAATAAAGTATATTTAGACATGATCAAACCTTTGGTCGAGGAAGGAAATTCATTAGTTAAAGAAAATAAGTTTGAAGCTTCATCGCAGAAATTTGAAAAAGCTTTAGAAATCGCCAATAAAATGTATCAATCACCTCAAAAAGAGGCTGAGATCAAAAATATCAATAATTTAGCTTCTCAAGCATTAAATCCTGTATATTTGGAAAGAATGAAACCAATATTAGATAAAGGAAAAGAACTAATCATTAAGGAGTTCTATGAAGATGATATCAATATAGTTAATGAAGCAATAAGTAAATTTCGTAAAGCTCTTGAGTTAGCTGAAAATATGGCATCATCTGAAGAAAAAACGGTAAAAGTTGATGAGATTAAACAGCTTATAAATAAAACTTGTAGAGCAAGAATAAATCTACTTAAGGATCGATCCTTGCAAAAAATCGCTAAGAGGGAGTTTGATAAAGCAGTTAATGAACTCTATGCTGCGATGAGTGTTGCAAAGAAAATACCTGTTCCAGAAGAGGAAAACGAAGATTTTAATGATCTAAAACAAGCAGTAAATGATGTCTATAATTCTCAGGTTGATGAAATATTAAAAAAAGGAAATTCGGAATTAGCGAAGAAAAATTTTGATGAAGCAATAGAAATTTTTAACGATGCCTTGAAATTGACTGATAAAATGTATCTCACAGAAGAAATGGAAAATGTGGTTAACAAAATTAAAGGATTAATATATCAAGCCGAATTGAAGCATTTAGTAGGTAAAGGTGATTTAACAGAAGAACAAAAGAAATTTGAAAGAGAGCTTGAACGATTAAATAAGAAAATGGAATATGCTAAAACCATTGATGATTCAGGGCGTAAATTTGCTGAAATGGAAGAAATCAAAACTTCGATTGATGAAGTTCATAATTCAGAAATCGAACTGCTTGTAGAGCAGGGTAGACAGTCGGCAGATAGTAAAGAATTTACTGAAAGTTTTGATTATTTTGAAAGGGCTTTGAAAGTACATAAGCGTATTGAAAGTCCAGAATTCAAAAACAAAATACCAATAAAATATCATTATAAAACGGAATTGGTAAATAAAGCAAAATTAGAAATTTCTAATAGAAACTATGAAGAAGCAATTAAAGACTGTGAAAAAGCCATCGATTTGGATTCCACATTTATAGATGCATATTATTATATAGGGATAGCAAACATTCATAAAGAAAATTATAGTGAAGCAATTTCCTTTTTCAATAAAAGTATCGGACTTAAAAATGACCATGCTGAATCTTGGAATCAACTAGGATATGCTAATGAATTAAAAAATGATTTTGAAGAAGCCAAAAAAGCATATAATCGTGCGATCGAAATTAACCCGAATTTTGCTGATGCTCATTATAATTTAGGAAATGTTTTAAAACTCACAAATCATCATCATGAAGCAATAAATTATTATCAAAAAGCAATAGAATTGGATCCAAATTTTACACTAACTTGGTTATTCTTAGCATCTGAATACATAGGAGAAAAAAATTATGAAGGTGCTATTAATAGCCTTGAAAGCGCTCTGAACTTAGATTCAAGTTTAATTGATATGTATAAGCCCGAAATAGAACAAGTTAAAAGCGTTATAAAAAATTTGAATGGTAAATTACACGAAAAATTCATACACCGAAATGATTAAACTTTGTAAAACTCATTAAAATAACTAAAATCAAAAAAAAGAAAAGTAAGATTATCTCTTTGATTTAAAGGAGATTTGATGCATATTGATTGACTAAATATTCTATCTTTTCTCGTTCTAAATTATCCTTTTCCAATTCAGGACACATGTGCTCAAGATGGCATAGTAATTCGTCTAATCATTGTTCAGCTTCTTATTGGTCAATACCTTCTTGATCAGTCAGGACAATTGAGCCGAGTAAATTCTTTGATCGCTTAAATAGGATTGTATGTCCTCCCATCTTCAGCTGATTTAATTCGGAATTAAAGGATTCTTTGACGAAACCGTGAATAGCCGCAAATAATCCCCCTTGTAATATGTCTTGATGAGACTCAGAGGTTAATGGATTTGAACCAACAAACCCAGCTAACCTCATTAAAACAGCATATTCGCTCGTCATATTGTTGTCACATCTTTTAATTTTTCCATAATTTAAAGTTGCCTTTTGGCAGAAATAGCAAATAGCATCAAAATTATTATAAAAAAAATGTAAAATTTCAACCATAAAAATTAAGTTCATTTTTTTGTATTTTGCTACAACAACAATAATAAAAAAACACACGAATTTAGTTTTTTACCACAAATTGTACCCTTGACTCGTTTATGATAATCCTACTAATTTCATACTAATGGCCCACAGTTTTTTCGCAAGCTCAGTATCATAAGTTTCTTCCGATGATTTTTGTTCTTGTTTTTTAATGAAATATTTTCCGTTTATTGCTTCAACATCTGGTGAAGATGCCAAATATATTGAGGTTTCGGCTCCCTTTTCAGGACTTTTAAAAAATCTTCTCGCAATTCCTCTTCTTGGTTTGTCCCTGTCTACACCTAAATTTGAATTGACCATTCCGGGATGAACAGTATTCAGAGTTACTCCAGTTCCTTCTAATCGCCTACTAAACTCATATGATGTAAGCATTAAAGCTAACTTTGAATCAGCATACAATCCCATGAATCGACTTTTTTTGTTTTCTCCTTGTAGATCTTCTAGATCTATTGTTCCAAATTTATGTGCTGCTGACGCAACATTTATTATACGACTGGGAGCACTTTTTTTTAAAACATCAAGCAATAAATGGGTTAATAAGAAAGGTGCTAAATGATTGACAGCAAAATTCATTTCAAATCCATCATCTGATAACTCCCGCTTCGACAGCATTACCCCAGCGTTATTGATCAATATATGTAAGTATTGATATTTTTTTTTAAATTCAGATATTAAATTTCGGATTGATTGAAAGGATGCCAAATTGCAAAGAAGTAAATCAACTTTATGGTTTCCAGTTTTCTCAATAATTTCTTTTTGAGCATTTTCTCCACGAGTTTTATCACGACAAACCATAATAATAGTAGCACCCATACTTGCCAACCCTATAGCAGTTGCTTTTCCAATTCCAGAGTTAGCTCCTGTAATCATAATAATTTTACCATCTATACTCATTTACCACAACTCGACAAATCATTTATTAATTACTATTCTATATTCTTCCATTTATTTGAATTTTACAATTATATTTTACTATTTCAGAATTCATTTCTTCTTTAAAAACTCATAGCTTTCAAAAATTTAGGCCACAATGTTGCTTTTGAGAAAAAAGGAAGCTGAGCAAACAGTCTCTCTCCAACCAAGCGGTCATTTTCAGTTTTATATTCAAGAAGATTTTCAAGCATCAGTACTTCATAGACGAATTTTCTAACAGTTTTGTTGGTTACTAGCATTTCAGTATAAGCATTCCATATGGATTTCAGAGAAGAAAGATTTTCATAAAATAAGTATTCACATGCGTTTCCATTCCTGAAATACCCATCTAAGAGCTGTTTTTTAATTTCTCTATCATATTTACTTAAGCTACTTGAGGTTAAGGGTTCATTGCTAATTAAAAGTGGTTTGAGTATTTTTGAAGCTATATGAGCACTAGCTAAAGCGGGAAGCATTCCCTCGTAAAAGAACGCTGTTACAAGCCCTGCAGCTTCTCCTAAAATCAGAATACGATCACTAGACATCTTACTTATTGGATGTTTAGAAATATTTCCGACCACTACGCGTGAAAGATCCCAACTTATTCCTTTCAGGTATGGTTGAATTTTTTGATAATTGTTTAGAATCCTCTTTAGCTTATTTTTTAACTGATCTGGTGATTCTTTATTCCCCATAAATCCCGTGTAAAGTCTCCCTTTTCCAACATTGAAGAAAAAGGGACCATTAGGACTAATATTTGGATTAAGATGGAACATGTATTGAAAGGGGAAATTTTCGTCCAATAAATCTTCATTTACTTCAGTATTCAGAGAAATCCCCATATATGAATCTGGTGTTTCGAAGCCTAAAGATTTTTGTAATTCAAAACCTCTTGAACCCGTTGCTAAGGCTAAGAGCTTACAAGAATAGCTCTCTCCTTTATTACTGACAAGCTCAAGATGATCTGAATGACGATTTACTTTTGAAATTCTCTCATTAAATCTTGTCTCACTACCATTATCAACGCTTTTTTGAATCATTTTTTCAAGAAAAATTTCCGTACTTGCGATATTTCCTATGGGTGTGCTACCAAACTCACTTGCATTAATTAATCCATCATATTTTTCACTTTTATAATTAAGTTGGGTAAATAATCTCGGAAAAACAACCTTATCGTTCCAAAAGATATCATCAATATAGGGTTTATCGTGGTGAGCAAATATATTAGTCCTAACTGGAATTTGTGAATCATAATCTTGACCTTCAATTAAAAGAACTTTAGCATACTTAGAAGATTTATAAGCGAAAGATGCTCCAGATATTCCAGCGCCGATAATAGCAATGTCGTACATAATTAATATAAAAAAAATGCAATTATAAAAAAAGGTTGTTTTACTTTTCAGATTCTTAATAATCTGGAAAATTAAGGGATCATTTAATTTTATTACTTTTAATTAAAGAATTTGCACGATTTCAAGACCATCTTCTTCATCAGCTACGTAGGCTATATTTTCCTCGATGTACACGTCATGAGCATGCCCGCCATCAAAAAATTGAGCCACCTTCAGAGGATTACTGGTATCAGAAATATCCAACACGATTAACCCTTTTTCATAATCTGCCAAGAATGCTCTCTCATTTTCAATGAAAACAGCAAATATCGAACCTCCTCCGTGATAAAAGCCAACCTGAGAGATATCTAATGGGTTATTCATGTCAAGAATATGTAATCCTCCTCCATTTAATGCATGATTACCTACATAAATAAGATTTTCCACTATAAATGGATTCCAATAATCAACATTTGGTAAATAATAGCTTCCAATTTCTAATGGATGTGAAGGATTACTGATATCTAATATTACTAATCCCGTGTAAGAACCATAGTGATCTAAAACACAAGCAATATCATTATAAACATGGAATTGAACACAAGATCCAGACATCTCATATCTAGATATGACTTCTATATTTGTAGGATTGCTTATATTTAAAATCACAAATCCCCTTGACCAATCTGCCACATATGCTAATGTCCCATCTACTTGAACATCAGTACAGCATCTACTTCCCAGATATTGATCAATTTTGAAGGGATTTGAAGGGTCTGTTACATTGATAACTTCTAAACCCTCAAAATAATTGGCAACATATGCAATATTTCCTGCTACATCAACTGCCCAAGGGACTCCAGCACCTAAATAGGACCCTAAAATATGTGGATTGGTATTTTGACTGACATTAATTATCACTAAACCTCCTGGAGATTGATCAGCTTCGTCTATCACATAAGCAATTTCATTTGATACCACCACATCAGTTGCCATTCCTCCCGTATAAATTTGTGACAATTTAAGTGTTCCAAATGAGAAGGGTACAAAAATGAAAATTAAAGGAGTTATAATGCTAACACTGACGATAAGAGCGATAATAATAATTAAAATATTTCTTTTCCTTTTTTCCATTGGAATCTCAGTTTAAATTGATGGTAATATACATAAAATTCAATAATAAACTTATAAATTTTTTCGCAGTGAACTAGTATTAAATTATGTTTTGGATAGTTTTTGAAATCTTATCCAAATTGACCTCTGCCATTCCAGTAGGAACTGTAGAATCAAATAAAATAACCATAATCAACGGATCCAACTTCCATGGAATTTTAATTATTTTAGAAAAAATCTTTTGATTATTCTCTAAACTATAAAAAGTCGTGCTAAATTCATTTGCTATTGCATACCGAATTTCTAATTCTTTTAAAGAGGATAAAAGGATCTCTTGTGGAAGAGAAGAATAAATCACATTTCCATTACTAGAAAACAAGGCTGCTCCCAGAATTTCATTTTCGAATACTAAACTTTTAATCAGTTCAACAATCTTACGGTATAATGGTTCACTTTCAAGAACCTCTTCTTGCCCAGCTATTATTTGATTAATTTGATCATCAAAATCAGGATTCTGGATTTCTTCATAATCATCAAATTCATTGGAATGAATATACTTCTCAAAAACTTCTACAATAGTTAACAAACGTGATTTTATAAAAAGCAAACTAACACTAGAATCAGATAAAATTGTGAAAATGTATTCATTATGGATTTTAAATACAAATCTAAAAACGCCCATCTCTAATATTTCAGGAGTTTTTTTTGAAATCACATTTTCTGAGAAAGAAAAAATCGCTGAAAAGAAAGGAGTAATTAAATTGGGTTCAATATTTTTGAAATTGTCCGTAAAATTGCGAGAATAAATACATGCTCCAGTTTTTTTCAGTATAAAAAGGGAATGAATCCGCATTGTTTTAAAAGCTAGATTATATAGAGAATGAAAAAATACGTTCTTTTAAGTATTACTTCTATTTTTCATTTGACTTTCTCATAAATTCCAAAAAACTATGAGTTTCATTGAGTTTATATTAATAAAAAATGGAATAGATCAATAATCTATATATTACTTCTTGAAAAATTTAGGAAAAAATGTTCTAAGATTATTTATCTTCCAGTTAAAATCATATATATTCACGATATTTAGTTCTTCGCTTAAATAGTCAATAAATGCGGTTAAATATCTCATGGTTCTAATTGGTTTACTTATTACGTCATAGTGTTTTTCAGTTTCATTATAGTATTGATTAGCTAATTCTAAATATTTCTCTTCTGGATCATTACTATATTTTAAAGTAATAAAATACATTTCTAAGTATAAATTTCCGATAATATCGTATCGTACATATTTTACTTTTGTGAATTTTTCATCTTTACTTATTAGATCTATCGCTTTTTGAATATGAGTCAGTAATAATTCTATTGAAAATTCATGGGTTTTTTCCTTCTCTTGTATCCAGATCTCGATAAATGGATCAGGAGGAATGTTATATTTATATTCAAAGAAAAACTCATGAACATACTCTACAAAATTAAGATGATCATGTGGATATATCTTGTTGTTAGTTAAATTTAAATATCTATCAAAATAGTAAATCAAGTCAAAAAGTACACTACGACGACCTTCATCATACCAATTCTTCGGAATTACTGTAAAATCTTTAAATATGTCTAATAGATTTTTAGATCTTTCCATTATCATAAACGCTAATTCAGCATCAATTCTTTCAGAAAACCTGGCTTTTAATTGATTAATTTCTTTGATTTGTTCCTTGAATTCCTTGACGAGTTCAAGATCATTTTTTTCTGTCTGCAATGTCATTTTAATAATGTAAAAATAAGTTTATTAAATCTGGTGCTCATGTTTTATTAAAATTATCGATCATTTTCATAAGAAATTTAACCAATATTAGTTAATAATTAAAAAATAAAAAACAATCAGAGGAAAATTTAGTAAAGAATTAAATGAGCATAGAGTTTTCTAATGTTGGTGATCTAGAACGTTATTCAAGATTAGTAGGAAAGAAATGGATTTTTCATTGAATTTAATATTTTATTAATTTAAACACCTTTTGCATTATTTATCATAAGAACACAAAGTTTTCGTTTTTTATTATTAGAGCCTCCTAGATAGGCTTATTTATCAGTTAAGATAGTAAGTTGTGTTTTTTATGGCACTATAAAGAGGTTTATATGTGTAGCTCAATTTTTTTAATTAAGATTGTGCTTTGATTATGCACTACTTAAAACGAAAAAATGATGAAAACAATGTCTGATAATGAATTGGAAAGAATAAAAATGAAAAAAGCAGAAACGTTATTAAAAGAAAGTAAAATGCCGAAAGAGATTATAAAGATTCATTCAATGGAAGAATTTAATAACCTCGCAAAAGAATATCCCGAAAAGATCGTTGTAGTCGACTTTTGGGCAGTTTGGTGTGGACCATGTATGACATTTGCCCCTGTATTTGAGAGGTTACAAACGGAATTTCCAACAGATTTTATATTTGTAAAGGTTAACGTGGATGAAGTAGGATCGATTGCACAAAGATATCGAATAAGCGGTATACCGACAACACTTTTCCTTAAAGGAGGCAGTGTAATCCATAAGATTGTTGGAGCATATCCATACGAACATGTGAAAAAAACATTGAATGAATTAAAATCTCTCGATAATTAGAATTTTTTTATTTTTTAATTTCATAAATTATGATTAAAAGAGGAGAAAAAATGTGGAAAGTATATCAAACCAATTAAAACAGATGGCTGAGGAGAAAGATCTTTTTAGGAGTAGTAATCTTTTTAGATGTATTCTTGGTTTAAATGAGTTAGAATCACATGTCTTCTCCTATTTATTAAAGAATGATTATGTCACCACTTTAGAACTTGCTAATGTTTTTGATAAAGATAGAAGCTCAATTCAGAGAGCTCTACAAAACCTAAGCGAGATGAAGGTTATACTAAGGGATTCAATGTCATTAAAGGATTATAATGACATTAAAGGAACAGAGGACAATGGAAGCAGGGGATATGTGTATGTTTATTCTGCAAGGGATTTGGAATATATTAAACTTCAATTTCAAGAGTTACTCGATAAGTGGTACGATTCCATGAAAAATTATATTAAATCATTAGATTCCCTTTTTGACTGCTATGAAGAAGAAGGAAGGATCTGCTAATCGATCATCCTTTTATAAGTTCGGAACCTAATTTATTTTATGACTAATAAGAACCTACCAAAAATATCTCTTTTACTTTTTATTGTAATCATTGCTCTTATTTCATCAATTTCTAATATGATTCCACCAAATTTAAGGACAATTTCTATATATTTTGGTTTTGGTGGAGATACTTTTCCATTAGGGTTTTTAACCGCAATTTTCACGATTATATCTGGTTTTGCCATGCTAATTTTTGGTTATCTAGCAGATAAGTTTGTGAGAAAATGGATCATAATTATCGGATCATCGTTATTCGCAATATTTTCCACACTAACTATTATTATTATGCCAGGATTTGGCGGATACTTAACATTTTTCATATTTGCGGTGATGATGGGAGTAGGATATGGAGCTTTGATTCCAAGTTCATTTTCTTTAATAGCAGACATAGTATCAGAGAAAGATCGCTCAAAAGGATTTTCATTTTTCTCAATTGCTTCATTATTTGGAATTGTTTTAGGAAATGGGTTAGCAGCCTTTACATCAGACTGGAGAACCTCGTTTTGGATCATAGGTATAGCTGGATTAATAACTACTTTCTTCTTAACATCTGTTAAAGAACCTTCAAGAATAGGCTTTGATCGATCTAACTTAAGTAACACAGAAAATCAAATAACATATCCATATCGGATAAAACCTTCAGATCTACCTGCTATATTCAAAAAGAAGAGTAATTTTTGGCTAATCATCAATTTTATTGATACAATACCCACGGGGATCATTTTATTTTTATTATATGAATACATGCTAAGTTATCACGGGATTGTTTCGGAAACCACGATATTTTTGTTGTTATTCATTTTATTAGCCACTCTTGTCGGAACCATCGTATTTGGGTATTTAGGAGACAAATGGTTTAGCAAAGGAAATCAAAAAGCACGAGTTAAGTTAGCCTTATATGGAAATATTCTTCCAATCCCATTCGTTTTCATAGCATTAATAATTCCCTTTCGAGCACCCAACATTTTTCCAGGAATTGTTATATGGGTTGTTTTAATGATGATTGGCATATTTCTGAATGGCGCGGTTAATGGAAACTGGTACGCTACGGTTGTGGACGTTAATTTGCCCGAACATAGAGGTACGGTATTGGCTACCTCCAACTTCTTCGACATTATCGGCAGATCAATTGGACCCGTAGTTGGGGCTGTAATTGCGGATACGTTGGGATTTGTATATGGAATGATGATTTCTATCTTCTTCTGGGCTTTGATCCCCTTCTTTTGGATAGGTGTACTTAAAAATATAGTTCCAGAAATGGAACAAACCACAAGAATTTTTGATGAAAGGTTACAAAAAATCTCTTAAGCTTGGAAATGCAAAAAGATTTAATATTAGCATTTTCAATTATTTAAGTACCATTAATTAGGTGAAAAATTAATGATCATGAAAATGGACCTTATAAAATCGAAAAAACCAGAATCTACTATGGAAGACTTAGCATTATGGCTCCAATCTCACCCAAACGTGCAACTAAAAATAGTTTCTCAATATATAGCTGGGGGTTCTATTTGGACGTCATTGTTTTATGAGGAATAACAATTCTTTTATTTATCATTGATTCTTAGATTAATAGGAAGAGAACTATGTGTAAAAGAGATTCATTTACTCTCTCGAAATGATTAATTCCATAAACTTAATTAGTATTTCGTTATTTTAGGATATATTTTAGCAATTACATTTATATATCAACCATGTCTCAAAAAAGGGTTTACAACCTTCTACAACGTAAATCTTTTTTATTTTTATTGATTGGAAATCTTTTTTATAGTTTAGGTAATGCCATCTTTACCCTTTGCCTTAATTGGTGGGTTTTAGTCACAACAAAATCAGAATTTCAATTAGGTATCGTTGGAACGATTAATTTTGTAGCAATGATGGCTTTTGGTATTATATCAGGCATTCTTGTGGATACTTTTCATCGTAAAAAAATCATTTTTATATCAATTATGTTTAGAGGATTGTTCATTATGATTTTTCCATTATTAGGAATGAGTGGAATACTTCAATTATGGATGGTATATCTAATTGCTTTTGCTCAATATACGACCTTTCCCTTTTTGGTGAATGGAGTTACTGCTATTATGCCCCAATTTATTGAAGAAGAATACATGATGCCTGCGAATGCATTAATAGATACATCTTTCTGGTTCTCAAATACCATTGGATTCCTTTCAAGTGGTATCTTAATCAATTTTTTTGGCATATATCCATTAATTTTCGTTAGTAGCTTTATGTTCTTTATTAGCCCTTTCTTTTTTCTAAAGATCCCTTACTCATTTGAGAAAAGCATTATTCCCACATCAATACCTAACTTTTTCATTGATATCAAGGACGGTTTTCGCTCAATGTTTAATGATAAAGTCTTGCTTATTGTAATAACCACTTGGACAGGATTAATCACGCTTTTTTCAATGGGACCAACTAATATTGGATGGCCCGTGTTTTCCGAAGAAATTTTACATGCTGGTGAAATAGGATATGGTTTGCTAGTCGCTGTTTCATCCCTTAGTGCAATGATTGGAAGTATAATTATGAGTATTTGGGGTCAGAAGTTTAAAATGGGTAAAATATACCTAATGGGATTAATCCTTGGAGGATCTGGAATGATTTTATTTAGTTTCACTTCCATATTATCACTTTCACTTTTAGTGCTATTCATCACGTATTTTTTTTATCCAATGCTAAATGTTCCATATTGGACAGCTCTCCAAAATAGAGTGCCAGAAAAAGAATTAGGAAAGGTTTCAGGAGCATCATTTACAATTAATATGGGATTGAGCCCTATATCAACTTTCTTCACTGGACTTTTAATGCAAAATGTATCTATAATATTACCATTTGTCCTAAGTGGTTTTTCATTTTACATTAGTTTCCTAATTGCTTTCTCTAATAAAGATTTAAGAAATTTGTATTAATTTTTCTTAAGAAATTTTGAAACATTAAGAAAGAACAAAATTTGTTATCTAAGTAGAGCGAGCGAAATTAATTCTATTAAATCTACCATTTTGATTTGAGAGTTTGAAGATTCGATGCCATCATCGAGGTTTCTAAAACAAAATGGACACATACTAACCAAGTATTCTGCACCGGTTTCTTCTGCCTCCTTAACTCTAGTTTTAGCAATTTCTAATGCCAACTCAGGAAATCCTTTTTTTACTCCGCCTCCAGCCCCACAGCATTTGGCATTTTCCTTTATAGTTTTCATCTCCACAAAATTCGATATTTGAGAAAGTAGTCGTCGGGGTTGTTCATAAAGTGGAGGGGATCCCCCATTCCTCCCAGTATGACAAGGATCATGGTAAGTGGTTTTAATTCCTAAATTTTTAAGCTCTATTCCTTTTTCCTTTAGATATTTATCTAAAAATTCAATTGTATGCAATACTTCGATGTTTAAATCCTCCAAATAGTCTTTATAATCAACTTTTAATGTCCTATAACAACCTGCACAGCTAGTAATGATCTTTTGAATACCACTCCTCTTAAATAACCCGTAGTTTTTCGTAGCAACTGTATCAAATGCTTTCAGATTGCCAGTTCGTTTACTCACGCTTCCACAACAGATTTCTTGCTTTCCAAATAAGGAAAAATCAATGTTTAATTGATGTAGTACATTTGCAGTCTGAATGGCAACTGACTTTATTTCAGGAGTTAATGCCGCTGTACAACCTACGAAATACAAAATATCTGCTTTCTCTTCAGCAGCATCTTTTACATGAAAATCCAGCTCTTCAATCCAATTTTGTTTTTGTGCATTGTCTCTTTGGTATGGATTTAACAAATCAATGACAGCTTGATTCATTGGAATATGAGTCTCAAGACCATAACCAGCATCTATCAATTCTGCTCTTAAAGCTTCGTAAATGAGAGCATTATCAATATCATAGGCACAAACTTCAGAGCAAGAATTGCACGTGGGACATTGGAATATTACATCTGCCATTTCCTTTGAAAATGTTAATTTATTTTGAATTACTGAACGAATAATTTGCATCTTACCTCTTCCAAAATAAGGTTCAAAACCAGGAGTATGATCTTTGACAACACAGACTCCCCATCTTTGAGGATCAGAAGAATAATCGGTTGCATCACGACAATCACCACAGTTAATGCATTGTAATAAACTTGGACCAATCTTTTTAAGATGCCTATATCTTTCCTGCATATCAGGACTTTGCATTATTCTTCCTCCTCGTTTATTATATGATCTGCCATATCATCATCAAATGAATACATGTGGAATTTTTTTGGGCTCAATAGAAAATTTGGATCAACAGATTTCTTTACATTCTTAAAGAATCTTATAAAATCAGGAGTGTAAGCATCCGCTTCAACAATCGATTGTGAAATAGCTTCTCCAAGCCAATAATGCACCCCACCATATTTTACTTGCATTCTCAATTTTTTATGCCACATTTTCATTGATGCTTCACGCTGTTCGTCAACATTGTCAGCATTAAATCCACCTACAATCACACAATTTCCATTAGGAAGTAGGAATATGACAGTTGCGAATAAGGAAATGCTTCCTTTTGGGAATCCATCTTTATTTATGATATCAAAATTGCTACTTATCTCCGCAACTTGTTGGATCTTATTAATCGGCACCTTATGGCACGTCGTGCAAGAAATTTTAGGTGGAGCAATAGAGATGTACTTATTGAAATAATTATAGGCATATTTAAGATTGAATCTCCAATCTTTTGAAAGGGTTGCATCAAGGTCTATTTCTTGCCATTCAAAGACTCTTGCATCATCCTTCATTATGTCATCAACTCTTTCTACATATTTCTTTAAAATATCTTTATCAACTGCTTCTAATAAAATTGAGAAGATTGGTCCTTTAAGTCGTATTCTTTTTTTAGGCTTGTTTTCCACCATTGAAGCTAATAATTGTGCTGTAATAAGAGGTACAACTAATACGTCGTGCAATCCATCACGAACTTCCTTTCTTAAGCGATACATCAATTCAGATACTTTATTATAATCATTTTTATGCAGGACGAAATATTTCTGAGCTTTAAATGGTGTTTCAGGGAAGAGTTTCAGATAAGCTTTTGTTTTAATACCCATAGTCCCTACATCCCCCATAAAAAGTCCCGTAAAATCGGGAGCTACTCCATATCGACAAAATGGTTCTGCGTATTTGTTAGCAGCAGCACCAGTTCTAATAATTGTACCTTGAGGGTCTGGAAGTACTACCTCTACACCTAAACAGATATCTGGAACTACTCCGTACTTCGTTGAACCAAAACCAGCGGTACTATTTGATAGCCCCCCTCCAATTGTAGCGGAGAAACCACTACCTGGTCCTAATACTCCTGTGGTGAGTCCTTTTTCGTGTAAATTGGAAACAAGCGCACCCCACGTTATCCCACATTCCACTACACAATAGAAATCTTGATCGTTAATTTCTAAGATATGATTCATGCGGGTTAAGTCAATTAAAATTCCTCCTTCAGAAACTGATCCACCAACGAGATCTGCTCCACCACCACGTGGCACAATTGGAATTTTATATTTATTAGCAGTTTTTATTATTTGAGATACTTCCTCAGTGGTAGATGGTCTAACTATTAAGTCTGCCCATCTATCTGGAAATGCGGGATCAACATTTCTTGAATATGCTGCCTTCATGAAATCCTTATCTGTAATATAATCTGGTCCGATTATAGCTTCGATTTCTTTATATAGTTGTTTAATAGTAGACATTCTCTATTCACGTTTTATTTGATAGTAATATGTAAACCATGTGAATTAATAAAGCTTAATAAGAGGAAAAAAAGCATATTATATTATTACAATCTCAAAATAAAGTCGTGATTTTATGGGTTTTTTTAAAACACCAGAAGAATTATTAAAGTTAAAGCGAGAGTCTTTTGACTTTTACGATGCTGAATTTTTATCCACTTATTGGGAAACTAAACCAGAAATTGTCAAAAAACTTCTGCCTCCGCCACTTAAACCAGCAAGACATCCAGTAGCTTGTGCTTTTATTGCAAAATATCCTAAGACGAATTTTGGAATAAGGTATCATGAGGGAGCCTTATTCTTATTTGCAGAATATGGAGGAATTACGGGAATGTTTTGTCTTGCGATGCCAGTAGATAATGATATGGCCATGATTGGTGGTCGTGAAGTATTTGGTTATCCAAAAAAAATGTCTAATATTCAGTTTGAAAAAAAAGACAAGAGTTTTAAGGGTTCAGTGGAGCGCCTTGGAATTAAATATGTCGAGGTTCAAGCAGAACTGAACAATAAACCAAATGCGAAAGATTTTCTCAAGATAGGGATGGATTTAGGATTGAATCCTACTAAACCTGGGAGCATCACTTATAATTACAAGTACTTTCCATCTCCAAAATATGAGGGTTTCGATTATAATCCTCGCTTGATCAGGGAGGAGATAACAATGCAATCAAGTGAATTAGCATTGGGAGAAGTTAATATCAAGCTAAATCCTTCTGAAGATGACCCTTGGTATGAAATTGAAATCGAAAGGTTATTAGGCTGTCTCTATATAAAAACAAACAGTCAAATGCAACCAGGGGACGTTGTAGCAGAGATTGATTCTAAACAATTTGAACCCTATACGTATATGAAATTAGACAGATATGAAAAGTAGAATGGACTTTAAACTAAAAGTAAATGGGGGGTTATTTTCACTTTTTTTTCAATCTTTTTTTTTATAAAAAAAATTAATTGGAGGATAATCTTATTGTTTAAGAATAAAACTCAATTTCAATATGTCTTCAATTATAACCATGAAGCAATGATCGGATTATCTACTAATAAATCAACCAATTGATCATAATCGATAAGAACTATTCTTTCAAAAACGTCATTGGGATCTAACCCTCGAGCAAGAAGATCTGGTTTTAGGGCAAAAAAGCTAACTGGTAATTCAATAAGCTGTAGTAAAAAATCAGGTGTGTTTTCATTCTTAGATATACCAATAACCCCATCATGGAGAAGCACTAAATTTAACTCAGCACCTAAATCGAGTTCTTTTTTTATTAAGTTTAAGACTAAATTTGACTTAATAGGATTTCTCGTATTAAAACCATACAAATATAATATTTTCTTCATCATAATCACCTAATTAATAGTTGTAAATAGTATCAGCTTCAAGGATAATTTCAGCTAATTCCTTGACATTGATCACATGAATATTGTCATAATCAAGTAAATCTGCTTTTGCTATTGCTAGATTTTTCATTGCGTTATCTAAGGCATAGACCTCTATGTCAGCTAACTCTAACATCCTGAATATGTTGGAATTTTCATCCATATTTACTGCTTTTGGATTATAATTTTTACTCAATAAAAGAACAGAATCGCCAATTAGCACGATTTTCACACTATTAAGATCACCAACAGCACTTATTCCAGCTCCCATTCTTATTGATTCTAAAGCAGAATTCTTCCCGATCGGTGAATTTTCACAAATTATAATTATATTCTTCACCAAGATCTTACACCCCCGAACCAAATACTACTACTCTATCGGATTGAGCCATGTAATAAGATAATCTTCCTAAACCTTCTTGATTCAATCCTTCAACAAATTCATCTTGTTTAATTCCGGTAATACTTATCCACGTACTACAAGCAGTTAGGTTGATTTTATTTTTGTTTATAAATGTACTTAGCCTTTTAGGTAAATCTCGAGAATTCCTACTTAAATTTCTTCCACCCTTCCCTAAATAAACTCCACTACCATATAAGAAAATCCCAACTATTTCATGTCCTTTTCTCAAAATTGATTCTGCTAGATTAAGCATTGTATCTGCGGCTTCATGTTTATACGGTTCAGCAATCAAGACTAGTGCAAATTTTACCATCACTCATGCTCCATTTTGTATTTCGATTAATGTTAAGATTTAAGAATTTAAGATTTTAATTCTTTTAGTTCAAAATAGATAATTTTTAAGGAAAATTATATATAATCTAATTGTCTTTATCGAACATAGAATGGTTATCCTATTCGAATCTTATGGAAATTTTAGCAGTGGGAGTCCTACATATAGAGCGCTAGTTTCAAAAAGATCGAGGGGGACCATAACATTAACAGAAAAAGAACTCTCTTTTCAGTCCGAAATTGATAAAATATTCTATCAAATTAAAATTCGAGACGTTAAAAAATTCTACATTAACAAGCGATTTAATCTTAATGTTATTAAACTTATAGACAATTACGATAATCAATATTCTTTCTATGCATCTATTAAAAAGAAAAGTTCATATTCTTCTTCTAAAACGTTTACATTAGAGCTTTTTTATCATCTGACGAGAGTCGTTTTGAAAAAAGATAAACCAATATTTTTTGAAGCGGGGGGCGGGTTTTGGCACAGTTCTCCAAATCTAATCAACTGGAAGACTGAGATGAAAAGGGGGATTTTCATTCTGACTGAAGATAGTTTATCATTTAATCCCTTTGATCAAGGAAACTTTAAAATCTTAAAAGTGATTGAAATCAATTCTGTCGAAGATATACATCAAAATTCAAGGGAATTTATCAAGATCACCATGCAAGACCAAAAATCATATTCTTTAACACTTCTCACTAAAAAACACTGTTTTACTAAAATTGATGATATAAAAGTTAAGAAGTTATCAGAATTACTAAATCAAGTGAAAGATTATAAAAGTACAGAGATAGTTAAACAAAAGAAACTTGAAAAAAAGCGAGTTGATCAAATCAAAGAAATGTTAGATGTTTCTTCCAGAATAAGATTGGACTTAATGCGTGATGCATTGGATATGGACGAAAAAAACTTTAGCATTAAGATATTTGAATGGGCTCACCAATTTAATTGCATTGTTGATGGAGATTTTCTTGTTGTAAATCCAGAAAATGTTACTGATTTCTTAGATAATTTATATCTTACTGAGGGTTCTCAGGATAAAATTCAATGCAAATTTTGTCAGAAGTTAATAGATCCCGATTCAAAAGTCTGCCCCTATTGTGGAGTAGAAGTTCAATGAAAATTCACTCATTAAGAGTCTGAACTAACTTGCAGTACGTACACAATTGAGCCGATCCAGAGGGGTAACCACAATTCTGACAGATATTAGCTTTTTGGTTATCAGGTTTTTGAGAAGCTACATATAGTTTTTTGGACAGTTTATTAAAGCTATTAAACAAGTTATACTCAATTTCAGGAAAAATATTTTTCATTTCTTGGATAAAGTTGAGAACTTTCTTTCGCAAAATAGGATCTTCTTCCCGATAGGGACAATGAGAATGATAAAATTTAAGCTTTTTAATATTTGCATATAAATGTATTTCTTCTTCCGGAATCTGAACTAAAGGTTTGACCTTTTTTATATAATTTTTTCTTATTACTTCTGACTCTTTTTTAAATAAATATTGACGGCCTATTTGTTGTAAACGGTTATATAGGATATTCATTAAATATGTTTCACTAAAATCAGTAAGGTTATGTCCCACAGCAAGTACATTTCCATTTAGTTCTTTTGCTCCTTCATTAAGCAAGCGTCTACGGATTGTGGCACAGTAATTGCACGTATATCTTCTATTATCCTTTTTATTAAAAAAAGCATTTATCTCATCAAGAGTTTTTCCAACTCTCTCCTTAAAAGAAATTACTTTTAATGGAATGTTATATTTGGTACAAAATGATATTGCAACTTTTATGCTTTTAGCTCGATAATCTTTAATACCTTCATCAATGATCAAAGCCTGAATTGATTTTAAGAGATTTTTTCTAGATAATTGATTTAAATTGTAGAGTAAAGTAATTGAATCCTTTCCCCCAGAAAGCCCAACGATAGCTTTATCTTCCGGAGTAATCATTTTGTAATCAATAATAGTTTTTTGAATAGTTTTTTCAATCCTCTCAGTGAAACATTGAGGACAAAGGAGCTCTTTATTGAATTTTTTTTCAATAAGAAATGATGTAATTCCACATGAATTGCAAATGCCTTTTTTCAACTTAATCTGGAATTGATTCTGATTGGGAAATTGGCTCATTGTTAAGATTCCTTTACTCTATAGAATTATCATATTCGATAATGATCTGGTTCCGGATGTACTTCTTGAATAAAGTCTGCTACAAAAATGTCATCAACATTTTTCTTTTCAGAAATATACCCTAACTCGTATAATTTCTGCGTGAATTCGATTGATGTATTTATAAATTTATCTGATAACGCTATACAATATTTTGGAGATATTTCTAAAACATTTTTGACATAGGTATCATCTACAAATGCGAGATGCTTACATATTATCTTTGCAGCTTCTTTTGGATTTTCTCTTAGCAAATTAGATGCTTTTTTATGAAATTTTAGAAAAATCTTAACTTTTTCTGGAAAGTCTTCAATTATGTCTTCCCTAAAAAATATCCCATAACTAGGATTATATGGATAAAATTTACTAGGAGGGATAATGATATGACTATCAGTTAACATTGATGTGAAAACTGCTAAAGCAGGAGTACCAACACCGGCAACTAATTTACCATTTTTCATATCAAGAGCAATAAATTCTGCTTGAGAATAATGATATATATTAACGTCATCTTCAAGTTTGTATTGTTTTAAATATTGACTAAGAATTACTTCGTGTATCGATCCCTTGCTTGTAACTCCCACATTCTCTCCTACAAATTGCGTCAAAACAGCATTTTGATCATTTTCTAAATTTTCTATTGATTTATATTGATTATTTGAAATCATAACTGTTCCCTCAATATGCCCGCCAGCTACACATTTAATTGGGGCGCCCTTATCAATTCCAACAATTGCAGGAGGGATTCCCATATATCCAATCTCTAAATTGCCGTCTCTAAATGAATTGACCATTTCTGGACCTGTTCCAAACAAAATCCATTCAATTTTAGACTTCATTGACTTCCTAAAGTTTGAATCCTCCATTAAAATAAAGTTGGTATGATAAGCTGTTGAGAGGTGTCCGATTCGAAGTTCATTTTTAGTCATAGGAATTCCTTTTTTTATTCAATTTTTACTTTATAATTTACATTTCATAAGCAAAATAGTTATCTACTTTATTTTTACGATCAATATTGAATTATGATTGAAGTAAGAGTTCTATTTCTTTCATTTATTGAAGATTTAATTGGTAAAAAGGAAGAAATTATTAGATTAGAAGAGAATTCAACTTTAAACGATTTATTAAATAAAGTGAAAGAAGTTTTAGATAGGGAATTTACTAAACTCATCTTTTCTTCATCGGGTGATCTTAAAAAATATATTTTGATAGGCTTAAATGGACAAAGCGTCAAACAATTTACAATTCAATTAAATCAAGGGGATGAAATTTCTATTTTACCTGCTATAGCAGGGGGATGATAAATTAGATTTTAAACTATAATTTCTTCAATCTCATTATCCATTCTTTTTTTTCTTTATTGGGTATCTCTTTGATACTGATCAGTTGAGCCAGTTCCTGTGTTTCACAACTTTTTGGAATATTATCTAAAGCTGGAGCAAAATCCAGAATTACATCAATAATATCCCCTGCTTCCATCTTTTCAAGATTAATTTTAGTATGAACAAATGTCATAGGACATACTTTCCCTCGAATATCAATATTTTTGATATCAGATTTTTTCTTCACAGCTATCACCAATATCATAGTTTAATTTGTTAGCAAGATCTTCTTTATTATCACCACAAGCAAGACAATTATTGTTACGAACTACTTTGATGGAATCGAATCGATTTTGCGAGAGATCAATATATAAAATTTGGTTAATTAGAAGATCTCCAATATTTAAGAGATATTTAATAGCTTCACTTGCTTCTAGAGAACCTAATATTGCGGGTATCAATCCAATAACGCCTGCTTGCGAGCATGACATGCTGTTGTCAACACCACTGACATCACCGAACACACATCTGTAACATGCTGTTTTTTCCTCTGGTATTACAGTTATAATTTGTCCTTGGAATCTTAAAACCCCCGCGATGACGAATGGTATATTCATGTAACTACAAGTATCATTAACCAACATCTTAGTCGCGATGTTATCAGAACCTTCTATCACAAAGTCTGAATCCTTGAGTAATTCTTTAGAATTCTTTGCAGTGATTCTATCTTTTACTAATTCAATATTACAGTCAGGGTTTAACTCCGATAATTTCCTTAAAGCGCTAGAAGTTTTAGTTTGGCCTAAATCATTTGTAAAATGAAGGATTTGTCGATGTAAATTTGAAAGATCTACAACATCGAAATCGATAATTTTTAAATTTCCAATACCAGCAGCAGTTAAATAGTACGCTGCAGGAGATCCCAATGCACCTAACCCTATAAGAGTAATTCTTGATTCTAATAGCTTCGATTGCCCAATTCCCCCAACTTCCTTTAAAATTATTTGCCTTGAATATCGAATTAATTGTTCTTCGCTTAAATCCATGTTTTCTCAAATATTAATTTGATTTTATGAATATTATTTTTACTTGTTATGAATTATATGTAAAATTAGCTGGTTTTAATTAACTTCTCATACCCTCTTTAAAATACCGATCTTACCGAAAATTCTTTGTCGAGATCCTCCTTCTACTGTCTCTAAAAAGTTATCATCTATTAAATCATAAATAGCGTGTTTTAAGGTTATAAGAGGTATTTTTTGAATCTCATTGATTTCAATTAAATCATCAATCTTAATCGTTTCTCCAGGATTAATTAAAGATTTTATAAACTTCTTGACATCACTTAAATCGCTAGTGATCTTGATTATATCTCGATTACCTTCAGTACTTATTAGTACGTCTGAAACGCTAATTTTTGACATCAGAAACTTGACTTGCTCTTCTAATAATTTTATTCTGCCCTTGAGTTCCGATATGATGTCTTTTTTAGATCGTTTTTTTTCTTCTTTTAAAGATAAATATTTTAAGATAAGATTTTGAAGTTTTGATTCGGGAAGATTCGATACTTCAATCTTAGCGATCTTTTCATACTTTCTGTACCCAGATTCAAATTTAATTCCACATTCCTCGGCTAATTTATCCAGAAGGGGAACAGTTAGATCTCTTAAACTAGCCAATGAAAACCATCTCTAATTTGGTATTATATTAAGACTTATTATTCTATAAAAATTATTGGTTAAATAAAAATAGATATTAGATTTTTAATATTCAATCCAAGCTTAAGTGAATTAATATTAAATATATCATAGCAAAAGAAAAGCATATTCCCAATATCGTAGAATTATGGAAGACACAAGTAGATCATCATAAAGAAATAGATCCTTTTTTTACAAGACGAGTTAATGCAGGTACTAACTTTGCCTCATTTTTAAACGAATTGTTTCAATCGAAAGAATCGAAGGTTTTTGTAGGAATTAGTGATGGGAAAGTTGTAGGATACATGATAGCAAAAATTGATTTTTTTCCACCAATTTATGTTATGGAAAAATACGGAGATATTTATGATCTCATGGTAGAACCATCATTCAGGAGAAGAGGTATCGGGTCTGGATTATTAAAGCAGGCAATTGAGTGGTTTAAATCCCAAAAAATTGAGAGAATAGAAATTAGCGTTCACCCAGATAATATATCAGGATATTCATTTTGGAAAAAAAAAGGATTTCAAGAGATATTTCACCGATTATATCTGAAAATTTAAAAAAAATGAAAAAAAATTATTTTTTTAGGATTACTTGATATAATTCTTCTGCCATTTGAGCTTGATAATTTAAAACATTATCCGAATTATCAGTTAAAATTCTAAATTTAACAGAAATCTCATTACTATAATCCATAACGTGAAATCTTGGTCTTATTCCGTAGTAGTAAATAATTTGGAAAAGCCTTTTTAGTCCTAGATTTGAAAATTTTCATTTAAACTTTTTTGGAATCAATTTCCCTCAATCCAAGTTCAAATATAGAAGGATGTTGAATATAAAATTTAAAAAGGTTTTTTTTGAATGCTTCATAATTTTACTTGACCGACACGTATAATTAACCGTGTCAAGATTTGTTTCATCAGGTTTTTTAAAATGGTCAAAGGAACTGTTAAATGGTTTGATGCCCGTAAGGGTTATGGTTTCATTACCCGAGAGGATGATGAATCTGACGTTTTTGTTCATTATTCAGCCATTCAAGGCGAGAGTGATGAATTTAAAATTATTTATGAAGGCGATATCGTTGAATTCGAGGTTACTGAAGGCGACAAAGGTCCTCAGGCAAGTAATTTAAAGATTGTAGAAAAAGGTCCTCGCAAGAGTTTTCGAAACCGCAATCGTTATTAATTGATAGAATTAATACGTAAAATATAGTTAAAAAAAGGAAATATCAAGAAAAAAAGCGTGGAAAACTCTTAGGGGTTTCATCTCGTTAATTGTTCTAGATTTTTCCACTTTTTTTTTATTCTATTATCTGATAAGATTATTTTTTAATCCACCAAATTGGATAAGGAATTTTTAGAAAGGTATCGAAATCAAGGAGAAGGATGTGGTTCTTTGTAAAAGTAAAAACATATCCACCGAGAAATTCCGTCCATCTATCGTTAGGACTTAAGTCAAACCAGCCGCTTCTTAATGCCATTAACAATATTTCATGGGAAATATGAATGTCAACTCCACCCTCTGGAAGATCCTGTTCTAACTTCGTCCAAATAACATGTGCGGCTCTCTTACTATAAGATTTAATCGGTTCAATATCTTTATCATCATATTGTTGATTTATCCAATGGTTCATAATTTCAAGTAATGAGAATTTACGGAGCTCATATTTAAAAAATTCATCTTTAAGCACTTTCAAAGCATATAATGGTACAATAGGACCACCAATTACCCCATTACCGCCCTTTTTTTCGAATCCATTAAGAATGTCGAAAGCTGTATCACGACAACGATCTCTATTACTATAAAATAATCGCACATAACGATTAGGAGGAAATTCTTGACCAAAGGTTTGAGCTGCAAGGTGTCCATTTTCAGTAAGCTGCAGATCCTTATTGTTTTTTAGAAATGATGGTGGTTCGCGTTCTGAATGCCTTAGCATCATGATTAGTTTTGCATCCTTAGGAAATTCCGAAATCCTTTTCAAAAGAGTTAATGCTTGAGTCATCCAATCCAATTTTTCAAGTACCATTCGTATCTATCAATTTAAATAAAAGAAATGGTATAAAGTATTGCATTTACCTTCCAGATTGATAATAATATCATGTATCGATTAAAACTTTAAATATAAGCTGATTGAATTAATGATTAATAAAACATTTCTAAAAAAAGGGATTTTTTAATTGATTAAACTGAGAAGTAAGTTTAAAGTTCCAATGCTCTTAATAATCATCGCCATTATATTGATGTTTTTGGTTGGTTCTATTTCAACTCTTAATGCATTTGGATATGGCACACCTAGTTTTGTACTGTTTGGCTCAATAATTATTTCTGTGTTTTTATTTTTAGGCATTTTCAGTGGAATGTACTTTTATCTTGCGGATGTTTTTCTATTATACAAGCCAATCAGAAACTTCAGGGGACGATTAATTAGATGGGGAAAAAAGTTCATGGTTGTAGTGTTTGCACTTATCATCTCTCTTGTAAGCTTATTAGGCACCTTCATTGTTTATTGGACTGCTAGAATTCCACCTTCATATGATGTAGATCCTATTTTACAATTACAAACTTGGACAGCCATTCCTCCCGGTGATGATATCGCGAAACAACATAAGTCTAACACTGATTTATTTTATTGGAATGGTGAATTTTATGTTGTGTATCAATCATCCAAATGGCATCTTCAAGACTTAAATGGAGAGATTGTTGTTGCAAAATCTTCAGATGCATCAGAAGGAAGTTGGGAAGAAGTAGCAACCATAAAGGGACCTGGGCATAATGATGTACGTGATCCATTGATACAAGAAATTGATGGTTCTCTATTTCTCTATTTCTTGCCAAATTTCCAATTTGATCCAGAACCTAACACGACTTATTATTGTGAAAGTGTAGACGGAATGACTTGGACTGAACCAATTGAAATCTATGTGAATGTTTCTCTAAGTTCTGGTTGGGAGCTAGAAAACGGATGGATTTTTGGCAGGCAAGAACCGTTGACTTTAGACAACATTACTTGGTATACAATGGCTTTTGGCGAGAAAGAGGATAAATGGATGACCTTACTTATAGAAACTCAAGATGGAGTACATTGGAAGGAATTATCTGTTGTATATGATACATATGGAAGTGGTGAACCTTGCATGGAATTCTTACCTAGCGGAGAAATAATTGCTACCTTACGAGTGGGAACCATGAGCAGCTGGACGGGATATGAATTTGGAACGCCACATGCTGGAACTATCATCGCTACATCTTATAATAATCGAACAAATTGGTCTCACTCTCCTGACTTCCAAACAAGAATGGATGGAGCTAAATTATTCACTTTAGAAAATCGGTCAAGGATATTCATTGCAGGAAGAAATCATCTTGGACCGAGAATCGATGTTGGAAGCCATGTTAGTAGAAAAAGAACGTCTGTTTATGAAGTTCTCCCGGATCGTCTCATTCATTTATTTGATTTACCAAGTGATGGTGATACTGCATATACAGGAGTAGTGATTAATGGAGGCAACGTTTACGTGAGTTATTACACTTGTCCGATAAATCATGATCTACCTTGGATCATTGGAATCACCATGTTAACAAAAACAGAAATTCGCATCGCTAGATTTAGCACAACTGGACTACTTCAATATGCAACAAATATAAGAGGTGAATTAGGTGTCTGAAGAGAAGGAAGAATATACTAAATTAAGCCAAAAACAAAAATTCATCATCGAAGTTATAGTCATGATCGTAGTCGGTGGACTCATTATTTTGCCATTAGCATTATATGCATACCATTTTTTAATTTAGGATGGAGGTCTTTAAAGTATGGACAGAAAAGATTTATGGAAATCTATGAGAGAAAATAAGTGGACAATTTGGAAATATTTTCGCATGATATATTGGACTAGCATCTTCATAATAGCGCTTTATTTCATGCTGTTGATCATTTTGACACTATTCGTATAAGAGAACCCATCTCTTTTTTTTATATTATTTTGTTTTTCACTAATAGAAAAAGATATAATTATTTTTGACTTGATGATCTTACACACATTTTTAAGTTAACTCTACTAGCAGCAATAAATTATGTCCTATGAAGAAACTTATCCTCCAGATATCGAAATAGAGAGAGTACATGAAATTTTAAAACCCATTTTCTCCAACTTAAAGTTATCAGAGGTTTTGTTTCTGTATCACGGTTCTTATAATGTTTACAAAGTTAAAGATAAATACATATTTAGGTTTCCAGATAAGCACTTTAGAAACCTTAAAGGGAAAGAGATGATTTCCAATGAAATTTATGTCCTAAATTCGCTAATGGAACACGTTAACTTTAAAATTCCCGATCCTATTTTCGTTTCAACCAAAATGGAAGAGCTTTATA
Source organism: uncultured archaeon (assembly GCA_964632315.1). Taxonomy (GTDB): domain Archaea; phylum Asgardarchaeota; class Lokiarchaeia; order Sigyniarchaeales; family SOKP01; genus SOKP01. The sequence continues at coordinate 105,800 of CAZWEM010000005.1, forward strand.
TTGGCTATGAAAGGATTGAAGGAATATCACTTTCTCAATGCATTACAGATATGACTAAAAATCAAAAATTAAGTGTGGCTGCTCAAATAGGAAAAATTCTTTCAGAATTGCACTCAGAGAGCATTGTATCCAAACTATTTCCAAAAAGTACATTTTCAATGGAATCCTTTAAGCTTCATTGGTATAATTGGTCTGAAAAAATCAAAGAGGTTGTCTTTCCTATTTTATCTGAAACTCAAAAGAATTGGATAAAAAATCTCTTTCAAAGATATTTGAGGAATGGAGCAAATTTTAACTTCAAACCTTGTATCACACATTGCGATTTTGATACTTCGAATATTATCATAAATCCATTTAACTTTCAGATTCAAGGGATCATTGATTTTGAGGAAACAAAGCTCTATGATCCTTCCATAGATTTACTCTTCTATGCTCAAGGAAAGAAATTCATGAATCAACTATTTAAAAATTATGAGGATAATGAATATGAGGATCTCAAAGAAAGAATGCAATTTTTCTACAATAAAATGGGTCTTAATTATTTGGTTTTCGGAATTGAGAATAATATAAATGACATGATTAAATTTGGTATTTCTCTACTAATAAAACGCATGGAATAATTTATATTAAAACAAAAAAAATGTATATTAATAATAATGCATGAGTGAAATGAATGAGCAAAAATGATTCAGAGATTCCTGAAATTTGTCCTAATTGCGGGAGTCCTTTACAAGAAAGAGAAGGAAAATACGGAAAATTTTTAGGATGTACTAAATTTCCTGAATGCCGGTATATCTTTGACTTAACTCCTCCAACTAGAATAATGTGTCCAGATTGTGGTAAAGAACTTGTATGGAGAGGAGGAAAGTTTGGACGTTTTTTGTCTTGTAGCGGATATCCTCAATGTGAGTTCATTTATAATCCCGAATCTAAGAATCAAAAAGAGATTAAGTGCCCTGATTGTAACAGTAAATTAGTATTGGATATAAGCTCAAAAGGGACTTATCTTAAATGTAGTAATACTTCAGATTGTTCTTATGAATTATTAGTCACAAAGGAAAAAAAAATTGAATGCCCCGTGTGTGATGGATACTTAAGAAAGCGAAAAGGCCAATATGGAACTTTTTTTGGTTGCTCTAATTATCCTGATTGTAGATTTAGTTTTGATCCTGAACGCGAAGATAAAGTTTTGTTAAAGTGTCCGGAATGTGGACATCCATTAGATGTTAGAGAAGGACGATTTGGAAAATTTTTAGGTTGCACGGGGTATCCGGATTGTAAATTCATTTTAAATTTAAGTTAAATTAAATAATTTCTATTTTTCAGCTCTTTTTTATAATAGGAAAATTCTAAATTAACCTATAAATATAAGATAATCAAATTAAAAGTATAGGAAATTATATTTATAGCTTTATTTAAAAAGGTAGATTTTGATGGAAGAATTCAATAATAAACCAGAATATCCTGATCAAGATGAGATGAATGCTGGCATTGGGAAAGTTTTATGGGGCAAAGATGGAAAGTCTTTTTCAATGGGTCGATTAATTAAATCATTTACTAAAAAACGGATTTTTGGAGGAAAATAAAGCATGGGCAGCGAAGATGAGTTATATAATGCTGTAGTGAATCTAGAAGAGGACAAATCTTATAACCTAGTTAAAAAAATGGTGGAAAATAAAGAAGATCCTGATAAAATCATTGAAATCTTGAAGAAAGCTGTTGATGAGATTGGAGATAAATTTAGTAAGAAAGAATATTTTTTAACTGAGCTGGTAATGGCTGGTGAGATATTTCAGCAATCCGTAAAAATTTTTGACCCATTGCTTAAATCTAAAGGAAAAATGAAGAGTAGCGGAACCGTGGTTATAGGTACTGTTAAGGGAGATGTCCATGATATCGGTAAAAATATTTTTGTCACGCTTTTAAAAGCTGCTGGGTATGATGTTTATGATTTAGGAGTGGATATTCCTTCGGAAAAATTTCTAGAAAAAGTAAAAGAAGTAAACGCTGATGTAGTAGCATATTCTGGATTACTAACGGTTGCTTTAGAATCCATGAAAGAAACTACGGAACTATTAAAATCTAATGGACTCCGTGATAAAGTAAAAATAATCATCGGAGGACTTCCCGTTGATGAATTATGGATGAAAGAAGCAGGAGCTGATGCTTTTACTGATAATGCTTTTGAAGGTGTTAAAATTGTAAATGAATGGCTAAAACAAGGAGGAAATTAAAAATGCAAGAGTTTGAACCAATTAAAGAAGAAGCTATGACTTCGGTTGAACGCATGTTAACTGCAATGGAATTAAAAGAACCAGATAGGGTCCCGGTATGGCCATTGATAGATTATTTACCAGTACATCATACCAATGTAACTGCTCAAGAAATGATTGAAGATCCCGATAAATCACAATGGGCTTTTGAATGGATATATCATAAGCTTGGAGGCTATGATATTGCGTTTGCTGGCGGTTCTTTCTACATGCAAATTGTTAACCCCTTTCCTGATTTCTTTTCAATCTTTTATCTTGATTGGCGTTTACCCGGGCGCATGTTAGGAGTTAATGAATCACCTCAATTGGTGGAACAAGCCTTAGATGATCCTTTCTTGAAGGTTGAAGATTATGATAAGATAATCGAAAAAGGTTTACTCTGGAAAGCAAACTTCAAACGTGCTGGAATGAAAGATATGATGAGACTGAATAAAATAGGGCAAAAGGTAGCTGAATATACCGTGAAATGGTGGACACATTATAAAGTGCCGACTTTTAATGATGGAGCATGTAGTACTCCTTTTGATCTACTATCTATTTTCAGAGGGTCCACTAATTTTATGAAAGACATTTATCGGTATCCAGATAAAATAAAAGAAGTTAGTGATTTTTTAGTTGATAACATGATCATGATGGGACAGTATGGTCCTTCTCTAATGGGAGGAAAAACAATTTTAGTTGGAGGAGTCAGGGGAAGTGCCGATTTCATGTCGATAAAACACTTTGAAGATCTATATTGGCCTTATTTCAAGAAGATTGTCACTGAATATGTAAATAAAGGATATATCGTTCAGCTCCACATGGATACCGATTGGACTGACCGACTTCATTACTTTAAAGAGCTACCAAAAGGAAAGATATACCTCCACATGGATGAAAGAACAGATATATTCAAAGCAAAAGAAATTTTAGGCGGACACATGTGCATTGAAGGTAATTTAAAACCTTCATTATTTAAACTTGCTACACCTTCTCAGATTGAAGAAAAAGTCAAGAAAATCATTGACGAGTGCGCCGATGGGGGTGGATTAATTGTCGGGTCAGAGATTCCGGACGAAGCAAAACTAGAAAACGTAAAAGCGATGATAGATACTTGTAAAACCTATGGGAAATATAAATAAGGATATGGAAAGTAATTTTAAAATAAATTAATTTTATTTTTTCAATAAATTATCTTCAGAAATTTTAACTGGTTTATTCTTAAGTATTGCCTTTTCATCAATAATGCAATCATCCACATAATAAATCACCCCTTGTACATCTACATCTTTGCCAATCAAAGCACTTCTACATCTTATATCTCCATGTACCTTAGCTCTATCAACACTTACAAGATCCTTGGCTTCAATATTACCATCAACCTGATGTTTAAATTTTACGAATAATCGCTTCTTTTCTCTCTTGTTAAAGCTCAATAATATGCTTTCGCCGATGATATTTTGATGGCATGTCATTTTTCCAGAAATATCAATCAATTTTTCTGATTCAATATTATTCAACACATTTAATGAACCAGAAGAAGATATATTGTCCTTTACTTTGATTGCTTGAGTCCTTAAGCCCCCACTATTAATTAATGTGCCTAAGATCGTGATTCCATTACCGACTTCCGAACTTCCACTTAACTTTACTTGCCCAATGACATTTAACTTCCCCGAGATGAATAATGAACCAGAATTTACCATTGTTCTTTTAACTTCCAGATTACCATCTATCTTAGTCGAACCACTAAACCTAGCCATATTTTCACAGAAAATAGAGCCAACTAATTTAAAGCTCCCAGAATTTTTTATATTGCCATGAATTAAAAGATTACCCTTGCCACTTACACTTCCCGAACTTAGAAACCCATTAGACTCTAAATTGCCTTCAATTTTACAAGATCCAGAAATTCTAATCGTTTTTTCAGTACTGAGGTTTGAAATTGTCGAACTACCCGAAAAGGATAATCGATTATTTTCTTTTTCCTTCATAATATAATTGAATAAATTCAAGATTTATTTAAAATATAAGGAGTACAATAATTAGAAGTAACATAATTCATAAATTTTTAAGTTCAAGTAAAGAAAATTAAATTTTCAATTAGAATTTGAAATACATATTCTTTAAGTAGAACCATATATCTAATGGTGTCAGAATAAGAAAAAAATTTAAAAAAATATGATATGATTAAAACATTAAAAAATTGAAATTATTACTTTACAACTAATACATCAGCATCAACATGATTTATAACATGTTCTGGAATTGTTCCTACAAAGGTACGGGTAAACATATTATGCTCTCCTTTACTTCCTAATATAACTAAATCGATATTCTTTTCTTTAACTTGTTCTTCAATGTAATATTGAGGTCCCAGATCGTAAACTAACTTTGTCTCCGCATTTACTTGTTCTTTTTTCAAATGGTCTTCTGTTTCTTTCATTAAGTCATTAGCCCTTTTTACCGTATCTTGGTGAATTTCATAGGAAATTGCGCCACCCATATCTAAAGTTCCGATTAAAGCGGGTCGTATTTCACTCATTTTATGTAGGACGGAGTGAAATACATAAAGTTCACTATTATCGCGTCTTGTTAATTCAATAGCTTTATTCAGGGCTTTTTTGGAATGTTCAGAAGTATCAATTCCAACTATGATTTTTTTATACATTTTTATCACTTCACTTTTTATTGCTATTATACTTCGTTAATTTTAAACTATAAATGTCTGGTCTAGAAATTATTAAAATATTAAGTCTGAATTTTAAATACCATAAGATAGGATTTATAAACCCTTTATTTTTTGAAAATACTAATAAATTTTCTGAAAAAAAATTTAAAGTTCATGTGGAAAATATATCACCAACAGCATGGGTCGAAGTAGGTTTTATAATTCCGAATCCAGTCACAAATAGTATATTTAGAGTAATCTTCAGTTATCTCTTCACCAGGTAAAATATCTCTTTGCGCAACAGCACAAAAGCCATTTTCATCTTCAGAAGCACCTGAGTTCGCATTTAATGAGTGATTTACGAATTTTGAGTTATCTAAACAAAAGATTAAGGCATCTAAATCTCGTTCGTAATACGAATAGGTTAAAATAGTTTTGAAATAACCTTCCAAAATTTCATTTTTATAGGATAATTCTAAAGTCCTAAATTGATCTTTAGTTATTATCAAAATGTCTCTTGGCCTCGCATGCCACCAAATTTGCCCTTTTGGAATGAGATTTTTGGCAAATAAACCTAATCCATGAATTTTACTCGATTTTACTTCTGCAAATTTAGATATAGGATTAATTGATGTAAAATTGTACGGAATTTTATATTTAGACATTAAAGTAATGCAAGAAATAGTACTATAAATACTTTTAAAAAAAAAAGAGTTTTAAAAATTAACCTTATTAACCGTGAGAACGCTATCTCTGATGAGATTACCTACCGTTTCAGAAAAAACTGAGATACTAATATTGTGAGTTCCAGTTGACATTTCTAATACAAACTGTAATGTGACTGGAATATATTGGTATGTTGCAGTTCCTTCATAGGGCCCTGCTCGCGTAAAAGGATTTAAAAGCCTAGTTCCATCAATCCAGAAATAAAATATCATATCAGCAAAACTAACTGGATTAGGAAGGATTCTCGAACTAGTCGTAAATAGTAAATGAAGTGTACTTATATTTGAGAGATCAACTATTACATATAGATTAGGAACAGTTACATATACTAAATCTGGAGGTGTATAAATGGATTCCTTATAAGAATACCAAAAGTCTTTTTCAGGACTAGTTGGTACTTCAGGGATCTCAAGAGAACCCAACTCTAACCAGTTGATAGCAGCAAGACCTAAACCTCCGCCCCCTATTATTAGGGCGATTATTCCTAAAACAACTCCACCTTTTCCCATTAAATTTCAATCTCCTTTTCATTAAGAATTTTAGTAAAAATAGAATTTAGTAAAATAATTGGACTTTTATGATAATAAATATATCGCAAAGATTTTTTAAGTCCTTTCTCGAAAGGTTAAAATAACAGTTTCAGTTAAAATAAAGTATGACAGAAAAACTAATCGAATGGAATCTGAGCGATTTTTATGAAAGCATTGATGACTCTCAGATCAAAAAAGATATGGACAACCTCTTAAAATCCGCGAAAGAGTTTAATGCTAAAGCAAAAGGGAAATTGACTGATCCGGAATTAACTTCTTCTCAATTCTCAAATTGGTTTAAGGAGTATGAAAAAATTGGTGAAAAGGCATTTTATCTTCAAACTTACTCTCAATTAATATATTCTATTAATACCTTAGATGATGAGGTAAAAGCATTCCATGCGAAAATTGAAGAATACCTGGTAAAAATTCAAGAAATGACGCTATTTTTTTATTTAGATTTAAATCAAATTTCAGATTCGAAACATGAGGAATTCATAAAAGATCCAGAACTTGCTAAATACATCCATGCCTTAAATTATAATAGATTAAAGAAACCTCACCAACTTTCAGAAAGAGAAGAACAAATCATTTTAATGAAAGATATTACGGGAGTTAATGGATTTTTAAAACTCTATAGTGAGATCAAAAGCGACTTTATTTATGATTTTGAAATAGATGGAGAAATGAAGAAGTTAACAGAATCGGAGCTTTTTGCTTTCATGTATCAAAATGATAAAGAACTTCGACATAAAGCCCTCAGTAAAATTGTATCAAAGTATAAAGATAATGAAAGGATTTTCACTCATATTTTTAATAACGTATTAAAAGATTGGGATCTCGAAAGTAAGAAGAAGAAATATAAGACTCCAATAGCTCGAAGAAATCTTAGTAATGAAATAAGTGATGAAAGCGTTGAGGTCCTTGGAAAAACAACTACACATGGATATAAGCTCGTGGAAAAATATTACTCCTTGAAACAAAAGATCTTAAAGCTTGAAGAGTTAAGGATGTCTGATCTATATGCTCCAATTGGTAATATTGAAAAAAATTATAGTTATGAAGAAGGCCTCCGATTAATTGAAGAAATAAATGAAAATTTCCACCCAGAATTCTCAAAAATCATAAAAACAATGCAGCAGAAAGGACATATTGATGCAACCCCTAGAAAAGGGAAAAATAGAGGAGCATTCTGTGAATTTGGAAAATTAAAGCATTTTCCTTTTGTTTTTGTCAATTACACGGAGAATGTTGATTCTGTATTAACTTTAAGTCACGAATTAGGTCACGCAATTCATGCCTATTATATTCAAGATGAGCAAAACTTTGTGAATTTAGGAATTTCTTTAGCAATTGCTGAGATTGCGTCAGTATTTAATGAAATGCTGATTCTAGATTATCTTTTGGATAGTGATTTGACTAAAGAAGAAAAGGTCTCTCTTCTTGCCATATTCATTGAAAATAATATCGCTACATCTTTTAGGCAAAACGCATTTTACAATTTTGAGTTGAAAATTCACGAGCTAATTGGAGAAAAGCTTACTAAAACCTCTGAAATTAAAGATCTTTTTGTTAAAGAAATGGAATTAATGTTCGGGAATTCTATGAAAAATATAGCGGAGGATTATGCAGATTATGTATTCGTGATACCTCATTTCCTTAACGATCCTTTTTATGTTTATGCTTATAACATGTCAAATCTATTAGTTATTGCCTTATATCAAATTTACTTGGAGAAAAAGGAAGAATTTGTTCCCAAATTTATAAAATTGTTAAAGATTGGAAGTTCTCTTTCACCTGAGGATATGTTGAAATTAGTTGACATTGATCTCAGTGACTCTTCTTTTTGGGGAAAAGGCATAGAATATCTGATGGATAAAGTTAACGAGTTAGAAAATTTAGTTGATTGATAATAATTATTTTAAATTCCTATTTCATCTCCATTCTTTTCCGCATTGACCACAAATATATTTTTTGGCATAAATTTTCGGATAAGAATAAATAACACGGGTTTTATCATCTAGTTCCCGGATTTGAGCTTTATTTATGTTTCCACATTGAGGGCATTGCCATTTACGAGCAACGGAACCATCTTCAGTTTCTTCAGGAACTTTCTCAATATTCTTACTTTCTTCAATTTTCTGTACTTTATTAAAGGTTTCTAAATCTCGTTTTTTCTCACTCACATCATTAACTAATTTTACCTCAATAGATTCGACTTTTTTTATCATTGGTTTTGGCTGTAAAACTTCAGCTTGGGGTTTCGTTTGTGTTATGGTAGGAGGCTTTTTTCTTTCACTACTGCTTATTGCAGTAATAGTTTTAGCTAAAAGGATAGAATCTTTATCCTTTAGTTGCTGGTTTAAATCTCTTAATTGCTCAATTTGTGACTTTAATTGCGCGATTTCCGTTTCATATGTCTGAACCTTTAATTTTTCTCTTTTGAGACTTTCTAGTTTGTGATTTAAATTTTGATTTTGCTTTTCTAATTCAGAATTATTTGTTTTTAATATCTCTATGATTTCCTCAATTTTCTCTGCATTTCCTACTGTTTCAAGGTTATTTATCTTTCTTACAAGAGATTGATTATTAGATTCTAAATCATAAACTTTAGACTTCAGTTTACCTATTTCTTTTTCTAATTGTTCTTTATTAAACTTTTCTGACTGAAGGCTCACCTTTAGTTCAGTTCCGTCTTCAAGTTCCTCGTTTAATTCAGATAGTTTATTTTTAAGCGATTTATTTTCCATCTCTAATTTCCCATAGTCTTGAATAAGTGAATTTAATGAATTTTGAGTTTTAATTATCATTTCATCTTTAGCAGAATTAAACATTTCTTCCCTTGCTCTCTCAAACTCAATTTTAAGCTCAGCTAATTCTTTATTAAGCGTATCATTATCTTGCTCTTTTTCATATAATTGATTTCGTAAAGAGGAGACCATACTTTTTAAAGTATCCATATCTTTAGACTCATCATATTCTTCATTATGACGAATTGGTTGGATTTTTAATTCAGATCTCTTTTCTCCTAACTTACTTTTTAGTGAAACTACTTCAGCTTTCAATTTTTCAACTGTCTTCTCTAAAAATGCTCTAGAGTCTTGCTCTTCTTCAGCTTGTTCAATCAAATCCTTTAGATCCTTACTCATTTTCAATCTTAGTCTCTATTCTAAAACATCTATTCTATAAGTAATAAATATTAGGCACTAATTTAAAGATGAGTTTAATCACTAATAAATCTTATATTTCATTTCACGGAATAGAAGCATAAAGAAATTGAGATTTTGAAATAAAAAGCAATCTTAAATGAAAAATATATGATCTAATAGCGATTATTATTCATGAGGCAAAATCGTTATTAAAGTGAGGATTACAATTAAACCGACTATAAAGATTAATGCTTGATATATTGATTTTTTTAAATCCTTCTGTTTTAGGAGTTCCGGCATCAATTCTGTGCTAGCAAGATATAAAAAGCCTCCGCCCGAAAATGCTAGGAAAAAGAAGTTAAAAGAGTCGAAGATTTCCGATAAGAAAAAGGCGAATACACCTCCCAACATTGCTACCATCGCACTTAGAAAATTAAACAGAAGTGCGTTTCTTTTTGAAAATCCCCCATAGAGAAGTATCCCAAAATCTCCAATCTCCTGGGGAAATTCATGAAATAAAACTGCTAAGGTCACTACAACACCGTTTCCAATACCACTTAGAAAAGCAACCATTATAACTACACCGTCTAAAAAGTTATGAAGTCCGTCTCCAATTAAGTTCAGTAAAGCGAAGTTCTTTATCACTTTACCCTTTCCTAGAGATTTATCAATTGTTTCATCAAGATGATCATAGCATACTAGTTTATTTTCATTTTGATGAGCGTGTCCATGAAACCAGTAAAGAAAACGTTCAAGGATAAAGAAGACCACGTATCCCCCTACTACCATAGTAAATAATATGGTTTCGTTGAGGTTTGCACCTCCAGCATTTAATTCTTCAAGATGGTGTAGAGCTTCGGGTATTAAATCAAATAAAGCAGTCGCAAGGATGGTACCAGTGGCGAAAGCGATTAATACAAAGAGAATTTTATCTAGCGTGTTATCTTTTAGAGATATCATGAAGATACCCACCAAACTTAACATTCCAATAAAGAATATCATTAAAAAACCAAGTAATGCTTCCATCATTGTACTATTTTTTATTATGTTTACTCTAGGTACATTAATTTACTTACCCAATTAATAATTTTTCTTATTGAATCTTATGAAAAATTAAATTGATTCATTTTTTATTCATTTAATTTAACTAGATTCTGAGCTTTATTAGGATTTCTCATATCTAACAACTTAACTCCCACGCCATAAGTTGATATGATGTTTGAAGGGGTTATCTTAACCCAAATGCTATCTTGAGGATATTCTACATCTTCGGAATATTTTAAAAATCGGGAAAATATTTTTCTTGCTTGAATATCATCATAAGGAAGTATTTCTGCTTTTCCCGAAAAATTAATTTCTGCAGGAGGGGCTGGAATGAGCTTGTGAAGAAAATTCTTTCTAAATGGAATAGTAACTGAAACAGTATTATTATGTCGAATAACCTTTGCTTTAATAGTATTCATCCCAGTTTGAAAAACTAAAACTTTACCATCACTTTGGTATACCACCACTGAGGAATGAGGATGATTTTTTTCATCTACGGTGGAAATTATCATCCACATGTTAGATTTGATGATTTTTATAACTTCTGCTTTAAGATCTTTCATGATAAATCTCTTGCTTAGTTAAATCGATAGAGGATAGACACCAATTTTTTTACCGGCATCAATCATCCATCTTAATCTCTCAACAGACATAGCAGGATGAAAATTTGCAGGACTTAGCATGAATCCACCCCCTTTACCCGCAGCAGATATCACGTCTCTAACTGCTTCTTCAACTTCTTCTTTAGTAGCTTTAACTAAAATATATCGTGTATCAATATTTCCAGAAAGACATAATTTATCTCCTACTTTTTGCTTAACATAGTAAGGGTCAACCAATGGAGGCTCTAGACACTGAAGCCCGTCAAAACCTGAATCTACTACAAAGTCTAGCAAGGAAGTTACATCTCCATCAGTGTGCAGCATGTATTTTCCACCCCATTCGTGAATTTGCTCTGATATTTCCTGATAACATGGCAACAAATATTTATCAAAATATTTGGGATGTATCATCGGTCCTCCCGAATGAGCGATGTCTCCTCCTTCAAGAAAAATTTTCGCACCCACATCACGATAGGCCTTAAAAACAGTTAAAGTATAGTCTGTACAAAATCTAAATCGCTCCTCGATTAATTTTGGGTCATTCTTCAAAGCTCTCACGAAATTAGTCATTCCCATACCCTGCCAGACAGGAGGAAAGACAGAAGTTAATGCATTTTGAGCAAATATGCAAACATCATCTTTAATATCTCGTAATTTTCTCAAAACACCCTTATAAAATTTCTTAGCTTTTTTGTATTCTTCTTTTAAATCTGGTTTAGGGTAATTTTCCCAGTCCTCACGATTTTTAATATAGCCACCATAATAATCGGGATATGGATTTCCATCAATATTTCTTACTTTATGTCGCTTTCCAAAAATATCAGTCATTTCTTCTCTACTTTCAAATATAAATGGAATGTATTGTATCCCGACTCCATCAAATCCTAATTCATATCCTGCTCTCACTGCTTTTGAGAATACACCGATCTCTATCTCATTAAGTATTTCATTGATTCTATTGATCCAATCTTGGGGATATTTTTCTTGTAGATCATCGAAGATATCAAAAGCGGATCTTTCTGGTTTTCCTAAGATCTGATCAGCAACATTTCCGTCTATATTAATGGTATGTATGGGAACTCTATCTGGTTCTTCAAGATTTAAAGCCGCCCAGATTCTTTCAAAACTATTCATTATATTCTTAAAAAATATATATTTTATTTAAGATTATCCAGTGAGATAGTCTTCTAACTATTTTAAATATGATAATAAAATTTTTCAAGATATAGTTCATAATTTCTAATTCTTTTTATTATAAAAATCAATTAAGATGGAATTTTGTATTAAAAAGACGTTTTTAATTATTAGACTTATTTGTAATTTTAATAAGACTTATATTTATGTCGGTACAAAGTATTATTTAATACTTACAAAATTGATAAGAGGAAAAATATTTTTATGATGTCTAATGAGTCGGACATTGACGAGATTTTTACGGAATGGGAAGATAGGATTAATTTTTTGACAGACCACATTTCTGAATTAGAATCACAAATCTTATATTACCAAAATTTGGTGGCTGAAAAAGATATGAGAATTAATCAGTTAAAAGCTGAAAACATAACTTTAAAGGGTCAGAGTCAAGCTCAAGTTGTTCAGCAACCAAGTAAGAATAATCCTCCTCCAAACAATTATTCTCCTCCTCACAGAGTTCTACATCCTCCTCCCAGCTCGAACCCATCTCCCAACAGAACAATTCAAGCAGAAAAGCCTATTAAAAATCCCAAAGAAGTCAAAAAAACCATAATGGCTTCAGAAGTTAATATTTCTAATGAGAGTTCTTTGAGAAAAAGACAATGCCCTCAATGTGGTGCTTTTGGTTTTGCAATAAAAGAGATGGATGATAAAAGTCGCATATTATGCTATAAGCCAATTAAGATATATGCTAAAAAGAGAGTCTGTACTAAGTGTAGATGCGAGTTTTAACTTGTTATTTACGTTTAGTTGTCTTCTACTTTAAAAGAAAAGAATTTAAGAAGATATTTGAGATGTAATAGTTAAAATTTAGAAAAAAATTTAATCCTTTATAAGAAGATCGCATAAAATGTAAATATCACAATGTCTGGGAGAAAATGAATGAACCATGCCCAAAAGAACCCTTTTGTTTCTAATAAACTCTTGCCTAAGAACCATCCTAAAAATGCAGAAAGTGCAACTCCAATAATACCGTTTGGAACTCCATAATAGTGTCCCATTCCAAAGTAAAGAGTTGTAATAAGTAATCCTTGTTTCTTACCAATCCCCTTCCATAATTCAGAAAGTGGAGCGGCTCGTAGCGTAAATTCTTCATTAAAAGCATTTATAGCAGCAATTAAAATCGATACAGGAATTAATGGGATTGCCTGGACAAATTGAGATATCGTGGGAGGATTTGTACCTAGTAGAAATATTAAAGTTCCGGCAGTAAAAATTGCTGCGAAGATTAAACCTATTTTAGGCCACGGTTCAGGTTTTTTCATTCCAATGAGTATCGACGGTTCAACCAAAGCATTGATATCTCCCTTTACTAAAAAAAAGTCTGTTCGTTTCCGTTTGATTAGAAGCAAATATAATAAGACCACAATTGCGGGAGTTAATCTTAATAGATGGATAAAAATCGATGATAAAGCCCATGGCAAACTCTCAGTCCAACTAATCCAAGTTGGTAATTCTCGAATGAAAGGAATTAAACCAAATTGCCATCCGCCTCCGAACCCTAATAAGAAAATTATTAGTAAGATGATCATAAAGTTCCTTATTGGTTTAAGCCTTTTAATCAAAAATCCACTAACCACTAATACTAACAAAGAGATTAGGATGATAAGTGGCCACCAAAATGGTTCACCCGAACTAAGTTCTCTCCAAAGAATTATGGATAATGAACTTGGAATCAACATTGCAATCCAAGCAATTATTACCAATACTTGGTCGGGGGATTGCTTTAAATAATTCTTTTGTTGATCATTTTCGGTAAAGGTTTGATTCTTTTCCTCATCATTACTTTGCATCAAATTTCACCATAAACTGATTTTATCAGTATTTATTTTTAACTTACTGGAGTAATCAAAGTGATTTAAATCAAAGGATAAAAAAACCTTTTCGATCTTTGAATAACATTTAATTTTACATTTTTCATCACTCTTTTACCTTCATTGATATAGACTAAAATAAAATAAAGTAGTGAAGATTTGAATATCTATGATTAAAATTTGGGAATCTATTGATTTATATCAGTTAAAAAAGTCAGACATAAAACTTGCTGAAAAAGTCATGGCTAAAGCTTACTATGAAGCTGAAAAAGAATTTCAATTTAAAAAAGCACCCAAGAATCTAAAATTTCTTGAAAAACTCATGCATACTACACTCAAATACACTATTAACCATGGTCGTGTTTTTGCATCTTCTCCCAATTTAGAAGGTATTGCGGCATGGCTTTCAAGTGATAAAATCTATATTTCTGATTGGCAATATATTAGAAGCGGGATTTTAATACCGATTCTCATGGCTGGGCGAAGTTGGTTGAAGAAAATGAGAGTATATGATGAGGTATGTAAGAATAAGCATCGAGAACATGCTAATTTCCCTCATTTATATCTATACAATCTTGCGGTTCATCCTGAACAGCAGAAAAAAGGTCACGCAAGCAAATTACTTAACCCAGTCTTGAGTATTCTCGATCAGTTTGGATTAGCTTGCTATTTAGAAACAAATGAACAAAACATTCCCCTTTACGAGCATTTTGGATTTCAAGTTGTTGATCAAGTGTTTCTAAGTGAGTTTGATTCAAAAGCATATTTTATGCTAAGGAGGGTCACACGAAGGTGAGACATTCTTCTCGAAAAAATTCATTTTTTTATAGTTAAATAAGTTATAATTCTCGAATATTATTTAACAAATCTGCAGCTTCTTGAAGTTTTGACCATAACATAAGATTTACTTCTTCCTGTTCAGTATCTTTCAAATTATTAAGCTTGAGTAGTTCTAAAGATGTATTAATTGCTTGTAAAACATTTCCAAGATTATGAGAATATTTATCTTTCAAAACTCGCTTTTCAGTTTTGGTTATCCTATACTCGATATGAACTGTTATAAGAACGAACACCATGGTTATTACCAAAAGGTAACCATAATGCAATCCGATTATCAGAACATCATTCACATTATATAATCCGTAGCCATAACCATTAATGACCTCAAAAATTCCTAATGGAATGTATCCTATTCCACACGCAATTAAGATGAAGAACATGTACCAAGTTATTTTATCTACAAGTTTATAGAATGATTTCCATTTTAAGATTGGAGATATAATAATTAACAGCCATAAAAGATTGAAAAAAAGGGTTAGAATTGAAGTAGTAAGTTCTGCTCCTAAAATAATGAAAATTAAATGACAGATAATAAGTATTAATATCGTGATAACGATGATAGCTTTTCCTCTTCCTTCATAATCAATAAAATAAGAAGTAATATTATAACCTAAAAATAAAATACCAAGGATCCCAAACAAAAGATTATAAAATAATAATAATTCATAAATGACTGAAAAACTCGTCAAGAGAGGTAGGATTGAGGCTATTGACCATAATATCCATCCAATGAAGCCCACTTTAAATTTAAAATCCTTAGTCTTAAAATAGAAATCCAAGGAAAACCAAAATCCTAAGGAACGTATGATTGCTAAAAGAATTAGAGTAAAAATTATAAGAACATTCATTTTATAAAACCAATTGGATAGATATTAAGGATACGATTATTGACAATTTTTTTTAATTAAAAAATAAATTTTTATTGTATTAAAATTGTAGGTTAAAAAAAAGATAAAAAAAATGATTAAAACTTTCTCTTTCGAATATATATCCCTATTGTAATTACGACAATGGATATACCGGCAATGCTCAGAGAGATCCCTAAAATAGGAGTATCAATTTCTTCTTCAGGGATAAACACAGTAAAACTAGTAAGCTCAGAAGTTTCAGCAGTTAAATATCCATCTTCAATTGTTGTTGGTAAAGTAAACCATTCATTTTGAGATTGATCATAATAAGCCCATTCTCCATCTCGATTTTGATTTGTGATCTTTAGTCGTAATCTTGCCTTTAAAAAAGCTTGATCGCATGATCCATCACAAATACAATCACAATTTGGATCGCAAGTACATTGACAGTCACAATTTTGGCAGTCACAACTGCAATTTTTAAGACAATCACATTGACAGTCGCATACCTCATCGTTGATACAAGTACAATTAGCTTTGCATTGACAATCACCATTAGGATCTGCATAGAGAGATAAACAAAATCCTTCTAAGTATCGGTATGTATTACGATTTCTCATATGATGTATGCTCCCATTTAACAATCCCAACTGTTGTTCTTCTCTTGTACAATTCATGAACATTTGTAGATCGTCATCGCCAATAACCTCTATTATAAGATTATTGTCTTGGATCTTCAAAGCTTCACAAGAGATTTGCAAATCTAGCTCAACATTTGTACATATCATTAATTTTGTTTTGTTATGAAAGCATAGCATTATTTGATCATTTGTACTTAGATGAGTTTGGACAGAATCTCCTTCTACTGCAATTTCTTCATTTGTTCCAAAAGCATTTACATTAATTGAACCAACTAAGGAAACGATCATAATGGATAAGAACAATGCTAAAAATATTTTTAATGAGTTCTGTTTCATAAAATTCACTTAATAGGTTGTTATTAAGATCTTAGAAAATCAAATAAAAAGGATTAAGGTGCAGTTTTTCCCAATACATAAAAAGGATTTATTTATGCGAATTTTTATTCATAACTCGTAATTAAATGACCTTGACAAAATTTCAGAAAATAAAATGAAGATTATAAGTTGAGTTTGTTCCTCCAAAAATTTATGCGGTTTAGAAATCCTTGTTTATCAGAAAGAGAAATCAATCCAGGAATCTGATTTAAATCTGTAATCGTGTTCGCAATTGGGCTTAGGATGCTCACATATCCTATTTCCTCCTGAATTCTGTTTCTTAGATTATTTAAGAACTCCGCTAATTCTTGACCTGTTTTTTTATCTAAATTTTCAATCAAGAAGTTAAATAGCTCTCCAATTGATTGCCCCGTTGACGTAGGATGAGGAGTGGGATTAGAAGCAATATCGGGAGGTGTTTGTTGAGACGGAAATTGAGTTTGCATGCTTGAAATTTGATCTAGATCCGGAGCTTTAACTTGAATTTCATCAATTTTAGGTGGGATTACTGGTTTATTGTTTAGATTACTCGTTGGGATTGTTTGAGAATTTGGTTGATGTCTAACATTTCCAGATATTGAATTAAGTTGATTAATTTCAGGTGCTGACTGACGATTCATAACTGGCTGAGTTTTTTGTACATATGAAGAACGCATTGCTGGCATTACCGTTTTTTGTGCGCTAACCCATGCATCTTCAAGAACAGGTACAAAAATTTTTATGTGTTGTTGAACAATGCTTCCAATGCCTCCTAATTCCATCCCCGCTTCTTCTCCAGTTTCACTTTGAGATATAATACATAAAATTACTTCTTCGTGATCTCTGTTAATTCCAAACAAATCGTGTGCCTCTCGATTTCGATAAGATATGTTTTGCATTCCATCTAATTGTTGTAAGATATCAACATGCTCTGAATTATCCATGTCAATATGGGTTGCAATTCTTATATTCACGTGTTTTGGTAAAGATTGAAGAAGGGAAACATTTATTTCTGAAAGATCAGGTGCAACAATCAATAATCTCATTTTAGTTTTAGCGATCTCTTCATAGATATGAGCTCTTGCGCCTTCAAGAGAGCGAATGAACCAGATGTCTTTCATTGACATAATACTCTTTTTCTTTGCTTGATCCCAAAATTCTCTGGTTGTTACTTGACTGATTTCTAAGCGATTAAGAATATTTAATAATTCCTCATTCAAAGTATTCACGACTCTCGTGGAAAATATGTTTCTTAAATCACCAAAAGATTGTAAAATTTGATCAGAAATACCCTTGACTTTTTCTTCAGCATGTGAAACGTTTTTACTAAACAATTCAGTAATATTTGAAAATGTTTCTTCTAAATTTTCCCCAGTTTTAAGTGATGATCCAGTAATCTCATTGATATTTGTAGTGATTTCACTCATTATAGTTCTAATTTTTGAAATAAGTTTGGTATTAAACCCATCGACTATCATCTGCATTCTAGCATTAAGTACATTATCGATAATTTGATGGACTGTTTTACTGATAACTCCTAAATGAAGTTCTTTAAGATTATTACCAATAAGGACTTTCATCTCTTCAAATTGTTTCTCGATATCCTCTACTTGTTCATCAATTATTACTTTAGTATCATTTTCTAAGTTAGAAATTACATCATTGATATTTCTTATCTGACCGATAACTTTAATCGCTTTATCCACTTCGACCTTCTGAAGGTCCATCTGTTGGTCAATTCTATCTTTTAATTTCCTAATAAAATCCGTGTATTCATTTAATTCATTTATCCCTTTACTTTTTGCTTCCAACTGAGAAAATGATTCATTTAATTGAGCTGGAGCTTGTTCTTGAATTCCCTTTATATATTCATTGAAATTAGATAACTGTTTCATTAAAGCCGCATACGGTGGTAAGGGCGCATAATGCGGAGTGGCTCCCACTATCTCTTTATATAAGCCTTTTTCCACGAACTTATCAGCAATTTCTTTACATTCTTCTTTTTCTTTCCCTATTAGTAACGATATTTCTCCTAACGATACTGCATCCCTTCCCGTAGTTAAAAAATATAATTCTATTTCTTCTTCGTTTAATTGAATATCGCTTAAAACTTGATAAGTTAATTCTTTTGAATAAGATACATCCTTATCAATTATATCCTCAATATTAAATTCTTGCAGCTCTAGATTTTTATCTAAAGAGATAATTAATTTGTGAGGAGGATTTCCATGTGTTGATTCTTTTACTAATGGGAACTGGGTAGTATTTTGATATTCTGCGAGGGTTACTATAAATTTTACATCTTCGAAACACAACTTGCATTTAATTGAAATTTCTTTTTCATTTTTACCTTGAAATAGAAAAGCCATCTGATCAATTCATCTCGTTCTATTTTTATTGGTTTTATTTTTAATTTTTATAGCTTTATTAAATGATAGTAGAACTCTTAAATAAAATTATTTTAAATTTTAGATAAACATGGTTGAACTAATATTTTTGTAAACTAAGATTTTAATAGAAGTTCTTTGATACTTTATCTAATTATCTATTTTCATTAAATAAAAAATAACTTTCTTGTGAAGAAGAATGTCGGTGAACAAAAAGCAATTATTTGGAAGTTTATTTAACAACTTTCTGAACCAAAACACAGAAGTTGAGGCAATCATAGTCTCAGATATGGATGGATTTGTAATCGCTGGTGAAAAACGGATGGACATTGACATAGAGATTGTCTCTTTTTTGACTGCTGTTGTCAATCCATTAATTGAAAGAGTAAGGGAAGAATTTTCATTTAAAAAGTTCGGAACCGCAAGCATAGACACTGAAGAACATCGATTGCTTTTTGTATTGATAAACGAAGCTACAACATTAACTTTAGTAATAAAAAGCATGGGTTCTATTGATAATATCTCTCCATATGCTTATTTTATGGCTGAAAAAGTAGCTCAAATCCTTGAAGCTACAGGCACAGAATTAATCCAGATTTCTATTCCTGACTTTAAGTTCGGTGGGGAAATATGTGAAAATGGTGGACGGCTTAAAAACCAACTTTATCAATCTAAGGTTGACCAAGGAGGAATTTATCGTTTTAAGTTCATTGTGATCGGAGATCATGAAGTTGGAAAAACATCAATAATTAGAAGATTTGTGGAAGGCAATTTTTTAGAAAAATACCGAGCAACAATTGGATTAAACATTCTTTCACACACATTTGAGGCATTTGGAAATAAAATCAATATAATGCTCTGGGACATCGGGGCTCAAAAATTTTTCAAGCGATATAGGAAAACTTATTATAATGGTGCCCAAGCAGTCTTTATCGTATTTGATTTAACCAATAGAGAATCTTTTGAGAATGTGAATTATTGGCATAATGAACTAAAAGATTTTATTGAAAATAAGGACCTACCAATAATCATTGTGGGGAATAAGACAGATCTTGAAAATGAAAGAGTCGTAAGTTATGAAGAGGGTGCTGAAATTGCCAATGACCTCTCCAAATTGGCTGGTCTATCAGAAAGTACAGCATTATCAGAATATTCGGATTTGTCAGAATTTTCCGGATCTCATTCTAAAATATCATATATTGAAACTAGTGCTAAGACGGGAAACCGAATTCAAGATGCATTTAATTTAATCTCATATCACTTTATTTTAAAATGTGAAGAAAAAGAGGAATCTCTGCTAAAGAATAAAATAGTTGATGAGATTAATTCGATCATTGACATCAATAAAAGTTTAACTTTAGTTTTTTTAAGTCAAAATGAATTATGGAACCCCACACTCCAAATTTTATCAGATATTAATAGATTAGGCAAACCTTCTGACATTAAGGATAAAAAGAAGGAAAAAAGACTTGAATATGAGAATGGACTTGTATTAAAGAGTTTTATTTATGAATCATACAAAACAAGTGATGCTGATGGAGTCGTCTGCATGTTTGATGCCAGAGACAAAGAAAATGTTGATCCGTCATGGATTGAAATTATCTCAAACATTATAAAGGATCTAAGTAAAAATAAAGTCATTTCTGTAGGTTTGAGAGTCTCCAATGATGAAAGTTGGTCCAATCTGATTGAAGGGTTTAAATTAGATGAAGAAGCAGAAAATAGAATGATCTCTCTACTCTTTTTCAGAATTAAGGAGGAATCAACCTTAGACATCTACGAACAGCTGTCAGTGACATTAAATAGTATCAAAAATTTAAGTTTTAATTACTGAATAAAAATGTTTTGAATTTAAAATTCGATTTGTTCCGGATAGGCTACTTCTAGTAAATTAAGCGCTTTCTTTGCAACTTCGTATGAAATTTTCTTCTTTTCATCCTCGCTATGATAAGCATCTTTTATCCTTTCTAGTAAATACTCTGGGAAAAAGATTAATGGTTGAATATCTGTCAATAGTAGTAACCATGGTCGATCCTTTTGATCTTTGATTTCGGTAATTATGTTTAGTTGGATTAGATCATCCAATATTAGTTCTATATCAGCAAATTCAGAGAAAATATTTGGTATTTTATCTCGGGGATAAAATTTATTTCTAAGCATTGCAAATAAGTCATATACATCAGGGTTCAGTAAGATGGATGATAATTTCTTCTTTTGTTCTATTGTTTGGTTCTTAGGGTCATAGTCCGAAAAATAATCTGTTACTTGAGCCTCATATTTCTCATAAATATCACTCTTTGAGTCTTTCAAGTGATTTAAGAGATCAAAATTCGGGACTCTTAATAGTTCAATATCTTTTGTCAAAAACAAATATTCTCCTTGATTCTCAATTAATCCAGTCACCTTGTCTCTTTTTCCCTTGATCCAATCCCGTCTTATAAGATTCAATTCCAAAAATGGTTCAAGTAGCACGTCTAAGTTAGGGTTTTCCTTTATTCGTTCAAGAATTTCTCTTACTTCTCTTTTAGATTTTGGATATTCCCTTAACGTTTTTAAAATTTCTAAACGTTCGTAACTATTAAATATCAATGCTGATTTTTGAATTTTATCCAAATTAGTTAAGCGCTTTATTTGAAACGTGGCATATTTCAATTCTGTTTCAATGTTATCATGGATTTTACTAATAAGAGCAATCTGGTTTGTCTTTTTAGCAGTTTCGAAGGTTTCAAATAAATAGTCCATTTTCTTACCAAGAGAGTTTATGATGTCTTCATAGAGTCCAAGATCTTCATCAAGAGTAAAGATAAGTAAGGTTAAATATTGGGTACCGCTTTCAGCTTGAATGAAATAGGAACTGACCTGATATGTCGTCTCTTTTAACCTACCTTCATAATAATTGCTAAACCCTCCCGATATTTCACGAATGCTTGTTGTATGATGGTATAATATAGAAAATAAGTCACTTGTTGCAATCAGTTCAGAAAGATTTTCATTCATGAAATCTTTGTTCTCAAAGTGAAAAACTATTGGTTTGAAATCCGGTTTTACTTCACCCGTCGGTTTTTGAATCAGTACAAACTCAAAAGTTAAAATAGCTTCAATCATGATTTATCTAATTCTCCAATTCTATTTAACTAATTATAAAAAAAGTATTATTTAACCTTTATTGCCTTAAAAAAATAAAATGATATAATAAACAATAACTAGGTAAAATTTTACTTCTAGATATTGCGTAAGTTATTTCGTATATCACAAGAGATTAAAAACATGTAGCGATTTGATATTATTAAAAAATTATTTATCTATTTAAAAGGGGATTGCACATGTTTTATAATAAACAAAATTTTAAAAGAAAAGCTTTTGCATCAATAATATTAACTATATTAGCTCTTGGTATATTTCTTCAAATTCCAGGCTTATATAATAATTTCCTGACTTTAAAAGGTAATGAAGACCACTTTTCAAGAGAAAATGCACCTCAAGCTTCTGAAACTGATTACTATAATAAAGAATGGATAACAAACGGTGATTTTTCTTCTGGTTCAGTTAATTGGTCAAGTGAAACTTTGGGAGATACTTCAGATTTAAATCTTGGGATAAGTAGCGGGGTTGCAAATTATGAAGTAAAAGGAGAAAAGAAAACATTTTCTCTGAATGAAGATCCTTTAGTCGGATCGAATTGGCTGCCAGTACCAAATCCAGATTTTCCAGGATTGGTTGATTATAATTCTAGTGATTCAGAAGGTTTAATAGCAAGTCACACATTTCATGATCAAGGAGATGCGAATCAAAATCCTAGTATCCATTGGGATAGAAATTTTACAATGCCAGTTGATATGTCAGATTATGAAATAATTTCTGCATCCATGCAAAGTGTTGTATATGCTAGAGTCAGTAAGGATGTTGATGTAGATGGAGATAATCTTGCAGCTTATTATCCTGATTACGGTTATCCTGGACTTTCTTTAGATCAAAGAGCATCTTACGATTATGTTAGATTTTATGTTTTAATTTCTGATTTGTCAAGAAATAAGGTATATGAAATTGCTTATTTACAACCAACCGATTTAGGTCAAGGAGATCCAGAAGAATATTCAATTGTCTATGATGAGATGACTGATACCTATTTAATAACTGTACCTGAGGATATCTTGATTTTTTATCTAACATCTGTTCTTAACTCAGACAACTATAATTTTACAATTACATTAGGCATCAGAATCTATGCAGCAGATAATGCGGGTAATTTTGATTATGATCGTTTTACTGAACTTCGTTTTAAATCACTAGATTTAACATTTACTTACGAAAAAAAGATAAATCAGCTTGACAGGGGATCTTGGAAGCAAAACGGTGATTTAATTCCAGATAATTATGTTATAGAAAACGCTACGTTAAATTTTAAATACATGATAAATGCTAGCTGGTCAGAATATGCTTCCTCTCCAAATTCTGAATTTAGAATACTCATTAATAATAATCAGTTAGGAGAAACAATAAATTTGGACACCGCTAACGAAACATTGAGAGATATAAAATCAGGAGGATTTGACGTTACTCAATTCATTTCGTCTAATAAACAGGTAAACCTCACCATTCAAGTCTATATTGGTGACGAATTTTTGCTTAATAGCACGGTAAAAATATCAATAGATGATGTATCGCTTATCATTGGATATGGAATTGAAACGCCTCCCGATTTATCTGACTTTGAACTAATCCTAAATGATGTCGATAAAACAACTGAAAAATCAACTCAGGTTACTTTCAATGAGAATTTGAATATCACGTTAGTATACAAAGATAGTAATGGAGATTTTATTTCAGGTGCAGATGTAGAATTAATAGGGGGCGGTTTGGATCCAATCACACTTCTCCCTAATGGATTTGATAATTATTTTACAGAAATTAATTCAAGTGATTTAGGAGTGGGAATGACATATCTCACATTAACAGCTAGCAAGCGTTATCACACGACAGTACAATTCCAAATCACTATTGAAGTGGTTAATCGAGATACAGAACTTCAGTTATATCTTGATAAATCTAATCAAACTATTGATAAAGAATGGAAGACTACGTGGAATGAAAATTTAAACATTACAATCAAATACTTGGATATTGATAACACTCCAGCAACACACATCAGTGGAGCCACAGTGGATTTGACGGGTGTTGGAGCCACTAAACCTCTAATTGAAGATTCTGGGAATAAACAATATGAGATCTCGATAAATACTTTTGATATTGGCGTTGGAAGCACTTACTTAACGGTATATGCTTCACAAGAAAATTATACCTCTTTGAATATTAGATTCAAGATTATAGTGACTACAAGGGACACTTATCTTGATAATATAAAATTAGATAATATTGAAAGAACTTCATTTGAGATAGCATGGAATGAAATTTTTGATATTTCAGCTTCTTATAATGACACTGATACAGGCAATTTTATTAGTGGTGCTTCTCTCCAACTAATAGGGACAGATTATACAGATGATTTTACTCCATCTGGCGAATCATATTCATTATCAGTAAACACAACTGAATTAACTATAGGAAATAACTTCCTTACAATTTTAGCTCAAAAAAGTAATTATAGTATTTTTTCAAAATTAATTACTATAACTGTCACGGAGAGAGCAACTACCATGGAATCAATTTTGAACCATACAAGTGCCACCACTATATCTTATCCCCACGGAGAGCTACTCAATATTACAGCAATATATAGCGATGAATCTGGACCTTTCATTGATGATGCAACTGTTCAACTAAGGGAAGGATCCACGGTAGTTTACAACCTAACTGAGTATTCAAGTCCCAATCAATATTCTGTAGAAATAAATACAGATGAGTTAAATTTAGGGGTCAATCTACTTACTCTTTATGCTAAGAAGGAGAATTACAGCGCAGCCTTTATAAGTTTGACAATAATAGTTGATGAACGTGATGTTAGTTTAGATATTATTTTAGATTCTAATCCTAGTACAGTAATCGACGCGATTTATGATGAATATGTGAATATTACGGCAATATATCGTGATTTTAAGGATCTTTTCATTGCTGGTGCAACTGTTGAATTAATAAGCGGAGGGGATGAATATGTAATGTCAAAACATAGTTTATATGATCAATATAATATATCCATTAATACTCAAACTTTGAATCTTGGAACGAACTTATTAACAATCCGTGCAAGTAAAGAGAATTATTCTTCGATCTTTGTAGGGATAACAATAAATGTGTTAGAAAGGAATACTGATTATAAAATCTATTTAGATGGGATAGATTACACTGCTAATCCAGCAATTCCAGCATATCCCGATCAATCAATCAACCTAACAGTTTCTTATATAGATTCAATCACAACACAATTCATAAGTGGAGCAATCGTGGATGTGAATGGATCTGGGATATCGGAACCCCTCGATGAGGTTTATAATAATTATACTGTGATTTTAGATACATCTAACCTAAATACTGGTTTTAATTTTCTAACAATTTACGCTAGAAAAGAGGGATATGCCTCTCAATCGATCACACTTGCTATTCAGATAATCCCAATAGAAACCGAGCTGAAGCTTTACTTAGATGGCGTGGATAGGACTTCGAGTCCATCATTAACCACTTACACTAATCAATTAATTAACCTAACAGTTTCTTATATAGATTCAATTGCAACACAATTCATTAGTGGAGCAACCGTGGACGTGAATGGTTCTGGCATTTCAGAACCGCTCAATGAGGTTTATAACAATTATACGTACACGATAGACACGAGTGAATTAAACTTTGGTGCCAACTTCTTGACGAT
>CAZWEM010000005.1:131771-148319 GCA_964632315.1 uncultured archaeon
ATTAACCTTACCGTGTCGTATAAAGAATTAATCTCAACTCTATTCATAAGTGGAGCAACCGTGGATGTGAATGGTTCTGGCATTTCAGAACCGCTCAATGAGGTTTATAACAATTATACGTACACGATAGACACGAGTGAATTAAACTTTGGTGCCAACTTCTTGACGATATATGCTAGAAAGAGTGGGTATGAACCACAATCGATCATTATCACGATTCAGATAGTTCAAATAGAAACCGAGCTGAAGCTTTACTTAGATGGTGTGGATAAGACTTCGAGTCCATCATTAACCACTTACGCCAATCAATTAATTAACCTAACAGTTTCTTATAT
Source organism: uncultured archaeon (assembly GCA_964632315.1). GTDB lineage: Archaea > Asgardarchaeota > Lokiarchaeia > Sigyniarchaeales > SOKP01 > SOKP01. Next base: position 132,107 of record CAZWEM010000005.1, read on the forward strand.
AGATTCAATTGCAACACAATTCATTAGTGGAGCAACCGTGGACGTGAATGGTTCTGGCATTTCAGAACCGCTCAATGAGGTTTATAACAATTATACGTACACGATAGACACGAATGAATTAAACTTTGGTGCCAACTTCTTAACGATCTATGCCAGAAAAGAGGGGTACGAGCCTCAATCGATCGTACTCACGGTTCAGATAGTTCAAATAGAAACCGAGCTGAAGCTTTACTTAGATGGCGTGGATAAGACTTCGAGTCCAGCAATAACCACCTACACCAATCAATTGATTAACCTTACCGTGTCGTATAGAGAAGATATCTCAACCACGTTCATTAGCGGAGCAACTGTGGATGTAAACGGTTCTGGCATATCAGAACTTCTCGATGAGGTTTATAATAATTATACGTACATAATAGACACGAGTGAATTAAACTTCGGAGCCAATTTCTTGACGATTTATGCCAGGAAAGAGGGATATGAACCTCAATCGATCATACTCACGGTTCAAATAGTTCAAATAGAAACTATATTGGATTTATACATAGATGGCGTGGATAAAACTTCAAATCCAGCAATAAATGCCTATACCAATCAATTGATTAACCTAACAGTGTCCTATAGAGAAGATATCTCAGCAACGTTTATTAGCGGAGCAACTGTGGATGTAAATGGTTCTGGCATATCAGAACTTCTCGATGAGGTTTATAATAATTATACGTACACGATAGACACGAGTGAATTAAACTTCGGAGCAAATTTCTTGACGATATATGCCAGGAAGAATGGGTACGAGCCACAATCGATCATACTCACCGTTCAGGTAGTTCAAATAGAAACAGTGTTGGATCTATACATAGATGGCGTGGATAAAACTTCAAATCCAGCAATTACCACTTATAACAATCAATTTATTAACCTAACCGTGTCCTATAGAGAAGATATCTCAACCATGTTCATTAGCGGAGCAACCGTTGACGTGAACGGTTCTAGCATATCAGAACTTCTCGATGAGGTTTATAATAATTATACGCTCACGATAGACACGAGTGAATTAAACTTCGGAGCAAATTTCTTGACGATATATGCCAGGAAGAATGGGTACGAGCCACAATCGATCATACTCACCGTTCAGGTAGTTCAAATAGAAACAGTGTTGGATCTATACATAGATGGCGTGGATAAAACTTCAAATCCAGCAATTACCACTTATAACAATCAATTTATTAACCTAACCGTGTCCTATAGAGAAGATATCTCAACCATGTTCATTAGCGGAGCAACCGTTGACGTGAACGGTTCTAGCATATCAGAACTTCTCGATGAGGTTTATAATAATTATACGCTCATGATAGACACGAGTGATTTAAACTTCGGAGCCAATTTCTTGACGATCTATGCTAGAAAAGATGGGTACGAGCCACAATCGATCATACTCACCGTTCAGATAGTTCAAATAGAAACAGTGTTGGATCTATACATAGATGATACGGACAAAACCTCGAATCCAGCAATAACAACTTATCCAGATCAATTGATTAACCTTACCGTGTCGTATAAAGAATTAATCTCAACTCTATTCATAAGTGGAGCAACTTTGGACGTGAATGGCTCTGGCATTTCAGAACCACTAAATGAAGTTTATAATAATTATACATACACGATAGATACGAGTAAATTAAACTTTGGAGCCAATTTCTTGACGATCTATGCCAGAAAAGAGGGATATGAACCGCGATCAATCATACTCACGATTCAGATAGTTCAAATAGAAACCGTGTTGAATTTATACTTAGATGATACGGACAAAACCTTGAATCCAGCATTGACTACTTATCCAGATCAATTTATTAACCTAACCGTGTCCTATAGAGAAGATATCTCAACCACGTTCATTAGTGGAGCAACCGTTGACGTGAACGGCTCTAGCATATCAGAAGTCCTCGTGGAAAGTTATGATAATTATACTCTCTTGATAGACACGAATGAGTTAAACTTTGGAGCCAACTTCTTGACAATCTATGCCAGAAAAGAAGGGTACGAGCCTCAATCGATCATAATCACCGTTCAAATAGTTCAAATAGAAACCGTGCTGGATTTGTACTTAAATGGTGTGGATAAAACCTTGAATCCATCATTAACCACATATACGGATCAATTAATTAACCTTACTGTTTCCTATAAAGAAGCCTTCTCAAAAGCATTTATTAGTGAAGCAACCGTGGATGTGAATGGTTCTGATGTGTCTGGTGTGTCAGAAATTCTTGTAGAAAGTCATGATAATTATACGATCATAATTGATACGAGTGAATTAAGGCTTGGAGCAAATTTCCTAACAATTTATGCTAGGAAAGAAGGATATGAACCCCAATCAATCATAATCACAGTTCAAATAATTCAAATTGAAACTGGGGTGAATTTAACCCTAAATGGAAATCCAACAACATTCTTGACCATTCCGATTAGAAAATTGTTGAACATTACGGTTAATTATTTTGAGGTTGCAAGTGAAACAGCAATTACAGATGCCACTATTCAATTAATTGGAGGAGGAATTTCATCAAATTTAATAGAGAATGCGATAAATCATCAATATTCAATCGTTATTGATACAGGTCAGTTAGATCCGGGTGGAAAACTTTTTACAATTTACTGTAATCGCACGAATTATCAACCATATTCAGCTAACTTGAAAATTCAAGTGGATAGGATAAGAACAAATATCACTACTTCTACGGGAGATACATTATTTAACTTTAAACCTGGAGATAATTTCCAATTAAAAGTTAACCTTACAGATTTAGACTTTAATGCGAAGGTACTAAATGCAACTGTCACTTACACGTGGGATTATGGTCAAGGAGATTTAACTGATGAAAATAATGATGGCGTTTATGAAGGTACCATTTCAAACTTGAGAGAAGGAACATTTGTTGTAACAATTTCAGTGTATGCTGGAGATGATTATGAATTTGAACGATTTACAGTCACACTAAACGTTGTGAGACCTCCTGAGGAGGTTTTACTCTTTCAAGTGTTAACCATAGTAGGAATAGGAGCTGCAATCGGCTTAGGCGGATATTTATTTGCGTATCAAAAAGTTCTTAAGTACCCTAAGCAAGTAAGAAAAATTCGAAAGTACAAGAGTAAGTTAAAGAAACGTAAGTCATTAGGAATCGAAACTCGTTCAAGAGATCAGATAATCGAAGATAATTATGCAGAAAAGATTCATCCTTTAGAAAAAACATTAAAGAGCAAAATGGGCATGAAAGCTGAGATCGAAAAAGAACCGATTGAAAAACCTCAAAACAATTAAAAAATCTCACAATTTTTTATTTAATTTCTTTATTTTTATTTTATTTCTAAATTGATTTAGTTCTCCTTTTAAATTAGCCTTTAAAAATTAATAGTTATAATTCGAAGTGCAAGATGTTAAATTGAACTACTTTTACAATTATATTAATCATTTTTTAAAATTAGGGATGAGTAGGTATGAACACCTATATTACAGAGAAACTAAAATATTATAAGAAAAAAAAATTTGTAATTTTAATACTTGTTGTCTTATTTACAAGTCTCTTGATGGTTAATTTTTCGGGAAAGAATCAAAATTTAACAAGTATTAAAGATGAGATAAATGACGAATCTTTTGTTGATAGCTTAAAACCTAATGATATTTCAATAGATAATTCATTCACTGGTGTAGGTTTACCATGGAACGTTACTCATTTTGCAAATTATACAAAATCGAATTTACAGGTGAGTTTTAATAATAATTCCTTTGATGACACTCATGCACAAGTAGAGCTACATGGTTGGAATGGTTATCAATTAAATTCTACAATAACAAATTTATATGATACGCGGAATTGGATAAATGGAACGTTCCACGCGGGTTCGTTTGGAGGATCTCCATCCGGATCAGATGACAGTGAATATATCGATGATTGGACGTTTAAAACTCAAGACATACAAGGATATACAAATCCTATGAGTGGAAATTACTATGATAGCTCAGCTTCTACATCTGATTATGAAGATTGTTTGGAATTGAGAATTCAAGATGATACTGGTGGTGGAGGTCATTATGATATCGGGGATAAATGTTGGTGGGAATCTACTTTTGAACTTGATAGAGGGGATGTGGATGAGGCTTTGCTATCTTTTGCAATAAGGCCGAAATATGGTGATGGATACAATAACCATATGGTAATGCAAGTTTTAGCGAATGGAAAACTGATATGGGGGAACGGACTCCAATCATTACTCGATGCATCTGGATCTCCTACTTCAGGTCAATGGTACAATCCGTATCCTATTTACTTAAACGGAAATGACGCTCAAATTTTTCCAGAAGGAGTTAAAGATATTAATATTACTATAGAATTTAAAAGAGTTAGTGGGACTGCTCCAAGTGCATATGCATCTTCCTATTCTGTGCTCTTTGACAACGTTTCATTAATAGTTAAATCTCAAGCCAAACCAACCCAAATTGGATTACAATTAAATGGTGAAAATGTTCTTGATAATACTAATTATGGTGAAGGATCTCTCGGTATAAATGGTAATTGGAATGGGAGTCTCCAAACATCAGTAATTGCTAATTTTAGTAGTAATCAAAATTGGGATTACACTTATAAAGATGATGGAAATTGGCAAAGTTATAAAATAGATTTTAGTACAAATTTGAACATATATACTTATAAATCTACTCCAGAAACATATTATATTGCGGATTCAAGTTTGGAATTCCAAGGTTCATCGTTTATCACTTCTAATAGTAGCAATACAAATTGGAGTACCTATGCACACATGGAAGTTCCAGCGGGTTATGAAGAAACTAATATGACAATTGAATATACTAATGATTATAACTTAACAGGAATATTTTTTTCACTAAATCCAGATTCTTTATCGCAAGCTTCTATCAAGGAAATTGGTAATATAAAAATTGTAAATATTCCAGTGAGTAGTATAACCAGTAATACAAATGGATTTTGGAAGTTAACAGCAGAGTCACCTAATTATTGTGAATATATGGAGATGTATAGTAATGCTACAGGTTCTTGGGAACTTACTAATAAATACTTGAGTGGGCAATATATTAATATTACAGCCAAAGTTGATAACTCGGGATTAATTTCTAGTTATATTCAACAAACCAAAGCCTATCTCCAGCTTAGGTTTCCAAATGGTACGATCTGGGCAGTGCAAAATCAAATAAAAACAGTCGATAATACAGGGATGGTTTATTTTGATCCTATCCTAATTCCAGATGATATACCGAATTATAAAGCTGGAGAATATGAAGCTATCATAACTTGGAATAACTCTTATTCATCTTTTGGTACAAATGAGTCAGGAATTGTTCATAAAAAGTTCACAGTAATACATGATTCGGTTCTTTATCCTGATCAAGGCATATACTTTATTGAAGAAGTATTTGACGATAGAATAATTAATATTAAAGTGTCATTTAGGGATATAAAAGATGGAACTGCCATAAACAATGCTTATATTTACACGGATTATTCTGGGGAGGAAGAAGAATTATTTCAAACTAGTCCAGGGTTTTTTCTATATGAATTTAACGCTTCTAAAGCCAATGCAGGGAATAATACTATAACGATATATGCTAATTCAAGCTATTATGTAAATAAAATTATAAATATTACAGTTGAAGTTATTAAAAACACAATATTGACAGTAGAAACAGATTTTTTTACAACACCGTGGAATCAGAATTTTACAGTTCGATTTAATTATACTGAAGAAATAAATCCAGTAAATAAAATTAACACTTCTGATATCACTTTAAATGGATGGTTTGGAGATTATCATTTGACACAACTTTATGTGGGAGAATACATATTAGAATGTAATAATTCAGTATATAGCGCGTTAACTCTTCAATCATTTATTATTTCGGTGAATGCATATAAATACGAGTCTCAAACTGTCTTGATTAGAGTACAAATTACAGAATTAGCATCATCGATTAATAATGTAACATTGAATGGAGAGTCAACAAATTCAATTCAGATAGATTGGAATGAGCTAGTAGATATTAATATATGTTATAATGAATCTGCAACGGGGAATTTTATTCAAGGAGCTACTGTAGAAATAATAGGGACAGATTTTTCAGATCTATTATCTCAATCTGGAAATCAATATAGTATTACAATAAATACCTCCTTATTTAACATTGGAAACAATTTCTTAACAATTTTAGCTCAAAAAGAAAATTATAATATCGCATCGAAATTAATCACAATTTCAGTCGAAGAGAGACCAACGAATATTGTAACTATCTTGAACCACACTATCAGCAATTCAATCACTTTTCCCCATGGAGAGTTGCTTAATTTCACAGTTATTTATACAGATGCATCAGGACCGTTTATTGAAGGAGCAAGTGTAGAATTAAGAGAAGGAGGAATTGTAAAATATGTCCTTGACCCGTCGCCTACGTATAATCAATATTTCAAGGAAATTAACACGAATAAATTTAATTTAGGTGTTAATTTATTGACTCTTTATGCTAAAAAAGATAATTATTCGGCTGCATTCGCTTCTATAACATTAACAATTAATAAACGAGATACGAGTTTAGAAGTCTTATTAGATGAAAATGCAACAACCACTATCGAAAAAGCATATAATGAAAACGTTAACATCACCGTCATTTATAAAGATTTTTCAGATAGCTTTATTGAATTTGCTAATGTAGAATTGAGAATGGGTGGAATAACTATAGGAACATTTGATGAACAGCAAATCCTAAATCTTTACAATCTTACTATCAATACAAAAAATCTTAATCTCGGAACAAATCTACTTGCGATACATGCTAACATAGATAATTATTCTGAAGCCTTAGCAAGCATAACTATTACTGTTAGAGAAAGAGATACCTTACTTGAAATATATCTTGAATCTGTAGAACAAACTAGTATTGAAATTCAATGGGGTGAATCATTAAACATATCTGCCATTTACAGAGATGGGCTTGGACCTAAAATAACTGGAGCTACTGTCCAATTAAGAACTGGAGGAGAAATAGTAGATACTTTTGTTCCTAATAATAATCAATACACTTTAATGATTAATACTGATAATTTGAATTTGGGGAGTAATATATTTTCAATATATGCTAAACAAGATAATTATTCAGTTGCAATCGAGAGTATATCTATAGTTGTCACAGAAAGGGGAACAACACTTTCTATTTTTCTGGATGATGTTGAAAGAACTAATGTTGAGGTTACGTATGGAGAGATGGTCAATCTTACCGCAATATATAAAGATTATACGGAGAATTTGATTACTTTTGCAAATGTTGAATTGAGAAAAGGTGGAACTAAATTAGATGATCTCGCTCCTAACGCAAATCAGTACGTTTTATTGAAGAATTCGAATGAATTCGATTTAGGATCTAATGTACTTTCAATATATGCTCATAAAGATAATTATTCCGTTGCATTAGTAAGCATCCTTATTATAGTAAAGGAGCGTGATACAAGCATAAAGGTGATATTGAATGGATTAGATACAGATAATTTTGATATTTACAATATTTCAGTCAATGAAAATTTAAATTTCACCGCTATTTACAAAGACTTCACAGATTTGTTTATTACAAGCGCTACCGTAGAATTAAAGGGAACTAGTATCTCAGAAATGTTGGTTCAACATCCATCATTCAATCAATATAATTATACACTTAATCCTGAAGTTCTTGGAGTTGGAGTTCATTTCTTAGTTATTTCAGCGAATAGGGAAAATTATTCCTCAATTGTTAAAAATATAAAGATTAATGTAATAGAAAAAGGGTCAGATCTTCATCTATTGATAAATGGTGATGATCTCACATTAGAAAGATATATTGAAGTAGAAATTGACCAGATTTTAAATGTGACTGTATACTTCACTGATTCATTTGATGACAACTTTATATCTGGCGCATATATTCGTTTAACAGGGGCACTCAATGACAATTTTACCGAAAACGCATATTTTGAATACTATAATGTTACCATTCAAACAAATGATTTAGATCAAGGCATTAATTTTCTAACTGTTTTTGCACAAAAACAAGATTATGAATATCAATCTATTATATTTACTGTTGAAGTCAAAGAAAAAGAAACAAATCTTCAATTATTCCTGAATGAAGACGATCAAACATTAGGAAAGTCTATTGAGGTGGTGGTTGGAGATCTAGTAAACATTACAATTATTTACGAAGATACTTTAAAGAACTTCATTGATGGGGCAGAAGTCATTATTCTGGGTGAAGGAATTAATTTTAATCTAACAAAACACCCATTTTATAACCAATACAATATATCAATTAACTCAGAATTACTTAACTTTGGGATAAATTTTCTCACGTTATACGCAAAAAAAGCGAATTATCAACCCCAAACGCTAACTTTAAAAATTGAAATCAATGATAAAGAAACAAACATGCATATCTTTCTGAACGGATTAAATAAAACCATTGATAAGACTCTCACGCTGCCAATTCAAAGCGAATTAAATGTCACAATTAAATATACCGTTTTTGATACTGATTCAATCATTTCAGGGGCAACCATTCAATTGGTAGGTGAAAGCCTAAACAAGTTTCTTGATTATGATCCGATTTATCAACAATACTATACTACAATTGATACTTCGATTTTAGATATTGGTGTAAGATTTCTAACGATATATGCCCAAAAAGCTAATTATCAGTCATATTCTGCACTCCTACGTATACAAGTGGAAAGAATTCGTACTAATATCACAACAGTTTCAGGAGAAACAGTTGTTAACCGCAAACCAGGGGAAAGTTATCATCTTAAGATAAACTTGCACAACTTGGATTTCAATACTGAAATACTAAATGCAACGGTAACATATACTTGGACATATGGTCAAGGTGCATTAACAGATCCTGATAACGATGGTATTTATGAAGGCGATATCTCAGATCTAAGGGAAGGAACATTTATCGTCACTATTTCAGTCTATGCGGGTGACGATTATGAGTTCGAAAGATTCACTATTACTTTAAATGTCATTAGACCTACGGAGGATGTATTACTCTTTCAAATTTTAACAATTATTGGAGTTAGCGCAGCAGTCGGTTTAGGGGGATACCTTTATATGTATCAAAAAATTCTGAAATACCCCCAAAAAGTTAGAAAAATTCATAAGTACAAGAGCCATCTAAAGAGCTCTAAACCTTTAGGGTTAGAGACTCCTTCAAGAGATCAGTTAGTTGAGGAGGCTTATTTGAACAAATTAAGACCTCTAGAAAAGCAATTAAAAGGGAATAAATTTAAAAATTAAATAATTTAAGTTTTTTTTTATTTTTTTATTATTAAATGGATTACATAAATTAAATGATATCCGAGAGATTAAAAAAACAATACCTCATTCATGGCGAATAAGGTGCGTTCAAGAAGTCATTGCCCCGAATCGTCGGTGAAAATATAAATTTTAAGATTAATAGGTATAAGCACTTTTTGATTTTCAAATTTTAAATAACTTAATATCTTTAAAAAGAAATGAGGTATGATCTTGCGAATAATTTACTCTATTTTATTACAGTCACTTTTGCGTTTCGTTCTAAAAGAGAGAACAATTTCTTAGATCAGAAACATATAAATTATTATAAGTAGATATCGATCTAACAAAAAATGGAATCTTAGATTATGATCCTACAATTAACTAATTTTGAATTTTTTTATGGCATTTTAACCTTTATAGCTGTAATAATCTCGTTTATTCTTGGGATTATAATAATGATAAAGTACAAAAAGTTTAAGAAAGTAGAATTTATACTTGTTGGATTAACTTGGATATTTGTAGTGAGCCCATATTGGTCTGACGCAATTCAATTCATAACAATAACTTTTTTCGAATACCAAATTAGTTCTGAGATCTATTTTTTCATTGCAAATGCATTTATAGCGCCGATACACATAGTTTGGATTTTAGCATTAACTAGATTAGTGTTTCGAAAAGCAGCGAAACCTCTAATGATAATTTTCACAACGGAAGCCATCTTATATGAAGCGTTCTTTTTGTTTAGTTTCTTTAGTGACCCAAACCAAATTGGAACTCAAATGAGTGCTTTTGTTGCAGAATGGGCCATCTGGATACAGATTTATTTACTAGTTTCGATCGTGTTATTCCTTGTGACGGGTTTCATTTTTGCAAGTAAAAGCTTAAAATCTCCGAATAAAGAATTGAAATTGAAAGGTTGGTTCCTAATATTTGCTTTTATATTATTCACAATCGGTACTGTAATTGATGTGATCGGAGCAGACAATCCAACTGAGATAATGATCTTTTTAGCACGTACTTTTGTCATTATTAGTTCCATATTATTCTATATTGGTTTTACTCTACCTCGCTTTATCAAAGAGTTATTTATAAAATCCTAGTTAAATCAAATTTCTTTTTTATTTTATTTCTCATCAACGAAGGATTTTTATTATCAATTTATAATATTTACAAATGAACCATTTGATAGAGGTAGTTTAAAATGTTGGATTTAACTAAAAAGAAATGCGTTCCATGTGAAGGAGGAATTCCCCCACTGTCTGAATCAAAGGAAGAGGAGTATCTAAAAAAGTTAATGGGTTGGAAACTGATTCGAGATGGCATTCATAAGATCAAAAAGCTTTTCATTTTTAATGACTTTACTGAAGCCATGGAATTTGTTAATAAAGTCGCAGAAATTGCTGAAGAAGAAGACCATCATCCAGACATTTGCATTTATTATGATGAAATCGTGCTGGAACTACACACCCACGCCATTAAAGGCCTGCATTTGAATGACTTTATAGTGGCAGCAAAGATTGACGCAATGCGCGATTAAAGTAGCTCGAAATGAAATAATTTATTCAGACATTTTTGTCCAGATGTTAAAATATGGGGAACATTATACCCGATATCTTTTTAAAGCTATAGAATTCTTTTTTGCAAACCTAATTTAAGGGTTTGAAAAATGCGAAAAAAGCAAATTTATGTTTTTATCCTACTATTTGTTTTTATAGGAGCTACTGGCGTATCAATGACTTTAATTTTGAATTTCAATAATTCATCTGATCTTTCTGATGCACTTAAGATACAAGATTATGAGCCTTATGATGGAACTCCGTTGTTCGAACAGAGAACTTTTGAAATGTCTCAATTGTCCTTAGCGGAAGCAGATCCAAATGATCTATGGGTTGTTCCCCTTATAGATGATTTTACAGGTGAAGTCTATGATCAAGAATTTGAATGTGTCCTACAAGGCGAAAAATGTAATATTTGGATTGGATTAAATCCAGAAATTTATGAAGGAGGTTGGCAAGATGAATATGATCCTCGAGGAGAGGGCTTTGAAGATGATATTTGGTATTTTGCATATCCTTGGAGTAATGACGGGATTGATGCAAAAGAGGCTTCTGCCCCCGATCCAGACGAAGATGGGTATTACTTACCACCAGGTTATCGCGATTGGGTAACAGGTGAAGATCTCATATACATTAGAGATGAATTTGATAATCACATCCATGATTGCGTGGTAGAACACTTTGGACACTATGCAGACCGACCTGGTCCTTTAGATGATAATAAGATTCAAGTTCTTATATTCAACATTCGGGATGGGCTTTTTTATGATCCAATCGGAGCGGGATGGTTTATAATTGGATATTTTTGGTCCTATGCCAGCAATTTAAATAATGCCAACATATTTCACATGGACACATATCAGTGGTGGAGGAGACTTGGTGAACCAACTGACACTTATTACGGTCTTGGTCCACTTCCTCTTCAATATGAAGGAACCTTTGCTCATGAATTTCAACATCTTGTCCATTATGACATAGATTCAACGGAGTTATCATGGGTAAATGAAGGATGTTCGACTTTAGCCGAATGGATCTGTGGTTACGGATTCTCACCTGGACATATTTCAGAATATCTCTTGTATTTCTGGGACACATCATTAGTAGTTTGGCAAGGTTATTTGTCTGACTATGGAGCGGTTTTTCTCTTTACCTTCTACATGTGGGAGCATTATGGTGGAGACTCCCTTATATGGGATCTCGTACATGAAGAAGATGATGGTATAAAAGGATGGAGTAACGTCTTATTCGCCCATGGGATATTAAAAACATTTGATGAGATATTCCAAGAATGGGCTCTTGCAAACTATTTAGATGATACGACCATAGAAGATGGAGTTTATGGTTACTACGAATTAGATATACCTTCTGAGGATAGTGAGGGATATAGTATCTCTTCAGTCATGGAACTTTGGCAATCTCAACAAAATACACCAGCATTCGATTGGATTGTAAAAAATTATCCAAATGAGGGAATGCCTTATCCCTATGGTTCAAGTTTACCATACGTAGCAAATTATGTGGAGTTCTACAAAGGAGGAAAAGCTACAATTGAATTGACTTTTGATGGCGATGATTACTGCGGTATTGAAGCCTATAGTCCGGAGTATAAATGGTCCTCAGGTGGAGAAGATTGGGCATGGTATAGACTAGGCCAGTCTTTTACCATTCCAGAGAGCGGAGCAACACTAAATTTCTGGACTTTGTATGAGATCGAATTAGATTGGGATTTTGGTTATGTAGAAGTATACGATTATGACGCAGATCTATGGGTCACTCTACCGGGTATAAACACGGTGACTGATGTAGGATCCAACTACAAAACTGATAATCCGAATTGTCCAGGGGATCCTGATGATTGGGGATTGGAGCCGACTGGCTACTATGATGTGGGAGAATGGAATGCTTTCACAGGCTCTAGTGGAGGTTGGTATCAAGAAAGCATGGATCTTACTCGATTTGCCGGTCATACGATTGATTTATATTTCACATATTGGACAGATCCTTATACTCTTGAAGCAGGATGGTATATTGATGATATTGAAATAGCTGAAATCGGTTTCTTTGACAACGTGGAAAATGGTGTAGGTGATTGGACAACTTTAAATGGTTGGGGTAGAGATAACTATGTTCATGACAATAACTATAAAGTTAATTTTATCACGTTTGAGAGTGAATTTATCAAGGGTGGCGCTTTATATGAATCAAGTACTTCGATATGGAATTTAGATCTTACAAAAGAGACTGAATTTGGGTTAGCTGAATTTAATCTTGTTGATATGGCATTCAGCCAGCAATATGTTGTCATGGTGGTTTCAAATCAACCCGGCTATGAGCATACTTTTACTACATCATATAGTTTTACAGCAATTAAAAAATAAGAAATAATTTTAAATTTTTTTTTTTATTAACAATTGTGAGAAGCTAATTTAAGTAATTAGTAATAATTTTTTTAATGAATCTATTGTAGAGTGAAATTTTAATCAGTTTTAATTATTCTGTAAAGTAAATTAAATTACCTTTATCACAACATTTCCTTTCTTTTGACCCGTTTCTACGAAATTGTGAGCTTCAACAATCTGCTCCAGAGAATATTGCCTATCTATTACGGACTTTATTTTTCCCGCCTCAATGAGCTTTTTTAGACGGATCAAGTCATCAGTTCCACCTAATACTGTACCACTTATTATTTTCTTACTACTTCTCATCGAAGCTAAAGAGCCTCTAATTCTCCTGAGCATTCCATGATTAGCTTGAAGATATATTCCGTTTTTATTTAGCAATCTTAAACACCCAGAAAATGAGCTTTTACGAACGAGGTCAAAAATTACATCATATTTTTCGTCTTTTTTGGTGAAATCTTCTTGAATGTAGTCAATTACTCGGTCTACACCAATTGAACGCAGCATATCCAATTTGTCCGTACTATCTACACCAGTGACAGTTGCTCCAGATGATTTTGCAATCTGTACTGCATATGTACCTATGCTTCCCCCTGCACCATTGATTAAAATTTTTTGACCCTTCTGAATCTTAGCTTGTTTAAGAAAATAAATTGCATTAAGACCCCCTAAAGGCAGAGCAGCGGCTTCCTCAAAAGTCATATTATTCGGCTTTATTGCTAAATCGCTATCATCTGATAAGCATATGTACTCCGCATAAGCACCCATTTTAAAACCTGTAGAACCAAAAATTTGGTCACCTTCTTTGAATTTCCGTACATCCTTACCAATGGTTTCAACGATTCCCGCTACATCTTGTCCTAATATCGTTATTCTCTTTGGTTTATTAATGCCATTATAAATACGCATAAAAAACGCTATTGCTGGAGATAGTCTAAGACTACGCATCTCACAATCACCCATAGTCACGGATGAGGCATGAATTTTTATCAATATCTCGTTGTTTCTAGGTTGTGGTTTCTCAACTTCTTGAAGCTTAAGGACTTCTGGGGGACCATACTCGGTCCATATTATCGCTTTCATAGCTTTTTTCCATATTTGATAATCTTAGTATTATTATAACTATATTGTTAAACAGATAAGAATATCTCTAAATGGATTAATATCTATACCAAACGTTTAAAGATCCAAATGTTTAAAAACATTCTTTACGTCTAAATTTTTTAAAAAACTCATGAATTTAATTTTATTTCTAAAATGAATAAAAAAGAAAAGAAAAAGAAGAATAAAGCACCATTTGGAGAGTTAGCTGGTGATCTAGAAGAGGATTGGGAAGAATACTCAGATGAGGAGGACGATGATGACGAGGAGGAGGATGATTGGGAGGATGAAGACGATGAGGAGGACGATGAGGAGGATGATGATGAGGACGATGAGGAGGATGATGATGAGGACGATGATGACTGGGATGATTATGAAGACGACTACTAACTTTCACACTTAATTATCGAGTTACTTTCTAATTATGGGATGGTTAAAGAAGCATATATCAGCCATCCACCCAGAGTAATCTCAAAAATTAAAACAAGCAGCCCTCCTAAAGACCATATTATTTTAGATTTAGACTTTTTGAGAAAAATTATGTCTCCAATACCATAGATACTACTCGATATAATTCCTAACCATCCAATAATTGATGGTAAAGCCCCATAGATAACAAACAAACTAGAATATGCAAGAGTACCAATGCAAAAAAGGATCTGTGCTATTGCGAATCTAAATTCTTTTGTTTTAAGAATATTCCGACTTGAATCAATGAGTCCACTTTTTTCAGTATCACTAGTATCTGAGTAAATTGTCGCTAGATTGAGAAGGCCCCAATAATTTTTTTTATCATAAATTTGGATCATGGCTTCTCCTATTCTAAAGATACACCAGACAATCCCTAGTATCATGTTATACTGACTAAAAGCAATGAATAAGGTTAAAGCAAGAGCAATTATACCAAGGTGCTCTATGAGAATTATAAGTACGCCAATTTTAAACTTTATCGGAGCTTTCTTAATAAACTGTAGTTGAGCTTCTGGGTCCACATCACCTAAAGTTTTATATCCAAAAAAACTACTTGCTAAGTTTGTTACTATAATAAACAAAAAGAAAATACCTGAATAGAACATTTCAACAATCATAATTTTCCCTCTACTGCTATATTCTCGAATATTTCTCTAATTACTTTTTATAATTGAAGATTTAGAATAAACTCTATAAATTCATTACAATATTCATTAACCATATCAGAAGCTTTATTTTCAAGCTTATATTCTTCTCGATTCAAGTTTAAATGAAAAACTGGAGGATGTATTAGTTCAGCTCCCATTTGGTCTCGAACAATATCAATCCAGGTTGGTCTTATCGCCAAATCAGATGGCGTAATATAAAACCCAGAAATTCTTATTAGTCGTTTTTCTTGCAGGTTTAAAAAATTTATATATTTTAGTATCCAATTCTGTAATTCTGACACAGGGGATTTCTCACATAAAATATCTCCAAGGATCAAAAAATCTACGTTTTCTTCAATTATATATTCGGGCTCAATCTTATCTGCTTTTCCCACATTCACTTCAATATAATCTTCGAAGTGATCTTGAAGCATTTCAGCAACCATCTTTGAGAAACCAATTCCGTTCTTATATACTATCCATAATTTTATTCTCTTTCACCTTGATTTTTATTTAAAATTAAAAAAAAATAGGTTTAAAATTAACCTCTTTTACGTGTTATGGTATAGATAACTAACTCCACTACAAAAATAACCGACAGTCCTATGAACATGTAAATGTATTGCCCCGGAAGGCGCTCAGTTTCGGGTATGTATTTGCCTGGTATAAAGCTGACTAGTGTTTTGTCTCCATAAGA
>CAZWEM010000006.1:0-128592 GCA_964632315.1 uncultured archaeon
CAGAAGTACCCAGTTGACTTTGATAAATATCAATCCAGTTTAAGGCTTGAATATATGAAATTAGCAGGCGAAGAAAACACAATCTCTTATGGAGTTTGGGTTGATAAATTAGTAGCTGAATATGAAAACAAGAAACCTCCTTTAAAAGCCACGGATTTCGGATTTCTAAAGCTTAGTATTCTAGCATTTTTATCCTTGTTAAAATTTGAGAATTACGTAGATCAATTCGATGATACTCACACAAAGTGGGATGCAACTGACATGATTCGCGCAATGAATGTGTTTGATTATTATCAAGTTTCATCTTTATTAAGCATAATGTCAAAACAAGACGCTATTAAAGCTATCAGTGAGTTTATCGAAAATAAGTTAGAAGAAAGACGTAATCCAGAGAAATATGACAAATCTGTTGGAGAATTAATCGAACGTATTAGTCCAGGTTATGAACGTTGGCGTTCTCAAGATGTGGCTATTAAAGTAGAGGGGGACAAGAGAGCGATCGTGAGGGTTTCGCGCTGTAAGTGGGCAGAAGTTATGGAGGGTTTAGACAAAGATTTAGCTCATGCGATGATATGCAATACCGATTTTAAAAATGCCACCATATTTAATGAAGAATTCATTTTAACAAGAACTCAGACCTTAATGCAGGAAGCAGACTATTGTGATTTCTGTTATCATGATAAACGCTATGATAACGATCTAATCCATCCACCTAAACAAGAATTTGAAATCCTAATTGAACGCTAATCTAAAAATTTCAACCTTCCATATCTTACTTTTTTGTGAAAAGGTTCTCAATTGATAATAATTTTTATATATGTATTTTTATATGTCCATATTATAAAAAAGGCGATTTAGCAATGAGAAACTTAAAGGTCCAAAATTCTATAGGTGTAACAATTTTTATAGCTATGCTAATATCATTTTGCTATTTTTTGGAATTTGCTATTATAAATGAGAATACATTTAACTCTGATAAGGCAAACAAAAGTGTTTTTAGAGTTAGTAGTACTGTTGAAAGTCCGATTTTAATTGATGCTCAAGCAATTGGTATGAGCGCACATAACTGGTCTTGGGCATCTTCTCAGTCTTGGTGTAATGGCACCGGGACAAAAGAAGATCCTTATTGCATTTCATATCTAGAAATTGATGGAAAGGGAGTTAATAATTGCATTGAAATAAGAAATTCTAAAATCTTTTACTTTACAATCGAGCACTGCGATTTACATGAAGGAGGGAGTAACGTTTCAAATACAGTAGGAGCGAGTGTTCTTCTGAATAATTCGATGAATGGGAAGATATGTAATAATAAATTAACAGAATCATCCTCTCAGTTAGCATGTGGAATTTATCTAGAGAATTGTACAAGAATGAATATTGCTTTAAACAATGTAAGTAACAATTTTTATGGGATTCTGGTACATCACTCATATACCAGTAACATAACAAGCAATTCAATCCAAGATAATGATTATGGAATATCAATTGAGAATAACAGTCAAATCAACAACGTGGATCATAATTTAATTTCCCATAATTTAGATGGAATTGGATTAGCAGAAAGTTCATATGATTGGATATGGGATAATTCGATAAAAAATAACGATTTAGATGGTGTGATTTGTGTTGATTGTCATGATATTGCAATACATCACAATAATATAAGCACTAGTGAATATGGGATCAATATTCAGCAGTGTAGTGATACAAGTATTGCCTTCGGCAACATAGTATCTAAAAATGAATATGGAATCGTGATAAAATTAAGTAATAGTAATTTTATTGAAGATAATGAGATAATAAACAATAATAATTATCCACTTTGGCTCTATCATTCAAATAATAATTACATTAAGAGAAATACTATTACTGGAAATAAAGGAACCGTAACGTTAACTGATTGTGAGGGTAACCATTTGGAAGATAATGTTATTTTCAATCAACCAGAACTATATCTCGTGATAACGATTATTGTTTTAATTGGCCTTGCTGGTGCTACAGGATACTTTATCTATAGAAGGATAAAAAGGAGAAAACGTGAATAATATTATATTTCTATCCTTAGAAGTAATATTTCTATGTTTCTTTTTTGTTATGTGTTAAAATTCATGTAAAAGGGATCTTATATTAAGACTCTTTGATTTGGATCTAATACACCACTGAATTAAATTTGTTAAATTATATCATGTACCTTGTTTGTTTCGACTTAGAAGGTGTTTTTACCCCAGAAGTGTGGATTGCGGTGAGTGAAGCCACGAAGATAGATGAACTTAAGTTGACTACTAGAGACGTATCAGATTATGACTTACTCATGAAAAATCGCATTAAATTATTAAAACAAAACCAAATCAAATTAGAAAAGATTCAAAAAATTATATCAAAAATGGATCTCCTACCAGGAGCAAAAAAGTTTTTCGATCAGATTCGTAAAAAAACTCAAACTGCAATTATAACTGATAGTTTCATTGAGTTTGTTTCTCCCTTCTTGGAAAAATTAAACTATCCACTCTGTTTTTGCCATAGTCTTGAAATTGATAAAGAAGGAATTATAAGTGATTATAAAATCCGGATTCCTGATATGAAAAGAAGCACAATTCAAGCTCTTAACAACCTAAATTATGATGTTATTGTAGCTGGAGATTCCTATAATGATATCCCAATGCTAAATGAAGCGAAACAAGGAATTCTTTTTAGACCGCCTCTAAAAGTAATTGAGGATTATCCCCAATTTCCAGTGGTTCGTGAATATTCAGAATTAAAAAAACTGATACTAAATTGCTTAGAATTGCCGTAATTTACATGTTATGCATAATTTTCGATTAAAAACTTTTTAAAGTCATCATAAGAATGCAATTCGCACGGATTCTGATACTCTGATTGATTTTTTATTTTTTCTAATCCTTCTGGAAGAGGAGGTCGTATGTTGGTAAGTGAGATGATTGCATCGGGAAATTTGGCGGGATCTGCGGTTTCAAAAACTATGGTTTTCAATTTTTCATAATCTGGAAAATCAATGCGAAATTTTCGTAACGCTGCCCATCCTACTGCCCCATGGGGTTCTATAAGTCCATTTTGATCGTGATAAAAGGTGGTTATTGTAGATTTAGTCAATTCATTGTCAATTGAATAAGAGACAATTTCATTTTGAAGTCGTGTCATGTTTGGTGGCTCCGTCAAGATACCTTTTTCATCCATCTTCCCACCAAAAAGATCGATAATTCGAACTAAATTGGAAGGATGTCCAACATTCATTGCGCTAGAAAGGCAATTTTTAGATCTATCAAGTTTCTCATATACGCCGGTGTTTAAAAAAGAAGGAAACTCATCATTTTCATTTACTGCAGAAATAAACCTTGCCACTGGAAGCCCCATTTCTTTAGCAATAAGCCCGCCCGTAAGATTCCCAAAATTACCTGAAGGAACGCAAAATATAACCTTTTCTCTTCTTTGTTCAATAGTGCGATAATAACTCCAAAAGTAATAGAGTGTTTGGGGGATCAACCTACCAATGTTAATTGAATTAGCGGATGATAAATTTAAAGTATCTAAGTCTTTATCTGAAAAAGCCATCTTTACTAGTCTTTGACAATCATCAAATTTACCATTGATTCCAATTGCAGTTATATTTTTGCCTAGGGTGGTCATTTGCTTTCTCTGCAACTCGCTGATCTCCTTTTGAGGATACAGAACAACCACCTTTATTCGCTTCATTCTAAAAAAAGCTTGCGCAACCGCTCCTCCAGTATCTCCAGAGGTAGCTGTTAAAATAATTGCATTACCATCATCCTCCTCAAGAAAATATTCCATCAATCTAGCGAGCACCCTAGCTCCAAAATCCTTAAAACTAGCGGTGGGACCTTGATCCAAATAGCAAATATAATCATTATCATCGATCCTTTTAACAGGAACCTCAAAATTTAAAGCGTTATCAATAATTTTTTGTAAAGTGCCATCGGGAATGCTTTCTTTAGTGAATTGTGAGAGGATCTTGAATGAGAGATCTTTAAAGCTAAGATCATGAAAAGCATCAATTGTATCATCTGAAAACTTAGGAATCTCATTCAGCATGTATAACCCTTTATCTAAGGCTTGTCCTTTAAGCATAGCAGCTTTGAGATCTACATCAGGGGTATTATAATTTGTTGAGTGAAATTTCATTTTAACCTAACGCCTCATTCCGTAATTTTTTGTCGTTCTCTGATAATGTAAAGCAAATCATTGAGAATTGCCGATGCAGCTTCAAATCCACCAGCTCCATTTCCAGTCAAAAATAGTGAACCAATGTGTTTAGTCTCAATTTCGATGATATTTGATGTTCCATCCACGTTCAAGGGTGAGTCTTTTTTAATTAATCGAGGTTCTACAACAATTTCATTTTCTTCTGCGATTGCTAAATGTTTAATGACATATCCATCTGACTTAGCCAATTCTATTGCTTGAGGGGTGATTTTAGAGATCCCCTCAATTTTTACATCTCGAATTTTATAGTATCGATCTAGTAATTCATTTGCTATAATAACTAATTTTCCCGCGGCATCAAATCCTTCAATATCTAAGGATGGATCTGCTTCGGCATATCCCAATTCTTGAGCTTCTTTCAATGCGACGGAAAAAGGGATGCTTTCTGATGTCATTCGACTTAAAATGTAATTATTTGTACCATTCAAAATCGCTTTTATTCCTACAATTGAAATTCCCAGTAAATTATCCTTGATAGATAAAATTGGTATAGAACTACCCACTGTTGCTTCATATCGTACAAAACATTTATTTTGGATTGCTAAATTTTTGATTTTTTCATATTCAAAATAAAATGGAGCTTTATTTGATGAAATAACATCGATTTTGTTATTAAGCGCTTCTACAATATGGTTTAGAGCCGGATTTCCATCTATAGAGTTAGTGGGGGTTGTTTCAATACAAATATTAATTCCTAATTGAGAAATAAAATTGGTTGCTTTTGCATTCATGTGCCATAGGTTACTTTCCTTAAGAAAGTTAAAATTTTTGATAATTTCTTCTAAATCGAGCCCTTCTTTAGCAACGAGTGCCCCATCACTTTTAAACACGGCGATTACTTTGAAAGAGGCATCATATTTTTGAGCAATCTCATTTTTCATCTCGTTTAATAACTGAAGAAAACAAGTTCCAACGACTCCTTTTCCAATTAGACCTATTTTGTACTCAATCAAGTTTTTCTACTTTATAATTGTTTATTAAATTTTTACGATTTTATGAAGAATAATGATTTCTTTTTACAGATTTTTGTAATTTCATCAATCAGTTCAGATTTACTCATATTATCGGGAAATTCTACTCTCATTTTTACATTACTTATCTCTTTGAATCCAGAAAAAATTGCTTGAAGCTCTAATACTTTTATATCTTTAGAATGTAGGTAATTTATTGTATCGGTAATATCAGTATCAAAAACGTGTCCAGATAAAATGAAAGTAAACATCTTGTGTTTAACGTCTATAGAAATTTTAATAATTTCGATATATTGTTGAATTAAACTCTTTTTAATTTGGCTTATAGAAGAATCCAATATCTCTTGATTTAATTCGAATGAGATTTCTACAGGGATCCTGTTGTCGATTTTTTTATCATGGTGATGTAATATGCCATAGATATTTCCCCCATTTTCTGAAATCGGCTTAATTAATTCAATTAAACTCCCTGGAATGTCTGGTAAGTATACTTCTAAGAGAATCATTATTTTTATTCCAATAAATTTGAGTTTCACTTATAGTTCTTTAAATTTAGATCCGTATTTATTATCATTTAGTTCTGAAAGTTAACTTTTTAATCTTTCGGTGATTCAACTAAAATATAATCTTCACTCTTCAGCTTTTGAAGCCTTAATATAAAATAAAGAAAAATTACGATTAAAGCCCCAAAAGTAGCACTAATAAGAAGAAGTGTTCGAACGTCAATGATTATTGACAATATTGGGTATATATAATTCAATACTCCAAAAATAATTAAGTTAGAAAAGGTTAAGAATAGGGCATAAACATAACCAAGATTCCTTTTTGGAATATTTATTTGTAAAATACTCGAAAAAATCGTTAAAACCAGTATCTGGAAGAATCCTTTGCTAAAAAGACCTTGCGCCATCGAATTGTAATCCTGAAATGGTGAAATTACGATTAAAAAATTCATACTAAACAAAACTACTATTGAAATGAAAAAAAGTAAAATTGGTGGGTTCCAATATTTAACTACCGAACAAACTATTCCTCCAATTATTATACCAATCGAAAGAATTGAGGAAAGTATTGCGTAATTAATCAGCTGCGAGGAGTGATAAAATATTATAAAATAGGGAAAATAAGCATCAAAGGAGTGATTCAGAAAGGTAAAAATTAAATATATTATAATGATAAATGTAACACTTGGGAATTTTAAATAAGATTTAAATCCATTTGCGTAACGATTTATCAAGGTATCCTTGAAATTCAACTCAAATTCCTTTACGGAGGGCACTTTCACGAAAAAGAGAGGTATTAAAGATAATGTTATTAAAATTATATCAATCCATAAGCTAATGCCCACATTTACAGAAGAAAGTATCAAACTTGCAACATATGAACCAAATATTTGACTGACCGATAATATCAGATAATTAAAACCATTAACTCGTCCAATATTTCGTTGAGAAATCATTGTCGGAATAATCGCGAAAAATGTTGGGAATATTAAAGCCTGGATCATACTGCTTAAAAATATAATTATCTTTAGGGATATAATATGAATTGATCCTGCAGTTAAAATTGGAATCATGATCATCGTAAGGATTATATTGATGATATATAGAGCTAGGAGTAAATTTCTACGATTTAGTACATCTATAAAAATACCAAGGAAAAGTAAGCCAATTATAGACGAAATTAAATAGGTAAAACTAATATCTGACATAATTGCAGGAGAGCCAGGTTCAAAACTGATCTTCCAATTGATTATGAAGTTGGTAATAATACCTCCAAATGTAGTTAAAAAGTAACCAGTCCAAATAAATGCAAAATCCCTAGGATTAGGTCTAAATTGTCTAGATTCCACAATAATTAGATTAGCCTACATCTTTTATATAACTATTTTTTTTTGATTATTTTCTTAAAATGGAAATAAAGATATTCTTAATAATATCATATCGATATTGTTTAGTTATCAAGTTACCTCTATCAGTAAACCAAGTTATATTATGAAAAATTAGTGATTTAGATCACTAAAAGGTAAGATAAATTTATAAGTTGAGTAGATAGTACGTTTAATGAAAAAAGTTATTGAGAATGTAAAAATGTCACATAATCAGAAATCTAAATTAAAATTTTTATACATTTTGAGTCTATCTGTTTTTTTGTTAACTCTTGTTCAATTTTTCGCTCAATTTTGGATTTGGGGCAATTTAATGTTCAAACTTGAGAATGAATTAATTTATACCCCCATTAAAGGGAGTGCTATGCTAATTGCTTCAGAAATTAATAGAGAGTTTTTCACTTTTTTTACTAATCAAGTTTTCCCTATAGCATTTTTAAACTTAGTTTCCTTGTTTTTTTTAGAAGTAGTGAATTATAAAACAAGAAAGTTTCAAAAAAATTTTCAAAAGGATATGAAAATCATTGATAAATTAGAGATTTTGAGAAGGACGATACTTAAAATAATCTCAATTTACGCTATTATTTCTTGGTTTTTAATTCCCATGAATGCACCGCAAAACCTATCTATGTTTCCTATAGATATTATAATTTGGCAAGTAAGTATCCCATATTATTTTACCTATTTCACTCTTCTAGCTCTGCTATCAATTCCGTCATATTTAACAATTGATGAGATATACTTTAAAGATTCTCTTTTGGAAAAAGTAGGTTTTTATAAATCTCTTGCTCCATATATAGGATCTTTTAAATAAGGTAAAGTTTTAGGGATCTCATTTATTATTATTTTTGATTAATTTAGGTGATGTTTATCATAGATTATTGATAATATTCTCTATGTTTGATAGTTATAGAAATTTAAAAAAATCTATTTCTTATATCTTAACCAATTTTTAATTTTTTAAAGAGAAATGTTAAAAATGAATTAGGAAAGGTTATTCATGCTTTCACTTATTCGTTCAAGTTCCTTATGATCGTCATAATTTGCCTTTCGCAATCTAGTTCCTTTCCAAACTGCTATTGAACCAAGTGAGCCAATCAGTGAGAAAACCAGAAATAAAAGTCTAATTCCAACCAAATCGGCAAGAGGTCCAGCTGAAATTGCAGCGATTGGAGACATTATGGTCGATAGAGATTGATCAATGGAGTTGACCCTTCCCATCTTTTCATGTGGTACAGTTAACTGGATAACCGTCATGTATATTGTGTTTCCTATTGGTAGCATGAATCCAACTATGATATTCGCAATCCACATTGGCCAAAAAATTCCTCTAGGAACAAAAGCATACACCGAAACGAAGCTCATCAATATTATAAGGGACCCAAAATAAGAAGAAAGCTTATGTTTCCAATTTTTTTTTAATGAAGTTAATAAACTACCTAATATCATCCCTACGCTAAAAAAGACGCTTATAAAAGCATAATCAAACTCACTTCCTCCATGTATAAATGCGATATAATAAGGAAGTAAGATATTAGTAGGCATTAGTAAAAAATTAAGAACCATTGACCACAATAAAAGAGCAACTAATCCAGGTATCATATTAATTGTCTTTAATCCGAGTTTAAATTCATGAAAGAATGATTTCCTTTCCTTTTCGTCCTTTGGTTTTGTAAATATAGGAATTCTAATCAAGATCAATGGGATAATAGCTACAACAAAGGTGATGACATCTATCCAAAGAATTACATCTATTCTCAATATGGAATACAATCCTGCTCCGAAAACAGGTCCGATAATGTTAATTACGCTAGTAAATAGATAATTTAAACCGTTCATTCGGCTGAGTTTATCTTTTGGGACCATTGATGGTAAAACTGCGTTCGCTGTTGGAACGTGAAATGCTTGAAAAACTCCGCGTAATCCCATTATAACCACCACTACGGCAGGAAAAGCTAAATTAAGCCAAAATAGGATAATTATGACGAGAGTTATCATAGCTTGAGATGAATCTGCGATTGCTATTATGATCTTCCGGTTATGTCTATCCGCTATGACGCCCGCGAATGGGCTTAATATAGCCATGGGTAGAATATACATGAAGGCTAAGATCGACAATAAAATTACATTACCCGTGGTTACTGTTATCCACCATGTAATTGAAAAACTCACGATTGATGAGCCTAAAATTGAAAATAATTGCCCTCCCCAAAAAAATAGGTATTGGTTAAAATTACTCTTACTGGTTATATCTTCCATATATTTTTCTCAACTATTTTTAATTTTTTTTTACTTATTTTATCATTTTATTCTATTAAAGAAGGGGAAATGTTAATTTTCATATTTCGATCAAAATCTACTTTTCTAACTCCAGTAAAGAAATATAAACTGAAACACAATATGACCCCTAAAATTGCACTGATTAAAAACAACCCATTTACGGTGAGTAAGACTGCTAATGGACCCACGATGATAGAACCAATTGGACTAATTAGCATTGAGAACGTAGAGTCAATGGAACTCACTCGACCTAACTTTTCATGAGAGACATTGGTTTGCAAGATTGTTTGATAAATGGTATTTATAATGGGTAGACTAATACCTATTAAGAATAATGCTGTAATGATGAATGAGAATAGGCGATAAGGAGCAAAAGCTAACATTCCGTATCCAACCATTAGGAGTAAAACCGTGCCAAAAAACCACTCCATTTTATTTTTCCAATGTTTTTTTAATGAAGTTGTTACTGCCCCAACTATTATCCCTCCTTGAATCCCTGCTGAAATAATGGCGAATTCAAATGCAGTTGCCGAATGAATTTTTTCTGCATAATATGGTGATAATACATTCAGTGGTTGAATTAGAAAATTCCCGATCATCGAAAGAAGTATTAAAACAATCATTCCTGGTGTGTTCTTTAACGTGTAAAGGCCATCCATGAATTGTTTCGAAAATGATTCTTTTTCAACCAAATCTTCTTCTTGAATCGCTAATTGAATTGATGGAATGCTGACGTAAAGTAATGGAATTAATGCAATAACGAATGTAATGACATCAACTAATAATGCTTGACTCACGCTAAAAAAGATTAAGAGCAGGGCTCCAAACATTGGTGCTATAAGCTGCACGAATCCCGAGAAAAGAAAATTTATTCCATTTATCCTGCTTAAATTTTCTTTAGGAACCATTGTGGGAATGATGGCATTCACAGTCGGTTGGTGAAATGCTTGACAAACACTCCTGAAAGCCAAGATTGTAAAAATTATCCACAAATCATACCAACCGAATGTCATTAAAATAACCAAAGCCAGTGTAGCTAGTGCTTGCAAAAAATCAGCACTAATAATAAGGCTCTTCCTATTCAAGCGATCTGAAAACACGCCTGCTATTGGCGCTGCTATGACATAAGGTAACATGAAGGAAAAGCTTGCTATTGATAGAATAATGGGATTTTGCGTCTCAACCTCTAACCACCAAATTAATACAAATATAGCCACTTGTGACCCGAAAAGTGAAAATACTTGCCCTATCCAAAAATATAGGTAATGATGGAATGATTTCTTAGTCGGGATGATTTCCATATATAAAACTCTCTCTTTTCGTTTAATTTTACTATTAAATATAGATTATTATTCTATTATTTCTGGAATTACGAATTCTTCTTCGGATTGCATGTTTGATTCCTCTGCAATAAGATCATAATTCACGTGTCTGATACTGGTGAAGAAGTATAGTATGACCAATACTACTACCCCAAGAATCCCACATATGAAGAATAGATTTGCAACACCAAGGAATTCTCCTAAGGGTCCAGCTATTAGGGCTCCTACAGGGGTAATTACCATTGAAAACGTGCTGTCAATAGAACCGACTCTTCCAAGCTTTTCATGAGGTACTATGGTTTGTTGTATGGTTTGATAAAGCGTGTTCACGATCGGTAGCATGAATCCCATGATATATGCCATTACCATCATATATAAGAATGCTCTATAAGGAGCCAATGCCAACATAGAATAAGCGATCATTACGATTATCAACACGCTGAAAGTTACCTTGATCTTCTTCTTCCATTTCTTTTTTAAGGTAGTGAGTAATGCTCCACTGATGATCCCTCCCTGAAAGCCCACGGACATTAGAGCATATTCAAAGGCAGTAGCATCATGCAACACTGCTGCAAAGTATGGTAGTAAAGTACTTAATGGTTGGATCAAGAAATTCAAGAGCATGGCCATTATCATTAGGATGATGAAACCAGGAATGGTTTTTAACGTCTTGAATCCGTCACTAAATTCTTCTATAAATCCGCTGTGATCTTCAACTTGATCTTGTTTAAACCTTACTAAGGGAATAGTGATAAAGACAAGAGGAACAAATGCAATAATAAAAGTAATCACATCAACCCATAATGCTTGCGAAACGGTCATGAATACCAATAAAATGGCTGCTAACATTGGACCAATAATCTGCATGACTCCATTGAATAAGAAATTTAATCCATTAACTCTAGTCAATTTCTCTTTAGGAACCATGGTCGGCACTACAGCGTTAACAGTGGGCTGATGGAATGCTTGAAAAGCACTTCGAAGAGCAATGAACAAGAAAATGATCCAAACATTAGAAAATCCCATTGCTAAAAATATAATTAACGCCAAGGTTGTTATTGCTTGTAATGAATCTGCTAGCATTATAATGATCTTACGACTGTGCCTGTCAGAAAAAACGCCTGCAAGGGGCATCAGAACGACCATGGGAAAAATGTAGAAAAAGTTTGCCAGAGCTAACACCATGGGGCTCCCAGTCGTGAGCGTCAAGTACCACATTATAACAAATTGAACGACCATTGAACCGAGCAGAGAAAATGTCTGCCCGGCCCAAAAGGTCATGTATTGTCGAAAACTATTCTTGGTAGGAATGATTTCCATTGCTCTGATCCCTCACAACCTATCTATTAATTTAAAAAGTACATTTAACACGTCGTCTATCTCCCCAGTGTACTTGAAAATACCTTCCTCCAAGTCTCCATCAATACCCTCCGCTGCGAGCTCATAGATCATGTTTTCTGCGAACTCTTCTGATTTGTTTAATGCTTGAGCGAGTTTATCAATTGGGATGCTTTTGTGAAGCTTGATCAACCCTGTTATGCGCTTTTTAATTCTTTCCTTATCCTCTGCTGAGGATGGTTGAAGTACATCCGAGACGACTACTTTCCCTCGCTTCTTGCCAAGATTTATAGATCCATCGATTCCAGCTTTTTTCAAGGATTGTTCGATTCGATCTCCTATATCCTCTATCCCTGTTTCTTCAACCGTTCTTTCTATGATATCTCCCAATTTTTCCAGCTTTGCAACATCTCCAATATTCTCTTTAACAAATTGCATCGACTTGCGGACTAACTCCGATACTGAAGATCCTAATTTTTCCGACCATTCGCGCCATTCATCACTCATTTCAGGATCCACGTAGATATTGATCCTTTTCGCCTTTTCTTGCGCTTTCTTAGCACGATGCTTAGATTCTGCAGCTCGACTTTTTAATTCAGCTATTCTTTCTTCAAGATCCGCAATTTTATCCATGTCTCGCTCGTAACGTTCTTTTTCTTTCTCAATGACTCTTTCTAACTTTTCTAAATATTTCTGTCGCTTGGCTTCGATTTTCTCGTTCATATCATCCGTTCTTGACTGAATCTCTTCTAAATATTCCCTACGTAATTCCTCCATTTCATCATCATTATATTCATCTGAGGTTGGTGCAGTTTGTGGTCTTGGTGGCATAGGAGGCTCTGGAGGTGATTGTTCACCTCTATTTTCATTTTCTTCTTCCCAATTTTCTTCTTTTTTATCTGACATTTTTCATCTCACTTTTTTATGCAATTCATATTTTTCAACTCTTATAAAAAACCTTCAAATTTCAATCCTATTCTCATTTTTCAGTTGATTTAAAAAAATTAGATTTTAACGCGTGCATCTGGATACGTGCGCGTCATATATCATTTTGGACTTCATATCCTCAAACTCATTTCCTCTTTTCATCTTTCCCACTTCCAATCCTGTAATTTTTATCTCATCCATTATTTTTCTCTTCCTTTTTTCTCAAATCTGTATCTTTTCTCTTTTTTTTATTTTTTAATAATATTTATCATGAATTTCTCAAAAAATTTGGAAATATATTTAATTATTTAATGGTTCATGCTTCCGAGGTCTGTCATGTTGAGCGTAATGGAGTCCCTCACTCTCTCAATATTAGATCTCCCATGGAAACACCTCTTACAATCCTCCAAACTGTTTGTAATGGTCATTTTTTACTATCATTTTTTTTGTTTTTTTGTGGACTTGTGTATCCACATATAGTGTGTATACATACCAATATTTAAATGTTGTTATTTCAGTTGAAGTCATTTTTTAAAGAAAATCTATATCTGAGGGTTCTTCTGGCTCTAAAAAGGAATTAAAATTTCTTTATCTTTATTAAAAATGTTTTTGACTACACACTTTTTAGGAATTAGTAATTTACAAATAAATGAAATTCGAACTAAATTTAAAGTAAAGTGTCATCAGCTAGCTAATTACCTTTTAAATAAGGAATTGGGATAGAAGACTTCAAAAATTTTATTTTATTTATGCATGATGAATTCTTTCGTATTAAAGAATAAATAATACTGGATTTTGTTGCAGATTTAAAGGCCGTTTCTTTGGTCACCATTTTAATTTTAGTTGTAGCATACGGTATCGCTCACTATTCCGGATTTTTCTAGTTAAAAGAAAAGAAAATTGATCATTAATCTCAAATCGATTTCTACATAAATGCAGGACTTATTACTAAATAAAAGATAAATTAAAATAGTCTATCTTTGATTATTGAGGTAATGTATGTTATGAAATTTTTTTGAGGATTTACCTTGAAGAATGTATATGTTATTGAAGATAATGAGAAAAACATGAAATTGTTTAGAGCCATACTAAAACTTATTCCTGATTTAGAAATATATGAAGAGTCGAAAGGTAACTTAGGTTTAGAATTAATTAAGTCAGGGGAACCAGATCTTATAATTTTAGACATCCAATTACCAGAAATGAATGGAATTGAGATTTGTAGTGAGCTAAGAAAGTTAGATAAGTTTAAAGATACTCCAATTATTGCAGTTACCTCTTTCGCAATGAAAGGAGATAAAGAAAGAATACTAAAAGCGGGATTTAATCAATATGTTTCTAAGCCAATTAAAGTAAAAGAATTCAGAGAAATTGTAAAACGCTACTTAAATCTCATGGATTAAGTTAATAGAGATATCGATATTTGCTCAATTCTTAACTTATTGAAAATTCATTCTAAATCTAACTAATAAAAGTGCAATGAGTTTATACATAGAGATTCTAAAAGTTAAATTTTTATTAAGAATTCAATTCCATCTTAACTTAAAGTATTGAAAGTGAGTAACTAATGATCATCAATGCGAAATTAGTCCTCTTTGTTTGAAAATATCTTTCAATTCGGAGATTACTTGAGATCTTATATTATCCTTAGTCATTTTGTTATATACTAATTTTGGTGGCGGTGGTGGTGGTTTTAGATCTTCAAGAGAAAAAAAATTCTTTTTCGGAGCCATTGGAGGTTTCGGATGTTCACTGGGGGATTCAATTGATTTTGCTTCCACTATGGAATTTCCAATAGGTTCTAGAGCACTTTTGATTTTGTTTATTGTTTCTTTATCCATTTTTTCACTCGCAATTTTTTCTTGAGAGGATGGAATTGGTAATTCATTTAGTCTTTTTGGAGGACCATTTCCTTTGAATTGTTTTGATCGTTTTATATCACCATCTGATTTAGATTTTTTCTTTCCTTTCATCTGTTTATCTGAAGTTTGAGTAGAAGAACTTATATATTCTAAGGGGACTTTCTCAAATGGTACTGAAAAAAGTGATTGGGAGATATCTGAAGGTGCTAACCTCTGAAGTAATCTTTTTACTTCCGATAATTCTGTAGCGACTTTATCCATTAATTTAAGATTGATATCCAATATTTTTTGGAGTTTCGATTCAATTTCAGGTATAAGTATATTTTCATGATTTTCTTTTGCGAAGATATTTTTTATACTCCTTGTTATTTCGGGTTCACTAGAATAAAAATTAAAAATGCTTGTTGGAATTATCTCAAAATTCCATGATTTTGAGCTATTCATTAAAACGTTACTTATCTTATCAGTTAGATACTCAACTCTTATTTGATAATCGGGATCACTAACTATGTCGGAATCTGCTTTATTTAGTAAAATTTCAATATACGGATTTTCTTCTAAGAAAGTTAAAATATCTACAATATCTTGAAAATACTGAAGCGCATCCTCGTATCTTAAATCATCTTGAGAATCAAATACGAAAATTAGCACATCAAGATGTACGAAAAAATTCTCTGGAGTAGACAAATATTCTTCAATGTGATCTTTCTGACCTCCTAAATCCCATAACACCAAATCTAGCTTCTCAGATTGAAATTCTTCTACATTAGATCCGATAGTTGGTTCTAAGTTGATCATATCATTATAATTATAATCGTTAAATAGTCTATTTATTAATGAAGTCTTTCCAGCATAATCTAATCCTGCAAACACGACTTTCATTTTTGGTTTCTTTAAATAAATACTCCTCTTATTCCAAGCGTTAGCAATAAGATATGAACTGATTAATGCTCCTTTAAATACTTGTTCTTCGATAAATGCCTTTTTACTTAATTTTTTATATTCGGAAGCTTTTATCGTTGAGAGATCTCGTATTGTTTCAATTTTTAGCTTTTTAAACTTTATTAAATTTTCCTCAGAAACACCCTTTAGGATGTTAACATCCAAATCTAATATAGCTTTTAGGCTAGTAGGATAATATTCAATCTTAAGAAATCGATCACTAAAAAATTTTATCAATCTTTTGGCTGATTCAGACATATTATTGATATATAGCTCAAAAATTTAAACTTTTACACAAATAGTATTTTTGTACTCAAGAATATCTAAGAAAGCTTTTATTTTTGTAATAAAAATATAATTCTGATAACAGATATAATTATAAGGAAGTTTTTTTATATTTCTTATAAGTTTGTGTACATAAAAGATAAAACAATCATTTTTTAGGTATTAAGTAAATATGCAAATTTCAAATTCAACTGAGTTAGAGGTTGAAAAATCAAAAGGTTTTAAAATGACCTTAGAAAAAAATCCATTTATATTAATAATTGGCAAATATGATCACACACTTGGTCCACGATCTTTGTTCACCTCTATTCCATTAAATGGAGATAATTTCATAAGAAATCTATTAAGAGACGCCTTAAATACAAAAAATAAGTTTGTTATAATTGATTTTGCGAGATTTTATGCTCAAATTTATAAGATAGAAGTTCCGGATAGTTCAGCAAGAGGAGGAAAGCAATTATATGCTATAATAATGTTAAGAGATTCAGGTTATCCTTTTATCCCTATTTTACATTTTAAACGAATTGAAATGCTTTTCCATAAAATTGACAATAAACAGATTCTCTCTAATAATAAAGCCGCATTTAATCATTTTTATAATGAAATCAATGAGATCTACCAAAAAAAAGGTGAAATTCTTCCTGTAGAATCCGTAAATCTTCAAATCCGAAGTGGAGTGAATACAATTCAAGGGTTTTGTGAGATAATACTAGAAAACCTAAAAAAAGATGATTACTCAAAAGAAGAAACTATTACTCATATTGAAATGATGCTTGATTCATGCAGTGATATTATAGACGCTCTGGAAATTAATTGCTCTTAAAAGAATATTTAATTAAAAAAAACAAACATTAGATGTAAAACATGCCTTTTCTTTTAGAAGAAATAGAAAGAGAATTTGCAATTCAGGCAAGAGAAAAGATTGAAGAAAAAATTAAGGTTATTAGTGAAATCTTAAAGGATGCTATCGTACAAGTTGATCACAAGGGAAAGATTAACTTCTGTAATCATTCAGCGGAAATATTATTTGGATATTCTAAGCAGAAATTGATAGGAACGAAGATATATTCATTAATTTTCAGAGAAAATCATACAAATAATATTAAAAAAAAATTCCTCAACTTTCTCAAAACAGGATACAGCAATCTCATTGAGGATTTAAATGACATGTATATCCCAAGCAAAAAAAATCTCAAAATTCCTGTTGAGATTTCGATAAATCTAATAAAAATAGATAAAAAATCTAATGCAATTGCAATTATTAGAGATGTGTCTAAAAGAAAAGAAAGCGAAAGAATATTAAATGAAAACCTTAAGTTTCAGAGGCTTATAGCCTCCATTTCCTCCGGATTCTTAGGAAATGTTGATATAGACGATACGATTATTTCTACTTTTCAAAGAATAGGAAGAGAAGTCGGTGTCAGTCGCGTTTTTATATACTTATATAATGATAATAAAAAATTGCTTAAAGTTCCTTACGAATGGTGTGTGAAAGGTGTAAAGCCTCATATTGAGAAGTATATGGAATATTTTACTAATAATAATCCTTGGGTAATTGATAAATTAATGGATGGTGAAAAGGTAATTGTCAATAATGTTAATGATCTCCCAAAGCAAGCAAACAACTTCAAAACCCATATGATAACTTTAGGAACTAAATCAAATATCATACTTCCTTTATACGTTGAAGGAAGAATAGTAGGATTTATTGGTTTTGATGATCATAAAGATTATAGAGAATGGAATCAAGAAGAAAAAACCCTTCTTCAAATTACATCTCAGATAATCGGGTTTGTCCTAGAGCGAAAAAATCATCTTGATGAATTAAGAAAATCCGAAGAAAAATATAGAACTATATTAGAAAGTATAAGAGAAGGATACTTTGAAATTGATCTAAATGGCAATTTCACTTTTTTTAATGATGCTTTATGTGATCTTACAGGATATTCAAGAGAAGAACTATTTAATTTGAATTATTCGGAATTATGCGACGAGAAAACCAATCGATATCTCGTTAATGAGATCACTAAACTGGTTGAAAGAGATGACACATTTACAATTTTAGAATACACTCAAATAAAGAAGGATAAGAGTGAAGTAAATCTCGAATCATCGATTTATTTGATGCATGATTATGAAAATGAGATTATTGGAATTAAGGGAATGATAAGAAATATTACTGAAAGGAAAAAATCAGAAGCTCTAAGAAAGCAATTCAATCAAAAATTAGAAGAAGAAGTAAAGATAAGAACTAGAGAATTAGAGGATGCAATGAAGAAACAAAAACTCTATTTGGATCAAATTGTAAAAGCATCACAATTTAAAACAGAATTTCTAGCAACAATGTCTCATGAGTTACGAACTCCATTAAACGCAATAATAGGATTTGCAGATTTATTATTAGAAGGTGTGTATGGCTTCCTTAATGATGATCAAACAGATTTCATTATGGATATCAAAAACTCTGCAGAACATCAATTTGAAATGATTTCGAACATATTGGACATTTCAAAAATTGAATCAGGTAACCTTTCATTAAAAAGAGAGCAAATTGAGCTTTCTCCGATTATAGATCAAGTAATTTCAACAATAAGACCATTATTAAATAGTAAAAATCTGTCAATTCGAGTTAAAGGTTTTAGCGACCATAAAACTATTCTTGCTGATAGGATTAAATTGAAGCAGATTTTTTATAATCTTTTAAGTAATGCTGTTAAATTTACCGATAAAGGGACTATTACTATTGAGATTGTTGAAAATAAAGATAATTGGAAATTTAACGTTATTGATACTGGAATAGGAATAAGAAAGAGTGATTATAACTTGATTTTTAAAGATTTTAAAAGAGTCGAATCTGATTATGTAAGAAGTAAACAAGGTGCGGGATTAGGCCTATCTCTTACTAAAAGAATTATTGAACTGCACGGAGGTACTATTTCTTTCACAAGCAAGTATGGTGAAGGCAGTTGTTTTTCATTTTCAATCCCAAGGAAAATAAATCTTTATGATAATTTACAAAATCTAAATGAGTTTTTACTCTCACTATGAAAAGGTGGAAGTATAATGACCCAAGATGAAAATTTACTAAGAAGAGAAAATATAAGAGAAATTATGCAAATCGCAAAAAATTGGTCTAATTTAGAGACACTTATTTCAAGTGTAACTTCTAAATTAATTAGCTATACCGATAGCGATGAAGCAATACATGCTTCGCTAAGAGACATAACAACATTGACTAACGTCGATTATGCCTTTCTTTTTCAGTTGGATGAAAGTAAAGATTTATTTATAAATACCCATGATTGGTATCGTGAAAGAATTCCATCAAAAACAAGGTTCTTCCAAAAAGTTGAATTATCGAAATATCCATGGTGGGAAGCTCAATTAAAAAAAGGCAGAGTCATTAAAATTGATGAAATCACTTCACGCTCAGAAGAGGGTGTAAAATTAAAAGAATTAATGATTACAAATGATATTAGTTCACTGGTTATCTATCCACTTTTCATTAAAACAAAACTTATAGGCTGTATGGGTTTTGCTAAATTAATTCATACCTCAAAATGGAATGAACTTGAAATGATAATTTTGAAATTATCGTCGCAATTGATTGGGAATACTTTAGAGCGCCAGAAAATTGAAAAACTACTAAAGGAATCCGAAGAGAAATATAGACTCATTATTGAAAATATCAATGATTTAATTTTTATCATCGATCAACAATTTCAGATTGAATATATTAACGAGGAAATGGTTTATAAATTACTTGGGTATCAAATTTCTGAACTAATTGGGAAAAACAGTTTAGATTTTATACACCCCGGAGAAAGGGAGAGATTAGTTGGCTTATTGCGAAATGAAGTAGAATATAATGGTTCAAAAACCGAGATGAGATTTAAACATAAGCGTAATGATTGGATATGGTTTGAATGTAAAGGTAAGCATTTTATGAGCAAGACTAACCAATCTAAGTGGTTACTTTCATCCAGAGATATATCAGATAGAAAAATAGTAGAGGAAAGGTATAAAAATTTATTTGAAAAATCCCCTAATGCGATATTACTGATAGATTTTAACGGAAAGATTATTGATTCTAACTCAACAGTAGAAAGAATTTTTGGATTTACTAAAGATTTCTTTATTAAAAAAAACATCGATGATTTAAAAGAAGTCTTCTCGCTAGAAATGAGACATTATTTTAAATACATCTTTCAAGCATATTTTAAAAATATTTTCCCTGATCCAATCGAACTCGAAATAGAAAAACCAGATAACGAGAAAATTTGGATTCAAGTACAAGCTTCAATTATTAAACAAGTAAGCAAAACTCTTGTCCAATTCATTTTTGAAGATATTACGCAAAAAAAGAAAAGCAACTTGTTAGAAAAGAAATTTAAAAATGAGTTAGAAAATGAAGTAGCAATTAGGACTAAGGAGTTAAATGATGCGCTTGAACAACAAAAACTTTATTTAGAACAGATTGTAAAATCGTCTCGGTTCAAGACAGAATTTATGGCAACTATGTCTCATGAACTAAGAACACCCTTAAATGCAATCATTGGATTCACAGATTTATTACTTGAAGGTGCATATGGAGACCTAAATGAAGAGCAAGAAGAGTTTATTTCAGATATCAAATCTTCTGCAGATCATCAATTAGATATGATAAATAATATATTAGATATTTCAAAAATTGAATCTGGACAAGTAACACTTAATATTCAAAAATTTTCATTAAATTCACTTGTAAATCAAATCCTTTCAAGTTTAAAACCACAATTTTCTAAAAAAGACTTGGAGATAAACCTTAAAAACTTAAATGACGAAATATTTATTTACGCTGACCCTATAAAGTTTAGAGAAATTTTATTAAACCTTTTAAGTAACGCTCTAAAATTTACAATGAAAGGAAAGATTTATTTAACAATCCAAAAAGATTTCTCGAATTGGGTTTTTAAAGTTCGGGACACTGGAATTGGAATTGATAGAGAAGACTTCCCCCTTATTTTCAAAGAATTTAAAAGAGTAAATTCGACGTATGTGCGTTCTGTTCCTGGTACTGGACTAGGATTATCGTTAACAAAAAGATTAGTAGAATTACATGGAGGAGAAATTAATTTTTTTAGTATAATAGGTTCAGGGACCACATTTACATTTAACATTCCAAGAAAGTGGGAATATGATATCAAAGAAAAAAATTAAATTACATACTTACCAATTAAATTATTCGCTTGAGTCGCAATAAGTTTTAATTGATCATAATCATTTTCTAAAATTGCCCTAACTAAATTTACTTTCAATTTTTTTACTCTTTCAAGTGTGTTAGAAAACTCTTGTTTGATTTTTTCATATAAATTATCCATTCGATCGTATAGATTTTTTGCATGTTCATTATCGAAGGTAGTGAGATTAATGATCATCTCTTCATATGACTGATTAATTTCACGCAACCAATCTTTCCCTATGCCTTCAATTAACTTTAAATCATCAAGATTACCCGTTCGAGAAGCTTCTTTAAACTTTTCTCGGTGTTCATTGAATAAATTCTCGAAAAAATTCTTGATTTTAATTTCAATTGATTCTAAATTTATATTTGGATTTAGGAAAAGAGTTACAGTGTAATCCTCATATCCAAAGACTCTTAACTTAAGATTAGTTCCTTCCAATCCTAATTTTGTCAATTCTTGAATATTTAATTCCAATGAAAACTTTTCAAGTGCACTAATGAACATTGGTACTAAATCTAAATCAAACCCCGCTTGAATTTCAGATTTCAACGTTTTTGGTAATAAATAATTTTCAAGTGTTCCATTTGCAATTTCAAATTTAGTCAAAAGCTTTCCATCTTTATCAGCAATAAACACACCAAGAAATGATGGCATTGATTCAATTTGATAATCCTCCAATTGAATAAAATCTTCTTTCGAATATGAATCTATAATCGCGTTAAAATGAGATCTACCTTTTTCAGTTAAAGAAACTAACTTTTTATTTGTTTTATCATCAACAATTATATGATCCTTACGCAATAGGCTTTCTACAAGATAGTCTACTAATTTTTTGGGTCTATTTAGCTTGATATATAAAGAATCCAAAGAGATAACGACCTCGTTATGAATTAAGGCTATTAATTTAATCGACTCATCAATTATATTGAATATCAAGCCTTCCTCTAATAGTTCCTCTTCTAAACAAGATTTTATTATCTCAATAAAGTATGAAAATGTTTGCTTGAAATATTTTTTTTTTAAGCTTGTAAAAATAAACCTTGTTAATTCTGTTTTTGGAAATTCTGATCTAATGATAGCTTTAATTTCCTCTATTTTTTTTGGTGTAATTAAATCAATTTTGTGCATTAGCACGTAGACTATTGTTGATGAAATTAATTCATCCCTTACCTCTAAAACCTTTTTAATGAATTCTCTAATATAATCTAAGGACAAACTTACATCCATCACAAGAATTACGACTCTCGTGTTATAAAAAACCTCCTTATCATCAGAATTTAGCCATCGTTCATTCTCTTGTCCAGCTAAATCAAAAACACCAATTTCTTCACTTATTCCAGGCAATCTCATTATTAATGACTCTTCTCCAAATGTTGGTTCAAGAGCATACTCAAGAAGTCTATTAGAATTTTCTCCTTCAAAGAATACTTTGCGTAGAGTTGTTTTTCCCGCTCCAGGTGGTCCAATGAAGATTATCTTTTTACTCATCTTTTATACCTCCTTTTTAAAATGAAGATGATCTCTAAATTTTTGCTTTATTTGTCCAACAATCCAAATTAGCTTATTAGCAGATAAGCTTTCAGATATACAGATTAAATTTTTTAATCCAAATAACGTGAAGTTTATATTGTTGAGGATTATATTTAGACCACTTAAACTAGAGATAATTACATGGTTTACTTTCTCTTTTTTTGCCATTAATTCAAATGTCTTAATTATTTGAGTGATTAATTTATGAGAATGGTTAATCATTAGTGTGTCGAAATCTTTGGTCATAGATTGAACTATAATGCTATCATTTAGATTTGTTAAAAAGAACATAGTCTTTGAAAAATCTATCAATTGAGAGTCTAGAATTCTTTTGAGGTTTGAAGTTTCCTGAGATTTTTCGCTTAAAATCTCATAAAAAGCATTATATAGCCCATAAATCTTGTCAGGGTGAATACTAGTATAATATAAAGGATTTTGAAAAGCTGATTCAAGTTCCTTTTTAAGATTATCGAAGGTTTTTTCCATAACTAAATCAATCTTGTGAAAAAACAGAATTAGTTGTGTAGAGTACCCTCTCACATCAATTATTTTTCTAATTTTACTTATTTCCCTCAAAATCTCATCTTTATTTTCTAACCAACCGGTATAATCAAATATATAAATAATATAATCATTATTGTCAAATGCTAGAATGTGTTCTTGGTCATCCTCGTTTTCAAGCAAATAAGAAAGCTCCTGTCCTGAGGAATCAAATAATCCAATTTTTAAATCCAACCAAGAATACACACTGGGTGAAATACCTCTTGTTGGCTCAAGTGGATTATATAATAAATCTTTAGGATCTAAACCCTCGAAAACGATTTTTTTAATAGACGTTTTTCCCGTTCCGGCCCTACCAAGGATGAGGATCTTTCCCGATGATTCTTTTTTATAAAATATTACTGCTCGTTCTAAAAAAATTTCATTTCTTTTGTCTACAGGTTGATTAAACACTTCTCTTGCGAATTTTGTTAGCTGAGTTTTAAAACTTGAAATTTCAATACTTTCCTTTGCTCCAAGAAAGAGGGTTATAATCTCATATCCAACTTTTGGAACTCGAGTTTTATCACAATATGATAATAACAATAGTTCTTTATAACTCGTTTCAATTAATTCTTCTTGGGAAAAATCGTCGCTATACGCAAAAGTCATGCAGATTTTATTAACTAATTCTTCAGAAACATGAAGTTCCATAGGAAATTTCACATCTATTTGCGAGCCAAGCTTTGTATCCCAACTAAATAAGACGATTCCTGTTGGCATTAGCCTTAACCTTTATAACAATTCGTGTAGTTTGTCTTTTTAATTTACATACAGTATAATAGATTTTAAATATAAAACTATGTAAAAAATAAATAAACCTTAAGCATTAATTGTATTTCTCCTATTACTAAAATGTGACAAAAAGCAGTTTTCCTATTATCAGAATAGCTCAACAATAAAAATATGATCTATTTTAACAAGTCCTTTGTTTTATAGCTAACATTTTAGTATTTTTAATTAAATTATAAAGAAAGTAAAGCAAAAATAAAATTATATCCACTTATTAACGTAAAGGTAGAACTAATTTTATTTGAAATTTAGTGATGTTTTCTGTGTAGCATCCAATACCAGCACCTTTCTTATTATACTTATAGACTGATAATTTAATGCCCATTGGAAGAAATCAACGGTTAGAATTTATTGGGAGTACAATTTCGTCTTGACTTATATTAGAGAGTCATAGATTAAAACTTTTCAACTAAAGCATCTATAATGATAGCACTACTTTATCGCTTTTTAAGTAATCAGTTAAAGGTTGTCCCATATATTTTACATCAATGCCTAATTCCTTTAGTTTTGGAGATACGTGATATAAGTCAGCACAAGCTTTGCATGCCTCTAATATCACTCCTGCATCTTTCATTTTTTGAATTACTCTCTGTAATTGGGGGTTTTCACTTAGAGTTTTTGCTGAAGGACCCCACACAATAAGCGTGACTTCATTCCACCAACCTTGAAGTTTACAATTCAAAGTATACATGAAAACCATTTTTAAGGCTACCTCTGGG
This sequence comes from uncultured archaeon, assembly GCA_964632315.1. Lineage (GTDB taxonomy): Archaea > Asgardarchaeota > Lokiarchaeia > Sigyniarchaeales > SOKP01 > SOKP01. Next base: position 24,861 of record CAZWEM010000006.1, read on the forward strand.
TCGCCACTTGTCCATAAAACAATTAATGAATCTTCTTTTGCAGCCATATTTTATCAAATTAATTTATAGAATTAAAAAAATATGTTTTAGGTAGACTTTAAAATTTGTTTCTTATAAATTTTAAAGAACAAAACTAAAAAAATGTCTCTAAAGATAGTGAAACTGATTTTTAATAAGATCAAGAAGTTTTGACTTCGCATAGTTTGGAAAACCCTTGATTTACTATGCTTTTGGTGTTGATTTCCGTCTATATGATACCCGACATCTTTCATTTAAGATCGATAAGATGGGATTATCAAAAGCAATATCATATAATGTCATCATGTTTGATCCTTTTTTTGGATGAAATTCAAGAGAGTTATAGTGCCGTTTCTTAATGTTCTCAGAGACTTTGTTGATGTACTTGATATCATTATAAGCTAATGGATAGAGCCATTTTTTTGTTTAAATAATATTTTTGAATCGGTAAATATTGTTTCCAAGCTTCTTACCTTTCTGAGAAAAAATATAGTTTTAAGAAGATTATATCCTAAAATAATCAATAGAATTAAGGGAAGCACATATATGAACAAAAATAATAAAGCAATGAATTTATCAGAAAGTAGGTTATTAGCAAGGTAATAAGTAAGTATTGATGTACTGAGATTGAAGATAACTATGAAAATGATAAGTAAAACTAACTTTCGTTTAAAAGAAGATGGAATGGTTTCTTACCGATGAATGTGATAAATCCTTTCCTTAGCTTTTGACGATAATTAATTTAATAAGACCAACTATCTTAGCAGTGATTGTGAAATCTTTCGGATCATTTGAAATACTGAAACGCAGTTACTTATGGATAATCCTAATATTTTTCCTATTTGGATTTGGTCTTAACTTGATTGTAATTGTAAAAAATTCATTTTTTATTAATGATCCCCCTATAGGTAAATTTGCCTATTCACTTTTAGGAATTTTTGCATATTATTCTTCACTTGAGGCTGTTCTTGTTTATGCAAGTTATAATATTGAATGGTTTGATTCCATCTTTAAAATAGAGAGAAAAACCCTATGAGAAGTTGACTTAATAGATGAAAAGAAATTTGTAAAGCAACATTTTTTTGATACAAAGGGAGCAAGATTAATTTATTGGCTAACAAGTGGAGTTGTAATTATAATATCAGCCCTAGGGATCATCATGCCTAACTACTATCTCAAACAAGGTCAAAATATTTACATTAACTGGAGCACGGGATTATTAATAGGCATTAATAATAATCCAGAATATGGAGAACATGGAGATATGCTTTGGTTCTTGCACCCATTTAATTTTTTAAACCTTCCTTTTCAAATCTTTGCCATAATTTTAGTACTCAAAGTGAGTTATAATGCAATCCATTTAATTAAACAAGATCAAGTAAGGATTGAAACTATTAACCAATTGGAAAAATATGGGTTTCTTTGCTTGTATTTTAATGTTGCCTATATAGTTGGATCTCAATTAACCATTCCATTGATGGTTATTACTAATTTTTATATTTTAAGTGGTTATACATATCTTCTCTCTTTACCTGGTTTACTGATAATTATGGAGTTACGCATTATTAAACACTATTCTAAGTAAAAGGAGCTTTTAACATGATTATAACTTGTCAATGAAATTTTCACAGATTTCGATGAGTTAATCACTAATTTCTTTTATAATTTCAATCTAAATTGTTAAGTTGAGACCTATTCTTCGATATATAAGATACAATCTTTGGGCTCTTTATCAAAACGGAGCCGCTTAAAACTAGGAGCTCTTAGATCTACATTTTTAGTAAATTCTAAATATTCTACTTCACAAACTAGTTCGGGCTTTAACCACACTTTATCATCTTCTTCTCTAAGAATTAAGGAATCCATTTTTTGCTTTAAATCGAATGTTTCTTGGTCTGACCATCCCGTTCCAACTTTTCCGAGTTGGATTAATTCACCTGCTTTATATGCTCCAATGATTAGGGCTCCAAAAGTATGCTCTCGCTTTCCTTCACCGATCGTATATCCCAAAATTACGCAATCTAAGGTTTTGAGGTTCTTTATCTTGAGACAAGCATTAACTCTCTTACCAGAATAGTATTTGCTGCCCTTCTTTTTTGCCATGACTCCTTCCGTGCCCATCTTCTTCATTTTCTTCCATAAATCCATGCCATCTTCTGTGTTATATATTTTCTGTAAATTTTTTCCCTCTTTAATAGATCTTGTTAAAAAATCAAGACGTATTTCGATTGGCTCTTCAGTAAGGTCTCTCCCCTTATACTTTAAACAGTCAAATACCACGTAAGTTGCGGGATATTGTTTACTTAATATTTCAATCTTTAATTCATTAGAAGTTTGTTCTCTTGATTGGAGTAAAGAAAAATCGGGTAAACCATTATCATTATATACAACAACTTCCCCATCAACAATGCTGTCTTTTTCAATTTCAAGCGTGTAAAATTCTGGATAACGGTATCTTATATTTCTCCCACGTCGATTCATCAATTTCCCATCGATATATAACGCCCTTGTTCCATCTAACTTAGGTTGGAAAATGTATTGATGACTCGATAAGATATTGGGATCTCCCTTCATGCATAACATTGGTTTCATTTATTGATGCTAGCCTCTAATGCTTCTATCAAATTCTCAGTTCCAGCAATTTTCTTTGCTTTACCAGAAACTAATTTGCCTTCTGCTTTTTTCAATATAAGTTCTTTAAGTGATTCAGTAAATGTGTCCTCATATTTTTCCAAATTAATCGAATCAGACGTGAGTTTGTCTATCAATTCTCGTGCAAGTGTAAGTTCCTTTTCTTTTAAATCGGGTTTATCTTCTAAATTAGGAACGTTTTTGATATCTCTTATTTGATTTGAATAATTTAAGATCGACAACAAGAGCCCTTCCTTAAAATTGACTACCATACAAGTATATTCTTTTTCTCTTAAAACAAAAGTAGCTATCGCTGCCTTATTGCTGTTTGCCAAGGTTTCTTTAAATAAGAAGTAGGGACGTTCAGTATTTTCTGTTGGACCGATATAATAATGTCGGGTAAAGTAAATTTGGCTTATTTTATCTATATCAATAAATTCTTGGATTTCTATTAGATCATCTGCTTTAGGTTTTAATTCATTAATCTCTTCTTTAGAGATCATGTAATAGGCATCTTTACCCATTTCTATACCTTTAATTATATCTCCCCAGCTAATTTCTTTCCCACACTCAGAGCAAACACGGTTGTATTTAATCCGTCCATTATCTTTTTCGTGAAAGAGATGAAAATTTATTTGATCATCTTCCACTGCAGAATATAAAGCAACGGGGATGTTTACAAGACCAAATCCTAGGTATCCCTTCCATACAGCTTTCATTTGACATAAACACCTCATTAAATGTTAATCTTTGGGTATTTTAATACATGAGAATAAAAAATTTCATATTGATAGCTTAAAAGATATTAATAAATGCAAGCTCTAGAATTCCTAAGAAATTGCGGTATTTCAAATTAAAATTATAAGTAGTGAAGATATGGTCCAAAACAAGATTCTACCTTGCTAAGACGAAATATTTAAATTAATAATTGAAAGCTAATTAGGTGTAGAATGTCTTTAAAAGAATATAATAGTAAGCGAGATTTTAAAAAAACGGGTGAACCCAAAGGTGAAATTAAGAGAGGTAAAAATAGGATTTTTGTTGTCCAAAAGCACGATGCTAGCAGGTTACACTATGATTTTAGATTACAAATGGAGGGAGTGCTAAAGTCCTGGGCGATACCTAAAGGTCCTTCACTTGATCCTAGTAAAAAACGTTTGGCAATTCCTACAGAAGATCATCCCATTGATTATGCTGATTTTGAAGGGAATATTCCTGAAAATAATTATGGTGCTGGAAGCGTCATTGTTTGGGATACGGGAATTTATGAAAATAAAACTGAAAAAAATGAGCAAGTAATCAGTATCAAGGAGGCCTACGATAGGGGTCATATAACATTAATACTATATGGAGAGAAATTAAAGGGAGAATTTGCACTAATCAAAATGAAGGGTAGCGATAAATGGTTATTAATTAAGAAAGATGATTCTTTTGCAGACAGAAAAAATGATATCTTAGAGAAACACCCTAAATCGGTTTTAAGCGATAAGGACATAGATGAACTTTAGCTAAAAGTATTAACTGATATCGATTTTAAAATAGAACTTTTCTCTTTTCTCATTTAATATATCTCTTTGTCAAAGATTTAAATATTAGTTTTTCATTCTAGCTTTCAATAATTTATAAGAAATAAAATGATAAATCCAACAGAAGTAAATTTCAAAATCGTCATTATGGGCATGGAGAATGCAGGAAAAACGACAATTTTGAACATAATTCAAAAAGCGGTTAATGTACCTCCTAAATATCCCCCTCAAATGGAACCTACGAAAGGCGTGAAAAGAGAGGTTTTTACACTTTTTAATAAAAATGTTGCGATATGGGATTTTGGTGGACAAGAAGCATATCGCAATGAGTATCTAGCTAACCCAGACAAATATTTTCAAGCAATTTCATTATTTTATTACGTTATTGATATCCAAGACCCTTATCGGATATTTCTTTCAATTATGTATTTTACAGGAATATTTACTTTAATAAAAAATCACAGTCCGTCAGCTAAAATTATTTTACTATTTCATAAGATGGATCCTAATTTTGATTCTCTTCAGAAAAATCTTAAAAAGATTTTTTTAAAACGAATTGAACCAACAATAAGTAGTTGTGGAATAAAATTACAAATTTATGATACTACAATTTTTAAACTTGATAGCATCAGAGCTCCCTTTTTGGAGCAACTTTAAATATAAATTAATGCTTAAATTGCCCAACTTACCAGTTTAAAGGGTACAAAAAAGATTGGGATGGTTCTTCTCAATTTTATTCAGGGTGGATACTAATTCAAGAAGAAGTTCTTCATCACGATACTCATTTATCATTTTTGAAAGAAAATCTAAAATTTCATTAGCTAATTTAACATCTTGTTGTAATAAAAATGAAGCTGTCGGTAAAAATAATTCATCGAACTCCTCCTCAAACCATTTCAAATTTACTTTAAATTCATACTTGTTTATATCAAATTCATCCAAATATTGAATCATAATATCTTATCACTCTTGGATTTCTTTGTTTGAGAAGAATTATCTCGGTTAATTAATGTTGCAATATCACTTAATCCCTAAGTAGTTTAAGAGCGTGTAGATTTTTTGGAGTATTGGATCAATATTGGACTAATCAAATTGAATTTTTCAAAAGAAGTCAAAAAATATGATTTAGAATAGCGAAATTTTAGTTTTAGGAATGTTCCGAAAGGAATTTATTTGCTTTCTTTACTGTACTTGGACTACTTGATTGTAATTGTTTTTTCACAAATTCGATTATCTTATCTTTATCCTCAATATCTTCACAAAATTCACCAAAACTTTCAATAATATCTCCCTTAATCAAATCTTTACGACTTTGAGAATGTTGCGATTCATCGATGTGCAATAAGATTTCCGTGATTTTAGACTTGAGTTTGGGCTTAGCTTTAGTAATCATGCCACATCGAATTGCTAAATATCTGGAGACCATTACACTCGCATCATCAAGATGCGTGAAAAATTCGTCGAAAAGTTTATCAAATTTATTTTGATCATCTATACTGATTAGATTTGTGATCGTAGTTATTGCAATTCCCCGATGGAAAGCATTTTTACTTTTAAGTAAATCTGTAAAATAATTCCACTTAGGATAGAGCAATGAAGGATGCTCCTTGCTAATTCTCTCTACAGCTATTGCATTGGGATACCGTATTGACTCATCCTTAGATATAATTGCGTCTAACAATTCTGAAATACTTGTTTTTTTGGATACTATCTTATTCACGATAGTTTCTGCTTGAATTTCAGCATCTTTTTTTGTTATTGGCATTAATAATTAAGTTTAAAATACTATAAAAAAGATTAGATAGTGTTGATTTTATCTATGTCTCAATATGTATATAATTTGTAAAGACCAGAGGTTAAAAGTAGATGTCTATTATACCTTATGAATCACGGTATAAAGCAGGAGAGATTTTAGCAGATTATCTTCAAGAAAACTATTCCATAGAACTAGATAACTCGAATAGTATAGTTTTCACAATTCCTAATGGAGGTGTTCCTGTGGCAGAAGGATTTTGCAACACTCTTAATATAAACTACTTCCTCATAATCGTAAGAAAGATTAAAATTCCATATAATCCTGAAGCCGGTTTTGGTTCTATTACAACAGATGGTACGATTTTACTTAATAAACAGTTATTATCAAGCATTAGACTCGATTCTAAGGCAATAGAAAAGTCAATAGAAATCACTAAAACTGAAATTCGAGAACGAATGGATTTTTATAGTGTTACACAAAATATAGATAAGTTGTACAATATTAATGTCCCGGGCAAAATCGTGTGCATGATGGATGATGGTCTAGCCTCCGGTTATACAATGCGAGCAGGAATCAAAATGATTCAAAAATACCGGCCTAAGAATGTATTCATCATAGTACCAACGGCTCCATTTCATACTGTCGAAAGTATTAAAGAAAATGTTGATGAAGTAATTTGTCCTAATGTTAGAAAAACTAATTGGTTTGCCGTAGCTGATGCATATAAACATTGGTATGATCTTCAAGACTCCGAAGTATTAAATATTATTAAAAAATCAAAACATTACTTAGGATAACCATTAAAAAGTATTCAAGTACGATTTAGATGAATTAGAACTTAATAATCCTGATAAAGTAAAAGTAGATTGAGATAAGTAGATTTCTAATAGAATTAGATGTAAATTGGGTACTTGAAAATTAAAAAAAAAAATTAGATTTCTTAATTCATTTTTTTTTTCGTTTATGTAATATTAACCCACTAGTTGTAAGAGCTAACACACCAAGAATGATAAAAAGTTCATATCCAGGAATGAATGGTGTTGGTGCTTCATTAGGAAGTAATCCCGCCTGATCAAACATAAATGTTAATTCATTAGTCCAAAGTTCAAAATTATCTTTAAAGCCATTGAAATTGTTATCTCCACTCAATTCATCAATAATGAAACCATTGTAGAGTGTTCTTTTATCGTTTCTTAAAACTATCACCGCATTATCAATTGTTTCTGATGCAGTATATCCAGCCAAAGCAGTAGCATTATCATGAACTGTCAATAAATCTCCATCATCAGAATAAAATGTAAATGGTTGGAAAAGAGTTACATTGTAATCATAAGGTTTGTTAAATATAGAGTTTGCATCATCCCAGACATAAAATGGATCGTTATTAGGGAAATTTGACGCATAAGAAAATCCTAAAGTAGCCCAGAGGGGATGAGTCGAGTATGAATCAACAAGATAAGAAGTCATCAATAAATATCCACCAGCATCTACAAATTCTTTCACATTATCGAACACCGATCCCACAAAAGCGTAATTCACAAGATCAATTACAAGTAATTCCCAGGATCCCGTATTTAGTGAATAATTCAGAAAATCGTCCGTAAATGTTAAGTAAAATTCCATTTTCAGTGAGTTTAGAGCCTTGCATAGAGGAGATACATAATAATTAGCACTATAAACCTCATCAGTATATATCAACACATCAGCATCCCAAGATGTCAACCAATTCACTATATTAATAGCGAATTGCTTGTTATCCGTCGTTGCAATGTTTCCATTGTCACACCAATTCATATCACCAACCATAATTATTCGACCAGAACCTGCTTTTTGACCAGCAATAATTACATCAGCTCCATAGTTCCATATTGCGTAAGCGTCACCTGAAACATTTATGGCTCCCATTGCATTGATAGTGACAGTTGTACAACCTTCTATAGTGGGATGGTTTGTTGAAGTCAATGCATTGGTTCCTCCAAAACCAACTGTATCATTCAATTGCAGATCGAAAGAATCTAAAAGCTCATTAATTCTATTATTGGTCACAATAAAACTCGACAATAGAGGACTATCTCCAAACACTAATACACTTCCCCCATTATTAATCCAATTTGTTATCGCAACTGAATCACTCGAAGTGTAACCACTATCAGGACTCACCAAGATAAGTAGATCATAAGGATTAAGCCGGGAAGCACTGAAATTGGCTATGGAAGAGGGATATAATTTATCGAAAGTATATCCTCTACTAACTAATTCATCTCGAAAAGTATTGTAATAGCCGGGATATTGCGTTAAATCATCCCAATCATCAACCCCTAATCTGGGATGGTGACTTAAATCATAAACAATTCTAGCTTTAGGTTGAGGACATAACCATTCTACAGCATTTATAATTATACTATCGGCATCTAATTCATCAATTGTGAGAATATGTACCACTTTTCCTCCCCTCGTAGACGAATCATAACCTAATAGAGTTACTGCGTTTAAATCTCCAGGTTTGTTTGCTAATCGATACAAATCACTAGCAATACTTGTCCCCATTAATGCAGACCAATCAAATGTTGACCAAGAATAGGTGGATCCAAAATTAAATGTGTCACCAACACTGTAACCCCTTGTGACAGGATGAAGAAGGCTGACATTAGCAGAAGACTGTCCTTGATTATTCCAGTATGTGTAGTATCCATCATCACTTTCTGATTCTGGAGGTAATATTCCAGACCAACATAAATAGGCAGCAACGCTGTCAAATGTTAAAAGTCCCCCACCAGAAAGCCAAAATTCTTTCACTTGATCAGTTATATTTTCTTTAGGTAAGTTATCTACCATTATAAAAACGTCATAATTAACAGTTAGTAATTCATGATTATAGATTTCTTCTGTGGTAATATTAGTTACCTCAAATCCAGCATCACTTAGAATAGTTTCAATAAGTGTAAAATTGTTGGTCAAAACTCCAACACTAGTATATGATGGTCTTGTAATGTTAGCATCTTCCTAAATCGCTACTCTAATATCTGAAGGATTGTATTGTGCTGAGTTTAAACTGGATGATTCTATAGATGTATAAGCGTTCACGTTCATTGATATAGATAGTGTACTAGCGAAAAAGATAAAACTTAGGGTAAATGAAAAGATTAGTTTCTTAATTAGATTTCGTTGCATTTCTTTCACAATTTTTAGGTAAAATTAAGGATCATCTCTTGTAAAACCTATTTAATTTTATCGTGAAAAAAATGTCAAAAAGAAGCCTTAATCGACTACATTATTAACTTTTAAGCTTTTCAAAGCATTCTTTACAGAAAAATATTAACCGTCCCTTGGAGGTGTCTTTAACCATGTATCCATCTACTTGTTTGGTTTCACAATTCCAGCACATTTTTGGAAAATGACCCCCAACTTGGTGAGATCCCTTTATATCAAACTGATCATCCTTTATTATCTCTTGGTAACTTTTCAATTTTCACCATCCCATATTAGTTTTTTGGATAATTATTCATTTAATGTGTTACTTATGATTTTAGAATATTTAAGGATTGTGAATATTTATTCAAAATAAGGTTCTTAACCTCCTTATGGTGCTTCCACTTATAAAATTAAGTTTTTATAATGTAAAGGTTTATAAGGCGTAATGAAAACATATATCATGTTCAAAAGATAAACAACTCAAAAATGATTCCTGCCCTACCCTGGATTTTTGTCTTTTGGTAGTGCATGAAAAGTGCACTCTTATTAACTACTCCTATAATTTTATAGGTTCTTTATTGAACCACGGGGCGGGAATCTCCTATTAACCTAACTGTATTTTTATAAAAATTAAATTAAACTTTACCTATTTAAGAACTGAACTCCGATGATCCAATAACAATTTCATTCATGGCGTAAAGAAGAAATAATTAATAATTATTTAGAGATTTGTTACTGTGATTTTCTTAGGAATAAATTATTTAAACTAAAACTAAAATTAATAGGAAGAAGTTATAAGGAGTAAAGAAGGTTTAAGCAAGTTCTAGAAATTTACTTACACCATGAAATCGTAGAGAATGCTGAATTTACCCCATTTAAACTGCTTACTTGGATATTAAAAGATTACGATTAATTTATAAGAGAGAATGAAATTGATCTTTTAATTTCCTTCAAATGTTTTAGTTATTATGTTTATTGGGCAATTTAATTACTCAAAACTTTCATTATTTCTTCTAGCTCCTCATCAGATAATATTTCAGCGTCATCAAATTCATTAAGCCTTTTTTTATAGAACGTAAGTGTACATTGAGGGCAGTAAATATACTCATTTAGCTCCCAAACTTTAAAAGTTTTACAGCGAGGACAATGATAATGGATGATTTTATTGCACTTCTGATCTTTCATTGGTCAAATCTAAAAAGCATATGGTTCTATTAATAGAGGTGAGTTTTGAATTAATATTAGATTAAATTAAAAATTAGCCGAATTATATTGGATGAAATATTAGATTAAAAGCCCATTTGGATTTACTTGGTGGATATAAGTATCGTGCAAAAGTTCAAAAAATTTAAAATAATTAAAAATCCTATACATTTTTGGCGATTTGGAATTAATTCGTTTTAAAACGCCTATTTCATCCAAGGTATCCAAGTTTCTCCAATAAAAAGCAATTTTAGAATGATCTGTAGAATTGATTTCATAGAAATCTCTAATTCTCTTGATAGATATGATCGCGTTGTAATTATTCTTTGTAATACATGCGATAGCATGTATCGTTTCTTCCATGTATTTTCTATAAAAGTTCATAAATTGCAATATGATTAAGACAAATGGTTTTTTAATTCTTTGGATTAGAATTTGATAACTAATGAAGAATTAATAAGACAAGATCACTTAACCTTTATAATTAATTATTTTTCCATGTTAATGTTATGGCCAAAGAAGAGAAGAAAGAAAAGTCGAAAGCTGAAGAAATAGCTGAAATTATGATTGCTAACATGATAGCTAACATGAAGAATCCTAATTTTATTGAAGAAAGGGAGCAAATCTTGCAAGAAGCTGCTAAAAAGGCTAACGCTGAACTGCGAAATAGTGAAGATGAGACTGAAGTTTCTAAAGAAAACGAGAATTCATGATATTTCTATTTTTTATCGGGTGAAGATAAATGGATGATGACCTAAAGGAGTATTTGCAAAAGAATGAAATAAAGTATACTCTCCATAAACATCCCCCAGTATTTACCGTTCCTGAAGCTATGATCCATTGTGGTTCAATTCCTGGAACTCATTGTAAAAATCTTTTCCTCAAGAATAAAAAGACGAGTCAATTTTATCTTGTTACTATACCCTATGACAAGAGATTGGATTTAAATCGATTTCGAAAGATAATTGGAGCTTCAAAAATACGATTTGGGGAGGAGGGGGATCTTTTAGGGATTTTAGGAATAACTCCTGGATCAGTTTCGCCTATAGGTCTTGTGAATGACAAGGAAAACAAAACCGTTTTCATCATTGATGAACATATTTGGCAAGCAGAAGAAATATGTTGTCATCCAAATATTAATACCGAAACTCTTCAAATTCCTGGAAATGATTTTCGAAAACTAATGAACTCAACAGGGAATAAAATTGAAATAAGAAACCTTCCTTACTTAGAATCATCTAATGAGGAGTAATTAGTTTACATGAATTCCAAATTTGATTTTTTCAAAAAAGAAAGATATTTAAAGATATTCAGTAGTTTAGGAATAGGGTTTAATATTTATGCATTCATATTCATAATCTCATATTATTTCTCAACGGCTTTAAGGATCTCTTTTGATGGATTTTTTACATTTCTTTTTTTAACTAGTTGGATTTATAATATATTTATCACGTTCTTTATCGGGGTTAATTCTGATAGATATTACATTTGGAAATTAAGCGAGATTTATCTCATTCTTACCATTTTCTCTCCTTTATTTATGCTCTTAGGTAATTTTCTCATTTCTACATCATATTTTACTCTTGAAATTTCATTGTTTTCCATTTTAAGTAATTTTGGTTTGTTTTCACTCACAATTTGTGGATTACTAACAAATAACTTCTTAATGCTTTCAGTTTTTAGATTTAAAGAGTTAAAAGTAAGAAAAATTGAGTCTAAAAGGAGGTCTAAAAGAAGGAGTATCACATGTAAAGTCTTTTTAGTCATAGGATTCTTATATGCGATCTCATTGATTGGTGGTAGTTCAAATTACGCTGCCGCAATTTTGGCCGTAGCAAGTCAAGTTTCTTTAGGATTATTTTTTACTTTTACGTGTATTTTACTTCTATTGATTAAAACAAAACCAGGTAAAATAAATATAATAATTTTTTCAGGAATCGGTATTTTCATAATCTCCACTTGTTTATTACCAGTGATGTCAATAAATCCATACCTCACTCGGGCAGAAACAGAATTTAGCAATGCTTTTGGCTCCAATTGGGAGGAAAAAGTTGATGATATCAGAGCATTCTTATTAGAAAAACCTTATTCGTATTCTAAGTACTTTCTGGGAGAATTTCCCAGAAATTGTAAGATAATAAAAGATGTTTTGTATTATGATGGAGAAGGAATCAAATTATTCTTTGATGCATATTTACCTCCTTCAGATAATCTTCCTGGCAATAATTCAGTCTTGATTACTATTCATGGTGGAGGATGGAGTTCATCTGATAAGGGTTTTACTAATAAAATTCAAAACAATAAATATTTCGCCTCACTCGGGTATGTTGTCTTTGATATCCAGTATGGGTTAATTAATTCATTCTCGTTTGGATTGATCACTCCAGATCAAGTTAAAGGAAACTTTACGATTGATGATATGGTAAGACAAATTGGAATTTTTACACGTTATTTAGAAAATCATTCTTTAGAATATCATGCAAATCTCGATTCAGTTTTTATGACTGGTGCTTCATCGGGAGGACAACTCGCCTGTGCGGTTGCATTTGCATATAAACATCCTACATATCGTTCATTATTCAGCCAAGCAATCAAAATTAAAGGAATTATTCCTCTCTTTCCAGCGAATGGTATTGCTACCTCCGTTTTAAACATACCCGGATCAATAGATTTGGTTCAACCAGACCTTTTAATTAATGAATCAAGTCCTCCTTGTCTTGTATTTCACGGAAGTAGTGATGGTATCGTAAATCCCAGAATTTCTATTTCATTAAAAAGTAGTTATTTTCTTCACAATAATACAAAAATAGCTCGAATACTATTACCATTCGCGGGTCATGTTTTCGATTATTATTTTCCGGGAATTTACAATCAAGTATGTTTATATTACATAGAACGATTTCTTTATTTTTTCCAGTAATAGCATAAAAAGAGGATAATAATGATAGAAAAGTTTGACCAACTTCACAATATTATTGTAAAGTTGATGCGAAGGTTTAAAGTGCCGGGTTTAGCTATAAGTATTTCTAAAGAGGGGAAAATTCTTTATGAAAAAGGATTTGGGGCACGTGATCTTGAAAAAAATCTCCCGATGACCCCAGATACATTGATTGGAATTGGTAGTGTCTCAAAATCATTTACTGCATTTTTAATACTGAAATTACAACAAGAGGGGCTTATTGATATAAATGATCCTGTAAGTAAATTCCTTGAAATTGAGCCTTTTTTGAGTCATCCAAGCATTAAGGTAAGCAATCTATTATCACATAGTACCGGTATTCCTTCAGTAGACGGTCAATGGCTTCCTATTGCAATTAGTTATGGAAACTATGACCATATCTATCCTATTTCATCCAAGGATGATTTTCTGTATCATATTTTCCAAACTAAAGGAGAAATTTTTTTTAAGCCAGGTGAAAAATTGTTCTACAATAATGACATGTACACTTTACTCGGAATGATCATTGAAAAATTATCCAAGAAAGATTTTGGAAAGGTTATAAAAGAAAAATTATTTGAACCATTAGAAATGCACCGAGCTACTGTTACTCGAGAAGAATTAGAAAGTGACTCATTACAGGATTACATGAAGGGATATATTCATAAACCTCAAAAAGAAAACTCTCAAACTGTAAATAAATTTGATACTCCTCCCTTACCATTTTCCAAATATCTTCAAGCTCCAGGAGGGATTTATGCATCAATGCATGAAATGATAAATTATGGTGATTGTCTTCTCAATAAAGGAAATTATCAGGGGGAAGAACTTTTAAATGAAGAACTTTTTGAAATGCTTTGGACTCCTCGAATTGACTCTCCTTATGGTTTTGGGAGCAATCCGAAATATTGTTTAGGATGGGTGCGGGAAGATGATTTTTTTGATGAAACCCTCATATTCCATGGTGGTGGTCTAGGAGTAAGTACTTCATATTTTGGGTTGATTCCCAAACGGCAAATTGTAGTGAGTGTTGCTGAAAATGATGATTCAGGGATTTGTCGCTTGATTGCAGAAAATGCAATGGAACTGTTATTAGGGAAAAATCCAGAGAAAGTGAATAAAGAGCTTAAATTACTGAAGATTAGTGAAGAAGTTAGCGGTAATTATAAATCCTCGCTTGGATTATACGAATTAAATGTTTCCTTTAAAAACTTTAATTTGTACATTAAGGTGGAATCCGATGATGGTACTTTCAATTTTCCCTTGATCGCAAAAGATTTGGACAATTTAGAATTTACTTTATTCTCGACCATACTGAATGAAAAACAAACAATCAAATTCTATAAGGAAAAGAATACTGGACATGTTGAATTTGTAACGTATGATAGGTATTTATATCATAAACTCTAATTAAGATTGAATGAATGATTTAGACTTTGGGAAAGAGGGGAGATAATTTCTCTTCACTTAGTGATGATTTTATTTTTTCTAATTCAAGATCATTAAGTTTAACAAATTTATTTCCTGCATCAATTACTTTCAACCATAACTTAACATCACATGGTAAAGAGTATGTACATACCCCATCTTGTGATAAAGTAAACAATACTGCTTGATCTATTAAAGCTTGTTCTGTCATCGGTTCATACCATGTATTGTAAAAAGGATCTGCTTTCCATCTTCCTTTTGAAATAGCCTTTATCGCGGTTACTCCAATATTTTTTTCTCTTGCTATCGTAAGAACAGGACGAAAATCATTTACTGGATGAAAATCTGCAGCAGAACCTAAATACACCGGGAGAAGAACTGTATCAAAAACATCTGAAACTTCTAACGCTCTTTTCAGGACTTGCATATCTTCATGTCCTGTGATACCAATATTTTTAATAATTCCTGACTCTTTTGCTTCTCTAAAAGCTTCCATTGCCCCACCTTTCCCTAAAATTTGATTCAATTCATCAAGGGTTGAAACTGAATGAAATTGATAAAGATCAAAATTATCTGTTCCTAATCGTTCCAGAGATCTCTTAAGTTGTCTTTCTGCAGACTTTTTTGTTCGTTTAAGCGTCTTCTCAGCCAGAAAGAACTGATTTCTATAATTCTGTATCCACTTGCTTAATCTTGATTCTGCTTGACCATAAGTAGGGGCTACGTCAATCATATTTATTCCATTATCCATAGCAAGCTGGATTGCTTTATCAGCTTCTTCTTGCTCCACATATCCAACACCACACCCTCCTAACGTGAGTATTGAAACTTGCGCTCCTGTTTTACCAAAATTACGGTACTCCATTGATTCACCATTTAAAGAATAATTGATAAAAAAGAATTTTTCTCATTAGATCATCCGCATCTGGAAATCAATTTTGTAGATCGAGTAGAACAGTATTAAGACTATCAGAAGTAGTATAAATTGCATTTGGATGTTCCTTTTTCGCTTTTTTAACATCCTTTGCCTTTCCATCAACAAATACAATCGGGATAGTTTGGATAGATTCTTCTTTTTTTATAAGATGAGCAGCATTACGTCCTTTTGAAGGAGAAGTGCTTAAGTAGATAATTATAATATCTGGTTTAAGACTTTGAATGTTCACTTTTGCATAAATCTCATCATTATATTCATAACCTACATTCCAACCCTCTTTTAAAAAAGGTTCAATATTTTCATACAGCTCTTCTTCATTCCAATCAATAACAAAAAGATTTACCATAATTTTTTTCTTTGAAAAATAAACCTCTAGAACTTTTTTAGTGAATAATCTAATTATCAATAAAAAGCCCTACTATATTAATAAAATTTTTGACGATGGAAATTAAGTATTTGTTGATTAAGAAGATCTAAAATTAAAAATAATTTAAAAGAATAAAAGTCTTAATTAGAAATATAGCAGAGTTAAGAAGAAATCGAGTAAAACATTACCATGATAATTTGGGTTTTAGACAGTGAATCCGGCATAAAACTTCTATATAAATCATTTCTCAAAACAGATGCCGATGAAGATATTGTTTCTGGTTTTTTAACAGCATTTCATCATTTTTCAGTTGAAGAATTCCATCAGTCATTGGAATCCATTGAGATGGGGGGTTTGAGATGGACTTATACTTTGGAACCAAAATTTAGGCTTCTTTTTGTAGCTGCAGACAATAAAAATATTAAGACGGAAATAATCAAGGGAAAACTTAATGTTATAAAGAACTCTTTTATTAAACAATTTAAATCAGTTTGGGAGAAACGTGGTGAAACGTGGGACGGAGATCTTAATATATTTTCACCCTTTCTAACAACTCTAGAGGATTATTATCATCAATGGGAAGAAGTAGAAAGTGTAACTCAAGTTGCAGATTTTTTTGATATTTTAGGAATTTTTCAACAAATTCTTATCTTATTGAGAAATATGGTTGAAAAGCGGATGTATAGTAAATCAAAAACGAAAATTCTAGATCGTATTGAAGAAGAATATAATAGAATAAGTGAGAAAGATGAGTTTAAAGAGCAAGATGAACTTAATAACATCACTTTTTCAAAGGACTCTTGGTTCAACTTAATTGATATAAATTTAATAAAGTGCGAAAAAGAAATAGTCATCAATTTTTTGAAGTCTATGGTTAAATCCGTAGTAAGAATTTTAATGGAAGTAAAGGGAAGAAATAATTGCTTAAAATATTTTAGTGAAGAAAAAGTGTATGGTTATCTCTATAATAACATGAAGTTACTTAAGGATTTAGCTCTTGACATGTACTTTTTAGAAACTTTTCTCATTTTATAGATTTAACTCTAAAATATAAATCAAGTTTGACTTATTTAATTAATTTTCTTTATAGAATACATAAAACCTCAATTATAATACATCTTTGGGGTACATATTCTTATAAGTGCTCTAATTCCTTTTTCATATAGATTTTCTATTTAATTTTAAGATAGGTGAGGTTTATCGATCCTAAACAGTTATTGTTAAACATCAGCGCTGTCTTAGTTGTTATTTTATCGATTTTTATTGTAGTGTATACAGTTTTTTGGATCTTAGGATCAATACTTTAACTCATATTTACTCAAAATGCTTTTCTGAGATTTAACTTCCTTTAACTTTTAATAGATCAATCCTGTTTAATCAAACTAAGAATAAGATTATTCAGTAGAAAAATTTATAAGCAATTATGAGAAAAGATTCTTATGCCATATTGTCCACAATGTGGAACTAAAATTGAAGTCCAATGGAATGCTTGCCCAAATTGCGGATATGACTTAAAAAAAGAATCTAAATTGATCAAAGCAAACAGTCAAGGAGCAAATCAACCTCATTATGAAAATTTCAATTCTGATCAACGACAATCAAATTATCCTTCTATAAGAACGTATTCAGCAAGTCAAAGCAATATATATGGAATTATTTCGTTGATATTTGGACTTTTAGGACTTTGTTGCATTTTAGGAAGTTTTAATTTTATTTTTGGGGTGGTTGCTATTATTTTTGGCGCAATCGGTATGAATAAAGATGATAAACCCCAAATGGCAAAAGTTGGTCTTGCGCTTGGAATCATCGTTCTAGTATGTGGAATATTTATCTTTGCAATGATGCTACCATTTATGTTCTACTTTTTATCTCCCTATTAAGAATTTAAAATAAATAGGGTTCATCAATTGATAAGTATTTTTCAATAATTTCTAGTATCTCATCTTTTTTTCCAATATATCCACACAATAAATGACGAGCTTTTCCGTGGCTAGTATTCTCGATTGTTTCAAATTTATTTAATTGCAATTCTATTTCTCCGTAGTTTAATATCGGCTTATTAGGAGAGCTAGAATTGTAGGATTGAATTACGCCTATTTCTCCATCGGGACGATCTCTTGAAAGATCAAAGCAATCACCTTGCTTCTCTGGGATATCGTTGCTTAATTTGATTAGAATTCCGAATTCTTCAGAATCAGGAATTCTTATAACATAAGCGATTTTAGCATGAATTTGAAAATCTAAATCTTCGGGACGTATAGCAAGCTTATAAATATCGTCCACATCAATTTTAAATGAAACATGATCGTTAGAAACATTCAGTCTATCTTGGGGAATAGTTCTGAAGTAAGAAAGGGGTTTCGCTTCATGTTTGGAAGGTATTAAAACCGTTCCTGGATTCTTAATACCTCCGCTTATCACGCAAGATAACGACCATCCATTTATCTTGAGATTAGGTTTATACATCACGCAATCGTCTATTATTTCAACTCCACTATAATATTGGTAACCCGTTTTAATTGGTTCATTTATGACCCTAAATTGTCTTGTGATTTCCCCTCTTAACATTTCTTTAGTCAAGTTATTTGTCACATCTAGCGGTGTGGAAATTGTACATGATTTTTCATCTGAATCTAGTATTTCATAATGAGCAGGATCTAATCCCTCTTGACAATACCACTCATCCCAAGTTTCTGGATTTTTATAAAAGAATTCCCTTTCAGGACTAACCCAATACCTTTCTCCTCCAATTACACGAGAATTGGATGAAATTGCATCAATAATATTTGGATTAATCCATAAAAGATTAAAATTAATATTTTGTGGAAATAGCCCTAATAAACGACCTCCATACTCCATTATAGTGGCAGAAGAAACCTCATTTATTTCTAAATTTACTAAATTAGCTTTATTGCTTAAGGTATTGTAAAGTTTCTCTTTATCGAAGTAATTCATATATTTAATAAGTTTATTGATATAATAAATTTAATTTATAAAACAAAAATAGAAAAAAAAAGAAATAAGTTATTCGTAATCGTCAAAAGCCCAATAATGGTCTTCTTCCTGTTCGATAATATCCTCGAACATTTTCTTCGTTTTAATATCGCCAAGTTTAGTTGCTTCACTGATTATTTTACGATATAACATAATCGCGTAATTTTCAGCTTCTTTATCAAGCTTAATAAAATCTTCTGGGCTTGCTCCAATTTCTGGTTTTGGATCTACATCAGCAGTAGCTTCTCTATCGATTTCATAAATTCTTTCAGCAATGTGTTCCATATGCTCCATCTCTTGCATAAATGTAGTTTTAAGAAGATCAGAAATTACACTTGCTTTATTCTTACCAGTTGCAACTTCTAAAGCAGCTTTCTTTTTCCTTAATCCTGCTAATCCATCTGCTTTTTCATGTTGGTTGGTATATTGAATAATAGCCGAAATCTCACTAGCTAACGCCTTATTGAGCATATTAATGTATTCTTGAGTAAATATCGATCTCCACTCCGACTCAGCAGGATCAGGGATATTGGGCTCATCTTCCATTTCTGCATAATCTTGGAACACAAGTAAGTGTTCTTCTTCTTCTGAATAAATTTTAGAAAACATTTGCCATGTATCTCGGTCTCCAACTTCTCGAGCGGCTTTAATAACTTCACGATATAACTCCAGCGCTTCTTCTTCAGCTTTAAGTGCCAATTGTGCCATCTCTTTCATTGTTTCCCCGATTTTTATCTTATCCGGTTTAGTGGTTGAGACTCCTCCCAGAATATAGATTCTTTCCATAATATCAGCTAAATGCTTCATTTCCTGAATAGAAAAATCTTTAAGTATCTTTCCAAATTCATCGTAAGTAGTTGTTTCTAAAAGATAATTCTCTTTTACAATTTTCCTAAGCAATTTTTCCATCTTTGCATGTTGAAGCATATACTGGGCTGAAACTTGGATCTCTCTTGCTACAGCTTGATTTAACAAAGCAATATATTCTTCAGTTACTTTAACTGGAACCATTTTAATCACGTTTTATCTAAATTGGATAATTAGTGATTAATTATCATTAATTAAATTTTTACCATTATAAGTTATAATTTTTCAAAGAAGTAAATTTATCCCCATTCACATCGATAACCTTTACCATTCTTTGGCCAATTAAATTCTATAGCATTCACTTCACAAACATACCAACAAGCCGCACATTCCATGCAATTTTCAAGATTTTTAATTTTGGCTTTTTTTTCTTTTAGCTCAAAACAACCTCCTAAGCAAATTATCACGCAATTTGCGCATCCTATGCATTTTCTCTCGTCAATATTGATAAAATCTTTTGTATTTTCATACCATTCTACCCCAGGAAATCTTTCTGAAGTTTTCAATGAGTCGCACCCCTTTGAATGGATCTAATAATCTTATTACTTAATTTTTCTGCCCAATGTTGGGTTATATTAATTAAAAAATGATAAATAGGTTCTATAAACTTGAGTGACTTTTTCATCAAATTATTTGCTGATTCTGTAATTGGATACAGTATCCAAAGATATAATTTTCTAATCTTTACAAAAAACTTGAGAGTAGCATTTAATCCATTGAATAGAAGAGAAAGAGTTTTTGCTTTTTCTAAATTATTTAGGTCTTGATGATTAGAGTAATCGTATCTTTCAAAGATCCAATTCTTAAAATATCGAAAATACATTTTTAACCATTTTGAGATAACAGTAGGATCTTGGGAAAGAGATCTTAAAATCATTTGCAAAAAAGGAGTTGTGAATGTTGTTAAAGATCCTAATCCCCATCCATCGTGTATGTATCTCTTTAACATTCGTTCATCGTGATTTTCTTGAGCGAATCTGAGATTGTATCGATTTTTTGCTTTAATGGACCACTGTATTATTGGATGATTCTTAATCTCATCATTATATTTCGCTAAAAAATTAGCTGAGGTATCGTTTTCTTTAATCGCCATAATTGCAATCTTCGCGGCAATCTCCGCTGAGAACCAGGCTGCAGGCACGCCATCACATAATTCTGTACTTTCTAGTCCCGCTGCATCTCCGATTAAAATTATTCCATCGCCATAATTAGGCAGTTTTCTTAAATTGTCATCCAATCCCACATAAATTTCAAAACCTTCCCACATTCGAGCTCTTAGTTTGATAAAAGGGGCTACTTCATCTTTCCACCAATCTAAATTAGAAGTAATATTTTGGTGATAAATATCAAACATTCTTTTAAGATTTTGTACTTTATTTCCAATTTTTAAACATTGATCTTGCATGAAATGCAAGCTATTTCTATAAGGCCAGACCATTAATCCGTTACCATAACCCAACGGTGGCGAGATTTTCAATTCATCCCATGCCCAACACATTTTCACGGAATAACCAAAAACTTTATCAATGATTCGTTTAGGCATGATATAATCATAGGTATCAGCTAAGGAAATAGTCTCAGGAGGATATTTAGTTCTAATTCCCGATTTAATCGCAACTAATCCTTGAGAACCTTCTGCATCTATTACTATTTTCGAGTAAATTTTTTCTCCTTTATCAGTAATAATCCCTATTATTTTTGTATCTTCCTTAATCACATCGATGACAGTAGTCGATGTTCTTAATTCTGCTCCTGCTTCACAAGCCTTTTTTGCTAACCACTCACAAAAGGGTTTACAATAAGTATGATAACCAAAAGCTATTATAGGAGATAAGGGTTTAGGAATCTTTAATGAGTCATCGATCTCAATACCATCATTATTAAAATTTTTAATGATATAATTGACTATACCATCTGCTGGCCTTTCAAAGGGAGGATTTCCTTCAATAATAAATTTCGGTCCAAATAAAAATCCATAAAATGGGATTGTAAGTCCAGAAATAACTTTTTCTCCCACATTTTGGGATCTCTCTAAAATTAGAATCTTTAAACCAGCATCAGCACACAATTTAGCTGCAACTGGACCTCCAAAACCAGCCCCAATTACGATTATATCATAATCAAAAATCATAATATTACCCCAATTAAATCAAAGAATAATATTATATCTCTAAATGAGTTTTTAAATGTTTCAATCGCAAATGTAGAAATCTAATTTTTAGATGCTGTTTTTATTGTCATTGAAATCGATTCATCATAGGTTTGACCCTCTACTGAACAATGACAAGGCATATCACCTGAGGTAAAAAGTTCAGTAAAATATCCTAACCAGTATTCTGAATATCTTTTATTTTGCCTATGTCTAAAGAATAAATGATATTCATTTGGGTTATCTTGGGTTAAATCGATCGTGTAAAAATAATTCGCTACTACCCATATTTTTTGAATAGTCTTGACGATTTGCTCAATGGAAAGACTTTTCAGTGGCCTAGAATTGTTGTACCACATGATTAATTCTATCGCTACATTTTTCTTAAAAGGTCTATCTAATGAATCGGAAGGTTCTGCTGCAGCATGGATTAA
Source organism: uncultured archaeon (assembly GCA_964632315.1). Lineage (GTDB taxonomy): Archaea > Asgardarchaeota > Lokiarchaeia > Sigyniarchaeales > SOKP01 > SOKP01. The sequence goes on from CAZWEM010000006.1 coordinate 47,301, forward strand.
TTGATTAAATGTAGTTTTTCCGATGAGCATCATTTTCATCTCATCACGAGCCCGTATCCAAATATCTCGATCAGCTGCTTTAAGTTCACCATAATATTTTATGATTCTTTCTAAAAATTCCATGGTAGATTCATCTTGTTCTTTATATTTTTCAATTATTGCATGTACTTCAGGGGATAGAGATTCATATGCGTCATACATCTTAACTGAATCTCTTATAAGATTTGAGATAGTTGTACCTAATTCTTTATAATTATCTATGATTGCTCTTGTTTCATCCGATACCTTCACATAAATTGGCTTGTCTTTCATTTCTGATTCTTTTAGTTCTTCTTCATCTTTGGACAATAAATCACCTTTTTTTATACTATTTTTACTCTCTTCTAACAGAATATATATTTTTATATTAATAAATTTTAAGCTTTTTGATTATTAGAAAAGGTGAATGAATCGATCCAAAGATAATATATATAGGTGTATATACTCTTTTTGTCGCAAATATTTAAAAAAAATAACTTTTAGGTATATATTCTAATATATTATTATACTCTCTAGATTATTGATTATGACACTATTATATCAAGTATTAAAAGTCATTCGAAAGATTTAAATATATGGATATATCTAATTATATATGAATCTATAAGTATTAAAAATAGAATATACCCTAAAAATAAGTAAGAAGAATTGCCCATTTATAAGGGTTTAATATTAATAAAGTAAAATTATCAAAATATATAATTTAAAAAATGGCTAGAAATAATCCCGCTGCAGGATGTATTTGTGCAATGTTTGGTTTAATTTTTATTGGCTTTTTTTTGATAAGACTGCCTTTTATGCTTTATTCTCTTTTTCCAATGGTTATCTTCATAATAATTATATTCAGTATTCTTATTAGTGCGAGTTCCCGTAGACAAAGGAAAATTAGAATTAATGAACTGAATCCTCAAATCCCAAAGTTTAATCCTTATAGGATAGATAATTCAGAGCCAAAACAGGTTCAAATCCAAAATAAGAAACTTGATTCAAACGTTAATCAAAAAGTAAGGTTTTGTCATTTTTGTGGGACTAAACTTGAACAAGACGCCATTTTCTGTCATGCATGTGGGATCAAAATAGAGAGATGATAATATAAATGAAATCTAATTTACTAAAAAATAATGATTTTGATTTAGCAAGACTTTATTTTTATAATCCGGGGGCGGAAATCGACAATTCGTTCTATCTAAAGAAAACTTTGGATTGGGGGGTAATAAGCTTTTTTACCCCCAATCCAATTAAATCTTTACGTGAACATTTAAATATTTTAGATAACAAGCATCTTTGGAAGTGGTGTTAAAATGGATCTTTATGATATTTTTTTTAACATTTGTCTTGGTCTTTTCATTGGTGGAATTATAATGTCAATAATTTCTTTCATACTTTCTGAAATTCCTACCCATGATAATGTGGATCATATAGATCACGTTGATCACGTAGATAACTTCGACCATATTGATCACATCGATCATATCGATCACGTGGATCATCTTGACCATGTGGACCATCCTGATCATGTGGATCACTTAGATAATTTTGACCATGTGGACCATATTGATCACGTAGATCATCCAGATCATGTGGATCATGTAGACCACCCAGATAATTTGGATCATGTGGATTCAAATATCCAGGAAACTATAACTCCAGCACCATTCATGTTATTATTATCTTCAGGGTTATTAGTTTTTGGGATATCAGGTATCGCAAGCTACTATGTATTAAGTGGGAACTTCAGGTTATTCATGCTTATAATAGCTCCTATCGTAACAATTCTTATAACGAAACTGATTTCTAAGGTTTGGTTAAAGATTGCAAAATCAGTTCATTATACAATATCGTCTACCCAAAATCTACTTGGAAAATCAGGGGAGGTCGTATTAACAGTTGATGAGCATGGAGGAGTAATAAAAATTCCCTCAGATAATCCCATGAAAACAGAAAAACTTCACGTGATGCCTTATACAGCGGGAAATGTCTATGAGGATGGAGAAAAAGTATATATTGTTGGTGTGACTAATAAATTTTTGTTAGTAGATAAAAATTTCAAGGTAAATCATAAAAAAAATTAATTCAATTAAGTAAAAAAAATATAAATAAAAAAAATAAAAAAATTTAGGAGGAAGGAAGAAATGATATTTCAAGCAATAAATGGAGTTTTAATTGCAGTTATTGTGACTTCAATCATAATTTTCTTTCTGTTTGTAATATTCCTTGCCACGCGATATCGAAAGTTTAAAACGAATCAATTTGTGATACATTTACGTAATGGAAAGGTAAGAAGTGCAGGTCTTGGTGGAAGTATCTGGTTATTGCCATTAATTGATGAGTATATCGTAATACCTACAACTAGTATTCAGACGATCTTAGAAGCTCATGAGCAAGTCGTCTCAATGGAGTACCAAAACATTTCGATTGTAGGAATGTTAATTTGGAAAGTCATCGATCCTGAAAAAGCATTCAGTGCAGTATCGTGGGTTCCTAGGGATGACCATTATGTGGAAAAGATATTAAAAAATGCTGCGGAAGCAATAATTAGAACTACCTGTGCTAATATGCCCCTTGAAAAAATAATAAGAGAACGTCGTGAAATAATCGAGCATGTTAGTAAAGAATTGCATGAACTTACTGCTGATTGGGGGGTATTTATTGAATCCATAGAAATTAGGGAAGTAAATATCCTTGAACCCGAACTGAAGAAGAATATGGAAGCTACTAAACAAGCGATTGAGTTTCGGAAAGCACGGATCGCAAAAGCAGATGCCGAGAGAGAATCAAGAATGAAAGAATTAGAAGTTCAAAACCAAGTCGGAACGCAAGAACAGGATGTTCAAAGAGATATTGAACTACGTAGAAAAAGTAAAGAAATTGCTATTGCTGAGCAAGAAAGAGAACGAAAGAAGATTGAGGCTGATGGAGATCGTCAAAAGAAGGTAATTGAAGCTGAAGCAGATGCGGCTCAGATTAGAAAGAGATTGGTTGCCCAAGCAGAGGGTGAAGCTGCAAGTATTAAACAACAAATGTTAGCTCAAGCAGAAGGTTTTCAGAAACAAGTAGATGCAATGTCCAGTGCTGATGAAAGATTTTTAGCAGTGCAATTGACAAACATCTTACCCGAGATCTTTAAAAATATAAGTCCTGATAAAATGTTTGTTATGGGAAATGGGGAAGAATCTTTTTCAAGCTTGTCAAAAGCTATTTTACCGTTTTTACAGCTCTTACCAGAATACTCAGACAAGATCAAGAAGATTTTCGGTAATGGAGAAAGTATCAAGATTGGAGAAGTATTAAGTCACAAATAATCTTTTTTTTTATATATTTAATAATTCCAGATATCAAATTACTTGAGAAATTGAAGTAAAAGTGAAATAAGAGGGGATGAAGCATACATGATTGATTATGAAAAAATCTTATTAAATGGAAATTTTGAATACCAGAATAAAATAATTAATAGAACTGAACTTCTGCATGAAAATAAGATGCTAAAATATCCTGTACTAATTATAACATGCATGGACCCAAGAATTGATATATATCGTATATTTCAATTAAAAACGGGAGACGTCTTTGTTTTAAGAAATGCTGGTAATATTTTCACTAATGATATGCTTAGATCAATATTAATCGCAATTCATGAATATGGAGTTAAAAATATTGTCATTTTAGGTCATTTGGATTGTGGAATGACAAAAATTTCTCTTAAAGATCTCCAAGTAAAATTGAATAGATCAACATTAAAACATATCACTGGAAATCACACAAATATATATTTAGGGCTTCAGAGATTTTTCAGGAATTTCGCAGATGAGTTAAAGAATATTGAAAACCAAATTGAATCAATGAAAGATTCAGGCTTTTTTCCCTCTGACGTGAAAATTAATGGAATGCTATATGATCCCGCTTCAGGATGGGTATTTGATTTAGAGCATATCAAGAAATATGGAGTTAAAGCACTTTTATATGAAAATTATGGAGTTTTGATTAAAGAAAAGGAAGAAGAATACAGAAGAATCTATCAGAAAAGCGAAAAAAACAATGATTCGACCAAAGAAGTTTTACCTGAAATAGAGGTGACTAAACCTAATCAAATTAGAGAACAAAGTGATGATAAGGAAAAGAAGCTTCCATTAGATGTAAACACTGATCTTATAAGTGATATTTCGCTTGTAAACAAAATAAAAGTACCTAAGGTGCCAAAAGTATACATTCCTAAGGTTAAAGTAAATATACCTCACATTTATAAGAAAAAGCTAGAAAAAGACTCGCTAAATTAATTTTTCATATTTTTAATTCTATTTTGTTCGAAAAATTGTTAAAAATGTTAATTAATAATGTTAATTAATAATTTTTAAGAGATAATGTTTGGATTTAGTTCTTGAGTCTGTCCCAATAATTTACTAAAGTCGAAATTATCATTCAGTATTTCAGATTTATATCGTTTAATGTTTACTTTATTAAACACCGCTTTTTGAATTAAAGGTTTTATTTTTTTCTTATTAATATTTTTTCCAAGGATCAACGCACCTATTAAATTGTCTTTATTGAGTACAAATTTACGGCAAAACTTATTTTGAAAAGAGATGTATGAAATTTCATCGAAATTTTTTTTAGAATGGGTGATTCCAGCGGCGATTGCTTTAAAACCAAAACCCTTTATCGATTGGATTGGAATTGTGCCTTTATATTCTTTATTTTGACCATTCATATTTTCAGCAGCAATTTTACCTTGTTTTTTCGCATTTTGCCATGTTGGGTGAAGCATGGGTTTCTCATAAAGAGGATCTTCAATTTGAGCAACATCCCCAGCAGCAAAAATATTAGGAATATTGGTTTTTAGAAATTTATCAACGATGATGCCTTTATCAAGAATTATTTTGGTTTCTTCTAAAAATTCGATGTTTGGTCGTATTCCAATTGTTATAATAGCAATATCACATGGAATCTCTCGAGAACTCTTTAAAGTAACAGAGTTTAACTTGCCATCCTTACCATTGAACTTCAGTACTTCATCATTAAAATGAAGATCTATGTTGCGTTCAATAAATTCTTTTTCGAATATCCTTGATATTTTTCGATCGAACCCAACCGGCCAGAGATGTGAACTCTTCTCTATAATCGTAATTTTTAAACCTATTTTGATGAAATTCTTTACTAATTTCATTGCAATTGACCCTCCCCCGATGATCACAACATTCTTAGCATTACAAACTTGCTCTGTAATTTTTTTAGCATCGTCGATCGTGTACAAGGTATAAATTCCTTTAAGATCAGCTCCTTCTAAAGGTAACGAGATAGGAGATCCGCCTGAAGCGACTAAAAGGTAATCATAACCTATTTTAGAATTATCTTCCAAGATAACTTGATTTTCATCTGGATTCACTTTAATTACTTTTCCATAATAAAAATTAATATTCAATTTTTCATAAAAGTCATCACCCTTAGCAAAAAGATCTTCTACAGAGCAACTACTTGATATTAAATTTATAATTTTTTTTCTCTTGTAATAAACGTAATTTTCAGTTGAAATTAAGTTAATCGTGCTCAACGGATCAAGTAACCTTAATTTTTCAGCAGCCATTGCACCTGCTGGTCCCCCACCAATAATCACATAATTATTTCCCATAATAATCATACCTCGAAAGGATTTTTTAGGAATAATTTTTAACTAATAATTTTCTTTCAAAATAGGATCTAACCTGGAAAATATAATTATACTGCTTAAAGAATATAAATTAAAAGGTAGATTTGAAATTCCTTTTAAAGCTCTAAAGCATAATTGTTTATGATAATGAATTTTGTCAATTTTTTTCTTCAAGAAATTACCTTTTTTAATACTTATTCTGATGTGAATAAAATTTTTAATTTAGAATTTATTTTTCTTCTTACATAAAATTAAATTCTCAATGATATCAAATTAAGCCCTAGTTGCTTAGCTGGTAGAGCGTTTTACGTTAAAATCGATTTAATGTACGCGAAGCCTTGGTAAGGCAAAGGTCGGGGGTTCAAAATGTGATAACATCTCGTAATCACGTGAAAATCCCCCCTGGGGCTTGAATTCAAAAGGCCGGTGTGGCTTAGCTGGTTATAGCGCCAGACACGCATCAATCTGAAAAATTGGGTCAGACTGAAAGCGCTGGACTCATAATCTGGAGGTCGAGGGCTCGAAAAGTTGCTGGAAATCACTCCAGTAATTCGGGGATCCCTCCACCGGCATTCTTTTTTACTCAAATAATAATTAAATAACTCAAACTAAGATATAAATGGTTATTGAATGGATTATTTTTGACGCTTGGGGTGTCATATACCAACCCGGAAACCTGATTAAAGAGATGTTAATCCCTTTTATCACAGAAAGGAATCCAAAAATAAGTGAAAATCAAATTTACAAACTATATCTAAAAGCAAGTGTTGGAGAAATCTCATCAAAAGAAATATGGGAGGCATTAGAATTTAAGTCAGGTTATCCAGAAATAGAAAATTTATATATAAGTTCTCATAGATCTATTTTGGAGCCCGATTTTATACAAGTTGCTAAAAATTTACGCAAAAGTTTCAAGTTAGGCCTAATTTCAAATGATGTGAAGGAATGGTCTCTAGCACTACTTGAGAGATTTAATATTAAGGATTATTTCGATTTGATTTTGATTAGTGGAGAGATAAAAGTTAGGAAACCAGATCAATCAATCTTTGGTAAATTTATCGAATTGTCAAATTCTAAACCTGAAAATTGTGTGTTCATTGATGATCGCCTTGAAAATTTAAGGGCCGCAAACGAATTTGGAATGAATTGCTTAAGATTCATTAAAAGAGAAACAAAAGTAGCATTTTGCTCTAAATTTGAAATTTCTAACTTTACAGAATTAGTACATATTTTAGATAATTTCTTCACGTAATTTTATTCCCTCATTTTTAGAGGGAAATCTATGAACATAACAACGAGTAGGTAAACCACTTTCTATCGCAGCTAAACACCTATTACATGAAATACACGATACTTCGCTAACTCCTTTTCGAAAATTTTTAACTAAGAAAGGCTCTCGAATAAAAGGTCTTGAAAGTGATACAAAATCAGCTTGATTAGTAGAAATAATTGATTCCATATCTGCTACTTTACGCATGCCTCCTACTAATATTAAAGGAAAATCACCAAGCATCTTGCGAACTACTTTCGAATCACTAACATTATAAGGAAAATCAAATTCGAATTTTCCTTTTAATTTCTTAAACATCGATTTTGCGACGGGTTTCTTCCAAGCTTCAAGAAATTCAATTATCTCTTCTGCTGGAACTTTTCCCCGACACATGTTCATGAAAGAAAACATACCTGAACCACCACTCGCTTCTAGACCATCTACACCTAACTCTTTCATCCATTTTCCGTACTTAGCAGCTAAAGCAGGAGTTACACCATCATTGACATGATCGTTTATGTTATACTTAACTAGAAACAGCTTTTCTTTTGGTAAATCTTTCTTAACTCTTGAAATTATCTCTCTGAAAATTCTGAATCTTTTTTCATCTGAACCCCCCCATTTGTCATCCCTTCTATTGAAATAAGGGGAAAGGAATTGGCTTAATAGATATGTATGAGCAGCATGAAGTTGCATCCCATCAGCGCCAGCAGAAATGCATCTTGAAGCTGCTTCGCAAAAAGAAGTTATAATTTCCTCGATTTGGTCCTCACTTGCTTCCTTTGCTTTTTCCAGAGTTGTTGGATTTCGAATCTTCCCAGAAGGAGCGATTGGGTCTCCATTAATTACCTTTTTTTTTGTCTGCATTCCTGCATGAGCAATCTGAAAAATAATCTTACCTCCATTCTCGTGGACTCTTTCCGCGAGTTTTTCTAATCCAGGAAGGAATTCATCTGAATATATATTAGTCTGATATTGATATGCCCTTCCTAAAGGATGTACGTTCATGTATCCTGATATTATCAAACCTATTTCTCCTTTCGCAAGAGTTTCATACATTTTTAAAAGCTTTTCAGTCACTTTCCCTTCTTTAGTTGCCATGCCTTCATAAGTAGCAGAACGCACAAACCTATTTTGAAATTTAAAAGAACCTATCTTGAAAGGAGAAAATAATATTGACATTTTTATCTTATATGAGACTTTAGATTAAAACGAATAATTTTTGCGTATTTTTAACTTCTTTCAAAAAATACTAAAAAAAGTTCCAAAATCTAATTAGAAAAATAATAAATTTTGTAGAAATTTAATTCTTAGCCCATTTCCAAGCAGTTGTTATAGCTCCTTGTCGACAAGTTGCCACACAATTTCCACATAAAATACATTCTATGTTTTCCATCGAGCTATTTTGTACCATTGCAGTGACGTCAAGGCTCATTGGACAGCTTTTAGAACACATCTTACATTTAGTGCACTTTTCTGTATCAGCTTCTAAGTGATATGAAGGATATTTAAGTTTATTTTTGATCCACGCTCCTATAATCATGAATGGCGCCATCCAACATACATAATGGCATCCTGCTCTTTTTCCAGCTGCAAAAGTAATTAAGAGTAAGCTAAACACTACCGTTAGATAAATTACATATCCACTGGGAGAATCAACTGAGATACCCGATTCAGTAAGATGAAACATATTGATAGCGCTATATCCTCCTGCCATTATAGCAAAGGTAGCGATCATTCCTATCCAAGGGATCCAAATGGCCCATTTAATTAAATTTCGTTTTCCTCCTTTGGAAGTTTTGTTATGGACCATCCCACCAAATTCCATTAATCCTCCACCTGGACACAGATAAGAACAAAATGCCCTCCCAACAATCAAGGAGCTAATAAAGAGTCCAACAAATACAATGAAACTCCCGTTAATAATTCCTTCCATAGCGCTTTCAATGATGACGTATGGAGAGAGATAATTCATTGTAATTGGAAATAACAGAAGTGATATAAATAAAATACCTTTTCTAAGCTTCTGATTTGGCTTTTTAGATTTTCCTTCTTCAGTTTTATTCACTTTCTTCACGCCTCATCTCATTTACTCTCTTCATAATCTGTTTTGTGAATTCTATAGCTTTTTCATTTACTTCTTCTTCTCCTTTTTGCATTGGATCCTGAAAGCCAGTTTCAGCAATAATATTAGTATTTTCAAGTAATTCTTTGAATTTTTGCATTGCTTTTACCCCATCTCCTGCATAACACATCCAGAGAGCAACATTCTTACCTGAAAGATCATGATTCTTTATGAAAGAATGGATAGGAGGTGAATATCTCCAAGCCCATACGGGGGTTCCCAATACCAATAGATCATATTCCTCTGGTTTAATGGTATAATCTTCCAACTTTGGCTTTTTATTCATGTATGCTTGAAATCCACCCCAGAAATATCTCATTCCACTATTTGCTTTTAGTTGTTTTATGGGTTTTAAGGGCAGTATATCTGAATTCAGCTCGGACCTTATTTTCTCCGCTATAAATTTGGTATTTCCAGTTAAGGAATAATACACAATTAATATTTTCGTCATATTTCAACCTCTTAATCTTTTATTTATTCCTTTGGTTTTAATCCTTCTGCGATGATATCGAAGGTAAATTTAACAAGTTCATCTGGATCAATGCCATATTTTTCTATATCATTTTTATGCTGCATTAATTCCTTCATCATTCCATTGGTTAGATTAGATAGCATAAAACCAATTAATAAAGGAGGTTTATCATTTCGAATTTGCTTACTCTGAATGGCTTTTCCCAATATCACTACAAAATACTCCCCAAATTCTTCCGATTTTTGTAAGTAGGCTTTTTCAATCTCATCCAGGTCCTTTTTGTCTTTTTTATCTAAATTTGGTACTTTCTGAGCAACATCATGAAAAATATTCGCGTATGCGGGATATTTCTTAATGAAATTGTAGTAGGATAAGCCTACTTCTTTTACTTGTTGGATACCAGGTTCAATCTTTTCCATTCGTTTCTTTAGAAGATTTAAAAAAAGTTCATATGCTTTAGTGGCTATTGCTAAATACAAGGCATCTTTAAGTTCATTAGTCTCGAAGGCATTGTATAAAGTTCCTTTGCTATATCCTGCTTCATCTGCAACATCTTGCATTGTTGTATTTTCATATCCTTTACTTAAGAACAACTTTTCAGCAGCTTCGAGAACAATTTTTCTCCTATGTTCTTCAATTAGTAATTTTTCTTTTTCTTTTCCGCTCATATTTCATTCCTTTTTAATATGCATTGACCAAGGGTCAAGAGCTTAACCATAGGTCATTAATAGATCATAGTTTATTTTACTATTTAAACTTTTGTACTAAAGGTCACTATCTTGACTCTTGGTCATTACAATGAAAATTAAATTGAATTCTAACATCATTGTATTTTTTATCTAATTCTTTATAAAAAGAAGAGGAAAGAATAACTTACTGATCTTCTTTAACCAGAGTTCCCCCAGATCGTTTAACTGCTTTCTTTTTAAAATTTTTTTGAAATCCTGGTTTATAATTCATATATGTAGGGATAGGATATCGTAATCCTGCTTTATGAGTTACTTTTAGTCCATCCACTAGGGAATTTATTTTAGAGCTTGGGATGGAAAATAGGACCTCATCGTCTTGAGCTCCACCCCATACACGATCTCCATTTCCTAGAATTACTAATTGAGGTTTATCTTTGAGAAAAGTTTTGATGACTCCATCGTGGCATGATCCACCTCTTCCAGCGGCAGAGAATTCGAGTACTCCACCTTCATAATAAAGATGTGCTTGTATTAGTCTCATAGCTTGAGCCGGATTGCAAAATATTAAAATGACATCTGGGACAACTTTTGAACGAGTTAAAGGAGATATGATAATACCTAAATACGAATTGGGTAAAATTTTTAATTGTTTTGTCCATTTTTCAGCAATTTCCTCAGAATGGGAATATAGTCCAACACTAAATTGATTACCGAATTTGAGTGATTCGGGCGTTATTTCATCCCAATTATACACGGTTCGAGCGACCTTACAAGAGCAATCTTCATTCATGACCGCGATCGTCCACCCATAGGTGCGAGCCATCTTAAAATTTTGGCAAACAAACATTTCTAAATTTAGATCTTGATGCGCTCTCTTAAAATTTTCTAAAATTTCAGATTTATCCTTGATCATTTTTACAGCTAATGGAAAAGAGGCAAGTCGTAGATATTTTTCCAATTCAAAACCAAACTCATGGAATGTTTTGAGATCATCAATCATAATTTTTTAACGCTAATTAGTATTAGTTTATAGTAGATTGAATTGTTCGATGTTTGATTATTAAATATTAATTTAAACTATATATTACTATCTTATGGTAAATTCCTTCCAACCTTTTAGATATAATTCAATTGAAGATTTAAATTCAGAACTGAATAAACTTGAAATTCAGCTTCCCATAAGTGGTGAAGTTGAGGTTTTAAAGGAGAAAGTTCAGGTTAATAATCGAATAATACAAAATCGGCTGGCAATTCAACCCATGGAAGGTTTTGATGCAGATTTAGACGGAACCCCTACTGATCTCACTTTTCGTCGGTATTTGCGTTATGCCGAAGGAGGAGCGGGTTTAATTTGGTTTGAAGCTACTGCTATCACCAAGGAAAGCCGTTCAAATAATCATCAATTGTTATTATCTGAAGCTAACGTGGATAGTTTCCGAAATTTAGTAAGTAAAACGAAGGAACAATGCAATACTACATTAAAAAAGTTAGGGTTTAAAAAAGAATGCATGGTTGTTCTTCAATTGAATCACTCGGGTAGATACTCGACAAAAGAAGGCGAAAAATATCCAATAAGAGTTTTTGAATTTAAGGAATTAGATGATGCTCTTAAAGTTAACCAAAAGGTTGGAAAAATCATAACTGATACTGAGTTAAAGCTTCTCGAGGATATATGGATAAAAAAGGTTCTCCTAGCTAAAGAAGCAGGTTTTGATGCGGTTGATATCAAAGCTTGTCATGGTTACCTTATTAGTGAGCTATTGGCAGCTAGGACGCGTTCAGATTCTATTTATGGGGGGGAATCTTTAGAAAATAGATCTCGATTTTTAGTTAATATTTTCTCCAAACTAAAAAAAAAAGTTAATTCCTCAGATAATTTTATCTTAACAACTCGATTTGGAGCATATGATGGAAATCCTTTTCCTTTAGGGTTTGGAGTAAGTTCATCTTTTGATGATGAAATGCCAATTCCAGATCTTAGTGAACCATTGGAAATTATTCGAAAACTTTATGCCTTAGGATTGCGTTTAATAAACATTACTGCTGGAAATCCTCACTTTATACCCCAAATCACTCGGCCATTTGATATTCCTGTAAAAGGAGGAGAAAAATCAACTGAGCATCCATTATTAGGAGTTAAACGCTTAATTGATCTATGCCATCAATTGAAGCAAAATTTGCCTGAAGATCTGGTAATAATTGGATCTGGCTATTCATATTTGAGACAATTTGCGGGTTATTTAGCTGCTGGAGCAATTAAAGAAAGCTTTGCCGATCTTTGTGGATTTGGAAGGATGGCAATAGCAAACCCTAACTTTCCAAAACAGATCTTTCAAAATGGGATTATCGATAAAAAACAATCTTGTATTGCTTGTTCTAAATGCTCGCAACTCATGAGAGAAGGTAAAAATATGGGTTGTGCAATTCGAGATCCTTTATATAAGGGAACAACTTAATCATAAATTTTCTTGTTCTTAAAGTCTTGCCAAACGTTTTCAAACCATGTTATATTCTTGGGAATAGGTCGAGTGTCAATCCAATTGACATTTATTTTATCATTCATCAATTGGAGGGTCTGGATTTTCTTTTTTAGATGATTCTCGTTCGAAATAAATTCAAATTTATCAAGAGGTTTTGGAGGAATTATAATATTCTCGCCTTCTCGTAAATTTTCTCTTAGTATCAGAAATGAACCTCTACTTTCCCCTCCTTGGTTGTGATAATCCTCAATAGCTTTTAAAAAAACAAAATGGGTAAGAAGAGCATCTTTCACTTGAAAATATTCTAAAAAGTCCTCATTAGTAACAATGGAAACTGTCTCATGATATTTGGGAATAAGAGATTGAATGTTTTCTATATTTTCATTAAGAGACTTGTAAGGTCTTATAATTGAACCGAATTTATTCATTGTTTCTTGAAGACTTTTCAAGATTGAGTTGGGTTTTAAAATTTTTTTCTTGTTTTCTAAAGCTTTTTTAACTTCAGATATTAATATTTGCGTGCCAACTTTAGCGTTATATTTAAATGTTGCATCATCAATCGACATCTCATAATTTTTATTTCTCGCAATTTTTTGAGCTGCTCTTAAGCCTCCCACTTGTCCAGAGTTTAATGCAGCTCCTCCTGGCCTGTGAATTCCATGTGAACCATTAATCTCTCCTATCGCGAAAAGATGGTTAATATTCGTCTCCCACCAGATATCTCCAATTATCCCCCCATTAAGGTGCTGATTACAAACTCCTATTTCAATTGGTTCGATTGAGAGATCTATCTCATTTTTTTGATAAAGTTTTATTGCATCCTCATTCATAATCTTAAGCCGTTCAAAAGGCGTGCCTTTAATAGCATTACAGTTTTCTAAATAGATTCTTGATTCATTTGATAGTTCATCGAAATTGAAATCTTTGGGATTGCGTCTAAAATCTAAAAATATTTTTCTATTTAGAATGTTTTGCTGATAATAAACGGATAAATCTATTAAGGAAGAACCCCAATCCTTTATTTGGGATGCGTTGAACGGCCATTGATATCCTTTAAGAAAAATAGCATTGGAGAGTTTTTTAAAAGACGGAAAAATTTTAGTCAAAAATTCTACTTCTTGCCCCGATTCATCAATTGAGAAATACCTTGGAATAACTTGTTGATATGATCCAGATAGATTCCATCGGAACTTTAAAGAAGCTAATCCAAATTGTGATTCTGTTAGGTTTTGAAACTTACAACCCGCTTCAATTGCCAATAGCGTTGTACCAGTTTGAGATGGGGGATAGACAGAATGTTTATATAAGATAGCAGGTCCTCCAGTAGCAAGAATAACATTACGAGCCTTAAAAAATCTTAAACTTTTCTTAAAATCCGAAAGTGAATTGCATCGTTGATCTTTTTTAAAACAAATGACACCCATTACATCATTCGGTGTTTTTGATTTGTCAATTATCAACTTGAGAGCATAATGTTGATCATAGATTTGAATTTGATTCTGTTTTACTTCCTTTAAAAGACAATTTCCCATTTCTTGAGAAGTTAATGGCCCAACGGAAGTTGCTCTTTGTCGAGGATCATTATCAGTTTTATATCCTACATAAGCACCGTATTTATCATGAGGGAATTGCACTCCCAGGTTAACTAAATGAAAAAATTCTCTCACGGAATTTGTTGCTTCAATTAAAGCTATATCCCCATGCATCGCTCCACCTTGAAAAAAGTCTTTCGCCATTAAATAAGGAGAATCTAAATTTTCTCCGATTGTCGAGAGTTTATAATAGGTTTGTTTATCAGAACCAGTATTGAATGAAGTACCTCCTCCCAGTTGATCAGTTACAATTGCAATTTTTTCAGGAGACAATCCTTCCATAACCAAATGTAATGCACAATTTAACCCCGCTGCTCCTGAGCCAATGATTATAGTATTAAATTCTTCAAATTCATTTTCCATCATCCCTGCTCCTCCTTTAAAGACGATGTAAGTGAAAACCTCCATCGATGTCTATTACGCACCCAGTAGCAAATGGGATCAAACCCTTTACTATTGCGACTACTGGTTTGGCCACGTCAATCGGTTTCCCCCATCTCTTAATGGGTGTTAATCCCTCGTTAATTAATTTTTCATATTTGTCGTGTACCGTTTGCGTCATTGGTGTATCAATGATTCCTGGAGAAATTTCAAAAACCGGAATGTTATACTCAGATAATCTATCAGCAAACAGTTTTGTTATCATTGAGACTCCAGCTTTAGAAATACAATACTCACCACGTGAAGTTGCAGAAGTATATCTATTAATAGAAGATATATTGATGATGTAAGGTTGATATTCATTTATTTCATTCTTTAAATCTATCATCCAATTAGCAACATCTTTAGTCAAAAAGAAAGGGCCTTTTAAATTTATGGTCATCACGTGATCATAAGATGTTTCTGAAGATATTAAGATGTCTTGTCGAAGTTCCGGTGCTACACCAGCGTTATTAACAAGAACATCAATTCTATTGAACTTATACTGGATTTCTTCTAAAAGTCGGGTGCGATCTTCCTTTTTACTAATATCAGCTTGAATAAATAGTATTCTCTCTTCAATTTTTTCTCCAAAGATAGATTCAAGCGATGCAATGTATTCATTTGCTAATTTGTTTGTCGAGGCTCCATTAATAACGACCGAAAAATCTATTTTTGCCAATTCTAAGATAATTGCTTTTCCAATCCCGTGTGTACTACCAGTCACTAATGCAACTTTATTTTGATGCCGTTCCATAGGTTATATTTTGGATTGATGTTATTAAAATTATTACTAGTTATCCTTTTTTATTTAATTAACTTAAACTAGTATGTCATGGAGCGATTCATATCTGATAAAATTTCCTCTGAAGAATTATCAATTTTAGATAATAATTCAGAGTGGTTGGGAATTTCAAAGTTACAATTAATGGAGTGTGCTGGATATTCATTTTCTAATCATATAAAAAGTCAATTTGAGCTAAATAAAGACTCAAGAGTCCTAATTTTTTGTGGGAGAGGAAATAATGGAGGAGACGGATTTGTCATAGCTAGACATTTAGCATCTTTTAATATTCCGACTTCCGTTTTTTTACTTGGAATGCCCACGAAGATAAGTACCAAAGAAGCACTTCACAATTGGGATATATTAGCCTCATTAAGTTACCTTGTTGATACTAAAGTTATAAAAGATTCAAAGGAGCTTACTCAAGTTTACATCGATAATGAAAAAGTGGATGAAAAATTGATCATTATTGATGCCTTGCTTGGTACTGGAATTGAGGGAAAACTTCGAGAACCGATATCGACTTGTATTGAGGTTATAAATAAATTAAAAGAAACCACAAATAAAAATGTGAAAGTTGTTTCGGTAGATCTTCCTTCTGGAATGAATCCCAATACAGGAAAAGTTGTTGATAAAGCTGTTAAGGCAGATTTAGTTATTACTTTTCATAGATCTAAATATGGATTGAAATCTAAGACAGAATACATTAAGGAATTATTAGTGAAACCAATAGGAATCCCATTAGAAGCAAGCATTTTTGTAGGCAAAGGCGATTTACTTCCAACACTGAAAAAAAGAAAGACAGATTCCCACAAAGGCGAATTTGGTAAACTTTTAATCATTGGAGGCTCAAAAAATTACTCAGGGGCACCAGCTTATGCTGCAATGACTGCAATTAACTTTGGATGTGATTTAGTAATAACTTATACTCCATCTGTGGTGGGGGATGTCATAAGATCCTATTCCCCTAACATGATTGTGAGAACTTGTAAGGGAGATTGGCTTAATATCAAGGCTTTCGAAGAAATATCATGGTTAATTGATTGGTCAGATTCGATTTTAATTGGTCCTGGAATGGGGCAAGAAGAGGAAACCGAGGAATTATTCGTTAAAGTGTTACAAAAGTTAAAAACAAACCAAAAAAATTTGGTGCTTGATGCTGATGCCTTGAAGTTAGTGAAAAATCACTTGGATTTAATTAAAGGAAAAGAGGTTATTCTGACTCCTCATGTGGGTGAATTGAAAATTATCAAGGATTTTGAATTGTACAATTTTGATGAAATTGAGAAACGTGGAAACTCAATTCATAATTTTGCTGGTGAAATCAACTCAATATTATTAGTAAAAGGTCCCTATGATTATATCAGTGATGGAAAGTCTCTTAAAATAAATAAAACTGGTTGTCCAGAGATGTCTATTGGAGGCACGGGGGATGTTTTAGCAGGATTATGTGCTTCTTTTTTAACTACAGGAAATCCTGCTTTTAAATCCGCCTGTTCAGCGGCATTTCTCAACGGATATCTGGGGCAATATTGCCTTGAAAATGTAGGAACACGATTTACTACGATGGATATGATCCATAATCTTAATAAATGCATCTTGGATATCCAAAAATAAAAAATAAATTAGTTTCCAAAGGACTTTAAGTTTATAAAAAAAATCACTAGGAATTAGTTTGGTTATTTCATCCAACTATTTTCTTTTAAAAAAAATTTATTAACACTAAACCTATTACTCTAATATAAAATTATCTTCTTTATTATAACAGTGAAAATTGAGTGGTTGAGAGAATAGATGGGTACACAAGTTTTTAAAATTAATCCCGACGGTACTACTACGGAAATAACTACGGAGGGACCAATTAAAGATATTTTAAATACCGAGGATTGTTATGTTTTAGTCGCTGATGATATCAGAAAAGTTTTTTTATGGAAAGGAATAGCTAGTAATGTGAGGTCAAAATTTATCGGTGCTAAGAGAAGTCAAGAGATTCGCGGACAAGTTGGAATGCACTATGCCGTAGTTCCCCAAGATGAAGGTGAAGAGGATCCTGATTTTATTCAGATTATCGGTGGAAAAACAGAAAGTGGTATTGCAAAAGAAATTAAAGCTGAAGAGAGTGCAGCTAAGGGAGCGCCCCCATCCATCCATCCTTTAAGAGAAAAAGACCCTTTTGGCATACCAGAACCCGCAGAGGGTATGAATATAGCAGGAAGTAAACAAAGAACCGCTCAAAATAGTGGTCCATTATATAGAGGGCCGGAATCAATGCCTTCAATAATGTCAGATGAAACACATGCCAATTTTGAGCAAATAATGCAAAAACTAGAAGAAATTAAGATCCCCGATGGATTTGAACGAGAGATTATCATAATAGGTAATCACGCATATTCAGTTGTCGAAAAGGTCCAAACATTCCTTGGAAAAAGGGAGACAACTAAGGAAATTTCAAAAGTCGGAAACATTCCCGAAGGTGTATTCTTTGCTGAAGATTATTCGCCACGAATTCTTTCAGAAAATGGTAAAATTTTAGCCATTGAATTTCTTAAAAGGATTGGAGGCCCAACTGATGCTAAAGTAGAATACAAGTCAAAAAAAGAAATATTGAAGGATCAAATTAAAAGTCAACTTGAAGGCTAAGTAGTTTCAAATATATAATCTTCTTATTTTATTATCATCTGTTTTAAATATTAGAGCCTATATTTCGTTTAAATATAAATTTTTAAGTTCGTAGTATATAATTATATTAATTAATAAAATGAAATTTAAAAAATCAATTACCAACGAACGAGTGCGCACATGAGCAATCTAACTCCAGAAGAAGCACATAATTTATCAAAATTCCTCGGGAATATCACAGAGCATACAGAATTAGAAGCATTAGCTTTAGTAACTCGTGACGGGTTAAGATTAGCATTTTCTTGCATCCCGGATTATAATGTTGACCCAGATCTATTTTCGAGTCTTTCAGCTGTTGTGATGCAAAGTGGTCATGATTCAATTGAATCCTTAGGATATACTAATCTTCTAGAAGTGGTGTTAAGAGGAGATGATGCATTCATCATTCTCAGTGCTGCTGGAAGGTTTTTTCTTATGGGAGCGAGCCGGAAAATAGGAGATTTGGGAAAGATCGTAACCGTATTTCGATATTACGCTTCAGAAATTGCAAAACGGTATCCGTGAAAAATTTTAAACACTTATGGATTAAGATTTTATTTTTTAAATTATTAAAAATTGATTTTAAAAAAACAAATTATTAATATAAACCCATTAGTATTATATTATTTTGAAAAAGCGATAAAATAAAGAAATGATGTAAGATGAGTGAAATAAAAATATTTGTTGACATCAACGAGGAATCCAATGATAAAGTAGTAATTTGCCAAGAAAATGCAGAAAAACTAGGAATTTCTAATGGATCAAGCATTGAGATTGAGAATCCAGATAATGGAATGAAAACTTCTGGAAAAGTTGAAATTTCAAACATGGTTTTAGATTTTGCTGCTCAAATTTCAAAAAATATTATCGATACTCTTCAATTTACTGGTGTGGAATTAATATTACGCCCAGCCGGTAGCGCAGGATTAGCTGCACCTAAGCTTCAGATCCCTAAGGTTCCTTCTCCAAAACCTCAAGAATCCCAAAGGGGTTCCTCATTTACTCCCTTACCCTCACCTCCACCACAAATGGATTCGTCTCGACCTGTCCCACAGCCTACGACGGCTCCAATTCCTTCCAAACCACCTCAAACAACCATTTCTCCAGTTCCAAGACCAGTATCTCAACCATCTACCCCCACTCCGCCAGTAACAAAACAGCAGAATCCGTCAAAACCAGTACAAATTCCACAACCAGTTCCTAAACCATCACCACAACCCGCTCCCACTCCACAACCATCATTTGCACCTCCACCACCCGGAATTAAACCAACCCCAACCCCTACTATGGGAGTTCCCCCTCCACCGCAATCAGTTCCTTCTCAACCTGGTACAATTCCTCCTGCTACTTCATCACAACCAGAAGTATCTTATTCAAATCAAATAGATGTGTTTACTCTTCAAGGTCAAAAAGGAGGTTTGGTGCTAACACCCGTCGTTAGTGATAATATAGAAGGGGGTAGAATTCAGTTAAACAGTTCTATTATACAACAACTCGGCCTTGTTAAGGGCATGCTTGTCGCTTGGGAAGATCCATTAACAAGAGCAGTTGGATCTGCAAGGATTGATGAAGCAATGATCAATGCTTCCGAAATTAGGATGAGTAGAGATACAAAAGAAGACACGAACATACAATCTCAGCAAATCCTGGTTTATTCTACCGAACCCCCAATACAAAAAGTTTCAGAATTAATGTTAGAAGTCCAGTCCCAACCTAACTTGATGGGATATTGTCTAGTGAGTCCAAGAACTCAATATTCACTCTCAGTCAATCAAAATGATATTTTAGCATTTGAGGATGAATTAACGGGTGCCATCGGAGCTGGAAAAGTAGATTTGCTAGAAGAAATTCCTGATAATACCATAGTAATAGACAGTGAAATTCTAGAAGCATCGGGAATCGGTAGTTTCGAAGTAAAGGTTTATAAAAATAATCGACCAATTATTCCTTTACAAAACATATCCTTGGGGATTTCTCCGATCTCTGGTGAGAATATGTGGGAGATCATTTCTACCGCACGTCAAAATGTTGAATCATTGAAAGGATGGCTTTCCAATTACGTCATTTTCAAGGGTATTAAATTAAGATGGAGTGCCGTCAATATTGGTTGCTCTATCTTGTCAACCACTCCGGATCTCACGGGAGATATATTAGCTCAGGTGACTGCCAATACAGCCATTAATTTAACTCCTACTGGTTTAGTCCCCTTCAATGCAATTCTTATTATTGATATCAGCCGTTCCATGATGGCAAGAGACGTGCTCGTTACGAATATAGCTCCTGCTATTGAGGGGATTAAAGCAGCAATGGAATCACGAGAGATTCAGGAATTTTTGAAGAATTTTAAGCCCAATATCAATATTCCAAGAAGAATTGCTGCTGCATTCGCTGCAGTCCTTTTCTTAAGCGAAAAGGTTGGAAGAGGATTTGGTGAGAAAGTTAGCGTCATTCGTTTTGCTGACGAGGGCCAGATTTTGCCTTTTGGTGATGGATTTTACATGGATTCTGCCAGTGGTAAGAAAGGAGTATTGGAGGAAGCCGCAAGATTAATTGTTGATAGAATCGGCAATGCTTACGGTCAAGCTACCAATATGGCAAGCGCGATGGAAAAGGCCTATTTGGTACTTCAAGAATTTGAAAGAATGAGTCAAGGGGGGCAAAGCCAGCCCACAATGGTGGTACTCCTAACCGATGGGGTACCTACCGACCCAGACGCATTCTTAAGGAGTATAAAACAGTTTTCAGGGATGGAAAACGTCATCTTGTACATTGTTGGTTTAGGCAATCCGGATCGAGAAATGATGAGTCGAGCGGCTTCGCTATGTGGCGGCGAATATTTCGAACCTGCTGATGCGGGTGAATTATTAGTTTGGTACTCAAAGCGAGCTCGCGATTTGACCGTCAAGATGAAAGCTCATAAACATGAATTGTAGTTTAAATTCTTCTTTTTCTCTTCAAATTTTATTAACTGAAATAAAAGATTGTAACTTTTTCTTATTTAAAAAAAATGAGTATCGAAGATTTTAAATAGTGAGGTTTTCTATGTAATACTCATGGCTACACACGAAAAAGGGAGGGCTTTACTAATAATTATTGGTTTTATCTTGTTAATTATTGGAATTCCATTGGTTATTGTTGGGTTCAGTTCCTTTCTTCAACTTCAATCAGACTTCTTTTCATTATCGTTTGAAGAAAATTCCGCTCTTAGCACTCAAGCTTTTGGCAGTTTAGTACCAGGTATGTTCCTCGTCATTATTGGTGCAGGAGTATTGAGGTTCGGATTTATCGGAAGGGTCTCTAAGTACATTGCGGATGAGACGGGCCCTGCAATAAGCTCTGTAAGTGAATCAATAACAAGAGGAGTAAAAGAAGGGGGAGGGATTGATATAACAGTACATTCCGAATCAAACATACGGATCAAGTGCCGAAACTGTGGAACTCTCAACGATGAAAATGCTACGTATTGTGATAATTGTGGATCTCAGCTTTAATTCTATTTTTTTACTTTTTTTAAAATTTAGTTAGATTTACTTTTTTATATCCAAAAAGTGATGATGACAAATTATAATTTTGGCTATTGAGCTTAATAATTACCGATGTGTTCCTTTTCTAATTTTCCAAACAAAAATCTAAAAACAAAAGTGTAATTTAGGATAGATTGATATAATCTTCAAAATTAAAAGTTATAGTTGATCTATTATGAAAGAGAAACCTCTATACTTGGATCCCTCGAAATCATTAGAAGAAAGAATTGATGACCTCGTTTCAAGATTAACGCTTGAAGAAAAAATTTCTCAGTTGTTAAATGATGCCGTAGGAATTGAGAGATTACACATACCGAAATATAATTGGTGGAGTGAGGCTCTTCATGGAGTTGGTTTCTCTGGTATCGCAACTGTGTTTCCCCAAGCCATTGGATTAGCTGCGTCTTTTGATTTGGATTTGATGTACGATGTAGCAAGCGCGATATCAGACGAGGGAAGAGCCAAGCACCATGAAGCAGTGAGAAATAATCAAAGAAAAATCTTTCAAGGTTTAACTTTTTGGTCTCCCAACGTCAATATTTTCAGAGATCCTAGATGGGGTAGAGGACAAGAGACATATGGAGAAGATCCTTATTTAACTTCTCAAATGGGAGTCACATTTATAAAAGGATTGCAGGGAACTGATCCTAAATACTTGAAATTGGTTGCTACTCCAAAGCATTATGTAGCTTATAGTGGATTAGAATCTGAACGACATGAGTTTAATGCTATAGTAAGTAAAAAAGATCTTTACGAAACTTATTTGCCCGCTTTTGAAGCTTGCATTAAGCAAGGAAAAGCTGAAGCAATTATGGGAGCATATAATCGAGTTAATGGAGAACCTTGTTGTGCAAGTAATTTCTTACTTAATGAAATTTTACGGAATGACTGGAAGTTCAAGGGACATGTGGTATCAGATTGTGGGGCAATAATGGATATTTTTAACGGGCACAAGGTGGTTGGAACTGGTGCTGAAGCCGCTGCAATGGCATTAAATGCGGGATGTGATCTTTTTTGTTGCATTGGAATCAGGACAAAAATGAGGAAAAAGATTAGGTGGGAATGGATCCAACATGCTATTGAGGAGGGGTTTCTAAAAGAAAAAGTGATAGATGAAACTGTGAGCCGATTATTTAGAGCTAGGTTTTTGCTTGGAATGTTCGATCCACCAGAACTAGTACCTTATGCTAGTATTCCATATGCGGTGAATGACTGTGAAGAAAATAGATCCTTGGCTTTGGAGGCAGCAAGAAAAACAATCGTTCTTTTAAAAAATGAAACAAACATCCTTCCATTAAGTCAAGACATTAAGAGTATTGCCGTTATTGGTCCAACTGCCGACAATTTAGATGTGCTCTTGGGTAATTACAATGGAAAACCTTCTAAATACACTACTATTCTCCAAGGAATAAGGGAGAAGGTTTCAGAAAAAATATCTGTAACCTATAATCTTGGTTGTCCTCTCAAGCAAGAGTCAAGGGAAGGATTTCAAGAGGCCATTGAAAATGGGAAAAAGTCGGACGTTATAATCTTAGTATTAGGCATATCTCCTCGCCTCGAAGGTGAGCAAGGTGAAGCCGTAGAATCAGATTTGCAGGGAGATCGGCTTGATATTAAACTACCAGGGAGTCAAGAAGACTTATTGAAAGAGCTATACCACTTAAAAAAGCCAATTATTCTCATTTTGACGGGAGGGAGCGCATTATCTTTCTCTTTTGCTAAAAAAAACATCCCATCAATTTTATATGCTTGGTATCCTGGAGAGGAAGGAGGAAAGGCTGTTGCTGATGTGATCTTTGGAGATTATAATCCAGCAGGGCGGTTACCAATTACATTGTATAATTCTATTAGTCAACTTCCAGATGTTCGTAACTATAGCATGGAAGGAAGGACGTATAGGTATTTTAAAGGGAATGTTTTATATCCATTTGGGTTTGGTTTAAGCTACACTCGTTTTACATACGATTCAATGAAAATCACACCAAATAAAATCAGACCGGGAGAAAAAGTAACAATTTCTGTAGATGTAAAAAATGTTGGAGACCTAAAGGGTGAGGAAGTAGTACAACTTTATCTAAAGTATCCTGACGTAGATTTTCGCGTACCGATTCACCAGTTAAAAGGATTTCAGAGGATAAAGTTAACTCCAAATCAAAAAAAGACAATTAAATTTACTTTAGATGAAAATTCCTATTCAATCATAGATATACAAGGAAAAAAAGTTATAAAAGATGGAAAGATTATTGTCAGGATTGGTGGTTGCCAACCTAAAACGCCTTTTTCAAGGATGATTCAAGAAGGAGAATTTTTTATCGAATCACAAAATGAATAATGTGATACAGAAAAATGAAAAGATACAAGCATTGGATAATCCTTCAAACAAATTTTTATCAATAGTCTCAATTTTTATAACTAAATACATTGTTAAGTAATATTTTTATATTTATAATTTAATTAGAAATGTAAGAAAAAGATTTGAGTAATAAATAACTCGTTAAATGGCGGGATTATTATGAGAATAAAGAAGATAATAACTATTGACGAGAGAGGTCGTATTGTCATCCCGAAAGAAGCCCGAAATGCTCTTGGGATTACGACAGATTCTCAATTAATGATGATAAGTGATTCAGAAGTAAAAGAAATAAGAATTACTCCAATTGGGCTATCGGGGGAAAAACATCCCATCAAATTACGTGTTACGATGTCTGATGCACCAGGAGCCTTAGCAAAACTAGCAACATTATTTGGGACTTTTGGTCTTAGCATGATGTATAGTGAAGCTGTAATCGTAGAGAAAGACAAATCAGCCATATGGACCGTAATTTCAGAAAAACCAGAAGATTTAGAAGATTTAAGAAGGAGCTTGATTGAAAAGGGAGGAGCCTTAAAGGTTGAGATACTCCCCCTAGAATAAAATTGAAAGACGCTGAAGTGGTATAGGTGGCTAAAAAGAAAAAGAAAGAGGAAAGTGAGGATGCTGTAGCTTCTTATTCCTTAGATAGTGCCTTAAAGTCGTCAAAAAAAACTGAAACCGATTTAAAAGGTCTGCTTAAAACCTTCATAGATGAAGACGATTTTATAGCCCCAAAAATGGGATCAGAGAGAAAAGCCCCTCAATTATCCCATGAATCGAAGAAAAAAATCGCAGAAGCTTATGTGTTAGAAGATGTTCCTATAACAAAGAGAACGAAAGATACTACTGTACCTCCCAGCGAGGAAGTAAAGAAAGAAATAAAAGTTTCTAAATCTGCTGAAGAAACAAAAGTTGAAGACAGTATTCCGTCACCAGAGAAAAGTGTTGAGCAATCCGTACCAACTACGGTGAAAAAACCATCATTCTCGAAAAAAGATAATATTTATGTAAAACTCAATGAATTTTTTGAAAGCATGTATGAGGGCTATACAGATCGTTATGATAAATGGGAAAATTCCGTTTCATCAATTCTTACAATATTAAGAAAGATGAGGAAAATAACTAAGAAAAATACAGAGGATCTGGTTGGGTCCATCAATAACATGCACTCAAAAATCCAAGAATCTTTAGAACAATTTAAAATAAAGCGTCAAGAAGTGGAAAAAATAGCTGGAGTGGACGTTCAGTTAATGTCAAGCGAATTCAAGAAAGTTTTAGGTTTACTAGAATTACAAGTTAAAGAATACCAATTAAAAAAATTAACTGATGAATATATTCATTTCTATAACTTGATTTCATAGAGATTTTGAATGATCTTAACAGACTTTTTATATATAAATTATGTCATCTTCAATCAAAGAACAAGACAGACCATTAATACTCGATATCGGAAGTAATTACTTCCGAATGGGATGGGCAGGGGATGATTTTCCTGATATTATTGCTCCCAGTATCTTTGTTGAGCCGATGGATTTTTTATTTACTTCAGATGAAATAGCAGGATTAGAAGAAATTTTTCTTAACAATATCACCTTAAAACAACTCGTTGGACACGAAGCTGCAAGGTACCAAAATATTTTAAAGATTCATGAATTCGTTAAAGAGCAAAATTACAAAATGTTAATAAAATTTTTCAATGAATACTATTATAGCCTCGAGATTTCAGATGAGTTTCGATTCAAACAACCTATAATAATTTTAACACCTTTTTACATCTCTGAATTAGAGAAGGAAAAATACAAAGACGTTTTTTTAAACCATTTTAATTTTCCCGCTTTATTGTTTCTGTCTGAAAGCCAGGCTATTTTAGCCACCTTGCAAAAGTCTAGTGGAGTAGTTATTAATTTAGGAGAATCACACACCTCCATTACTACAATATTTCATGGTTTTACAAACATTATGGCGAAAGATATTTTTCCCATCTCTGGTAAAGACTTAACTGGTTATCTATTAAAATTATTGTTGAGTAAAAAAGGAGTAGATGAATCAATTTATCTTGATGAAATCATTGCTAAAGAAATAAAAGATAAATTATCTTTATGTGTCTTAAATCCAGAGGAAGAAGTGAAAAGAGTTAAAGAAGGATTCACTAAGTATGACAGAATTATTGATCTACCAGATGGTAATAAGCTCAAGATAAACAAAGAAAGGATTTTACTTTCAGAACCATTGTTTGATCCAAAAATTATTCATATGGATTATGTAAGTTTAGCAAATGCAATTGCGAATGTTATTAAAATTTGGGAAAGAGAAAATTGGGAAGCTTTACTTTCAAATATTATCTTAGCTGGGGGTACAAGCTTGATTCATGGTTTACAGAAACGCTTAAAAGATGAAATAGCGTCTTTTTTCTCTGATATGTTAAAACCTAAAATTGAAGTGATTGCAGCATCTGGAAGAGAAAACATGGGATGGATAGGTGCATCGATTTTATATTCTTCTGGAAAGTTGGAAAGAGGCTGGATTTTCTCTTCTGAAAGAGAAATCAATATTGAATGAATAATAAATTGAGAAAAATGGCAGTGAGTTTAGCAACAAGGAAAAAATTTTTAAAAGCCTTCCAAGAGGGAATTATCCAAGGACGTAAGTTGTTATTCGCTGCAAATCATCATTGGGGTGATCGTTTGCTAACGGATCTTTATTTTAAAATTGAAAAGAGTGATTGGATCGACATTCAAAAAAAGCATCAACTCATTATGGTCCTTGCAAATTCATGGTGGATGTATGTAAATTCTCTATCCAAAGAAATAAGAGAGAATGATGTGGATCTTATTAAATACATTGACGCTTACAAGAGATTTTATTCCTTTCTAATAAAAGTGGATGATTTTTACTTATTGAATAATTTCTTCACCAAACTCTTAAAAGACTTCATAAAAATGGATGAGTTATCACTTTCTGGAATTACAAGCTTCATAAATTCGTTTTGTTTCAAGGTAAAAGAGAAAAATGAAGATCAAAAACTTATCGAGTTACAAATTCTTCTCACATATTTAAGAAAATCAGTTTTTCCACAAGATTTTTTCCATTTAAGCATGGAATTAATCGGTCGCACTATATTTAAAATAGAACCGGGAAAGAGAGCATTGTTCCTTTACGTGCTTTTAGAAAATACCAATCTAGAATTTAATCTCATGGAAGATTCAGATGAGTTTGTAAAATACATATCAAAAACTCTAGTGAATCGAATTCCTAGCTATTTGAAAACTAATTTGAGCAACGTTGCCAAAATTCAATTTAATGATAGAAATTATCAATCTTATATTGACGAACTCAGCGAATTAATATATTATTTAAACAATATTGCTGAGGATTCTTGGATTATACTCATAATTAAAAATATTTTTTCAAAATTAAATAGATTTGCTTCTTTTGGAGAAGCCATCACCTACATTCGCAAATTTATTGATTTTGCTGTAAAACGTAATCGATTCGAGTTAGCTTTTGCAATTTATGATTATTTAGAAGATTTATTTTTATCTCAGTCTGATTTAGGATATGATAATGTTTTAATAGAGCTTTGGCTTGAAGCCTCCAAAAAGTTCGTTATTATGAACGAAAAACGTTTTCTCTTACAATCATTAGAGAAGTTAAACAACTATCTTAAAATTCCACAGACTAATCCTCAAATCTTTCATTATTTCTATACAAGTGATATTTTGTGGCAATTTAAATCAAGATTTTTTTCACTGGATCAAAGAGATTTTTGGCGAATGATGTTCCATCGCGCCCTTTTCGAAGAGAACGATATTGAATTAGCTATAAAATTGCTACCATATTTAGATAAGCAGATTCAATCTGTTCTTCCAGATCTAGATATATTGCTCAATGATGTGAAATCTCTCGTTAATGATGTTAAGTTTTTTGATGATGAAGATAACATTCCTAAATCTTTAATT
The DNA here is from genome assembly GCA_964632315.1 of uncultured archaeon. Classification (GTDB taxonomy): domain Archaea; phylum Asgardarchaeota; class Lokiarchaeia; order Sigyniarchaeales; family SOKP01; genus SOKP01. The sequence continues at coordinate 75,307 of CAZWEM010000006.1, forward strand.
GAACCTCTTGATATAAAGCAAATGATATTTAGAATTGACTCACATGGATTAATTTCATATCACTTTATTTTTACTAAGGATGAAATTGTTGAGGGTCAAATTTTTAGTGAATATTGGAATGATGCACAATTATTTGAAATATTTAATAGTATTTACTCTGAAATTAAAGAATCAAGATTTGACTTTTCAATAACAGATTTAGGAAAATTAATGTATTTATTCTTAAACAAGTCCATTAGAACTTTATTTAAGCAATTTAAAGTTCAATCTTTGGGCCAGATTCCTGAAATATATTTCATTCTTGACCAAATGACGATCCCATTTGAATTAATATTTGATAATAATTTTTTCTTATTAAAATATTCAATTGGGTATATAATAGGAGAACCTCCATTAGAAGGTATTTCTTTTGAGAAGAGAGAGAGATTAGAATCAATTAATAATGAGAAAAAATATAAGGTTTTAATAATTGAAAGTACTAATTCTTCAAATCCTTTAGTATGGAATGAACAACTGAAAAAGAAAGAATTACTTTTTAGCTTTCCAAATGGGCAAGAAGAACTGAGCTACATTCTTAATTTATTTAATAATAGGGATGAAATTGGTGAGATTTCGGTATTAGTTGGAATAGATGCAACTCGCGAAAAAATATTATCTTCTCTAAGAAGTGGAGATTATTCAATAATACATTTTGTAGGAAATGTTTTTTACTCTGAACTAAATCCTTTCCATAGCTATTTCTTGACAAATGATAATGAATTAATCACTTTTTATGATATAAATAAGTTGTTCAAATCAATAAATAGATTACGTAAACCCTTGATTTTCTTTAATACTCAATTATTTGATACTAAAGGAGAAAGATTAGCTAATGCAATGAGAGCTTTTGGAGAAATTATGAAGAATTTTGATTTAAATTTAACTTGTGGAGTTTTAGCAAAAGTGATTCCGATCTTTGATGATGAAACTCAAACAATTACTTCTAATTTCTATATTCATTTTCTCAATGAGCTAAGTCAAGGAATATCGCTTCTAAAAGCTCGCCAAGAATGCATGGTAAATAGATTAGAGAGATTAATTGAGCAAGATTTAAAAAGTTTAGATGATGCTGAGGGAAGTAAACACATAACAATCCAAAATTCAAAATCTATCTCTAGCTTCATTCTTTATGGGAAACCTTGGAAAAAAATAAATTAAAATATTCTCTCTATGATATAATATCTATTAAAAATAATAATTAGAAGGAAAATTTATGTCTGAGAGACTCATTGAACTTAGAGTTGAAAATCAAAGGTTAAAGGAACAAGTCAAAGATTTAGAAAATAAAGTCCTATCTCTCGTGGGAATGGTGAAATTTGAATCGTCTGGAGGACCTGAAAAAAAGAACGTATTAAATAATCAACTTATTGAACTATTCAACACTACGAAAAAACAGCTTAATATAGTTACTCCAAAAGTAGATAAATTCTTTTCTACAGAATTAAAAAACTTGTCCAAGAAAGGAATACCAATTTTATTAATAATGAATGACAGAGGAAATCTCTCAAAACAATATCAACAAGTATATGATGAGTTAAAGTTAATTCCAGGAATAAAGATAATTAATAACCCCAATGTTCGGTATCTACTAGCTTTTAATTCAGAAGAAGCAATTTATGCGGGAGGATCTCTAGATAAGGAAGAACTTGAAAAATCAATTCTAATTGTAACCATCATTCGGGAGGCTTCTAAATTACGAAAAATTGCAGAAATTTTCTCTTTAATGCTCCCCTCATTCATGCGAACATAATTTAATCGTAAGTTAAGAACCCTCTATGTTTTAAATAATCTAACGAGAAATTTCAAGGTTAAAATGAATGAAATATGTCAGGTAATGAAAAAGCGGATAAAAAGAGTCAAATTGCTTTAGAATTTGGATTAGGCACAAAGAATTATAAAGCTCTTACGAAACTACTTTCTCAAAATGTTAATAATACAAATAAAGAGTATATCAAAGCATTTAACGCTTGGAAATCCATTTTTAAGCCAATCTATGGGAATATTATCTCAAAAGAACTCTTTTTAAAGCATACATATTATTTTCTTTTACTCAAATTTTTATTAGCTTACAAGTTAGAGCAAAAATTTTTAGATTTAGATTCATACTTTAGTGAGGAGGGCAAGATTTTTAATTGGGCTCAAATAAGGTATCAAAATATCCTAAAAGTTTTGGATTTATCAATGGACATAGAATTTAAGGAAGAAGATTTGTTTAATCAGCTCTATCAGCAGATTTTTTCATCTAAAACTCGTCATTTAAGGGGAGAATATTACACGGGCTCTGAGTTAGCAGGAAAAATGGTCATCGATTCGTATGAATTTGGCGATAGAGTTTTGGATCCTTCTTGTGGATCAGGAATCTTTATTATTGAAGTGCTTAAATTAATTTTATCATCTGATAAAGATCATGAATCTATAATCAAAGCAGTCCAAAATGTATTTGGTTTTGATATAAATCCTTTAGCTATCTTTACTTGTAAGGTGAATGGCTTATTAATCCTTTCGAACCATCTTGGTGAAAAAGATCTTTTTAATATTAATTTAAATTTCATTAGATTAGATTCTCTATTCCCAAATGAGAAAGAAGTTGAAAAGTTGAAGCACAAGTTTAATTTAGTCATAGGAAATCCACCTTGGCTTACATACAAGGATCTTAAAAGTAAAACCTATCAAACAAAAGTAAGAAATTTAGCAAAAGATTTAGAAATCAAGCCTGCGAGTCAATATACAACTCATATAGAATTAGCTGCTATTTTTTTCTATCATGTAGCCATGGAATTCTTAAAAATCAATGGAACAATCTTTTTTGTAATGACTAAAAGTTGTTTAAATGGCGATCATTGTCAAAAATTCAGAGCATTCAAAAAATTTAAGAATCTTGAGATTTGGGATTTTCCCGATAATTATTTTTTCAATGTTAATCACGTGTGTTTGAAAGCTAGATACATAGGGGATGAGGATAAAAGTGAAATTTCAGAAAAATATCCTATATCAACTAAAATTTTTGATGATGTTTTAAATCTGAAAAATGAATCCTATTATGATTCTATTGAAATCGTTAAAAATGGAGCGAGAGTAATACTTCCTATAACGAAGATAACTAAGTTACGCAAAGCTAAACAAAGTATTTATAATAAACTGTTTTGGCAGGGAGCGACGCTAGTTCCAAGATCACTTATTTTTTTTGAAATAGAGAACAAAGAGAGTGATTTTTATACAATCAAGCCAGATTTAGATGTTATTTCTCGAGCTAAGCAAAATTGGAAATTTCCCTTTAAACCAACAAAAATTGAAAAAAATTTTCGATTTATCACTTTTTTAAATAAAGATTTGGTTCCTTTTTGTATAAAGAGGTTTAGAAATGTATTTCTTCCCGTAGATCGTGATGACTATGAATTTCATCTTAATAACCTTGAAGCTAATCCCTTGGCTAATAAATTCTATAAAGAACAAGACGAGGTTTATAAAAAGCATAAAAAAACAACAAGTGCAATTAATACGTTATTCGACAATTTAAATTATTGGAATAAACTCACGAAACAATCTGAAAACAAGAGTTTTATAGTAGTATATAATGCGAGCGGTTCAAATCTAAAATCTGCTGTAATAATCAATACCAAGAGAAAGATAATAATAGGTTCTGAAAATTATTATTTCTCGACTTCCTCCCAGTATGAAGCATATTACTTATCTGCTATCTTAAATTCGCCTGTGTTATCAAAAAATATAAAAATAATAAAGTCAAGCCGTCATATCCATAAAAGACCCTTTTCATTTGCAATACCACAATATGATGACACTAATTCCATCCATCGAGGATTGGGAACAAAAGCTAAAAAATATCACACGGTTGTACAAGATTTAGTTTTAAACAATCCAAAAATAAGCGCAGAAAAAATAAGGATGTTTATTCATCCTAAGTTAGATAAGTTGGACTCGTTAGTTAATGAGATTGTGTTTAATTAAATTCCTATGAGAATAAACAGTTGAATTTTCTTTAAAACTGTAGTTGATTTTCGAAAGGTTTTTCAATTTTAAATTATTTAATTAAATGAGTTAAACTGTGAGAAATATTAGGGATTAACAAAATTGAAATTTAAAGATATAGGCATTAGCAATCATTTTATTGATGCTTTAAATAAGTTAAACATTACGACGCCAACTCCCGTCCAACTTAAAGCAATACCCCTCCTTTTAAAAGGACAACACGTAATGGCACAAGCTAGGACAGGAAGTGGAAAAACTTTGGCTTACCTTCTACCAATATTGGAAAACCTTGATTCCGCTTTCAATGAGGCTTTAATCTTGGTACCAACGAGAGAACTTGCTAAACAAGTTAATCGAGTTATAAAAGATCTTAAACTCCACAAAGTACGATCCATGACAATTTACGGTGGAGTCTCCATTAACAATCAAATAAGAAAATTGGAGAAGGGAGTCAATATTATAGTAGGAACACCCGGTCGAATCATCGACCTGTATAAAAGAAGAAAATTAAATTTACGGAAAATAAAATATATTTGTCTCGATGAAGCAGATCGGTTATGGGATTTTGGTTTTGCTCCAGATGTCAAATATATATTAAATCAAGTGAAGTCAAATTATCAATTCATGTTGTTTTCAGCAACATTACACTCAGAAATTAGAGATCTGGTTAAAGAGTATTCCAAAAATAAATTTGTGTTCATAAATTTAAGTAAGGATGATCTTACTGTTCATAATACGCGCCAATACTATTACCTTATAGACTTTTTCAAGGATAAATATAAATCATTTATGAAAATTTTGAGAAATGAAAAGCCAAAACATGCACTTGTATTTGTCAATACAAAAAAGACGGCTAATTGGCTGGGAAGAAGGCTGAAGTCCCAGAAAAACATCAATTATAAAGTAGATATAATTTCAGGAAACTTATCTCAATTCCAGAGAGAAAAAATACTTAAAGGATTCAGAGAACATAAAATCAATCTCTTAGTTGCTACTGATGTTGCTGCGAGAGGATTAGATATCGAGAATATCTCTCACGTTTTTAATTATGACATTCCCAAATTTCCTGAAAATTACGTTCATCGTATCGGGAGAACTTCAAGAATGGGTAAGGATGGTGTGGCAATTACTTTAGTATTAAAAGATGAATATGAATATCTATGCCACATTGAAGGGATTATCGATAAAGAAATTCAAGAAAGGACGTTATTTATTCCACAAAAAAAGCATTATCATAACCCTTTTTATTAAGTAAAAGGAGTATCAATTTACGATACTTTAAAAATTTCTATAATGATAATTAAATTATATATCAAATTTTAGGGTCATTTCTTTAATATTTGTCCACATTGTATACAAAAATCTGCATCTTCTTCATTTAAATACCCACAGTAATTACATATGATTTTATTGGAATCTATTATTTGAACTTTTAATTCCGCCTCTTGTTCTCTGGTTTCTAATCTACTATCTGGTTGGTTCTTATTAGATTCCATCTCTAATGCAGGAGAACCTAAATCTTCATCGGAAACCAAAGATATTTCTTCCATTTTCTTTTTCATTTCTTCTTCCTGCAATTTCTCTCCTCTTAGTTCAAAATTCTGCAGTGAAAATGCATCTGATCTATCTTTTTCTTCAGATTTTAATTCTAAATTTAAAAGATCTCCTTTTTGCTGTTCTGATTCTTTAGCTATTATTTCTTCTTCAATTTTTTGCTTTTGAGCTGTAGTTGTACCTACTTGGCTAGGTTTCTGTGTGGATGGGTACATCTCTTCCATATCTCTTTCTTTTTTAAATATTGATTTTTCTTCTATCTGTAAGTTTTGGATGGAAGGAGTTACTACACTAACTTTTTTGCGATGTGCTATTTTTCCTCTTTTAATAAGAATTATTACTAAGACTAAAGTAATAATTAGTACAATTGTTATGGCTCCGATTGTAATAGGAAGTATTAAATATTTGCAAAATTCTTGTTCACCAGCTATATCTACACCATTATTACTAAAAATATTGTTAGAGATTATATTACATCTAGATTTTTCTCCAATATTAATTCCTACATCATTATTCCTTATGCTATTTCTTACTACTTGATTATCATTCATAATCCAAGAATTTATTCCGTGATTATTATTTTCTAAGGTATTCTCCGAAACTTGATTATTATCAGAAAGATCGATTCGGATTCCAGACTCACAGAAAGTCGCTAAATTGCCAGTTATTATATTACTATCCGCATTATCAAGGTATATGCCAGTATCTTGATTTTGATTTATAAAATTATCTTTTATTGTGTTATAACTACTTCGCCATGCATAAATCCCTTGAATATTATGTTGAATATCATTCCCCATAATTTTTCCATGTTGTACATTTTGTAGTACTATAGCTTCATCAGCATTGAAAAGAGTGCAATTCTGAATTATAAAATAGATGTTTTTAGAATCAATCGTAATACAAGCCCCAAAACCTTGCCCATCAATTTCTAAATCTTCAATTATATATGGATCTAAAGAAGTCCCAACTCCTGTACAAAGTCCATCGTCTTTTAAAGCGAGCCAATCAGGGATTGAATCAACATGAATCTTACTGGATATTCGTGAAAGCTTTGGATTTATTTCAGTCATAGTTTTTTGAGATATATTAGCCATTCTTGACGTAAAGACAGTATTAATTGGGATTATGATAATGGCCAAAAATACAATCCGAACCAAAACTTTCTGATTATATCTTATGATAATCGCACCCTAAATTTTAATGATGATGATGTTACTTATAAATTTTCTATATATTAATTCAAATATTTTAAAAAAAGAATCACCAACAATAAGAACTTCATAAATTTGGCTGATAATCCATATCGAATTTGATCCTCTTTACTAAATATCAAAGTAGGAAGAATTATCACGATAGTATTGAAGGGATATTCGATAATAAATTCACGAAAAGTTCCGTAAAGAATATAATAATTATGTGTTTATTTATAATTTGAGAAGTCCAGATATGACTAAATATAAACTTATGTGATGTTCAAAATGGCGTTTGATGTGGAGCAATTCTTAGCAGATTGTAAAACCAATGCAGTTGAGTTTGATCCCAATTTTCTTAATTTTCTCACTAAGATTGATTCAGAGTGTGCAAAAATTAAAGAAGTGTACTTTAAATATTCTGAAATAATTGAAATTGATGAATTGTATGAAAAAGATATCGAAAGATTATCGAATTATCTTAGAGAAATAGAACAAATATTTAATCGTTTGAGATCATTAATCGAATCTTATTTTAAAGAATTCACACTTCTTGAAGAAATTGGAAATAAATTCAAGCAGATTTTTGTGAAAGTTACGTACGTGTCCGAATTAGGATACATAGGATTGCGCGTATCCGGAGGTTTAGAAAAGGATTTTATAGCTTTAGATTTGGAAAATCTTCAAGAAGCGATTGAAACCCTTCAATCAACCATACAATTTCAAAGTAAGAATCCACCTACTTCCTATTTAACTGATACAGCTCTTGAGCTAGAGGGATTTTGTGAAGTGTTAGGATCATTAAATCGTCAGTTTCTACCCAATGTCATCCTATTGAAGCTTCCACCAAGATTATTACTACTCTATAATTCCATTGAAAGGATTACAAAGAGAATCCGAATGTTTTCTTCTTGTGTGGCTGATGATTATCTTACCAATTACATCTCTAGCGCTATAAAATCCTACAATAAAATTCAAAAAAAATCGAGATCTGAAAATAAAGAAGTGATTAGGATCAGAGGGAGTTCAGGATTGAAAATGAGACACCTTCCTCTTCTAGATCTTGCAAGTACCATCAAATTCCATTTTCTTCCTATATTTTAATGATCTCTCATTTAATATATCTATTTTTGATAAAGATTAAGAAATAAATTTTTAAATTATATAAAAATCAATTTTGTGAGTGCTTCACTTTCTTGCCAAGAATGAATGTAACAATAGATATAACTGCAAGAAGAATGATTGCACTGTAGCCTGGAATCAGTGGCTCATTTTGCCCGTATGCACATTCCCCATTATCGTTAAATTTATTTCCGTGGCAATTCTCTTCATGGATGCATTCTGCATTTCCCAGTAAGGTATTTCCTTGAATGGTATTATAATCGCTTTCTAATAATTGTATCCCGTAGAATAGATTGTTATTTGCGGTGTTTTCTGAAATAATATTGCGATCACTACTTTCTGAATAGATTCCAGCTTTACCGTTATTATTGGCAATGTTTCCCAAGATGATGTTTAAATCACTATAATAAACATTTATTCCATACTCAGAGTTGTCATTTGCAATGTTACCCACAATGGTATTGGCATAAACTATATCTAAAAATATTCCATACTTATTGTAACTTGCGATGTTTCCCCTAACTACAATATCATAGCACCAGACTATAAATATCCCCCATCCATTACTATTGCTTACGATGTTTCCCGAAATGGTGTCATTATGGCAATGCCATAACGTTATCCCATATTGATTATCATTTACGATATTTCCCAATATGATATTGCCAACACAAAGAGCATTTCCCAAAATGTCGTTATCTTCATAAGAGGTAAAGAATATTCCCCATACGTTATTATTACTTACGGTGTTTCCCGAAATGGTGTTATTATCACAAGCTATTAAATTTATCCCATAATAGGTGTTATTATATACCATATTTCCCGAAATGGTGTTATTAAGGCAATCTAGTAACTTTATCCCATAATTGTGATTATAATTAACGACATTTCCCGAAATGATGTTGCCAACACAAGAATTTAATTCTAACCCACAATTATTATTGTTTGCGATGTTTCCCGAAATTGTACAATTATTACAATAATACAATGAAATTGCTGTATCACAAAATGAAATGTCCAAATTATTCAGTAATGAATCGTTACAGTTAACCAATATTACTTGTCCCGCATTTAAAAAGCTATCTGGGTTAAGATTAACCTCATTTTTATAATAATATAGCGGTTTTCCATTCACTAAGTTTGATGCGCTTATCTCATAAGACTTCAAATGGTCGAGTGTACCACTAATGGATAAACTACATTCATTCATGACATTCTCTGAAAGGCTAATATCATAACAATCAGATAATCTTATGCCATAATAATTGTTTTTGTTTACATTATTTCCCGAAATGGTAATGTTATAACAATTACTTAAATATATACCATAGAAATTGCCAGATGTGCAATTGTTCATGATTAATTTTCCTCTTGTAATATTTTTTAATCGAATAGTCGCATCTGGATGTTCACTGCTATTATAAAGCGTGCAATTCTCAATTTCGAAATATTCTTCAGAATTCTCAATCAAAATGCAACTTCCTATCCCACCACCATTTATTATCAAATCCTTAATGATATACGGCTCAGAAAACGTGCCATTCCCTGTACAAATTCCCGCAGCCTTCGCAACCGTCCAATTATCATTAACATGAATTCTTCCCGACACACCCGAGATGCTAAATTGAGGTTCATACACGGTAAAATCTTCGCAATAGCCCGAATAAGTGTTGGTCTTGTTCTTGTTGTCACTATCACCACACGCTAAAAAGAATGAAAACAAAAACAGAAGACCTATAAAACAAAGAATTATCCTTGGATTGATAATGGATTTCATTTCAACATGCCCTTAAAACTTCTTCAGCAATGATTACTAGAATCGTAACTTTCCTTAAAATAGTTTTGTCTTAACTAGTTCTGTTTCAATCTTAGGACGGAATTTTTCAATGTTCACATCATATCCTACATCTTATCCACATTGATTAAAAAAACTTCTCCTATCGCTTAAAATGTAAGAATAAGACGGAATAGTTCAAGAGGACTAATTTGTATAAATATATTTAAATTCAAATAGGGTTACAAATATATATTGAAATTCAAACCGTACAATCGTGTAAAATATGGTTAGAAGACTATCTCCTTTTGCAATTTATTTCATCGTAGTAGTTGCCTTGGTATATGTTGTTTGGTTCGTGTTTTGTCAACCAGTCATTCAATACATCTTGGAAAATGCCATTTCAACGTTCGGAGGCGCTCATCCTAGCCCTCTTAATGGATGGCTTGGTGTGTTTTTCCTCCCGCTTTTAATTGCTCTCGCTATAATAGGATTGACCGGCCTTATCATGTATGCGTGGAAAAAATTGAAGAAAAATCCTTCCTAAAAAAAAAATTTTCTTTTATTTATGAAAGAGACGGATACCTTAATCTATACCTGGCTAAATTTTAATGCAATCCAGTGGAGCTGAAGGGAAATCTTTAGCTATAGAAGCGCGATCAAATTTCAAGGCATCCTGTGGGACTATTCTCACAGTCTATTGACAAATTTTTCCTTTCGAATTTGAAATCTTCTAATGTTTCTAATTGTTCAATTTTGAAGATTGCATCTTTTGCAATCCAAATGAGTTCCTTATTATTGGTGATCCCAATGAAATTTTCTTTACCCGATAAAAATTCGTCCAACTTTACTTCGGAAATGTCTCCATAAGCGAAAGTTCGCAAACCCTTGAGATCATATTCTATCCGAATAATAATGCTATCTTTATCATTCATGCTATATTCTCTCCTCCGAAGTATTTAAAGAACAATCGACTTTCATCTCGTATGGACGTTCATAATTTCTGGGCATAATTCAAGTGATCCATGAACTCCTTGTACTCATTCACTTGTCTAAATCTCTCCGTGAATCTTAGATGGGATTGAAAGAAATAGGGTTCAAAAACTCCCTTAGAGATGAGTTTCATTACATTTCCTTCAATTTCCTCAAGTCTATACTTGTATTTAAGAGTGCTTTGCAGTCCCTCAATGCAAGGTTCAGGAGTACAGTTCGGATCTTCTTGAAATTTATAGACTACTTTAATGATATCTTGTTGGATTTTTGTAAAAGTCATTCTATCACACTTACAAAAGCAATCCTATTTAAAGATGAGCCCTTTGAACTCGGATTAGACTTTGATCAAATTGTAAATTTTCTAATCTATAAACATAAAGCAATTATAATTTTCCAAGAAATAACCATTCCTACAGAATATGTTTCAGTGAATTATGCCTGAATAACCTAAATATAAGTAACTCTTTTTTTGGCTGTCAAATAGTAAACATTTTTATAGAGAAAAATGTAAACTAGAAGTGAACAAAAATGCAAGGGCAAAATAATACCGACGTTAGTCAGCAAGAGTATTCCGTCCCCATTAATGAAGCTTTAAAAGAAATAATCCCTTTTGACCAAAAAGTAGTTTTAAGTACCCAAATTGGCGTTAATTATAAAATAGATAAACCTAAGGGTGTAGGAGCAAAAAAAGGAGCGTTAACTTGGTTGCTTACAGGAAACGTAGCGGGTGCAATAGTCACGTCAAAAATGGCTTCTAGTTTTCAAGGTATTTATTCTACTGATGCTTTAGTCACGAAAAAAGGTCTAGCTTTAAACTTACCTTCTTTTTATTGGGTAAATAACGGGAAAAAAATGAAGCGTAAACCACCCAATCCGAAATATATCTCTTGGAGGAATATCCATTTTCCATCAACTGATGACCTGCAAGGATCGTTTGAAATAGATCCAATTTATAAATGTTATCTCATCCATAATAAAAACCATGGATCTCGCGAACATTTTAATGTCCATAAAGAACAGTTTTTTAAATGCGTCCAAAAGTTTAGAGAGGCATGTGTAATACAATACATGAAAAACACTCAATCTGCTGCGGATTTAGATAATACACGGATAGAAGATGTGGATTTGCTTGTACTTGATTTCCTGAAAGGACATCCAGGAAAAGCATTCACCCATGAAAGTCTCATGAAACGTCTAAGAACTGAAATAAGTATTCAAGAATGGTTGGGTTATTTACAAATATATCTTAGACAAATTTTAAATAAATTCTTACTCACTGGAGAAATAGAGTTCAATGAACATGAAGGGAATCTATTTTATTTTGCTTCAAATTAATTACTTTTTATTTACTAAATTTTATAATTTTTGATTATAGCTTTCGGTAAGCCGAAAGGAGGTGCTAACCTCACTCATTTTTCACGTATAATGTTAAGGATTCCTCAGACCGAATGATATCGGGAAGGCTTGTCTCTTTGAATAGAAATTGCGTATTAAATTCAGGATGACCTTTAAATGGAGCCTAATTAAATCAATTTCTGATTCCTCCAAAAAAGTCGTTAAAGTTGCTGTTTTATTATATTCTGGCATAATGTTAATTTTTGCGATATATTTTTCATAGAGATCGGGTAGCTAACTTGTCTGTTTAGCGATATCAAGTAAAGATTTAAATTCAGTATTTCTAACATCTTGCAATAAATTTGAGATGCAATATTTAATCTCTAACGAATATTCTTTTGCCAGTTCTTATGGAAAAAAGCATGATCCGGCGGACATCGCAAGAATTTTAAACCGCAAAGCCCAAAAATTAAGAAAACCAAAAATTATATAGGTATCTGGGAGCATTGATCTCCTTATATTGATTATAAAAAAGTAAAATTTAAATAAGAAATGACAGAATATTTCAATGATATTCAGAATGCTCAAAATATAACTGAGATAAAAGAAATACTGTATTATATTCAAAAAAAGTATCGAACCCCTCTCACTAAAATCCATGGTTTATTAAATTCATATCAAGGAAGACATCGTCAAGTGGGACAACGGTTTAAATCATTGAAAGATGAGATACTAAAGGAACTGCGAGCAATTTTCTGGAAAAAAACACAAAAAATCTACTATTTTAACCATCATTTCTCCAAGTTTGAACCTTATTTTCATAAAAGTAATAAGTCAATAAAACTCATCCAAGATGATTTTCAAATTTTTCTTTTTGTAGTTCCTCATATAAATCGCATTTTAATGTGGTTTGGATTGCGAGTTAGTCAACAAGATAAAAATAATGCTAGAAAGGATGCCTTACGGATCATAAAATTAACTGGAGGTATATCAGAATTAATGGAATCAAGCAAGGTTCTTGGAGATAAAGAATTTAACAAAATATTAGATTTAGAAGAAAGAAAGAATATTTACTATTAGTTATACACTTTCATAAACTTCCCTCCTTCACTAACATTCTAGTAATAATTTCTAAATAGTAATCCTAAATTTATTAATTAACGCGGAATGTGTTGAGTAAGAATGACAAAATTTATGATTTACAAAATTTAATATATAATTATTGTTATTAGTTTATAAAATCAAACTACAGTATTTCATAATAAATTTTTTAAACGAATTGAGGTAAAAGAATTATGCCAAGTCGACGAGGAGATGGCACTCTCGTATTTAAGATATGTTTTTACGGTCCTTCTCTTGGGGGAAAAACAACAGCTCTGGAATGGGTATATCATCGGGAAGGTTTAGCAAGTGGTGATATGCAACAGATTCAAGATCCTACTGGACGCACTCTTTTTTTTGATAGAGTGGTTGCAAGAGTTTCAAATGTAGTTTTTCAGGTATATACCGTGGCAGGTCAACGCAGGCATAAATTCCAGCGTCAGACTGTATTAAAAGGCACCGATGCTGTGATTTTCACGTGGGACTCCCTAATCGATCAGTGGCAGGAGAATATTTGGTCTCTAAAAGAACTGCTCAAGTTTTATGGCGACAAATTGATCCCCGTAAAAGCTTTCGAACCTCCGGAGGTCCCATTGGTAGTGTTAGCTAACAAGAGGGATTTAGAGGATATCGTAGAAATCTCGAAGATTAGACAAGTCTTAGACACGGCAAAGTTGAATCACACGCTTATTTATGAAACTATCGCCATTACTGGTGTTAATGTCAAGCGGGCATTTGTCTATGCCGCACGTCAATCGGTCTTGAACCACTATAAGAAATTAAGTGGCAAGGCGATGGAAGAGAGCTCATTTTAAAAGCAACCTACCTTTTTCATTCTTATTCTCATTACTCTTATCTTTAAGGTTTATCAATTTTGAGTATTATCTTTAAGAATTGAAAGATCTTTTCTGAATCTAAATTGTTTATCCGCCAGTCGGTTGGGTTGTACTTTGTTCAATTACTAACAATGAAGTACGAGTTGGAGCCCTAGTTCGATGCTTTACACCTTTAGGCACAGTAAAACCTTGATGTTGTCTCAACTCAACTGTTTTTTCTTCTAAATCAATTAAAAGTAAACCTTCAATAACGAAAAAGAACTCATCTTCCTTTTCATGCTCGTGCCAATGAAATTCTCCCTCAATGACCGCAAGTCTAACTATACTATCATTAACAAGACACAGAGATAGATTTTGCCATTTTTTATCAGACGTAGCAATGATTTGAGGGATGTTAATAAGCTCAAGAGGTTTAAATTTTACCTCAGGATCAATAGCATATTTATCATAATCATGCATTTTCATGCCCTTTTTTTAATTTTTTTCTCACAAGCTATTGCTTTAATACATAGTGGTAAGCAAAATTTAAAAAGAAACAGATAAAAATATTCACTATACCCATCAAGAAATTTCTTTAAATTTAAAAAAAGTGAAAAAAAGCATGACAAAGGAAGTTCTAAGTTACGAGGTCAAAGATCAAATCGCATATATTACAATAGACAATCCAGAAAATAATTGATTGGATCCCCCTTTATGCAGAGTTTTAGGAGAAGCATGGGAGCGCTTTGCGAAAGATATGGAAAGCAGAGTTGCAATTCTCAGTGCAAAAGGCCCCGATTTCAGTCGCGGCGCAGATATTTTTGTCGAGGGCTTGTTAAAAGATCTTCTTAAAGCGTTTCCTCCAAATGGTACAAAAATCCTGAAACCAATCATCGGAGCAGTCCATGGAAATGTAATTGGAAGTGGATATGGGCTTGGAGTTTTAAGCACGGATATTACCTATGCGACAGAAGATACGCAGTTTATTTTTGGTGAGGTTTATGTTGGAATAGTTGGTACTGTTGTAGAATATAAACCATACATGCCTTTCAAGGCGTCCATGGAATTTTACATGTCAGGGAAACCGATGAATGCTAAACGAGCCAATGAATTAGGTTTAATCAATCATGTAACAAAAAATAAAGAAGAACTCAAGATAGAAGCTACTAAAATAGATCAAATATCACGGGATAAAGCACCATTCTCGCTAAGAGCAATTAAATATGGTCATTACAAAGTCATGGAGAGTGAAGGACGAAAGACCATGCGTTTAGCACAAGAGGAATTTAATACTTTTATTCAACCTCAATTGGTTAGCGAAGACTTCAAAGAAGGAAAGGCAGCGCTTAAGGAGAATAGGAAGCCCATATTCAAAGGTCATTAATAATTCGAAATTATATATCTTTTTTATCTCTTTTTAAAAACTCAATTTAAACGTTTTGAATTAATTATTTGATTTATTTACCGAATGGATTAAATGACAAATATCTTTTATTCTAAATTCAAAACTGAATGTTTCACATGTTATTCTTACACATCGATTGAATAAAAATAATATGCATTTATAGAAATCGATTGCATAATGAAATCACGTATTTCATTTACTAATCTTTCTGATTTGTTTAGTCAAGTAATACACTTACAATTTATTCAGTCATATGCTTCCATTCTCCAGAAAACTGAAATATTTTTCACTGAGGTGGAAAAAGAGAAGATCTGATAATTCGGATTTTCTTCTCGAAATATGTAAATATCTTCATTAAGCCTTCTGCGTGTTGTAAATAATATTTTAAATTCCTCTGGATAATCCCTTTTATTCATATTTATTATGAACCCATAATGATTTTCAATATTTTCTATCGCTTATTTGAAAAAAAAGTTTTATTCTAAAAGATTCAAGCTTTTTGATGAATCATTTTGATTCATTTTAAGCTTTTATTTGATTTATTTACCTAATAGATCTTCTCAAAATAACTAACCTTCTTGATATTATAATCATAAAGCATGGATTTATAAGTCATCAGTATTAGCTTTATTTCGACGTATAAACTCGGGAGGGATATAATCAGCTAAAAACATATCTCCAGATTGATAAAATTTTATTCCACTTTCTTGCGCTTTTATTACGTCAATTTCTAAAATTGTAGGGATTGGAGTTCGACGTTTGCCAACTATAACGGCATCCCTCACTTTGTCGGAAAGATGAACATATTGTCGATTTTGTTTAGTTATACCCTCTTGAAGTATTTTCTTGCATGCTTTTTTAGTTGTCCCATGATATAAAATGGAGGGTACTGCTGAGGTTTCTTTAAAGTCAATTTTCTTTTCTATACTATGACCATAAAATGCTCTTATTTTATCCTCTACAATTTCAAATCGAGTTTTCTTAGAATTTTGAATCATAAATTCAATAGTTTCTTTTAAGATCTTTTCATCTTTAAATCGATTAGAAAGCAGGTTTAATACGGTTGTTAAATCTGCATATCCGTTTTTATCAAGTTTTAAGTTAAACTTATCAGGATGATGTCGTAAGATATATGATAAAAATTTTGATATTCTAATATACAAATCTTTCATGATATTTCATTGCGGTTAATCTTAAATTATTGATCCTCCAGAAAGTTGCGAAACAAACTTCGCTCATTATAAATACACCTTATCTTTTTAATTCTATTTCTTGTTTCAAGTATCAATTAATTTAAAAAAAAAATGAATTAATAGATTAATTATCTATCTCTATGAGATAATGTACTAGGAATCCTTTTTTCAGGTTCGCTTTTGGTTTCGGATGATTCACTACCGCTGTGTATTACTATAGGTCTCCAAGTTTTTTCTTTAGAACTACTTTCAGGCATTTGAATATTTTCTGCAGATGATGTCGAACTACTTATTGGTTGATATTTCACTCGTCCAGGCTTTTTTCGAGCAGCTTTCATGACTGCAATGCTAACCGCTACCAATGAAAGAGAACCGATTGCAAGATAGTTCCAAGGAATATCAGTAAATATGTTAAATTTAGGGGTACTTGGTATATGCCAGCTTAATCGTGGATCATAGGATCCATTTATTACACTCCCAAAATTCACGTAAATTTGACCAGTATTAATAGGGACAGCAGAGCTTGGCGTAGTCGTGTTTACTATTGTTTCAAGATCGTTTATTATCGCAGTATCATACCATAGATATCCTGCTTTAAAGTTTCCACTCGAAGTGGTCGCCGATAAATCCAAGTTTGAAAAAATGATATCTTGATTTGAAGTTAACGAAAGATTTAACGCAAGTTGAGTTCCTCCAGTTATCGGTGTATAATTTGTAATTGTTATAGAAGATTTCAGTTCATTTGGACTTAAAGATCCGACTTGACGACTGAGGAGAACGTGTTCTTGAGTTGTATAAAAGTCAACTTTAAATATTCCATCAATTGTAGAATAGCTTGAATAATACGCGGGTTTTCCGTCAACTCCATATCCAAATCCTAAGCGTAACATGTTGTTTAAGCTTGTTTTTCCGACCACGGTATCAGTAGTAGGATCAAAAAAACCATTATCATTTCCATCAACAAACTCTATTAACGAATCATACTTAATTTTAAAATCAAGGAGGGGTATTGCTGTAGAAACGTCATCATAAAGACCTAATTCAACATTTACATTCGAACTAAATCCACCATGAGAGAGTCCCAAATTATGACCGACTTCATGGCCACCAGTGCCAGTTTCGTAAGTCCGAAAAAAGAGAGTGTTATCTAAAATTTCGAAATATAAGGAGTTATCAGCACTTCCCTCTTCAAGATCAGGGATCGAATCTCCATCACTGTCTTGCGTTTTCATGATATCTATATATATAATCATGCCAAGTGAAATTGCAGAAGTAATACTAAATATAATTAATAGAGTTGTTCCAATATTCACATGAGGTTTATCCCTCACAAATTTTTCTTTTGACATTTTAAATCGCTTTTTATATTATTCGTTCAAGTAAGATGAGTCATAAAATTCAATAGAAAAAGCTGAGGATTATTAAAAATTTGAAAGGAAAGTGAAAGCCTTATTGATTTTTTGACTTTTCTGAAAAAGATTTTTATTATATAATTTTTGCTTCTTATCTCGTGTAAAATCCAGCTATCATTTATTCTATAAGGTTCAATGGATATTGATTTATTATACTTTGGTCAAACAACACTAATAACTTTTAATTTGAAACCCGAATCCTTTTTAGAAGATTCAAACATGTATGATAAGCTCAATTATTAATATAAGTGATAGTTTTGAATAAGAAAATATGGATTATCGTCATAGTTATTATCATAATTACTGTAGGTTTTGGAATCTTTTTTTTCCTAAACATTCCTAATCTTATTTCATACTCATATTCATACGATTTAAAAACAGTCTTTCCAAACTTGTCGTTTTCCAGTCCAGTTGGATTATATGATCCGAATGATGGAACGAATCGGTTATTTGTGGTGCAACAAAACGGTCTAATTAAAGTATTCGAAAATAATGCAAATGTTACCGATGCTTCAACCTTTTTAGATATAAGTTCCGAAATCACCTATGGTGGGGAAAGAGGCTTATTAGGTTTGGCATTTCATCCAAATTATACTTCTAACGGATATTTTTATGTCGATTATACTGATACTTCGGGAGATACAATTATCTCACGATTTAACGTCGATGGCACTAATCCAAATACGGCTAATCAAACGAGCGAAGTTGAAATACTAAAAGTCAATCAACCTTACTCCAATCATAATGGAGGACAGATTGCTTTTGGACCCGATGGATATTTATATATTGGATTAGGAGATGGGGGGAGTGGGGGAGATCCTGAGGGTAATGGTCAAAATCGCCAAACTCTTCTTGGTTCTATACTAAGAATAGATGTTGATTCTGGTTTGCCTTTTGCAGTTCCCACGGATAATCCTTTCTATGGAAATGTTAATGGATATGCTGAAGAACTTTTTGCTTTTGGATTCCGAAATCCTTGGAGATTTAGTTTTGATGCAATTACTGGAGATCTATGGGCTGGAGATGTTGGCCAGTCTCTTTGGGAAGAGATTGATATTGTCGAAAGTGGAAAAAATTATGGTTGGAATACAAGAGAGGGGGCACATGATTATGATCCTGGGACAAATACAACTACTGTAATAGATCCAATCTATGAGTACAGCCATTCGCTAGGAAATGCTATTACAGGTGGTTTTGTTTATAGAGGCAGCTCCTTAAGTAATTTAATAGGAAAATACTTGTATGCAGATTATGGATCGGGAAGAATTTGGGCATTAGAATTCCAAGATGGAACAGCGGTAAATAATACACTACTTTATGATGCCTCTTTCAGCATTCCTTCCTTTGGAGTGGATTCTAATAACGAGTTATATATCTGTGCTTTTGACGGCAAAATATACCAATTATCAGAGAAAATTTCTTAATTTTTTTTATTTTTTTATATTTAAGCTTTTTTATCCAAATAAACGATTTCGGGTTCGATTTTCTCTCTCGAGATTTTTAAATATCCATATGAACTTACCACGGTAAACTTATTATCAATAGGAGACGTGGTACCTGGATTAAAAAAGAGAATTCCATGTTGCTTTTCATTTTCAGGTCTATGAGTATGCCCAAAAATCACGAGATCATAATCAGAATTGAGTAAGTCTAGCTTTTTAATCAACCGTTTAATGATCATGTTTGGACCACCCATTCCATGTAACATCAGTATTTTATGACCAAAGATTTCAAATTCTACTTTCTCTGGCAATTTTTTCTTAATCTCTTGGTCGAAATCCATGTTTCCTCTCACTGCAATTACTTTATCCTTTCCAAATTCATCAATAAGTCTCTTGTAGACGTTGAATGTAGTAAAATCCCCTAAGTGGAATATATAGTCAACTTTTCTTTTTTTAAAATTTTTTATAACATCTTCTGGAAACTTGGATGTTCTGTGAGCTATGTGAGTATCCGAAAGGAGTCCTATTAATAACTCTTTTTTATCAGTTTTAATCATTTAAAGCACTAATCCTAAAAAAAGTTAGGATTAATTAAAATTTTTACTTTATAAAACCAGTAGCTTTTAAGCAATGGATGTGTTGCTCGATAAACCATTGGATGCCCCCCAGATTCTCTTTAGGTAACGATTTTGAATTTGGAATGATATTTTCCTGATATTTCTTGGTTACATAAAGGGGATCTGGATTTTCATTATACCATTTTATGATTGAATCTTTAGCAGTAAGGTATTTTTCTTTAACGTTTCCTACTAAGTTTTTAAAATCACTTCCAGTATAAACTCCGAAATGTGCTAGAGAAATCGATTCCAATTGATCTTTTATTCCATTTAACTTCTCATAGGTTTTAAATAAGGAGGCTTCATCAAAATGAGGTCCGTACAAAACAGGCGTATACGTGTCTAAATCAATATGATCTATTATTGCATCTCCAACAACGATGTTTTTATTAGTAGTGTCAATAATACCAATAGAATCTTGGGTATGGCCAAATAGTTCAATTATTTGTAATTCTAATCCATTTAAATCGATAATATCTTTTTCTTTTAAGGGTGTTACCCCAGTAATTGGTTCCACTGGATATTCAAAAAATGAATTTAACTCTTCTGGATTTTTTAATACATTTAAAGCGTTCTTATGGGCTAAAACCTCGATTTCTTTAGCTTCCAAGTACTTCAAGACCCTCGGAAGTGCTTGGATATGGTCCCAATGTGCATGAGTAAATAATATCTTTTGGATTGGAACTAATTTCAAGGCGTTAAGTTTTTTGGCTAACTTTCTTGCCCCCAATATTTCTCCAGTATCTATAAGCATTCGAGCTCCATCATGTTCAATCAAGTATAATGAAAGCGTTTTAGGCAACTTCATAAAATTCGCATCAATTAGATACGTGTTTTCATTAAATTTACCTTCTTCACTAATATGTCCCATTTTAATCTCTCTTAAGAATATGGTTATAAAACAATTAGATGCTACAATATAAAAAGGTGTTGATTCTAAATTCTTTTTTTTCTTACGCCTTCATCGAAAAAAATAATTTAAAATTTGATTTTTTATCATAGGTAATTCATTCTCATAAGGTTCGTTGCTTCGTTCCTAGTTTCGAGTCAAATACTAAAAATAGAAGGTTAGCTCTATCTAAATTAATAAAAAGTAAAAATAAATCAAAAGAGGAGTATAGCATGACTGAAAGTTTAACTGGAAAATATTATAAGAATTTATTTCGTAAAAATCCCATCATATACCTTGCGATAATTGGAAGCATTTTAGGAGGAGCTATATCTATTTACCAATTTATAAACATCTCAATGATTACTGGGAGCTGGTATTCATGGTGGTGGATTCCGCTTAGTGTTCTATTTATTGGTCCCGTAGGAGTGATATTTTTCGCGATAATTTTACCAATTATCCCTTGGATAATCTATATTTTTTTTCGAATTTTGATTGAATTTAACTGAAAACAGTTGTATTTAGTCAATTTCTTTCTTTTATTTCTCATTATTAACTAAAATGATTTTATAAGAAGATGAATTATTATAAATCATGCTAAAAAAACATTATACAGATGTTGAGAATAAAGAAGCAACATTACTTGATGGAAGTCCCGTTCCAAATGTTCATGTCAGGTGGCTTGTCGATAAAAATGATGGAGCAAAAAATTATGCAATGAGACGTTTTGAAATTAAACACAATGGTGAAGTCCCTCTTCATTCACATCCAGAAGATCACGAGATATACGTGCTACATGGAAGAGGAAAGTTCATAAATGATCAAGGTAAGGAAGAAAGTGGAGAACCAGGTGACATTTTTTATATTCCACCTTCAGAAAAGCACGCCATTCTAAATGTAGGGAATGAGGATTTTGTATTTTTATGCATTATTCCCTATTTGAATAAATAAAATTAATCTTCTTCCTTAGAACACTTACCAATTGCGACTACAGAGTCATTTTCGTATAATTTAATTACTCTCACTCCTTTAGCCTTTCGGTGGGTGATCCGAATAGAATCCACTGGAACCCGAATAACTTGTCCTTGTTCTGTACCAACTAAAATATCCATGTGATGAGCTATCCTGGAAGCTATGACTTCATCTTCTATTTCTTCATTTAGACTTATGTTTTTTACTCCTTTTGCAGCTCTACCCGTCTTTCGATATTCTTTGACGTACACTCGTTGGCCATATCCACCTTTTGTTAAGGTTAGAATGATAGTATCATCAGTCACGAGTAAAGTATCAATGACCTCATCACCTTCTCTCAATTCTACTCCCTTTACGCCCATGGAAGTTTTTCCAAGTTCTCGTAGCTCAGATTCATCGAATCGAACTGCATATCCCAATTTGGTTGCGATAAAAATGTCTTGCAATTCATTAGAAAGCCTTTTAACACTAACTAATTGATCATCTGGTTTTATTCTCTGAGCTCTTACCCCTGTACTCCTAAATTTTGAAAATAATTTCAGTGGTGTTTTTTTAATTATTCCATTTTTAGTTGTCATTATAAGCATTTCATTTGTATTAAAATTATTAATCGGAATCATTGCAGCAACATTTTCTCCATCTTGTAGTGGCAGAAAGTTAATGATCGGTTTTCCTCGTGCTGTCCGTTTTTGTAACGGCAACTCAAAGCATTTTAAAGAATATACTCTTCCTTGGGATGTAAAGACCAATATAGTATCGTGCGTTGTCCCTACGAACAAATCGTCAATAAGATCCTCTTCCCTTATAGTCATCCCTTTTTTTCCTCTGCCTCCTCTTCTTTGGGCTTCATATTCTTGTAATGAAATCCTCTTTATATATTGATTCTTCGTGAAAATTACAATAGTGGGCTCCTTTTTAATTAAATCTTTTCTATTTATCTCTTTTAAGGAAGGATCTTCCACCATTTCAATCTTAGTCCTTCTATCATCTCCAAATTTTTCGCTAAGCTCCTTTAATTCATCTTTTATTATATTCAATCGCAAAGACTTGTTTTTTAATATTTTCTTATATCCTTTAATGCTAGACTCAAGAGAATCTTTTTCATCTACTAGCTTTTGTTGCTCTAAATTAGTTAACCGAGAAAGGGGCATGCTTAAGATGGATTGAACTTGGACATCACTTAAGTTATACGTGGTTTTTAACTTTTCTTTTGCCTCATTGGTATCTTTTGAAGCTTTAATAAGATTTACAACATTATCAATATCATTTAACGCTATGAGAAGCCCTTCAACCTTATGTAATCGTTCTTGAGCTTTTTTTAAGTCGTACTCGGTTCGTCTTTTAATGATAGTTAAACGGTGTTCAACGTATTCATTAATTAATTCTTTTAAATTAAGAATTTTAGGTTGTTTACCGTTATTTATCAGAACCAAATTAGTAGTATTAAAACTACTTAAAAGTCGGGTTCTTTTAAAGAGAATGTTCTTAATTATCACTGGTTGAGCATTTGAAGTTAATTCGATCACTATTCGCATCCCTGATCTGTCAGATTCGTCTCTTAGATCCCTGACATCCTTAAGAACACCATCCCTGATCAGTTTTGCAATCGATTCTATGAGAGTAGTCTTGTTAATCAAGTATGGTATTTCAGTTATTATTAAGCTAGTCTTATCTCCTTTAGTTTCAGTTTCAATTTTACCTTTCAATGAAATTGAGCCAATTCCAGTGGAAAATGCATTGTAGATCCCATTTGAATCGGTTATGATTCCTCCAGTTGGAAAATCGGGCCCCTTTATTATCTCCATTAATTCCTCTATAGAAATTTCAGGATCATCAATAGTCGCAATGATCCCGGCGCACACTTCTCTTAGATTATGAGGAGGCATGGACGTAGCCATTCCAACAGCAATACCCTTGGTTCCATTTACTAAAATGTTCGGAAGCTTAGAGGGTAAATATACTGGTTCTACGGTTGTCCCGTCAAAATTTGGGATGAAATCAACGGTTTCTTTGTTAAGATCATCGATTAATTCATTTGTTATAGCTGCGAGCCTTGCTTCTGTATAACGATAAGCTGCTGGAGGGTCGCCATCAATCGAGCCAAAATTTCCTTGTGGATCGATCAACATGTATCTCAATGAAAAATCTTGGCCCATCCGAACAAGTGAGTTATATACCGCCATATCTCCATGCGGATGAAAGTTTCCCAGAACTTCTCCAACAATTTTAGCACATTTTACATGAGGTCCGTTATAAAACCAGTTATTTGTTACCATTGCATAGATAATACGCTTGTGGACAACTTTCAATCCGTCCCTCACATCTGGAATCGCTCGTCCTACTATCGTAGACATGGCATAATCAATATAACTTGATTTTAAGCGATCCTTTAATACAATATCTTCAATCTGCTCAGTAGTCAATTCATTACCTCATTAAAAGATTGATTAAAATTAGATATCTAATACATTAACTTCATCAAAATTATTGATGATGAACTTTTTACGTGCCTTTACTTCCTTGCCCATTAATTTTGTAAAAATTAAATCATTTTCAATATAATCTTCATAAGTTACCTTTTTGAGTATCCGAGTGGTGATATTCATCGTAGTCTCATATAACTCCTCAGGGTTCATTTCTCCAAGACCTTTATAGCGCTGAACCTTGATTGAATCAGAATTTTTTAGATTATATTTATCCATAAGATCGTTTATCATATCCTCCTTTTCCTTCTCAGAATGGACATATTCTTTTGTTTTTTTATATGATACTTTATACAAGGGAGGAACTGCGATGTACAAATGGCCTTTATCAATTAAGGGACGCATATATCTAAAGAAAAATGTAAGGAGGAGAGTCTCTATATGAAATCCATCAATATCAGCGTCGCACATTATAACAACCTTATGATACCTTAATTTACTCAAATCAAAAGTTGATTCGGTTTCTTCTTCATCATCTTCTTCGTTATCTCCATTTCCATTTTCTTCATTACTTTCTTGAAATCCGACTCCCAAAGCTTTTATTATGGACTGAATTTCTTTATTTCTTAAAATTTTATCTAATCTTGACTTCTCAACGTTTAAAATTTTTCCCCTTAATGGTAGAATCGCCTGATACGTTCTATCTCTTCCCTGCTTCGCAGAACCACCCGCGGAATTACCTTCTACGATGTATATTTCTGCTTTACTGGGATCGTTTGTGGAACAATCAGCCAGTTTTCCGGGCATTCTTGCGCTATCTAATGCAGATTTTCTTCGGATTAACTGTCTTGCTTTCTGAGCTGCTTCTCGAGCCAATTTAGCATTTATAGACTTTAAAATTACTTTTTTGGCAGTATCAGGATTTTCTTCTAAATATTGCGTCAGCTTTTCAGTAATTATTTGGCTGACAATTTGCCTTAACTCTGGGTTTCCTAATTTTATTTTAGTTTGGCTCTCAAATTGAGGATCTGGGAGTTTTACCGAAAGAACTGCTGCCAAACCTTCTCTAGCATCTGTTCCACTTAAAGTATGCTCCTTATATTTCTTTTCCATAAAATTTTCAATATAGGAATTTAAGGTACGAGTCAAACTTGTTTTAAAAGCAGTAAGATGTGTTCCACCTTCAACCGTGTTAATCGTATTAGCATACGTAAGGATATTTGTTTGATACCCTTGATTATATTGCATTGCAACATCAACATAATAAGTAGATTCCTCATCATCATAATTATCACTGATGAAGATAATGTCATCATGTAAAGGTTGTTTATCCTTATTCAAAAAAGAGATAAATTCTTTTATACCTCCCTCATAATAAAATTCTTGTTTAATATCTTCGAATTTGTTATTGAGTTCAAATCGCGCTTGAGGTGTTAAAAATGCAAGCTCTCTAATTCTATTTATTATAATAGCGGGATTAAATATTCGCTTTAGATCATCTACTTCAAAAATCTCGAGGTCTGGGAAAAAGGTAATACGCGTGAAGCTTTTCTTTTCACCACATTCGGTTATCTCTGGATCAGATGATTTTACTCCCCTTGAAAACCGCTGTCTATAAAGTAAACCATCTTTACAAATTTCCACTTCCAGCCACTCCGCAAGAGCATTGACAACAGATAGTCCAACACCATGAAGGCCCCCTGAAATTTTATAGCTTTTTTTATCAAACTTACCACCAGAATGTAGGTGTTCCATTATCACTTCTAAAGCTGGTTTCTTATATTCAGGGTGAGTATCAATAGGAATTCCCCTACCATTATCAAAAACTTGTACTGAATTATTTTCAAATAGGGTTATTTTAATTTCATTGGCAAATCCACCCATTGCTTCATCAACAGCGTTATCTACCACTTCAAAAATGAGATGATGGAGCCCTTTCTTGCCTACATCACCAATATACATCGCAGGCCTCTTTCTTTAGCGACCGAACATGAATTATGTAAATCAGTAAACGCCTTCGAGGCCTTTAAGTACTTGGATATCCTCTGCATCATATGACTCGTTATTAGCCATGAGAATCCGAATTTATGAGTAATTGTAAAGGTAAACTTATCAGTTCTAAAATGAACTAATTTGATAATTTAACAAATTACATATAATAAATGTGATTACGGTATTTTAAATGTTAGTATAGATGAAGACATTTCAAAATTCGTTTTAGAATGAGGAAATGAATTGGTTTTTAAAAACCTGATTTAAATTTCAAGCAAAAAATGATGGCTATATTAAATTTTGAAAATTTTGTCATTTAGAGCCCTATTTTCAAGGATTTTGGAT
This sequence comes from uncultured archaeon, assembly GCA_964632315.1. GTDB lineage: Archaea > Asgardarchaeota > Lokiarchaeia > Sigyniarchaeales > SOKP01 > SOKP01. Next base: position 101,910 of record CAZWEM010000006.1, read on the forward strand.
CCTTGGTTTTCGGAATCCATAAGTTCTTTTGTTCCATAAGATGCATCAGATTCTATAACTTGTCTATTTCAGCTGCTTGTAGACACCTCTGGAAGACATGAATTGATCTAAGAAGTTTATAATAAAGGAAAAAGCTTAAAAATTTGAATTTTTATGTATTGAAACCTTTTAAATTTACAGTAAGTAAACTCAGCTTTGGCGTATTAATTTAGCCATAGTCAGGATTTCTTGTAGTTGAGAAGTTACATCGTGAGTACGAATTATATGTGCTCCATTATAAACTGCAATAGTAGTGGCTGCTAGGGTTCCATTGAGTCTATCTTTAGGATCAGGCTTGTTTAAGGCAGTACCTATAAAGGATTTGCGAGAGATTGCCATAAGTATTGGTCTTTTCAACTTACGTAATGTTGATAACTCATTAATTATTTTCAGATCATACTCGTGGGTCTTTTGCTTTATCCAATGCCCAATACCGGGATCCAAAATTATTTTTTTAGTATCGTAACCATTATTTTTTAAAGAAAGAATGGTTTTTTTAAATTCTCGAGCGATCTCATCAATCATAAGGAGATCTCCAGGAACTTTCTTGGAGGCCATTAAAATTATGGGTAAATCATGCTCAATCAAGAAAGTTGCTAATCTAGGATCTGTTTTTAAACAGCTTACGTCATTAAGAATGATCTTTTTATTATACTTTTTCGAAATTTCATAAGCTTTAGATGCAACTGCTTCAAATTGAGTATCAATGGATACGAGAACATTATTAGGAATGATGTTGCAAATTGTTTTCATAGCAGGAATGAGCCTCTCAATCTCTTCATCAATTGAAATCTTTTTAGACCAAGGAGCCGTGGATCGAGCACCTAAATCTAGAATTTTTGCCCCATTCTTTATCATGTGAATTGTCGCATTTTCCAATTGCTCTTTTTCTTCATAAACGGAACCACTATAGAACGATTCAGGACTTAAGTTTAATACGCCCATTATAACTACTGGAAAATCGTCACCTACTTCGAAAAAGTCATAATATTGGGCATTGATTTTTTCCATTGTTATCAGTATTGTAAAAAGGATATATCAAATAAGTTTAATCAATTCATAGTTGCTAAAACCAGCTTCGGAATGTTCACTGATAAAATATATGGATCTTGTTTATAAAATCTGAAAAACAAATGATTACTGGTGAAGGATTTAGATGAATGAACAAGAGAAAGAAATTAAAAATAGGTTAGCGTGGAATAATGAAATTGATGAATCTCAAATTGATGTGTCTGTAACCGATGGCATTGCAACGTTAAAGGGTTGTGTATCTACATATCCAGAAAAAGTTTTAGCTGAAATTGAATCAAGCATGGTACAAGGAATAGATACAGTTAATAACGAGATTGAAGTAACTTCCTCTGAAAAAGAAGGGGAACAATCTGATACGGATGTTGAAGAAGCTATGTATTGTCTATTAGATGCCAACTCAGAAATAAATCCTAATGATGTTAAAGTTTTTGTCAAAGATGGGATCATCTCACTGGAGGGAAAAGTAAATTCCTTATGGAAACGAAACACAATCATGAAAATGGCTTCTCAGATTAAAGGTGTAAATTCAATCAAAAATAAAATATTAGTCAGATCATCAAAAAAAATTTCAGATGATAAAATTCGTGATCTTATTAGCGAATCGTTAAGAAACTCGGTGCGTATAGATTCTGAAAATGTCAAGTTAAAAGTTAAGGATGGGGTAGTTACCGTATCTGGAGTTGTTTCAGCTTTTGTGGAATATGAAGCGATTATTGATATTATTATCTCTACTAATGGAGTAACTGAAATTGAAAATCAGTTAAAATGGATTCATCAATATGATACCGCATGATAAATTTGATTCCTATAATTTTTAAGTTTAAAATTTAATAAGCTAATTTGCATCTAATGAAAGTGTAAAACTTGAAATTAAGTGATACTAAATGGTCGATTTAAATGAAGTATTCCAATCTGCTGATTGGAAGAAGGAAAAACATGTTCCAGTAATTGATGTTATAGGAGAATGCGCAAGCGGAAAACCAATAGAAGTGAAATTAACTGTCGGAAAAGAAATTAGTCATCCAAATACGACTGAACATCACATTGGATGGATTGATCTATATTTTTTACCAGATGGAGGAAAATTTCCTTATCAGATTGGTAAAACGGTATTTAAGTCACATGGTGCATCTGTAGATGGCCCAAATACAAGTACCGTTTATTGTGATCCAACAACGATTATGCATTTTAAAACAGAGAAATCGGGAACCCTATTCGCTACATCCTATTGTAATATTCATGGGCTATGGCAAAACTCATTAAAATTAACGTTAAAATAGTTAATTTTTATTTTTTCATTTTTTTATGATCAACTAACAGCTTGATTATTGCAGTTAAAGAAAGTAACTTACGAAAAATTAGGAAGTTATCCATAAAAATTAGAATTTATAAAGGTGATGTGTCTGGATGAGTTAAAACCAAAAGTTTCGATAATAGGAGCTGGAAATGTGGGAGTAAGATACGCTTATGCTTCGATTATTAATGGTTTAGCGCGAAAAATTGTATTAGTAGATGTAAATAAAGAAAGATTGATGGGAGAAGTGATGGATCTGTCCCATGGAATGCCTTATATACCACCAGTAGATATAGTAGCAGGAGAGTATGAGGATATCTATGATTCAGATTTGGTTGTAGTCACTGCTGGGAGAAATCAATCACCAGGAGAAACAAGACTGGATCTCGTTAATAAAAATGTTGAATTGTTTAAACTGATTATTCCTGAAATTATGAATGTTGCACCAGATTCCATCTTATTAATTGTTTCTAATCCAGTCGATATTTTATCTTATGTATCTTATAAGTTGTCAAAAAAACCTTCAGATGAGGTAATGGGTTCAGGAACGACTCTTGATACCGCGAGATTTCGATTTCTGTTAGGAAAACACTGTGATATAAATACCAGAAATGTTCATGCTTACATTTTAGGGGAGCATGGTGATAGTGAGTTTCCTATTTGGAGCAGTGCAATGATTGGAGGCATGTTAATAAAGGATTATTGCCAAACCTGTAGTAAGCGGGATAAGTGTAATAAAGAAGAAACGTTAAAAGAGGTGTTCAAAGAAGTCAAGGAATCCGCATATAAAATTATAGAAAAAAAAGGAGAAACTTCATATGGTATTGGTTTAACATTAGCAAGAATTACACGAGCAATTTTAAATGATGAAAACACTATTTTACCAGTTTCAACGCTTATTAATAACATTTATGGAGTAGATGATTTATATTTGAGTCTGCCCTGCATTATTAATAAGAATGGTATTAAAAAAAAGCTTGAGATTGAACTAAATGAAGAAGAAGAGAACTCATTTAGAAAATCTGCTAATACTATTAAAGAAATTATAGAGAAAATTCAAATTGACTAATAATATTAATATTTTTAACAGTTATACACATACATTTGTACCAAAATAAAGCAAGATATGTACCTTTAAACAGTAGATATAAACAAAGTATATCAAATAGGGCAAATTTTCTAATTTAATATGGAGTTAATTGCTTTAAAACTACCTTTAATCAAGAAAAATGACCCTCTTCTAAAGATAATATTTGAGGAAATTAATAAGAAATTAGAGAAATTAGAAGAAGGAGATATTGTCGTTGTTGCAGAAAAAATCATCGCAACCTCTCAAGGTAGAGTCGTAAATTTAAATGAAGTAAAGGAGATTTCACAAAAGGCAAGGAAATTAGCTAATAAGTATGACATGGATGAGAGATACGTTGCATTAATCTTGAGAGAGGCTTCTATGATAATAGGGGGAATGCATCACGTGATTCTATCTAAAGTTGACGATTTTCTAATAGCTAATTCGGGTATTGATCAATCAAATGCTGGACCTAATAGCGTTGTGCTATTACCAAAAGATCTGAAAAAAACTGCTAGGGAATATCGTGAATATTTTTGTAAAAATTTTTCGCTCGACAAGCTCGGAGTTATTATTTCTGATTCTAGAGTTCAACCATTAAGAAAGGGTACAATAGGGATCGCGATAGCAACAGCAGGTTTTGAGCCTATTGAGGATCTGCGTGGTCAGCCGGATTTATTTGGTCGTCCTCTTGAAATTACCATGCGGGCAATAGCAGATGATTTAGCTAGTGCGGCCCAGATCTTACTAAGCGAATCTAATCAAAGAAATCCAGTCGTTATAATTAGGGGAGCAGAAGTAGAGTTTACTGAAAATCCTTTATTTACACCTGAAATGGCTCCAGAAGAATGTCTTTACATGAATATTTTCGCAAAATATTTGCAAGGAAAAATAAATCGACCTAAATAAGCAATTTTTTGACTTCTAAGCCACTTTCAAGAAATGAAACATTTAGGTATTTGAATTCGCTTTAATACCCACTCTTTTGGGATTTTTTATTCGTTGGAATGAATAGAAATGTTTAAATACTTGATAAGTTTTTAAAGAAACTTAGAGACTAATAATAAAATTAATCTCTAAAATAATAAAAAGAAGAAAAGATGTAGAGAAGATGGTAGAATTAAACGATTATGATTTAAAGGACGAAGATGATGACGACTGGGATGATGACGAAGATTTCGATGAAGACGACGACTGGGATGATGAAGATGATTTCGATGAGGATGATGAAGATGATTTCGATGACGACGATGAAGACTATGATATTTGAAAAAGCAGAATAAATACCCAAAAATATTGTATATAATCTAAATAGAATTTTTTTAAACGATTCCCATTCTCTGGAGCACTCCAGTAATCAGTATTGGTAAGGCAATGGTTGCATCACACCAAATACTAATATACCTTGCATCTAATGCATATTTTCCCCAGGATTTTGACTCTGATAGGGTACAACCAGATAACCCTCCATCATATTCTGTTGCAGTATGAATTCTGACGGAATATTTATAACCATATTCTGATCCCTCCCTAGGCTCCCCGTTTAAATTCTCAAGATAAGGAAAAATCTGTTGAGTCCAGTTTCTAGGGGTTCCTCCTCCAATTATGAATGTTCCACAGGAATCTGCTTCAGAAACAATATTTGCTAAGTTTTTCACATCTTTTAAAACTCTAAAATCAATTTCATAGTCGTAGATCTCAGTAAATTTTACTAAATCTAAAGCAAGTTCTGAATCACTTATGGCGGGAACAAATATAGGAATACTTTTTTTAGCAGCAATTGATAAAATACTGCTTGTCTTTATTTTTGATCCAATCAAACGAAGGAATTCTGAAGGAGTTATCTCAATTTCTCTTTTAGGAAATAATTTGAGCATAATATTCAGAAGTCGTTTTTCAGCATCGTCGTAATTGTCTTCAGGAAGAAAAATGTCATAGATTCTGTTAATGCGATTAAGATATAATTGCTCATCGTTGACATTTGAAGCACCTAAATAGTGCCCAACGCCTTTAACAGCATCTATAAAGTCATGAGTAATATTTGCACCAGTTGAAACAATTACATCAATTAAATCATTAGAAAGGCATTCACAAATCAATTCGCCCATACCTGCTGGAATCATAGCTCCACTTAAACTCAATATAGTTAAACAATCATCATCTAAAAACATATTCTGAAGTATATCTGCAGCAATTCCCAGATTTCTTCCTTGGAAACCACAAAACTTTAAATTCTCTAATAATTGATCGGGATTTTCTATTTGTGTTGGGTCAAAGGGAATTACCTTTTTGGACAAATATTTGTTATTAAAAGTCATCTTCCAAGTTTTTGTAATCTTAAATTATAATTTATGAAAAATTCAATCTTTCTCTATTCTTTGTAGCAATCCTGTAACTAATACTGGAAATGCAATCGTCGCATCACACCAAACGCTAATATGTTTTGATTCTAAAGCGTATTTTCCCCACGTTTTTGACTCTGAGATAGTACAACCACTTAATCCGCCATCATATTCCGTTGCAGTGTGGATTCGTACGGAAAAGTTGTATCCCATTTCTTCAATCGTTCCAATCTGGTCTAAAAGTGGAAAGACTTGTTGACTCCAGTTTCTTGGAGTTCCTCCCCCAATTATAAATGTACCACATAATTTTGATTGCTTAATAATATCAGCAAATACTTCTACATCTTTCAAGATATCAAATTGAAAATTGTATCCCTCTCGCTTGCTATACTTTATCAAATTTAATGCAAGTTCTGAATCAGAGAATGCTGGAATAAAAATGGGAATGTTCCTTTTTGCCGCTACTGAAACGATGCATCTTTTTGTGATCTTAGAACCAATATCTTTTAAGAATTGCGATGGTACTGTATGGATAATTTTTTCATCATAAAGTTCGCGAATTATATTCAAAATATTCCTTTCAGCTTCAGTATAATTTTCTTCGGGAAGAAATACATCGTATATACGATTTATTCGATTATTAAATAAATCATCATCATTGACTTCAACTGATCCTAAATAATGACCTCCATTTGCAAACACATCCACTAAATCATGTATTATATTTGCTCCAGTTGATACAACCACATCAATTAATTTTTGATCAATTAAAGTTGATATTAGCTCTCCCATACCTGCCGGTACCATGGCTCCAGATAACGTAAGAACAGTCGTACAATTGGGATTTGTGACCATTTGTTCCAAAATATCTAAGGCAACACCCAAGTTCCTTCCTTGGAAACCACAGTATTTTAAGGATTTTAACAAATCATCAATATTTTTTACTTCTTTTGGCTTGAATGGGACAACTTTCTTTATTAAATAATCCTCTTTTGAAAATTTCTCCATAAAAATTAAGAATTTTACAATTTTTTTAAATCAATCGGAATAGTAACTTTGTATTTTTTAGATAATTAAATTACACTGCCTATCAAATATCATTAACTCTATTTCAAAGTTTCTAAAATAGGTTTTAAAAATTTCAGTAAAATAGTTTTTTTCGAAATATAATGAATTAAATGGCTATATATTTGCTAAGATAGATTATAATAAGCATATTGAAAATGTCTTAGAAAAAGGATTAATTTTTTTCACATATTTCATACAAGAACAAAAAAAATTTAATAATGAGGAATTAGTTATCTAATATAATAAGAATAACTAAAATTACTCAGAAATAAATCATGTCTCTCGTTCCAAAGAAGGTATTCTTTGTAAAAGGAAAAGGATTTCACAAAAAGAAATTAGCAGCATTCGAACAAGCTCTTAGGGATGCGGGTATTGAAAAATATAATATCGTAAGTGTATCTTCAATACTTCCACCTTATTGTATTGAGATAAGTAGAGAAGATGGACTTAAACAGTTAAGACCGGGGCAAATAATATATTGCGTACTTGCAAGAGAGCAGTCAGATGAATATAATCGAATTATTACAGCCTCCATTGGGGTTGCAAAACCTGCAGATAAGGGAAATTATGGTTATTTAAGTGAACATCATGATTTTGGGAAAAAACCCGAAAACATTGGAGATATGGCGGAAGATCTAGCTGCAGAAATGTTAGCTACGACTTTAGGTGTGCCTTTTGATCCAGATGCGAATTATGACGAAAAAAGAGAAGTATTCAAGATGGGAGGGAAGATAGTTGAAACCAGAAACATCACTTCCACTGCTACCGTAAGAGAAGAGGATGAATGGGCTTGCGTCCTCGCAGCAGCAATCTTCATATTATGAATTTTTATTGAATTAAGATTTGTTTTCATGTAAAAATGAATATTTTTTTTAGCTTTCTCTTATTTTTTAAACACATATATGAAAGATTCAAAATATATTACTATTGAAGAAGCGGTAAGAAAGGGATCTGGTGAAGTAAATCTTAGGGGTTGGGTATACAGGGAACGCAAATCGAATAAATTTATTTTTATTGTTCTACGTGATGAAACTGATATAATTCAATGTGTTATTGCAAAAAACAAAACTCCAAAAGTTTTTGGAGCCGCGGAAAAACTAACAATTGAATCATCGCTTAAGATTTCTGGTAAAATTAAGGAAGACGATAGAGCACCAACTGGCTATGAAGTAGCGGTGAATGAAATTGAAATTTTGCAAGTAGCTGAACCATTTCCAATAACAGAACATCAATCTCCAGAACTTTTATACGATAATAGGCACTTATGGCTACGTTCAAGGCAATTAAATGCAATATTAAAAGTTCGACATACAATAGTTGGCGCTATTCACCAATTTTTTAGAGATCGTGGATATTTTGAATTTGATGCTCCAATTTTTCAACCAAGCATGTCTGAGGGAGGATCAACATTATTTGAAGTAAAGTTTTTTGACGATATAGTCTATCTTAGCCAATCATGGCAGCTATACGCTGAAGCAGGAATATTTTCACTAGGTAAGATTTATAATATGGGTCCTACATTTAGAGCAGAAAAATCAAAAACATCTCGTCATTTAGCAGAATTCTGGATGGCAGAAATGGAAGCAGCGTGGATGGAGCTAGATGAGGTAACAGAAGTAGCTAAGGATGAAATAAGATTCATTATTGGAGAAGTATTGAATGATAGAAGAAAAGAACTTGAAATTTTAGAACGGGATGTAAATCTTTTAGAGAGGTATCTAAAAGCAGATTATCCAACAATTAAGTATGCTGAGGCTTTAGAAATCCTTAATTCGAAATATGATATGGATGTACCATGGGGAAAAGATCTTAGAACAATTGAAGAAGCTAAAATAGCGGATCATTTTAAAGTACCAGTCGTAGTAACTCATTATCCTACAGAAATAATGGGATTTTATAAGCCGCCAAGCAAAGAGAATCCAAAAGAAGCATTATGTTTTGATATGCTAGCTCCTGAAGAGTACTGTGAAATAATTGGAGGATCAGAAAGAAGTTTATTAGTAGATGATATGAAAATGCGTCTTAAAGCGGAAGGAGAGGATCCAGAGACATATAATTGGTATTTTGACTTGCGAAAATACGGTAGTGTCCCTCATTCTGGTTATGGATTAGGAGTAGAGCGTGTAATTTCGTGGATATGCGGATTAGATAATATAAAAGATGCGATTCCATTTCCAAGAACTATGCTTCGCAAGTCTCCTTAATTTAGATCTTTACCTCTATTAGTTATTTATAGTCAAATTTTTTAGATATCTTGAACTTCTTTAATGAATTAGATTGAGGATGATACATGTGGAATTCTATAACTACATGGCATATGAATTAATAGAAAAGATTAAAAATAGAGAAATATCTATCCAAGATCTAATTCAGAGCACGTTAAATCATCTTGAAAAAACAGAACCCATCCTTCATTCATTTGTAAATATATCAAAAGAAAAAGCTATTTTAAAAGCTATAAAATTGGATAAAACTCTTGAAAAAAATGAAAAATTTGGTAAACTTCTTGGTTTACCGTTTGCCAATAAAGATCTAATCTGTTTAAAAGGATTCCCTACCACTTGTGCTTCACAAATTCTAAAGGCATTTAAACCACCTTATAATGCTTTTGTTATCGATCGTCTCTCAGAGCAAGGTTCTATTCATATAGGGAATACAAACATGGATGAATTTGCAATGGGGAGTTCTACCGAATCAAGTTGCTATGGGGCGACATATAATCCTTGGGGGTTAGATAGAGTCCCAGGGGGTTCAAGTGGTGGTGCTGCCACATCTGTAGCTAGTGGACAGGCAGTATTTGCTTTAGGAAGCGATACTGGTGGGAGTATTCGATGCCCCGCAGCATTTTGTGGGGTTGTTGGTCTTAAACCAACTTACGGAAGAGTTTCAAGATATGGCTTGGTGGCTTTTGCTAACTCATTAGATCAGATTGGTCCTATAACGAGGTGTGTGCAAGATAGCGCGCTAGTACTCGAAGTAATTGCTGGGAGGGATCACCTAGATTCAACTTCAGCAGATGTAAAAACCGAGAATTATACTGACGAGATAAAAAAATCCATCGAAGGAAAAGTAATAGGAATACCAAAAGAATTTTTTGAGGAGGGAATTGATCAGGAAGTGAAAAATTCCGTAGAGAAAGCAATTAAACGTTTAGAGAGTTTAGGAGCTGTAAGAAAAGAAGTTTCAATACCACATCTCGAATATTCCATTGCCACTTATTATTTAATTTGCATGAGTGAAGCAAGTTCAAACTTAGCAAGGTTCGATGGCTTGAGATATGGTGTGATGAGCAATAACCTTGAAGGAGATGTATTTGACGTATATAGCAGAACTCGTAGTGAAGGTTTTGGTCCTGAAGTTAGAAGGAGAATAATTCTTGGAACATTTGCATTATCTTCCGGTTATTATGATATGTTCTATATTAAGGCCTTAAAAACAAGACACTTAATTAATAAAGAATTTCAAGAAGCTCTTAATGTATGTGATGTTTTGGCATCTCCAACGATGCCAATGACAGCCTTTAAACTAGGAGAATTAATAAATGATCCTCTTCAAATGTACATGGCAGATATTTTAACTTGTCCCATTAATCTAGCTGGGTTACCAGCATTATCCATTCCTTGCGGATTCGATAATGAAAATCTACCAATTGGATTTCAAATAATTGGTAAATATTTTGATGAAAAGACAATATTAAATGTTGGATATCAATTAGAACAAGATTTAAACATATACAGGAAAAGACCTTCCCTAGATTTGAAGAGTTGATGAATTTGAATGATGAATTATTCGAAGTAGTTATCGGTTTGGAAGTTCATTTACAACTCACAAACCTTAAGACTAAGTTGTTCTGTAGTTGTGATAGTAATTACCGAGATGCTGCCCCTAATTCTCACACTTGTCCAGTTTGTCTTGGTTTACCAGGATCTCTTCCAGTTATGAATGAAAAAGCAATTGAATTCGCCACAAAATTAGCTTTAGCTTTAAATTGTACAATAAATAATAGTTCATACTTTTTTAGAAAGAATTATTTTTATCCCGATCTCCCTAAAAACTTTCAAATCTCCCAATATAATAAAGCAGGAGGGAAAGCATTTGCAGATGGTGGGTTCATCAAAATTAATTCCAATAACCACAAAAAAATCATCGATCTTAATCGTATTCATTTAGAAGAGGATCCAGCTCGTTTAGTTCATTTAGGAAGCATTCGTACTTCCCCTTATACCTTAGTTGATTATAATAGATCGGGAATTACATTAATCGAAATTGTTACCGAACCAGTTTTGAGTTCACCTGGGGAAGCAAGAGAGTTTTTGAATCAATTAAAGTTGATCGTGCTATACACGGGTATTTCAGATTTATCATTGGAAGGATCATTAAGAGTTGATGCTAATATCTCAATAAAAGGACACCCACGTGCAGAAGTCAAAAATATTAATAGTTTCAAAGAAGTCGAGAGTGCTTTAGTTTATGAGATAATGAGACAAAAATTTGAATTAAAAAAGGGGAAAGAAATAATTCAAGAAACAAGGCATTGGGATGGAAGAGTATCAATTCCGCTTAGAACAAAAGAATTTGAGAAAGACTATCGATACTTTCCTGAGCAAGATTTGGTTCCTATTGAAATAGACGATAATTACATTGATGAGGTTAAATTAAGCCTTCCAGAAATGCCCTATGAAAGGGTTATTAGGCTTCAAAATCAATACAAATTATCTGAATTTGACGCTGAAAATTTAATTCTTGATAAATATGTTGCCGATTTTTATGAGGATGGAGTGAATTCTGAGGCTTCCTACGGTCCTGAAGAATTTAAACTATATTGCAATTGGTTAATGAATGATATTGTGGGTTGGTTGAATGAACATAATAAAGCCATAAATGAAGTAAATTTAAAACCACATTATATTGTAGATTTAATTTGGAACATTAATGAGGGTCATATCACAACCAAAATGGCCAAAAGTTTCATTGATAGTATGATGCGAGGACGCACGATTTCACAATTAATTAAAGATAAAGGTAAGAAACGAATTTCAGATGAAAGTGTTCTAAAAAAATATACTAAAGAAATAATTAAAGAGAATCAGGAAATCGTTGAAGATTTACATACTAATAATAAAGCCATTGAGGCTCTCATTGGTAGAGTAATGAAGAAAACTAAAGGGCAAGCAGATCCTAAAATCACGAGAAGAATTTTAAAAGAACTCCTAAAAATAAGAGAAAAATAGTAATTAAATCAAGTTGTTTAATGCTTCAGTAGCTGCTGCCAACTTTAAATTGATAATACCTAATTTTGCTTCTACTGTAGAAATGATGACTAATACGTTATCCTTTACGGTATTGAATAAAATCTTTCCTTTTCCACTCTCAATTATAGCATTATTAAACAATCCTTGCTCCAATTCTTTCGTTGCTCTCTGAGACGCTTTTAAAATGAGAGTAACCATCGCTGCTACTGCCTCAGGATCGACCCAGCCAGGCAGAGCACTACCTCGGATTAATCCAAATTTTTCAATAAGAGCTGCCCCATGGACTCCTTTTATTGCTTTTAAAGATTCTAATATGTTTGAAATTTCACTCATTTAATTTCAATTCAATTTGTATTTTATATGATATTATAATAGATGGCTAAGATTTAAAAATATTGAACTAACCAACTCAAAAAAAAGAGTTAGAGTTTAATTATTTTTTGACATTTATCCAGGAGAATTGCGATAATTGTAATGATAAGAATCATTATCGAACCGATGATAATATCAATTTCATAATCGATTGTATCTGATATTAAAAATTCTGTTGCTAATCCGATGATATAAAGAAGAAAAGGATTCTTACCGTAACTATCTTAAAAAAAAAATAGGTTGATGCACTTTTTTATCTATAAATATGAAGATGAATGACACTAAAATGATTGCTGCTGCACTAATTAGTATATAACTGAGAGTTACCTGCCGTTTAATTGCTTACCATTCAGGAAAAAACGCTAAAATTAAACCAATTGTAAAGGTAAGAAATCCAAAAAGAGCGAATTGTTGATACTTTTTTTTCTCTGGCTCCTTAAAAATTTTCGAGTTTTCCAGTGTCTCAACAATTTTTAATCATTTAATTAATTTTTTATATTGATATATTGTATTCAAAATATATATTTATAAAATTTCTAAGATGTCATATCAAGTAGAGTTTTTGGAATAATAATACTCATGAAAAATATAATTTATCGAACCTACAAGAAAGGCGATGAAAAACAATTAGCAGATTTATTTAACAAGGCTTTTCAAAGGAATGGCGCGAGCTTTATACGTACTTCAAAATCTTGGAATTGGCGCTATGTTCAATCTCCTGAATTTGAGCCCGAGATGATCCAAATTGCAGAAGATGTTGATTTAAAAAAAATTGTCGGAGCGATTTGTGTCAATTTAGTAGAATATATAAATTTTCAAGGAGAAAAACGTCTCAAAGGAGAAGTTAATGACGTTTCATGCCTTTATGAATACACAAGAAAAGGAATCACAAAGAATTTGATGAATAAAGCAATCAGTTATATGAAGGGTAAAGATTGTGATATATCCATGCTTACAGCAGATTTTCATGGTTTTCCTAGGAAAAAAATATACCTAAAATACGGTTTTGAAGATATGGATAGAGAACTTGTATTTGTGTGGTTTCCTAAGATTTTGCAGTTAATGAACGATTTTCCCTTATTTTGGATATTTTTTCCAATAATTATTCCTTTTTCCTTTATACCTAGATTAATTTATAGGCTATTTATAAAAAAAAGTGCTCTCTCTTCTAACCTAAGCTATGAAATTGTTAGGAATAAAAAACATTTCCGATACATGAGGGCTTTAAACCAGATCATGAGCAAGCAATATGAAGGTTTTTATCCATATACAAAAGAAAAATACGCATGGGCTCGGATCAATGTACCAACTAAAAAGGATCAACCTACCTATGTAACAATTAAGAAGAACGGGTTAATTATTGGGGGTGCTGAATTTAGTTGTATTGACATATATTCATTTAGATTCAAGTTTAAGTTTAAGCTTGGTATTGTGCATGAAATTTTTTTAGATAAAAATTCTTTTTACTCAAATATAGACGTACAAAATGCTTACTGTTATTTGATTGATAAATTATTGAATGCTGCTTCTAAAAGAACCGTTGGTGTCCTAATTTTATTTACTAGTTCATTCGAAAATAATTTGTATTATGCCTTAAGGAAGATGAATCTTATCAATTTCAAGGGTGCTTCGATAATGATTAAAAAACTGAAAAAGAATATCGCAATTGGAAAGCTGGCAAAACCACTATATGTCCCTACTCACGTCTCATTTTCATTGCCATAAAAATTAAATCTTTTTGATTTTTGCTTATATTCTTATTTTAAGATAAATGATATTGATTATAATAAATTAAAAATTATAGGACTGAGATGTCTAAAACTATAATAAATTGGATAAAAGAAAATAGCGGTAAACTTATCTCGTTAAGTAACGAAATTTGGAAATTTGCCGAGTTAGGTCTGCAAGAACACAAATCATCTAAATTATTAACTCAAACTTTATTAGAAGCAGGATTTTCATTAGAAACCCAAGTTGCCGAAATGCCAACAGCATTTTACGCGAGTTATGGTAACGGAAAGCCGATTATAGCAATTTTAGGTGAATATGATGCACTTCCAGGATTAAGTCAAGAAGCAATACCAATTAAAAAACCAATTAAAAAAGGAGCTCCTGGTCATGGATGCGGTCATAATCTCTTAGGTGTTGGATCTCTTGGAGCTGTTTTAGCAATTAAAGAATCAATTGACAACAAAGAAATTTCCGGTACTATTAGATATTATGGTTGTCCTGCTGAGGAAATTTATAATGCTAAAGGGAAAATGGTATCTGATGGATTGTTTGATGATGTGGATATCGCATTAACTTGGCATCCTGGATTTTTGAACATGCTCACAGTAATGAGTGCATTAGCAATGAATTCAGTTGTATTTAGATTTCATGGTAGAACTGCTCATGCTGCTGGGGATCCTCAGAATGGAAGAAGTGCCTTAGATGCTGTAGAATTAATGAATGTTGGAGCTAATTACATGAGAGAACATATGATTCAAGAAGCTCGATTACATTACATCATTACGAATGGTGGCAGTGCTCCTAATGTTGTTCCCGATGAAGCAGAAGTTCATTATTTTGTAAGGGCTCCTCAGAGACATCAAGTGGATGAACTATATGAGAGATTAATCAATATCGCGAAGGGAGCAACCTTAATGACAGAAACTTCCATGGAAATAGATTTTTTGAGTGGCACTTATAATGCTTGGTATAACGATGTTGTGGGAGAAGTCGTTTTAGAAACAATGAGAGAAGTAGGTGGTCCTCGGTTTAAAAAGGAAGATTTGGCTTTTGCAGAAGAATTAAAAAAAACAATTCCAACAAATTCAATGGAAGGATATTTACGCTTGGTTCCACCTGATATGAAAGATTTAGCAGAAGCAGTATTAAGTAAACCTCTTAATAAGATTATCATACCTCCTCTGGGAAAAGGAAAAACTTTACCAGGATCTACTGATGTATCAGATGTATCTTGGAAAGTACCGTTAGCGGAATTCAATACTGCTTGCGAAATAATCGGTTCTCCAGGGCACTCATGGCAAAATGCTGCTTGTGCAGGAATGAGTATTGGACATAAGGGAATGATAACAGCTGCTAAAATTTTAGCATTAACTGCATTTAAATTTTATAACAATCCTCAATTAGTTCAAAAAGCTAAAAAGGAACATGAGGAAAAACATAAAAACAAACCATATACAACACCTTTCCCTGAAGGTCATCATCCACCACTTCATCGTATTAAGAATTCAACCTCTTAGGCTCCTAAAAACTTTTAAATTTTTTAGAACGATTAGCAAGTAGGATTTCAAAAAGAATATCAGAATCCAATTGATCTTCCAAATTTTAAATTGTATGTTTTTTGATTAAATTATTAACATTGCTCAGAAAATTAAGAATTAAAAAAAAAATTATTTAGAAATACTCTTATACAAATCCAAATACTTTTCTAGGTGTTGAAGTAGAAGGAATTCTCGTTTCACTTTTTCTTTTCCTTCATTTCCCATTTTTTTTGAAATTTTTGGATTGTTAAGTAAATATAGTATTTTTTCAGCTGACTCTTCAACATTTTTAACTAAATAACCATTTACTCCATCTTCAATTTGGAGTTTAATTCCTCCAACGTCACCACCAATAACAGGAGTACCTTTCCATAATGCTTCTGTTACAGTTAATCCAAATCCTTCTTTAATCGATTTTTGAATAATAATTTCAGAAACCCTCTGAAATGCATTCACTTCTATGTCTCCGACACCATCAAGATTAGATAAAATATAGATATCTTCATCCTTATTTGCATAATTTTTAACCTTTTTAAGCCATTCTACTCCCTCAGGATCGTCATGGGCTAAACTTCCGATCAATGCAAGTCTAACGGGAACCTTTTCCCTAACCTTTTTATACGCATCTATTACTCCTAAAGGATCCTTCCAAGGGTCAAACCTAGATACTTGAGTGATTATGGGCTTATCTAATGGAATATATTTTTGAACTATTGTCTTTGCTTCTTCATCATCTAGTTCTTTATTCTTATCTGAGAAAGGATTAATTGAAGGAGTAATGTAAAATATTGGGGATTTCAATTCTGATTTAGAAAACTGCTCCATTGTAAAGATTCGGGCATCATATTGTTGAATATAAGGAAGGACTAATTCCCAAGCTTGGGGATTTGGATTTGAAGTATCTATATGACATCGCCATACCCATTTTCCTTTTTTATCTGCAGCATATTTTATAATTGGACATGGCTGTGGATCATGGATGGTCACAAAATCTTCTTCGGGTTGTATCTGATCAAATGAATCTTTAGCCTGATCTAAGAATTGAGCTATCTCTTGGGGTGAGAAATGTATTTGGTTGTCTCCTTGTAATGCATTATGCATTTTTTTTGAAATCTGAAAGAAACTATCTGGTGCTGTAAATGTTTTCCATTTAACATTAAGTTCAAGTTCTTCCATCATCGATATCATATTTTGTAAAATTTCAGCTACTCCCCCTCCAAACTTCGTAGCATTAACATGAAGAAAGGAATTATTTGTAAACTCGTTTGCTTTCTTTTTTAGTATATCTACCGATTTTGTACCTAAAAGCTCTTCATAAGAATCTAAGATGGGTTGTGGTGAATTTTTCATATTTAAATCACTCTGTTTTCAAATATTATTTCTTAAAACCATTTTTTTCTAGTGGAATTATAATATGAAAATATATTTAAAAGAAGTTGCTATAAAATTTAGATTTCTCCTCAATTTAAGATTCATAAGGATTATATTTATAAATATAATTATCAGTTTTCGGTTTGATTTCTTAGTTTTAAGATTTCATTTGATTTATAAAAAACCAAAAAAAGAATGGAAAATCTATAATGAAAAAAATAAACTTTAAATTAGTTATTTTGCTTTCAGTCATGATTTTTTCTATGAGTGCGATCTTTTGGGCAAGTGGAGCTGTTGCTAAGACAACACCTAAATCTTCTGCGGGAGTAGATCTCACTATCATTGTGACCGATCAACAAATGGCTGGAGTACAAAATGTCACTGATGATTTTTTAGCTTCTCCACTTGGTTCTGGAGTAAATAGCGTTACCGTGGAATCATCCGGTACGAATGCTAATGATCAATTAACGACATTATCAACTGCAATGGCAGGTGGAAGTACTGATTATGATGTAATTGGGATTGATGTTGTTTGGACAGCACAATTTGCTTCAAACAATTGGATTATTCCTCTTGATAGTTACTTATCGAGTGGCGACTTAGATCCAATGAGTAACTTCGTTGGTGGAATGGTTCAAGCTTGCACTTATAATGGACAAGTCTATGCATATCCATATTTCATGAATTTAGGTATTTTATGGTACCGAAAGGATTTAATGGATTTGCATTATGGTGTTGGAAGTTGGAGTGAATCCCAATTTGCTACTTGGGAAGGTCTAAATGAAACTGCTAATTATATTCTTAATAATGTAACTGGAAAACTTGACAATCCGGACTTAGTAGGCTATGTAGGACAGTTAGATAACTATGAAGGAGGAGTTGTAAACTTCTTTGAGCTTGCTGGAGATGCTGGTGAAACAAACTTAATTTCCGGTACTAATGTCAATATTTATCCAAATCAAAAGTTACAGGATGCATTGACCTTTTTTGCAGGGTTAATTCCTCCTCAATATACTGGAGTTCAAGGGACACCTTACATAATTCCACGAGATGGTTTAGTAATGGATGAAGGTTCTTCTATTGGAGTATGGACACAAAATAACTCTATTTTCATGAGACAATGGACTTTCGCTTATGGAAGTTCACGTGATAATGGAATAGATTTTGGAATTGCACCTTTACCACATTTTGCTGGTGCTACGAACTATAAGACCAGCTGTGTTGGTGGAGCAATATTAGCCATACCACGCTTTATAAGTAGTGCACAAAAAGCTGCTGCTGTTAACCTTACTAAATACTTAGGAATGTCAAAAGCTCAAAAAGCAGAATTAGAAGTTGTATCCAACTTTCCTGCATTGAAATCAGTATATAGTGCTCCTCCAACTGGTTATGAATGGATTAGTAATTGGAGTACTCAATTGGATCAGACGCTCTCCCGCCCTGTAGAAGCTAAATATCCATTAATCTCATCGGTTATTGGAAACGAATTTAGCAACATCATAAGCGGTGGAAAAACTGTTACAGCGGGTATGCAATCAATGCAAACTAATATCGAAGAGATATTAGCTGGCTCACCTACATTACCTGCAATTCCAGGATTTGACATTGGCATGGTTCTATTTGCCAGTGCGTCTGCCATGGGAATAATAATCATGATAAGAAAACGCAAGAAGTAAATTCTTTTTTTTTTTATATTATTATTAAAATTAAAGGTTGAAATTTTAAATGAGTACAACTACGATATTGGAAAAAGTAGAATTTGAAGCACCTACGAAAACAAGAGAAAAACCAGAATCTAACTGGAGATTCATCTTAGCTTTATTAATTCCCGCTTTTGTTATTTTTGCCATTGCCATTTTAGTTCCAATCATCCTTGGAGTGTATGTGAGTTTTACAGACAGTTCTGCAGTAAATGGTTATCTTGGGAGACATGTAACAGTCGTTAATTATTATGAACTCTTAACTTATGGTAATTATAACACTCGAGACTTTTGGCGTTATACATATCAAACTTTATTCTTTTCAGTCGTTTCTTTAGCCTTGGAATTTGTTCTAGGATTAATTTTTGCTTTAATTTTGAACAAGAATTTTAAAGGAAGAGGAATCGCAAGAACTACACTTTTAATTCCATGGGCTATACCAACTGTAGCTTCTGCTACAATATATAGGTTTGAAATCTTTAATCCTGCTGAAAGCTTTGGTTTGATAAACAGTTTGCTTCAGTTATTTGGGCTTCGTCCCGTAGCGTTCTTTGGACCAGATGCTCCTGTTCTTTTTACCTTATTGGGACCAGTTCCATATGGAGACCTTTTAGAGGCTGTTCCGATAACACTTACAATGGTTGTGGCAATAACGATAGATGTTTGGAAAACTACTCCCTTTATTACCTTACTTATACTTGCTGCACTCCAGATAGTTCCAGACGATCTTTATAAGGCAGGAGATATTGCTGGAGCAAGTGGTTGGCAAAAGTTTAGGTATATTTCTTGGCCACTTATAAAGCCAGGGGTTGGAATAGCACTGATTTTTCGAGCAATGCAAGCATTGCGAGTGTATGATGCAATCGTAGTATTTAGAGACGATTCAGTCCATTCAATGACTTGGCAAGCAGTTCAACTCTGGTTAACTGGATTATATGGTTTAGCATCCGCGATTTCAGTACTGCTGCTCGTCCTCGTTGTCATATTTGCCTTTTTTATCCTGCTTTTTACTCGAAGAAGGAATAAAAAATCTGAAAAAGAAGGAAAAAATGTTTTTCAGAAACTTGCGTCTCTATTTAAGAGATCTGATTCTGAAAACGAAGATAAACCCACTGATAAATTAAAAACCCAAAGCAAGGAGGAAATAACTGATACATCTCAGATAAAAGCAATAAAAAATATTTCTTTAACAGAAGATGATTCTATAACTGCTAATTTAGAACTCGAAAGCAAAAAAATTACAATATCAAAGTCCAAGGTAAGATGGTATATAGGTACTCGATACGTAAGAAAAGGTATATTTGTCGTTCTGGTTGTAGCTATGTGCTTATTCTGTGCAGGACCCTTTATTTGGATAGTATTAAGATCCTTTAGAAATCCATATAACTATGTATTGCAAACTTCATTCGAACTATTTCCAAAATATTTATCATTTGATGCTTACAATCTATTATTCTCTAATACACAGGTTTATGGGACTTCATTTGCAATACCACTTTTAAATGGGTTTATACTTTCCGGATTAACGGTTATAGTAGTAATTATTGCGGGCGTATTGATTGCATATGCAATTGCTAAATTCAGATTTCCCCTTAAAAGAGGTCTTTATGGGTTTATCTTTTCAATGAATAGCTTGCCACCATTGATAATTGTGATCCCTTTTTATATACAAATGACTTTAGTAGGCACTTTTATTCCTGCTTTGGATTTGCGGAACAATTTACTCGGTTTAGTATTACCTTATGCTGCATTTAATTTACCTTTAGCGGTTTTTATATTAGTAGCGTTTTTTGAAGAGATTCCTGAAGATTTATGGAAAGCTGCTAAGGTAGATGGCGCATCTAATTTCCAAGTTCTGAGGAAAGTAATACTCCCTTTAACAATTCCAGGAATATTTACTACTGCAATTTTAGTATTTATTGCTTCTTGGAATGAACTGTTATTTGCTCAGATATTTTTAATTAGTCCGAGCGTTCAAACGGTACCTCGAACCATTTTGAGATATGTCCAAAATCCATCAAGCCTAACAGCGAATTGGAATACAGATATAGTATTACTAGCAGCTACTACGATTTCTACTATTCCTTTAGTCATTTTGGTATTATTATTTCAAAAGAAAATTGTAAGTGGATTAACGAGAGGTGCCGTAAAAGGTTAAAAAAGAGGTGTAATGAATGGTTAAAATACGACTTGTCGATGTAGTGAAGAATTTTGGATCTGTAGAAGTTTTGAAGAAAATCAATCTTGAGATAGACGATAAAGAATTTATTGTCTTAGTTGGACCTTCTGGTTGTGGTAAATCAACATGCTTAAATATAATCGCTGGGTTAGAATACGTTACTAGTGGTCATATCTATTTTGATGATGTAGACGTAACTTATATCCCTCCGAAAGAAAGAAAAATTGCCATGGTTTTCCAGAGTTATGCGTTATATCCTCATATGAATGTTCGTGAAAATATGGCATTCTCTCTCAAACTTGCAAAAATGGATAAAGATGAAATAAAAAGGAGGGTAGAAAGCGCTGCTGAACTACTTGGAATACCACATTTGTTAAATAGAAAGCCAGGCGAAATTAGTGGAGGTCAGCGCCAAAGAGTTGCTTTAGGAAGATCTATCGTCCGTAATCCAACAGCTTTCTTATTCGATGAGCCCTTAAGCAACTTAGATGCTAAACTGCGAATTCAAATGAGAGGAGAGATTATTAAATTGCAGCGACAACTGAAAATCACTCAAGTTTATGTGACTCATGATCAAGTAGAAGCAATGTCTATGGCGGATCGAATTGCTATTCTGCACGAAGGTAATTTCCAGCAAATAGGACCGCCAAGTGAAGTATATAATTTTCCTGCGAATAAATTCGTTGCAGGTTTTATAGGATCTCCTGCTATGAATTTTTTTGATGCAAACATGGATGGATCTGAAAAAAAAGAGATAGTCTTTGGAGAACAAAGATATCCAATATCAGAAGAGATTTCTTCTAAAATCCTAAAATCTGGTTCAGAAGAATTAATCTTAGGTATTCGTCCGGAGCATATTGAAATCACTCCCGAATCGCGTGAAAATACATTTGAAGTAAATTTAACTGTTGTAGAATTTCTCGGTCCAGATACCATGGTAACTTTTGAGTTTCCTGATAAAATTCAAGGTATGGCCGCAGTCCCAGGGTTTTATGATGCAAAAATAGATGATAAGGCATATGTATCTTTTCCAATCGAGAAAATTCATGTGTTTGACAGAAAAACCGAAGTAAATCTCATTCATAAAAAAGACGTATAAAAGGCAAGTAGGCTAGAGTAAATGGGAACAATAGCAAACTTATATAATAAGGCAAAACAAGAGAACATTCTTGCTGGAATCATTATTTCAGATTTAATCGCTTTTATCTCATATGTTATTTTTCCTGCGGGAATTATTTTTTATGGCGATTTCCAAATGATAATAGGTGTTATCATTGGAACTCGCTTCGCATTAAAAAACTTAAAAACATTCCAAAGCCCTTTAAAATACGGAATCCTTGCTGCATTGGGAGGAACTATATTATCAGCAATATCGATGAGTATCTACGATTGGACAATTTTTTCACTTGGAACTGGCATTGAAAATAGTCTTTTATATATTATTCTTTTTTATCTTTTAGAAGCTTTAATAATTGGTTTATTTATTGGATTAGTTCAAGGATTATATTATCGGTCTAAATATCCACAGAAGGAAAATAAAAATAATGAAACTCTTAACGAATTATATGAAAGCTTAAAGTCAAATTAATTACTTTTTTTTTATATTGAAATATTTTAAATTGAGGTGATGATCTTTTCGATTTTAACTAAATTTTATGAATTAATAAAAAAGAATAATATTGTTTCTGGACTCATTATTTTTGAAGTTATAAGCACAATCTTGCTCTTCATATTTCCTTATTATTTATTTTTTTATTATGGTGAAATTGGAGTAATTATAGGGATAATATTTGGCATGTATTTTGCATTTCATAATCGTAAAAAAAGCCAAAGATCTCTTAAAATAAATTTGTACTTTATAATTTTTGGTACTCTTATAATTTCCTTTTCCTTCTCGTTAATTGAATGGAGTATTACTATTCCCGTCTATGGGTTCGATCCAATAGTTTTCCTCAGTCTTTTTATAAGTAACTTGATTATGGTTTTTTTCTATACGTTACTGATAGGATTATTTATGGCTTATTTTTATTCTAGAAAAGAGGAATATTAACAAGAATGAATATTCAATAATTTATGAAATTTTTAAATTTTTTAAATAATATTAAAAATAAAAAGAAATGAGATTGCTTACATTAATCCCAAAACTTCACTTGCTACGCCTTGAATTGCTTCCTTTTGGGGAATTCCTTTTAATAATTCAGATTTTACTCTCTCAGCTAATTGTTCGGGAGTAAAGGGTTTACCATCGTTATCTATTCGATTTACAGAATGCCATCCTCGATATATCCATACCTTATCTCCAGCTGCCCTAAAAACTTCACCATTTACTCTTCTTGCCTTATCAGAAGCCAAATAAACAATCAGAGGAGCAAAATGAGCAGGATCAAAGACATCAAATCCAGAGCTATCTTTCTTTTTCATAATTCCTGCAGTTTGCGGTGTAGCATCAACAGTTAATCTAGTTCTAGCCATTGGAACTACACAGTTGACTGTGGCATACTTTTTTAATTCTTCAGAAACTATTAATGTAAACGCTGCAATTCCGGCTTTTGCAGCACCATAATTGGATTGTCCTACATTTCCTAAGAGTCCGGCATCAGAAGCAGTATTAATAACTCTACCAAAATTTTTTAACTTGGGATCTTCCTTTCCTCTTTTTCTAAAATATTCGGCAGCATGTCGTGTGACGTTAAAAGTACCTTTTAAATGCACCGCTATAACGGCATCGAATTCTGCTTCTGACATGTTGAAGATCATTCGATCTCTTAAAATTCCAGCATTATTTACCACAATATCCAAATGCCCAAATTCAGAGATAGCTTGTTCTATCATTCCTTTGGCTTTATTGAAATCTGTGACAGAATCATAGTTTCCGACAGCCTTAACACCAAATTCCATGCATTCTTTAGCAACTTCATCAGCTACTTTATTTTCGGCACCGGTACCATCAAAATTAGCACCCAAGTCATTAATGACTAAGTTACATCCTGCTTTTGCCATAGCTAATGCCTCTTCACGGCCAAGACCTCTTCCAGCGCCAGTTATTAGGGCAACCTTCCCATCTAACATTCCCATTTTAACTCATCTCTTAAATAATTCGATTAACGCTTTTATAATTTGTATGAATAGTTATAATTAATATTCAAATTTGAATCTTAAATAATTTTAAAAATGGAACTTTTGTAAAATTATCATATCAATTATGATTTGAGAAATATGGAACTCATTACTCATAATCTTGTTGCGGTTATTATCCAAATTTTGTGCTTTAGATACTTCATATTTCCTTTAAGCATTATTCTTACTATTATTTTTGCTTATATTTCTCATCTCGTTGTTGATGCATTAGCAAAAATTACATATCATACTGCGGATGCCCATACAGATGATAAATTTTGGGTTGTATGGCACATAGTAATCTATTCCATTTCTTTGGTCTCACTTATCGTATTTATTGTACCATTTTGGCTAGCTATACTATTTGCAAATTTGATAGACATCACTGATTGGTTCATTCTTAGACCTATTAGAAATTGGAGAACAGAAACACAGGCAGATTCAAGTAAACGAGATCTATGGTACGCTCATAAACAAGCAGATTGGATCAGAGATAAGTTCTTTTTTTGGCTTCCTAATTGGAATCATAAATATGTAGGAGTTTCAATTGAGATTATCATTATAATCTCCTTGTCATTGATTATCTTTTTCATAATTTAAAAGGGATAGTGTTATAATTCGAAAAATAATACAAATGAGCTTTGCAGTTACAGTCAGATGACCCAAAATTTTCAATAAATCCATCAGAATGTTCACTTAATTCATGGGATATCATGCATTCAATCTTTTTAGTCGATGGAACTAAGAGTATTTGGATTATATTTGCTAACTCACTCTCAAGGAGATAATCAATATGCCAATGTCTTTTTTTTTTACTTGGAGGAAGGGTATGCCTTTTTACTCGATTTATTAAAGTAGTTGAGCCGATCTTACCCATAGCTGAACCAACGTATAAATAATAACCTTCTTTAAAAATCTTTGATCCCAAAGCACCTATCTTTAAATTAACCTCCTCTCGTAAAAAAATTACTAAAATGTATGAGCCAGACATTTATCTACAATTTTTTTTATGATCTGGATAATGCGCATCGCAGAGTGGTTTACCACATTTACGACAGATATTCACACAATTATCACATAACTCATTAAAGCACACGATGCACTCATAAAAAATATCGCTAGGATTTTCTCCACAATTTGGACAGATTTTATTTTTGGGCATTCAAATCATATATTTCTGTTAGAATATAATTAAAATATATTTGATTTTATGATAAAAATAAATCTTTATTATCCATCAAATAAATTAATGAAATTATAAGAAATTAAAATATAAGGTCGATATAATGGAGAATATTTATTTCTCAGAAGCTATAATTAATGAGCAATTAAAAGTAAGAAAATTTCTGGATAGAGAACTTGAACCTATAAAAGATGAATTTTCAAATCAAAAACACGTTCCAATAGAATTATTGAAAAAGATTGGAGAACAAGGATTTTTAGGACCGTTAATTCCAAGAAGCTTTAATGGTACAGAATTAGGTTTAATTGCTCATTGCATGATAACAGAAGAGATTTCAAAAGTAAATGTAGCAGTCTCTGTTTCTCGTACGCCTTGCATCTTAATGGGATATCTCCTTAATAATCATGGAAGCGAGGAAAATAAAAGGAAATATCTAAGAAATGTAGCTATAGGTAGTAAAATATGTAGTATATGCGTAACTGAGGAATATGCTGGTTCTAATGTCGCTGCGATAAAAACAAAAGCTGAAAAAAGAGAAAATTCTTACATATTAAATGGTTCTAAACGATTTATCACTAATGCGGGCATTTCAGACTATTATTTCATTTGGGCTATTTCTGATAAAAGTGAGAACCCTCGAAATGGAATGAGTGTTTTTTTGGTAGAAAAAGATACGGATGGCTTGACTATAGAACATCCTCATAATTTAATGGGTATAAATGGAGTATGGAATGGAAATCTCAATTTGAAAAATGTTAGAGTAAATGAAGAGAATTTAATTGGCATACAAGGCATGGGTTACAATAGTTTAATGGACACATTTAACATAGAACGATTGACTTTGAGTTCTGAGTGTAATGGAATTTCACTTGCAGCTTTAAACGATTCTAAAGAACGAGCGAGGAATAGATCACAATTTAACAAACCAATCGCTAATTTCCAAGTTATTAAATTTAAAATCGCGAAGATGGCAACAAAATTACAAGCTGCTCGATTATTGACCTATTCAGCAGCAAAACTTGCCGAAATGAACTTAAACATAACAAAAGAAGCATCGATGGCAAAAGCATTTTCAAGCAAGACAGCATTAAAAGTTGCTACAGAAGCAGTTCAAATTTATGGGGGAGATGGTTATACAGATGTCTTTCCCGTTGAAAGGTATATGCGAGATGCAAAATTCTTTCAAATCGGAGGAGGAACATCTGAAATCCAGAATTTAATTGTTGCTCGAGAAGAATTAAAAAATGAATAAAAGCATTATTGTACCTTTTTTCTATATAAATGCTAAATAATGAGTATACCTATTTTTAAGCTATATATTGAAAATAGAAATTAATAGAAAAAAATATTGTTAGAATTATTGTATTTATGGTTTATCTGGTTCAATTTCAACCTC
>CAZWEM010000007.1:0-6841 GCA_964632315.1 uncultured archaeon
AATCTTTCCAAGGGACGGACTGGTGCATGTGGAATCAACATGGAGACTCAACAAGCAAGAATTGTTGAAATTGCATGTGCTATTGGAGCAGCCTGTCACAGCGCTCATGGTGATCACTTACTTCACTGGCTAAAACAAAAATACGGGAACGTACCGATTAATTTTGGTAACAACATTGCGGTAGAAATGCCAATTACAAGGTTGCTTGTAGGTATGAAACCACAAAATTTAGAAGATTTAGAGACTGCAATGGAATGGGTGCATTATGCAATAACTCATACGCTTGCTGCAGGACACACTGGTCAAGAGTCAAATTATTTAGATTATGAAAATAAGAGTTTTTACGCAGGATTAGCTGATGAAGTAGGCATGGAGATTGCTGATGCAATACAAATTGCGGCATATGGATTTCCGATGGGAGAAGCAGATGTTCCAATCGTGGAACTGGGAATGGGAACGATGGATGTAGAGAATAAAGCAACCATTCTAATGATTGGACATAATGTCGCTCCAGGTATTGAATTAGTTGATTACATTAGGGAAAAGGGATTAGACGATAAAGTTGATGTTGGAGCAATTTGCTGTACTGCTCATGATTTAACCAGATATTATGATGGCGCGAAAGTAATTGGTTCAATGTCTAGGCAAATGCATTTTATCCGTTCAGGATTAGCAGATGTAGTCATGGTTGATGAACAATGCGTGAACCTTCGAAGCTTTGAACAAGCACAATTGGTTGGTGCACCATTTATTGCGACGAATGAGAAGAATATGGGAGGTTTACCAGATAGAACTAATGATCCCGCTGAGGAGATAATAGAAGATTTAGTTAGTGGTAAAACTCCAGGTGTTTTAATTTTAGACCCAGTTAAAGCTGGCATCGTAGCTTCAGAAACAGCTGTAAAAGTTAAACCTATTAGAAAAGCAAAAAGTGGAGTACCTGATGAGCAAGGATGTATAGATATGGCTTACAAGTGTAACGGTTGCGGTAATTGTCAGAGAAATTGTCCTAATGATCTTCCTCTTGTAGAAGGCGTGAGATTAGCCAAAGAAGGAGATTTTTCAGTTTTAGCTGATGCATTTGACCATTGCTTGGATTGTGGACGATGCGAGGCAGATTGCATGAAGGGTGTCTCGCCATTGACTCTTTTAATGTATGCTGGACGAGATAAGATTAGACATGAGACCTTTAATGTACGAGTAGGTCGTGGACCAATCAAAGATACTGAAATTCGAAATGTTGGTGCTCCAATCGTATTAGGAGAAATTCCTGGGATTGTAGCGATTATTGGTTGCGCTAGTTATGGCAAAGAAATTCAGGAACTTTATAAGATGGCGGAAGAATTTCTTACTAGAAATTATATTGTCGTAGTGTCTGGATGTGGTGCAATGGACATTGGTCTTGTAAAAAATGAAGATGGAAAAACATTATATGATCGATTCCCAGGAGATTTTGATAGAGGTGGATTAGTTAACGTTGGTTCTTGTGTAAGTAATCCTCACATTACTGGAGCAGCGTGTAAGGTTGCAAACATATTTGCACGACGACCTTTACGAGGTAACTTTGAAGAAATTGCTGATTACATCTTAAACCGTGTTGGAGCAGTTGGTGTTGCATGGGGTGCGATGTCTCAAAAAGCGGCTAGTATCGCATCGGGAGCAAATGGCCTTGGAATCCCTGCTGTATGCGGTCCACATGCTTCAGAATACAGGCGGATGTATATCGGTCGGTCTGATGATGAGAGTACTTGGAAAGTTTTTAATGCAAGAGATGGTACACCAAATCAATTGGTCGGCCCAGGTCCAGAACATCTCCTGACTACAGCAGAATCGATTGAACAAGCAATTTGCTTAGTAGCCAAGTTGGCAATAAGGCCTGCTGATAATTCTAAAGGGAGAATGATTAAAATTAGTCATTGGGTGGATCTTGAAAGGAAATACAAGGGAGTCCAGTTCCCAAATGATTTAGAAAAGTTCATTCGAGTTGAGGCAGATATTCCTATCAATTTAAAGGATGAAATAGTGGAATACCTCAAAGAAAGGAACTGGGAACCACGAGAAATCGTAGATCCTACGCTTATCAAGCGACTCTGCCGTGAATAACTCATTTAATTTTTTTATTCTTTTTTCTTATTTTTAAATTCAAAAGCGTTATTATAGTTAAAATATTGATAATCCTATCAGTTTTAAATTTAGATCTAAAATGACAGATAAACAAAAATTAAAATTAATGAAGTTATGTGAGCATTGGGCAGATCATAATGACTCACATGTTGAAAGCTTTAAAAAGTGGCATAAGATAGCTAAAGAAATGCAGTTAAATGAGGTTGCTGACGATCTCATGAATGCGATAGAAGCTATGAATAAATCAACGGAATTTTTGATTTCGGCAAAACAAAAATTAGAATGAGAAAAGCTTTTTTAAATAAACATGTTGATTAATGGTAATAATTCTTTCTTAAAGTATCCTATTTTGTCTTTTACCAGATCAGGAAACTCTGATAGTAACCATAGATAAACTGGTATGTTTAGTTCAGAATATTCAAAGAGTTTTTCTCCCCTAATCGTAAATGCATTAAGAGGAAAGTCTAATGTGATTGTACTTTCTCGCAACAACCCCATTGATTGATGGAAATTCGAAAGAGTTTGCATTATTAAGGCAGTATTGTTCAACAGTGGCTCTTCTTCACTTTCAGTTGTATAGGTCCCGAAAATAAGCCCATCCATTGAAATTAAGCTTGAGGCTTTAGCTTTAATTGAAATGCTGAAATCCTCTAAGATGTTTTCAATGATTTCTGAAGTTTCAGAAACTTTTTTCAAGGCGGTACTAAACATGTGCATGATAGTTTCCTTCCGATAAATCGTTGTATCTGCATAATCAACAATAAATTTATTGAACTCTGAGGTGATGTGGTTAAATTTATTCTTGATAGCCCTCATGTTATTTTGCCAATCCATCGTATCTCTAAAATCTTGATCACTTTTGCTCGCAATCACCAAGATTGGGGGATGCTCATTTAGTTCATTCAAGGATTTGAGTACTTGCCTATAGTAATTAGCAGATTCCACAAATCTTTCTGAATCTTGTGAGTCGATTACGTATAAAACTAGATCTACTTCCGTGAAGAATAATTCGGGTCTATTGAAATACAGTTTTTCTCTGTACTGCACTTGCCCTCCAAGATCCCAACTAATAATAGGGTATCCAAAGAAATCCAGTTTTTCTCGTTTTACTCCTCTCGTAGGCAATAGTGATTTAATGATGGAGAATTTGTCTTGCAGTACGGCTAAAATTGAAGTTTTACCTCCATTATCTAAACCGATCATGAGCAATTTTTTATGAGACTTCATCTGTTCTCTTATTGATTTATCGACTACTTTGGCAATTTTTACCCATTTTGAGAGAATTTTCGAGGGAATTTCCTTTATGACAGGGAGATCTTCCTCAGAAATTTTAGCCAATTCAGCTATCTTAGTGATCCCGTGCTCTACTAATTTATCAGAAGATACTTGATCTATCCCTATAAGTGCATCGGGTTTAACATTCAGTAATTCTTCGATCTCGTTGATCATAACGGATCTCTTGAAGAAATCTTTAACTTTTAGGTTTTTCAAATTATTATCAGACATGAGTCATCGAATCTGATTTCTAAGTAGTTCTTAATTAATTTAATTAATAAAGCTTTTATTTAACATGAAAGTTCGAATTTATAAAAGTTTTGTTTTAAAAAAACCATAATTATTTATTCTAATTCTTTTAATATAGAATTAGAATATTTCTGCTTGATAATTATCGCATTAGGTATTTAAACATTGTCTGAAAGAGTACCAGAGAATATCGTTATTTGTATTGATACCTCAAGATCCATGTTCCGATCAGATTATAAACCGAATCGTTTTACTGTTAGTATTGATGCTATCAAAAAAGTGATTAGTGAGAGATTAGCATTGGATGCAAAAAGCTCATTTTCTATAGTGAAATTTTCTAATAAACCAAAAAAATTGCGTGATTTTACTAATATTAAGGAAGATCTTTACCAAGCATTAGATTCCATAAAAATATCCGGCTACTCAGCAATGGGAGAAGCCTTGGGTTTATCAATAAAGATTATTATTATTGAATTAAGGAAGCTTGCCGCCAAGATTCCCCGTATCCTCTTAGTTACAGATGGTCTATATTCAAAAATGTCTGTTGATCCTCTTAAAATGGCAAGGTTAGCTCAAGGTCTTAAAATTAAGATTGATTCATTCCGATTAGGTGAACTATCAAGTTCTAACGTCTTAAAAAGAATTAGCGACATTACACAAGGTAATTATTATTATAGCAATGATCCTGAATCGTTATATCGTTCTGCTCATGACTTAGCGATTTCAAATATTAAAACCTATGGAGGTGGAAGTCAATCTCCCATAGATAATCCTTTATTTCTTAGAAAAATTGCAGCAGATCTCCTAAGGGTTCAAGATCTAACTAAAGATCAAGAGCAGAGATTACTACAAATGCGAGGATTAGCAGATTATAAAAAATGCTCAATTTGTTTTTCAGATACAAATCCTTATACGAAAAGCTCCTTTTATGTCAGTGGAAGATACTGCCCGAACTGTCAGACTCCTTTTCACATACATTGTCTGTCAAGTTGGGCAGACTCACAAAAAGATTCCAAAATGAAGCGAGCTGGTACCGTAAGGTGTCCACATTGCTTTTATCTACTAAAAATTCCTACGGAAGTATCTCAAATTCAAAAATTAAAGACTCTCTCAAAACCGTCTTTAAGGCAAACAAAAGCAAGAATAGGGCCCCAGGAACATGAAGCAAAACTAATTAAATTTGAGGATTTAGATGCGGAAGCAATGTTTAATTCTTGTCCCGTCTGTAATTTGATATTTGAGGAACATCAAAAAATAGTTAAATGTGGAAATTGTAACACCTTGTATCATAAACAATGTTTCGACAAACTACCAAATAGTCATTGTAAATCATGTGAAGCTATTTTGAAATTATGAATTGAAAAATTATGCTTGAAAAAAACTATTTAAAATATCAAAATATTAAGGTAGGTTTTGGTAATTTTAAACTTCCACCAGTATTGATTGGTACAATGTTTTATCAAGGACAGAGACTTATTGATCGAAGTGACATAACTGAATTTAACAAAGAAAAGGCTTTACAAAAAATAGATAAGCATGTAAAGCTTTCCAACCAATATAAAATTCCTGCTTTGATTGAAATATCTGCTGATACACCTGATGCAATGATTAGTTACTTGGACTTTTACCTTGACAATTTTAAGCCTCCTTTCGTATTAGGTGGAACGCTTGATGCACGAATTTCTGGAGTAGCACATGTATACGAACGGGGATATAAAAGTGAGGATTTTATCTACAATGCAGTATCAAATTTAAAGAACCAGACAGAAATAGAACTCTTAAAAAAGTACAAAATAGAAACAGCGATAATCTTAATTTTAGCTTCTCCAAGCATGACATCAACTCAGCGATTTTCGTATATAACGGAAAAAAATCAGCCAAATAATCTAAGTTTGATTGAGGGACTTAAAAAGTTAGGCGTAGAGCACATTTGGGTCGATGGAGGGGTAGTAGATCTTGAAAGTTTAGTACACATTCTTGAGACCCAAAAAATCATCTCTACATCTCTTAAGATCCCTGTTGGTACCGCTCCTAACCTTTTCCTTTTTAAATACTCATCTCCCCGATTAAATCTTAAATTTCACACCCGATATCGTAGATCCAGTATAATGTTTATCGCTAGCTGGTATTCAAATTTCATATTCTACGGATCAATTGAAGATGCAACGGAATGCTTTGCTTCTACTGCTCAATCATTTGAATTTAAAAAAATTTGTGAAGAGAAAAATGTAAATTTATTAGATTAATTCTTCTCAAAAACTGAACCAAAACATAAATAAAGATAATTTTTTAAATACAATATAGCAACAAATTAATTAAAATTCATAGAGAATTTCTAAATTTATAATTTTATATGAGGATAAATAATGCTAAATCATGAGGATAAAGAAGTTCAAGAAGCAAATGCGATAAAACTTATAGATCAAGCTGAAAATCTGGCTGATAAGGGAAAGGGAAATGATGCTATTAATTTGTATGAAAAAGCAGCTCAAATTTATCTTGATTTAGGTAGCTATATTAAATTGGATGAGTTGTTCATTCGTATCACGAGTATTATCTCACAGTTTAAAAACAATATACAAGCAACATATCGGTTGAAATCAATTATACGCAAGACAGAAGAGTTAAAAATATATGAAATTTCGGCAAAATTATTAGTTCAGTTGGGAAATATTTCATACAGAATGAAGGATTGGGAGACTGCTGGAGAGAGTTGGAGTAAAGCATCTGAATATCTTTACGAAACCGATCCAGAGGAATATTTGAATCTATCATCAATACTACTGTTAAAAGCAGGGCAATCCTATGAACGAGCACCACAAACGAAGGATTTAGGCAAGGAATTGATTTTTAGATCAGTAATGAAAATAAACAAATTTCATAATCTTTATCAGGAGGAAGAAAAACGAACACAAGATCTTATTAGTACTAAACAATTTGAAGCGGCAGCTGATAAATTCTTCGTTATATCAACCTATTTCAAAAAAGCTTTATCAAGTTTAGATGAAATTTTGAGTGATGTAGATTCTAAAGATACAATTCTTAATGCTAAAGCGAGATTCATCCATTTCATTGCGGAATATCAGACTGTTTCTGCTATTTGCCTTGCAGCTTCAAGCAATCCAGATAAATCAGAACGAATTACAGAATTAGGAAATGATTCTATTAAATTATTTCAAGAATCAATTTCCCT
>CAZWEM010000007.1:6941-16560 GCA_964632315.1 uncultured archaeon
AAAGTGAATTTAGGTCATTTTGAAAAAATAAAAAACACTTTAATCTCCCATTTTCTTAAATAAAGAAGAATTAAGATTAAGTTAAACATTCCTTCAATTCCCTGGATTTACCTTAACAGATCCAATAGTAGTTTGGTGTTAAGTTTTTTAAAAACTAATAATTAAATTATTATATTTCAGTTTGCTTACCTTACGTACACCGTGTTGCCCTGAACAATAGGCACATTCAATTAAACCAGCTTCTTTTAATTTCTTTATTTGAGCAGAGATATTTGCTTCTGTCATATCTAACTGAGCCGCAATATTTGAAACATCTAAACCATCCTTACATCTTTGAATATAGCGGAGAATTTTACGCCTTGTTGGGGATGATAGTGCTTTCATGATTAATTCAACTCTTTCATCAGAATCGATGATTAAAGATTTCCTACTATCATCTTCTAATTTTAATTCCAAACCTTCTTGGATTTCTGTTTCTTCTGTAAAATTTGTTTCTGTCAATTCCATATACGATATTCAACCCTTAATAGTAAGAATATTAACGGTATTTTCGGGATACATAAGTAATTGCATCTTATTAAATCTAATCCTATATTCATTTGTAGTTTAATTAAATATTTGTGAGCTTTTGATTACAAATGGAATTGAAAAATGAAATGATTTTATAAATCGTTCATTGCTTTAATTGGTTATATATAATGACAAATTAATTTCAAGAGACCCAATTATGTGTTGAATGAAGTTTATTAATCAATTTCTTCATAATAAACCATTTTTATAACCCTTGATTTTATATAAAAGGTTATTTATTTAATCTATTAAGCTTTAATCCGAAATTGATAAATGTTGAAATTTAATAATTTCAATTTACAAATTATTCAAATTATATATTTTGGTCAAAATAAGCATGATTCTTTTGCCACTTTTTTTATTCCGTAAAATATTTCAACTAAAAATGTCTGCATATTATCTCTTGTTAATTTTTGTTTAATGGAATAAATTTCCCATCAAAATCTTTATAAAATGATAGCATTTAATTACTTAGGTTACATATTATTACCTAATCTTCAATTCAATACAAAACTTACTTTCAATAATGAAGGTGTAAAAATTAAATGAGTAAGAATTTAAAACCAGAAACGAGTATAATCACAATTAGAATTGATAAAGAACTAAATGAGCATATTAATAGACTTAAAAATCGATTAGGATTATCTAAAGCAGATATAATAAGAAATTATCTTGAATTATCTAAATATCTAATTAAGGAAAAAAATTCATTGAAATCTTTTAATAATCGGGAGTTTATCGTTCTGAAGAGAAGCTTTCTGAGAAAAATAATTGAAAATTTAGAGGAAGAGACCCAGATCTTGCTAGGAGATAAACTAGCCCGTTTTATTAACGATATTTCTAGAATTACTGGTAACAATGATGATATTAATTATAAATTAGATATTTGTGACAATTTAGGATTCTTCCAGAAATTTATTGATCAAGAAAATTACGTTTTAGTCTCAAAAAAGTTTGGACCAAAAAAGTTTGTAGAATCGTTCCTTTATCGCTTCTTTTGGGAAGAAGAAATGAATCCTAATTATGTTGAGGAAAAAATTAAAGGGAATAAGAGTTTAAATTCAAAGTATTCGAATGATTTCACCGAGATAAAACGTTCTGAGTCGCATTATACCTATGAATTCATGCATTTAGCAGAAAAGTAATTATTCTTTATCTATTATTTCTTTTAAGCCCAAAATTGGAATTAATATCTTATTCGGTCTGAAATGCAATTCATATTCAAGTTCATGTAGTGCTCGTTCTATTGAATAATAATTGATGAGAGTAAAATGAAGTTTTAAGTTTTTACTGAAGATTTTAGACATCATCTTCTCTTCCCAAGTATTTAATAGATTTAACACAATTTGGAGCAAAATTTGATTTTGAGTGATCTTAGCCGATTTTCTAAAAAATGTTGTGAATAACACTTCTTCAGGCACTTGAAATTTATTTTTTTTGATTATAGTTTGCTCAATATAATTCAGAAGAGTTTGAAATTTAATATAACTAAGTGATCTCAAGAAGGATGCGAGATCTTTTTCAATAGGATATCTCTGTTTTTTCTCTTTTATGGATAATTGAGGGTCACCTTCAAAATCTATGAAATAATAATCATAATGATCATCTTCCTTATTATATAAGATTTGTTGCATGTGTAAATCTTGATGTACTTGCTGTATGCTGATTTGTTCAAACTTAAACTCAGATTTAATTTTTTGAATGATATCTTTTATATCAAGTAAGATCGAACTAATTTTCGGTGAATTATAAAATGCTTTATTCTTACTTTTTTCAATATTGTGTTGAATATTTTTAACCATTCCTTCCAATTTTAAAGAGTAATTCTCAAGATACTCTTTGCTATTTACCTTCTCTTTAAAATAACGATCATCTCCTTCTAATCGTAATGCCTTGTGAAGATATTTAATTTGGATTCCAATTTCTTCTGATACTTTTAAGCTTTCTATACAATAGATTTTTATTTTTTCAATAATTTCCGCTTTGTTTGATAAATAGCTATAATCACCATTCACATCTCTAAATAATTCGTTAACCATTCTATTGACTTCAGACCAATATATATCTCCAAGATTACCCATATTTGGAACGTTTTCCAGAATTCCAATAGTTTCTTTCCCAAGAATCTTAATCATTCCGTAAATTTTAGGGGAGTGGGGAAATTTGTTCCTAACTAAGACATATAACGTATGGGGCTCTATTCTCTCTGCAAATTCCTTATATGACTTTAAAACGTATGAACTCTCAACTTCTGTTTTTCCTTTTTTATAGATCTTTAATAAATTTAATAAATTTGTAGTACTTCCTCCCCCAACTCTCTCGAGTGATAAGTCAAATTTATCAGGATATAACCCTGCTTCTATAAAGTTCCTAGCTTTTACTAAATAGAGATCATCTTCAAATTGTTCATCGTATAAGCTGAGTTCTAATTTCAGTGATGGAAACATTTCTGATATCTTCTTGTCGAATAATAGTTTTTTCCAGAAAAATACACAATATTCGGCTTCTACTAAATTAAGAGAATATACTTGATCTTGTATATCTTCAACCATATCTAAAGCAATTATTTTACTGAATGTTTTCTCTGTAAGATTGGTAATTATTTCTCTCTTTCTTTCTTTAGGTTCTAATATATTAAGTAATTTGTCATATCTAATTAAGGGTAAAAAATATTCTTTGGAATAATCGTCAGTTCTAATCTCAATAATAATTAAGTAGATCCGAGAGGATATAATTTGAAAGTAGTTAATATTAACCTTGAACTTTAAATTAGATAAAGAGGATTTATCTCCAAACCATCGCTTAGAAAGTAACCATGCTTTAAATTCATTCGAATTAAATACTTGTTGTAACAAATTTTTATCAATGAAATCGGGCATAATACTCAATTCGTTTTCTGAAAAATTCTTCAAATAAAGAAGGGCTCAATCTCTTTAAAATTTACTTTAATTATTGAATTTTTTCAAAAATTATTACGTAATGCATCAATTTTTAATTTTGTTGAAAGATTTAAAGCTTCCACATTAAAAACACTATCTCCAGATTTAATAAAATCACAAATAATATCATTTAAAAGGCTGAAAGTTTCTGAAATATTTATATCAGGTTTAGCCGATGTTTCAATATATGCTGCTAATTTCTCTTGATAAGCAAATTGGAAGGATTCTTCATAAGAAACTTTCTTTTCTAAATCAATTTTATTTCCAATTAGAATTATGGGAATTCCATCTACATTTTTTCTAATTTGATCTATCCAATTCTTTGTTTCATTATAGCTTTCTCAATGGAAACTTATAATTATTTAGATTTTAGTCCTTTTATATCTTCTACTATCAATATTAGTATAATATCAATTGCTCAGTTGGTTTTTTATAGATTTAAAACTTATCTAAGTTAAATTCATAAAAAAGTGTAGTTCAAAACTCAATGACAGAAAAAGTAATTAATTTGCCCATTGTTTTTCATTTTCATCAACCTGTTGATAATCATCCGTGGGTGATTGAAGATGTATATAAAAAATCTTATGAACCCTTAATAAATAGCTTGTTCCAATTTCCCGAATTAAAGTTTACCTTACATTTCTCTGGAAACTTACTAGAATGGCTTATAGAGAATAAACATGAAACAGTTTTATTAATTAAACAAATGGCTAAAAGAGGACAGATTGAAATAATAGGGGGAGGGTATTATGAACCAATTTTCTCAATAATTCCCATAAGAGATTCCATTGCTCAAATGAAGAAGTTATCTAATTTAATAAAGGCGGAATTTGGTTTGATTGTTAAAGGAACCTGGCTTTCTGAGAGGGTGTGGGAACCGAATTATCCATCTTTCTTGTGTGAAGTGGGGTATAAATATGTGATTGTTGATGATAACCATTTCCGTGCTACAGGAATCACCGAAGAAAATACGTTATATTCCTACGTTACTGAAGATGAGGGTAAAAGTCTCCGTGTTTTTCCAATCAATGAACCATTAAGATATCTCACTCCGTGGAGGCCTACTCATTATTCTATTGAATATTTGAGGAATATTGCCGATGAAAAAGGAGATAGAATCGCGCTTTTAATTTCTGACGCTGAAAAAATGGGAGTTTGGGGAACTACTCATCAAATTTGTTATGTTGAAGGCGAAGGTCATCAAGAGGGGGATGATGGAAAACCATTTATCCCTACTTTTTTCCAACATTTAGTTGAGAATGAATGGATAAAATCCTTAACATTATCTGAATGTGTTAAGAAATTTCGCGCAAAAGATTTGGTTTATCTCCCAACTTCGAGTTATGATAAAATGGAGGAATGGGCACTATTGACACCAATTAGAAAAAAATTTGCTGAGTTAAGAAGAAGATGGAAGGACGATCCTAATAAACAAGTTGAATACATGTTTTTAAAAGGAGGATTTTGGCGCTATTTTCTCGTTAAATATCCAGAATCAAATAACATGCACAAGAAAATGTTGTATGTTAGAGAAAAACTAGTTTTATTAGAGAATATGCTTCATGAAAAATCAAATTCCACAAAATATCAAGAACAAATTGCACAAATATGGGACGAGATTTATCGAGCTCAATGTAATGATTGTTATTGGCATGGGTTATTTGGTGGAGTATACCTTCAATTCTTACGTTTTTCAGTATATAAACACCTGATCAATGCTGAAAATTTAATAACATCAATGAACAAAGAAGTTAAATCTTTACCCGATAATTATATTTCAATAATCCCGATGGATTTTAATAAGAATAGTAAGGAGGATATAATAATTGAATCTGAAATTTTAAATCTTTATATAAATCCGAGTGATGGAGGTACTATATTTGAATTAGATTATAAACCAAAATCATATAATTTATTAAATACAATGACTCGCTGGCGAGAAGCTTACCACGACAATTATGAAAACAGATCAGAACAAGTTATGATTGATCGATTTAGAAGAAGCATGTTAAGGACTCGGATCTTCAAGGATATTCAATTAAATGAACTTTATAATGATAAGTATGAAGAATTTGGTGATTTAATTAATGGGGAATATGAGATTAAAAAAACTGAAAAATCAGATTCTTCAGTTCTATTAGATTTAAGCTTTAATGGTTTAGTTAGAGATCCTCAATCGAAAGAAAAAATCTCTTTAGCATTTGAAAAAATTATAGAATTACGGAATAACGAAATCAAGATTATAATAAAAGGTGCATTTAGAACAATTCCGAATAAGGAAACTGTGTTAAAAAGAATTTTAGAAGATTTATATTTAGGAATTGATTTTCCATTCTACTTTAACGGAAACCCAGATAATTTTAGTTGGGAAAGTTATCAAGTATTATTTAAAGAAGATACTAAAAATTCTTTAATCGACACTTTTGAGTATCCCGGTATTCATTTTAAAGCGATTGATGGAGATTATAATTTGTCTATAGAATTTCAAATAGGTAATGAGTCAAAAAAGGAATTAGATGCTGTAAAATTTTTTAAATTTCCATTAATCGCCTATACATTCACCGATGAGGGATATAAACAAATTTATCAAGGTGTTAATATGCTATCACGCTTTAAACTAAAAAAGAATTTTGAATATAAAATTAATCTGAAAATTAGTTAATGTTAGAGGAACCACTACTTTTTTGTCTAATAATGTCGGAATATCGTCGGATTTAATTAATTTTAAATACATCCATAACAAAATAACAATTAATTAATATTTTTAATTTGGTTTTTGTTGTATGGTTCATATGGATAACGGAAGGCAAAATGGATATTTCTATAGTAACGAATCTATCAAGGAAAATATTGCAAAAAATGAATTTATTCGAGAAATTCGAAAGAAATTGATGAAGGAAAGAATGAAAAGATTAATAGATTAAAAGTTTTTCAAGATTCAAATCCATATTTACCTACCAGTGGAACAAATCTTACACCTGTTTTTTTATTTACCTCAAAACTATTTCCCTTTCTTTTGATAATATAAAGATCTTGGCCCCATTCTTTTGATCCCGCAGGAATGCAGAGAATACCTCCATCCTTCAATTGATCTTTAAAGGGGGAAGGGATCTTTTTTGGTGATGATGCAGTTACTAATATTTTATCAAATGGAGCTTCATTAGGTAGTCCTAGTGTTCCATCACCGTGAATTACTGTAACTCGAGATTCATAGCCATTTTGTATGAGATTCACTTTTGCACTCTTAAATAAAGCCTCATGACGTTCTATTGTATAAACATGACCTGGATTCTGACTTCCTTCTGGGGCAACAATTTCAGCACACAGAGCAGCATGATATCCAGAACCTGTTCCTATTTCAAGTAGTTTATCCCCTTCTCTCAATTCAAGATATTCACACATCATAGCATTCATATGTGGGGCACTAATTGTCTGACCTAATCCTATAGACACAGGAGAATCTATATATGCGGAGGATCGTGCTTCTTCAGGAAGAAATTGGTGTCTCTTCACTTTTAGCATTGCGTTAATAACCTCCCGGTCTGAAAGGATCTTTCTGTCTATTAGATTCTGAACTAGTTTTTCCCTTTTTTCCTTGTATTCCATATAATTTATCAATTGTTAAAAAATTAGGGCTAAATTATTTATTCTTTCAATAAAATATAAATTTTATCGCCCGATTCGCAATTTTCAATTCTTAAATTTATTTTAACGGGATCAGTATATCGTTTTCGAGCAATGCTTTTGATTTTCTCTCCTTTAAACATCATTTTTTTTATTTTCTCTATTTGATAGCTATTTTTTCCAATTATAATGATCTCATCCCCTATTTGTAATGGAATATCAAGATTTTCAAGTAATACATTTGCAGTCTTACTTCTTTTATCAAAAGATAATACTTTACCAATGTATGTTTTTTTATAGGGAGATACATTTCCTCGAGTAGAACGTTCAATTTCATTCAACCCTGGTTTTTGAAAATAAAATCCAGTATGATATCCCCGATTATAAACTTTTGAAAGTTCTTCTTTCCAAGATTTCAATTTCTCATCAGTGAACGTTCCATTAAAATAACTTTCTATTGCCTCCTTATAGCATTGAGTTACAGTTTTTACATATAACGGGTTCTTCATGCGTCCTTCAATTTTAAAAGCATCAATATTAGCTTCGATTAATTCAGGAATGTATTCAATCATGCAGAGATCCTTAGCATTTAAGAACATCTCTCCATCATAAATGAACTCATTATTCTCATCATCAATAACTTTCCAAATTCTTCTACAAGGTTGAATACAATTCCCTCTATTCGCTGAATATTCTTCGGAATTGGAAATAGTTGCAGAGAAATAACATCTGCCAGAAATCGAAGTACACATTGAACCATGAACAAAACATTCGACTTTTGAGTGATTTAGGTGATGCTTTATCAACTTGATTTGATTAAGTGATAATTCTCTAGCTAAAACTATTCTTTCAGCTCCAAAATCTTCATAAAATTTAGCTGATTCGATATTTGAGATGTTACATTGGGTCGATACATGAAAATTTATTCCTTTTTTTCTCGCAAATTTCATCGTGGCAATATCATTAGCTATGACTGCATCTACCTCAGATTCTTTAGCAATATCAAGCAATTGTTCAAGATCCTTTAATTCAGAGTCATAAATTAGGATATTTGTGGCTAGATAAGCTTTAATAGGAGGATTTCTTGCATGGCAATATTTTATTAGATCAGATAATTCAGAAGCTTTAAAATTATTTGCTTGGGCTCTCATACTAAAGCTTTTTACACCAAAATAGATTGAGTCAACAATTTCATAAATATTTTCTAAGGTTTTCCAATCTTGAACCGGTGAAAGAAGCTCGGGCATTTGTTTATTCACATTAAAGTTTTCAAATTATTTCTTTATTATTAGGGTTGTGAAGATATATAACCAATCGCTTTAAAATAATTATTGATTCAAATCTCCTCAATGGTTTTCATAATTTTTTTAAATTTAGAAAAACAATCTCATCTAAAAAGATTTAATCAAGATGAAAGAAATGAAAGTAGTACTTTTTAATGGAAGTGCCAGGAAGAAGGGAAATACCTATCATTGCCTTAATGTAGTAATGGAAGAACTGAAATCTGAAGGAATTGAATGCGATTATGTTTGGATTGGTAATGAGAGATTACAAGGATGTACTGCCTGTGGTCAATGTTCTGAAACTAAAGATGGAACGTGCGTATTAACAGGAGATAAAATGAATGAATACATTGCGAAGATGATTGAGGCAGATGGGATTATCATTGGTTCTCCAACATACTTTTCAGATGTTTCAACAAATACAAAGGCATTGATTGAACGGGCGGGATACACGTGTAGAGCTAGTGGAGACCTCTTAAGAAGGAAAGTTGGGGCGGCAGTGGTGGCTGTTAGGCGAGCTGGTGCAAATCACGTGTTTTCTTCTATCAACTTTTTCTTCTTAATAGCTGAAATGATAGTCGTAGGTTCTAGTTATTGGAATATGGGAATAGGAAGACTTCCCGGAGAAGTTAAAGATGATGAGGAAGGAATGAGAACGTTTAAAACTTTAGGAAAAAATATGGCTTATGTTCTTAAAAAAATAAATCAATAATTTTTTTAAATTTTTTCTTAACTGATACCTTGAATTTCAACAAGTCCTTATTTCTGAGTTTAAAGAAATTCTTATATAGATGAATACCCTATTAAGATAATGGCATTAGAACTATACCAAATAATTCTTTTACTCATTGTTGGTGCTTTCGTTGGAATTGGAATGAGTTTTGTAGGTCAAACAGGGCAAGGTGTAGTAATGCCAATTGTTCTATTGTTTACAGGGGATGTATTTCTTGCAATCGCTATTAACCTCCTAAATGATTTGATCACCGCTGGAACTGTGAGTATCACATACATAAGAGCCAAAGAATTTAAACTAAGAAAAGACACGGTTATATTAATTATCATTGCTCTAACAATTGCGTTTGGAGGAGTCCTAATTTTATTTAGCACATCTTTAAGAAATATATATGGATGGTTTATCCCTTTATTTATTACCATACTTGGCATTATTTTTCTCATTAGAGGTTTCCCCACTGCTGATAATTT
>CAZWEM010000007.1:16570-123970 GCA_964632315.1 uncultured archaeon
GCGGAAAAATCATCTTCTTTTGAAGAAAATTATAAAAAAATTATCAAAAACTTATCCATTAAGGCTTTAAAAAAGGACCCCAATGTAGATCTTGCTGAAATTAGTCAAACTATAGAAAGTAAATTTGATTCAAAAGATCAAATAAGGGGGCTCATTCCTACTAATTCAAAAGTTTATTATTATTTATCATTAGGATTTGGAGCATTTATGGGAATTAATTCTGGATTATTTGGAGGAAGTTCAGGAATGATTATTGTTATTGCGCTTATATTGATATATGGTTATCCTCTTAAAAAAGGTGTGGGCACTGCATTGATTCTTAGTGTATTAGTTAGTGGATTTACTTTCATCGTGTATCAAGCATTAGGAATTACCATAATATCAAGGTCTTTTTTTAATTTAGAAATAAGTCTCTTTTTAGCAATTGGTTCGATTACCTTTGGGGTGCTATCATCTTTGTTTATACAAAATCTTTCAGCTAAAGTAATGGGAAGGAGCATGGGTGCCGTTATCGCAAGTCTTGGAATAATTGCTCTGGCATTCTACTTAATTTTTTAGGTTCTTATTATTAGTGATTAAAATATTAATGATTCAATAAATGACGAAATTGTTATTGTTCAAGCTTTTTTATTTCCTCTTTTATCTCCTTGTAAGCATTATTTATGATATTAACTGCTATAAATGAGGGTTCATCCTTTGCTTTCTTTTTTAATATCTTACTTTTAAGTCTTAATGAATCTAAGACGAGTTCTTCTTGGATATTTTCCTTTCCATTTAATATGATATCTAAAATATGAAGAGCTAACTGCAGTTTATCATTTTCCACTAAATTCTGCGCATGTGCGAAATATGATTCAGCATTATTTAATTTTAAAAGTTCCGAAGAAATATCGATTGCCTTTGAAGGAAAGAGATCCGTAGGATTTCCTGTATCATACCATCCGTGATATAATCGATAAGTTGCATGAATCGCAAACCTATAGCATCCATAAATTGGACTAAGAATTTTATGTGCTTTAAATTTCTCTGGAAAAATCTCAAGCATCTCATGGTAAATTTGCTCGAACCACTTACCTTCGTTTAATCTTTTAACCACTTCATCATGAACGAAGTGCATTGCCTCAGAGGTTATTGATAGCGCGTCTTTTACTTTTTCTCGACCCTCAATAAATTTACCATGTCCTGGAATAAGGTATTTTGCTTCTTTTTCTATCATTTTATCCAAGGCTATAGCCCAATCTAAGGGATACC
Organism: uncultured archaeon; assembly: GCA_964632315.1. Taxonomy (GTDB): domain Archaea; phylum Asgardarchaeota; class Lokiarchaeia; order Sigyniarchaeales; family SOKP01; genus SOKP01. The sequence continues at coordinate 17,822 of CAZWEM010000007.1, forward strand.
TTTGGACTTTATAAGGGTTACCTACATTCGGAAATGATGAGAGTAATAGATCTCCAGTACAAATTGTTTCTTTTTCTGGAATCCATAACCAAATAGAATCATCAGTTTCACCCTTGTCATGATATAAGTGAAAATCAAGTCCACCAAAATTAAAAGAATATTTTGCATCATTTCCAACCAAAATTATTGTTGGATCGATAAAAAATTCAGGAGATACTGTATCGACTTTTTTATTTTTCGGGGCTACGGAAGCAAACTGTTGACTGTTGATCCAGTTATGATATCTATCAAGCATTTGATACTTTTTGACTCTTCTCAAACAATTTTCGTGTCCTATAATCTCTGGCATATCCCAACCATACTCTTTGATCTCTTTAATAAAAGGACCAAACCCAAATGCATGATCAAAATGACCGTGGGAATAGATTAAATATTTGACTTGCTTTTTTGTTATTTTTCTTATTTCAGTGAACGATTTTTGAGCAGACTGCTTTATTGGCACATCAAATATAACTAAACCTTCACTAGTTTCAAATATTCCAGTATTCCCAAATCCAGGAATCACATGGCATTTCCCATCAGCAAATGTGATCGGAGGATATATCCCAAACCAAAATTTCATTCCTTCTCTAGGAAGACTCATAATAATAATTTTTAATTCTCAATTTAAAATAAATATCCAAGAAAATCAAACATTAAATCGATTAAAAAATCATTTTTAAAAAAAGCGAGAAAAAAAATCTAAAACCATTGTGCTCGTGTAGGTTTTCTTGATGGAATCCTTTTATACTTTACTTGGGGATACCCTATAACTAATGAGTATCCAACCATATGATTTTTAGGAAGACCAATCAGTTCCTTAATCGTATCTGATCGGTTTGTGTGGAAAGTTAAGTATCCTAATGAACAAGTACCTAACCCTAGTGTTTCAGCAGCAAGCATAATATGCGCAGCAGCTAAAGCAGAATCGGTAAGTACACCTCCCATTGTAGGATTACCGTGAATATATATAATTTCTCCCTCCCAACACCAAAAATCGATTCCCTTTTCGATATTTTTCAAGATACCTTTTGTTCTTGGAAGACTTTCAATAGCTAATTCATACTCCTCTTTTGGCATCTGAGTTTTCATTATTTCACGTCCTTTAGGATCTTCCAGGGTTGTAACAAATCTTTTTACTTTAGTAGTAATGTAATTTGAAATTTTCTTGACGATCTTCTTATCTTGGACTATCGTATAATAAACGTTTTCAGTATTACTTCCAGTAGGAGAAAATCTTGCTAAATCCAAAATTTCCTCTAGAATATCCTTCGGAACTGGTTTATCTTTGAATTGCCTTATTGATCTCCTGTTTAAGACTAAATTATAAAATGATTGGAAGTTTGGATACTCTTCGGATTTGAGGATCTCTCTTGTAAACTTTTCCTCGTTCACTTTTAACTCTACCACGTTTACCGGGCAAATTGCGACGCAATGACCGCATAAAATACACCTCTCTTCAAAATCATCCACAATTTTGAGTGTGTCTGCTTCAATATAAAATAATCCAGCAACACAATCATTAACGCACGCTCTACATCGGGTGCAATTTTCAAGATCAATCTTGATTATTGAATTCTCGATTTCAGACATGATTAACTCTTTTTTACAGTGTTGATTTTTAAAAATGAGGTAAAATAAAAAAAGAATTCTATTAAATAAAGGATTAATTAGTTATTTTTCTCAGCTCTTGCTAATTCTGCTTTCTTATCCATTATGGACAAATAAGTCTCAACCGTATTCTTGGGCGGTTTAATCTCATCTTCTTTTTTATATAGCTTTATCGCTTCAGATGTACAAGTTGGTACGCACGCACCACATCCAATGCACCTTGCTAAATTAACTACAGCAATATCATCTTCTACGTGAACAGCATTCATATTACATCTTTCTTCGCAAATACCGCATGCAGTACATTCTTCAGGATCAACTTTAGCATAGTAATTCGTTGCAAAGAATTGTGCGGGCGCTTCGAGCTTATTTTGGTGCGATAATAAACCGCAACAACATCCACAACAGCAACAGATGTTCATGGGGCGCTGAGAATTACCTGGTTGAAGAACTAAACCATCTTCTTGAGCTTTTTGTAATATTTCGAGCGCTTCTTCTTTACTGATTTCTCTGCCAAGACCTTTTTCGATATATATTCTTGCGGCAGTCCTAAATGAAAAACATGCTTCACGTAAATCTGTTTTTTTACATGGTTCTCCAAGCATATCAGTACCTTTTCTACAAATGCATTCTGCTACCGCAATAGGTCCACCAATAGTTTCGATGACCTGTTTTAAATCATCATATGTAGCGATAGTTTGTTCATGTTCAATTGTCTGTTCAATAGGTATAGTTCGCAATTGTGGAATACCCGTCTTATTAAATTCATCTAAAAATCCTTCATCGAAATAATCTTCTACATCTTTAAAAAACTCTGGTGTTAAATTATTTAATTGATATTCATACATTCCAATGGCTAAAGGTGCTAGTGTATAATATTTAACTTCCACTCCATTTTCATTTCTAATTCCGCGATTTATTAAACCATCAAAATACATTTTGTCTAATCGTTCCTCTAATTCTTCCATAGAGTATCTTTTTAATTTTCTTTGAACTTTTTTAAGATTATCTGGATAAAATCCCAAACGTAAGGCAATTTCAGCTTGCTCTGGAGTAAAAAGATGTTTTAAAATACGCATTTCGATTCCAGATTCAGTCTCCGGGTATCCAATAGGCAGTTTATCTAGATGTTCTCGAAGTTTTCTATAAATTTCTATACTATTTTCATTCATTTCAATTTCACAACAATTTTTTTTTAATTATATTTCAAGTAATTCCAAATAAATTAGTATTATTTCTCTTTGAAAATGGCTTAAGCTGGCTCATCTTTCTTGAAAGATTGGTTAATTTTATATGTAATGCCAATAATTCATACTATATAAATATAGTAGTATTTACTACATTTTTTTGTGGTGTTCTATGGAACAGGAAAATCTCTCTGTAAATGATGATTTTGATGAATTGAATAAAAAATTATCAAATTTGAAGAAATCATTTTTGAAGATGAAACTCGATTTTACTTATATAACTAAAACACCTCAACTAATTAATACTACTGAAGAAATGGTCAATTCTTTCCTAGATAATAGACCATATAATTGTCAAATAATAGATCGATGTTCGACTATCCTTCAAAAAATGGTTATGAAAACTTTACGAGTATTTTCTGAAAGTGGTTATTATAAAACAAATCAGCTAGTAAATCGATATCTAACAAAGATTGACTCATATGCTGAAGAAGGAAAATGTCAAGACAACTCTTGTTTAACTAATGCTAAGCTTATCTTAAGAACAATTAGAGATTATTTAGATGAGTCAAACCAAAGTTCAATTTCGGATTTTAGAGAATTATTAAAGAAAGAGACTGAATTTAAGTTATTAAACGGGAATGAAAAACGAGAAAGCAAAATTATGTCTGTTTTGGGAAACGAAAATCGCCTTAAAATCTTAAAGGAATTAAGTAAAGGAAAGAACTATTATACAAATTTAGAGCGCATATTAGGTTTAAAAGGAGGCCATTTTAATTTTCATCTCTCACAATTGAAGGATGCAGATCTTGTATCAATAGATAATGATGATAGATCCTACAATATTACGATCAAAGGATTGAAGGCACTAAAAATGGTTGTTGAATTAGCAAAGTAGGAAGGTTTAAGATACATAAACGCAAAGCTTACCGATCATTTTTATCCTATATTAATTTTATCAACGGTTTAAGATATATATTTTAATTGATAACTTGATCCTCTTATCCACTGGATTTAATATTGTTAAAATTTTTTTTTTTAAAAGTCCACATAAATGGTTTTGATTGAATGAGCAAACTTCACCTAATTTTTTTTAAAATTGAGCCATTAGCTATTCTGATACATTTAAATAGAAGTTTTTTGATGTAAATATGTAATGGTAATTTATTAAGAAGATTTTCACTTAAGGTATAAGAATTATGAAAAAAAAAGAAAAATTTGCTATTGCAATTTTAGGGACATTAATGCTCTTTTCCATTGCTACCACAAATGTTTCAGCAGCTCCACCATCTTATGTGGGGGTAAAAATAGGAGATGAATTTATTTGGCGTGCTTCATTGAACATGGCAAATATTAATGCTACAGCTATTAGTCTTATAGGAGAGGAAAATTGGACTTTGGGATATAACATGTTAATGGAACTATATAAAAACGCTACTGGTTCGGAGTTTACTGGTTTAGCAGGAGCAGGGATCAAAGTAGAAGTTACAAACGTTACCGATGAAGTGGCAGTTTCACCTTATCTAAATGCCTCAGCATTATCTTTTGACCTTTATACATCGGGAGGAAATAACAATTGGACATTACAACTTAACTCATCAGCTATATCCTCTCCTATGGGCTATTTGATAGATCCTACAATGTTAAATGAGTCAACCATATTATACGGACTTATTGGAACGGAAATTCCAATGTTTACACCGATTGGACTTAATTTCACTATGTTGGCTCAAACGATACAAACATCAATTGATTCTAGTCCGTCTACAGCAGATAATGTTACAGCTGAAGCTCAAGGAACTGGATTAAAATTTACTGTACTTGGAACTTATTTAGATAAATTAGTTAATTCGACAGGAGAAATTCCTTTCAACATAACTGGATTTGGAGATATAGTCGCCACGGTGAAATGGAATAGTAATGGAGTATTTGAGCGCGGCACGGTTGCATATGGTGGTCTTACACTTATTACTATATATTTAGAGACGGGATCAACGTCAATACCGGGATATGAGTTTATTATTCTTGCTGTTGTTAGTGGTTTTGCCGTAATTGCAATTATTTATATCCATAAAAAGAAATTTAAAATCTAATTTAATTCAATTTTTTTTTATTATGTTATTCTATGATTTATTATTTTTTCTTGTTCTATTGCTTGCTTTAATTTATGCCATAAAAGCGGATCTATTATTCATGATTTTAGGAATAACAATTATCATTTTTCTAATTTTTGAATTGTTTTTAATAAGCCCTTTAGAAGTCTTCACTTCTCTCTTAATATTTATTATTTCTAACCCATTTGGTCTATTAGTAGCTCTAATTCCATTAATAGTCGCCATTATTAATTTCATATTAAAAAAACTTCGATCTGATAAAGCTATTGAATAGATTTTATTCGATATGATTCAATTTTCTTAATCCAAACACTAATATCAAGATTGCTAATATCGAAGAAAAAAATAAGGAGCAAACAAGGATTAAAATAAAACCTATTGAATAATCAATATCAAAAGGAAGAAAGGGAACTAAAATAAAAAGAGGAATTGCAAACGAGATTATTTGAAAAAGCACGATTAAATACACATTAAAATAAACTGATTTTCCTTTCTCATCAAAAAGTGGGTTATTAGATTGAATACCTAGAGCTTGGGTCAAAATAATTAATGAGATAAAAAAATAGAAAATAAAGAAAAATAGTATTTCTAAAAAATTTAATTGAAAAATTATTGAATATATGACCGTTGTTAAAAGGTCAATAAATAAAATTACTTGTGCCATTTGATAAAGATGCGAAAAAATTAATGCCTTAGTTCCTCTTGAAGACTTTTTGTATAAAAATAAGATTCCTTTTGATGGTATAAAGACAATAACCCCAAAAAAAATACCGAGGGTTAAGCCACCCATCCATGAGAGAATAATTAATACAAAAAGGTCAAAATATGCTACTTCAAGATTAACTGATGGAAAAATTTGATAAACTATAACATTTAAAAGATTATAATCTAAAGAGGTTAGAATAAATAGTCCAAATGCTACGTTAAATGAAAATATATAAATGATTCTGTTGAAATTTTCCAATTTTCTAAAAAATTCCTTAAAATGAGTAGAAACCAGAAGCTTATATTTAGAAGGAGTCAAAAATTTTGCTAAATTTAGGATTTTTGATTCGGTTTTAAGTTTTATTTGAGTTTTTTCAATGTAATATTCTAATTTGTAAAACCTATCGGCCATCTTATATGAAATAATAAAGCAAAAAATAGGAACTAGAACAATGAGGATGCTACTTGGCCATATACCAATATAATATCCTTGAATAAGACTTGGTTCTATTAAATATAATATTATATTCGAATACCAAATTGAAGGGAAAAAACTCAACCAATTTTTAAATCCTGGGATATAATCTGGAAGTGAAAATAGTATGTGAAAGAGGTAAAAAAAGAGAATTACGATGAATGGTAAAAAGACAAAAAAAAGGTTCTTCGCGTCCATTTGTTTCATTTTTTTTATCATCCTGAATTCTAACCAAGTACTAATGATGTTTCCCAATAATAATCCAAATACAATGAGATTAATGATTATTGAATAAGTAATAAAAAAGTCCAAAACCGTCAAATTTGGATTTAATTGGACTAAAAATGAAGTTATTATTGGTCCGATCCCTAAAACAAAGTATAAAAATAAAGGAATTTGGCCCATAAATTCTCCTAAGAAGATATCTCCAGGTTTAGCGGGAGTCGATACGATGATATCTTTAATTCCCATGTCGATTTTGCGATATAACATGAAAATCGGGTATAGGATAAATATCAAAAAAAAGACCATAAATGCATATTCTAAAATGGGAGGTAATACAGGAATAAAAGCACTAGAAAAGGATTTTATGATATCGGGGATGATTAAGTCGAAAAGTTGAGGACCTAAATACAAAGCCCATAATAATAAAATTGAGGTCAAAAGAACGAAAAATGATTTTCTAAAGCGCCTTATTTTTGACGTTTTTATTCTTATCTCATTTCGAGCGATTTTTTTCCATAGCGTCATTTAGGTGTGTTCATTTATGATTATTTTTAATTGGTAAATTTATATCCACGATAGCAAATTATCACTATCGTCAATATTCATAATTTTTAAATAGGCTTGTTCCAAATTTTCAGCATTTACACTAGCAATAATTTCTTTTGGAGTGCCTTCTACGATTATTGAACCCTTGTCAATAATTCCTATGACATCGCAAAGTTGTTCTGCAACGTCTAATAAATGCGTACAAACAAATAATGTTTTCTGAGCTTTTTTGACTAAGCTTAGTATTAAATTTTTTACCATATTTGAGGCTGCGGGATCAAGATTTGAAGTTGGTTCATCTAAAAAAATAATCTCAGGATCATGAATTAGAGTGGCACAAATACAGAGTTTTTGCTTCATTCCTCGCGAATAGCTTTCAATCAGATCATAATTTTTATTATCTAACTCAAAAAGCCGTAAAAGCTCATTAATTCTTTTATTCATCTTTTCTTCGTTTAGATAATATAGAGCACCTACAAACTCTAAAAATTCTTTAGCAGTTAACTTTTGATATAAACTAGGTGCTTCAGGTAAAAATCCACAAGTAGCTTTAACCTTATTACTCTGTGTAACTACGTCAAATCCTGCGACTAGGGCTTTGCCTGAAGTGGGCTTAAGAATTGAGTTTAAAATTCTGACGGTTGTTGTTTTTCCCGCACCGTTAGGCCCTAAAAGGCCATAAGTGATTCCATAGGGTATGCTCAAACTTAAATCGTTGACAGCATATGTTTTTCTAAATTTTTTTACTAAATTTCTTGTAATAATAGCCCCATCTTTGAGCATAATAATAATTTAAATTAGATCAATAAAAAGTTAATTGCCATTAAAAGGATTTAAAGCGTTAAGTGTCACTATCGATCCTATAAATTGATTAATCATAATACGGGGAAATTAAAATCTTTTGCTTCACTTTTGTCCTACAACAATATAATCTACGCCTTTTGATTTAAATTTAACTTGGAAATTTAGTTCTCTCATCCAATTTTCCATACGTTGAGGGCTAATCCAATGATGTGAACTCTGATAATAATGTTTAGCTCGTTGCTTTCCCATCTTGAATCTTAAAAAATAAAAATATATCTTCATTTTCCATTTTGGATAACTAGGATTTTTATCTTTTAGAATAAAAATTCCATTTTTTTCTAAGACTCTGTGCACTTCACTAAGAGCTTTCTTAGGCTCTTTAAAGTCATGAAAACTATTAAAACAAGTGATAATTGAATAAGAATTATCTTCAAGCGGGATAGATTCGGCTTTCCCTTGTTTAAATTCAATCCCTTGAACTGAATATTCTTCTAATTTTTGTTGAGCATATTTTATCATTTTTTTAGATGCATCAACCCCAAGGAAGGAAGCATTGGGGATCCTTTTATGGATCTCCATTAATAGGAATGCAGGACCACAAGCTAGATCCATAATCTTTGGATTCTCCGAAATCCGATATTCAAGATAAATCTTAGCGATTTCCTTAGCAAATGGTTCATATCTACTCTGGAGTTGCCCTTCCATTCGTTTAACAAATTGTTCTGCGTGATCATCTGTCCATTGATGGTTTATATGCTCGTGAGAATCATCATCCAACTTGAATAACCTCAAAGAAAAAAATTAAATCTCTATTATGTATTTTGCCTTTATAATTTATTTAATAGAGATTTTACTTGAATTGCGATTGCTTTTGCCATCAAGGGCGGAACAGCATTTCCAATTTGTTTTAAAATAGCACTTTTTGTTCCTTGAAATGTGAAATCTTCATTAAAAGATTGTAATGCAGCCAGTTCTCGAGGAGTACAAACTCGATCCAATTTATAGTGGATGAATACTCCTCCATGGTTTTCTTTAACCGTTCTTGCTGGCTTATTCGGTATTAATCTCCACCAAGCATCACTATAATTTTTATATAGATTTTCTCCTTGTTTAACTTTCTTAATTCTTTTGATAAATTCCTCAGAATGACGAGTAAAATTGTGATTCTTCTCGGGATTTTCTGGCCAAGTTTCATAATGTCTTAATACATCGGATGCAGAAATCCAAAGTGAAAGAGGTTTTTCTCGAGTAAATTCATTTATAGATTTTTGTGTTTTGCCTTCTCTATGAGTTTTTTTTGGAAATTTTATTTCTAAATTAGGATGATGTGTACCTATAAAAATGACTCTTTCTCTGGTTTGAGCGACTCCAAAATCGGCTGAATTTAATACTCTCCATTTTACACGGTAATTGATATCTTCAAACTCATGAATAATCTTATCAACTAAGGGGATTAGGTGTGATTCTACCCCTTTATTAATCGTAGATATATTCAGAGTCAATTCGTCAAATTCTTCTTTCTCTTCTAGTTCAAACTCTCTTTGAGCACCATATCTTTTAAGATCTTTATATCGCTGTAGTTTTGAACAATTAGTTTGGAAATCACTCTTCTGATCATTCGTTAAATTCGGATCAACGTGTTTCATATGGATTAATCCCTTTACATTTTCCATTATAAAAATGTCTGGCTTTACATGTTTAATTACATCGACAAATTCCAAGTATAATTGACCTCTAGGATCATCGGGATTTCGATTACCCGCAATACTATATGCTTGACAAGGAGGCCCTCCAATTATTACATTTATTTTCCTTGATTGAATTTGATTAAAAAGTTTCTTTTTAATTTCGGGATTCCTGATATCCCCTTCAATCATTTTTGTTTTTTTATGATTATATTCATATGTTTCTACAGCGGGGTGCCAATATTCATTTGCTGCAACCACCTCAAAACCAGCTTTAATAAATCCTTGACTAAAACCTCCACATCCAGCAAACAGATCAATTACTGTAAAATTATTCTTTGTCAGAAGTACCACCTTGATAATAATCACAAAAATCACATAAAGGACATTCATCACATCTTGGATTTCTTGGTAGACAGAGTAATGCTGCGAAGTCTAATATAGCATAATTGAAACTCTTAAAATATTTATCAGGTATGATTTCTTGCATTCGTTCCGTTAACTTTTTATCTCTTGAAGGCGCCCCTTTTACGGGAAATGAGTAAATTCTTTTCATTATTCTTCCTACATTTGCATCAATAATTGGGACTTTAATGTTAAAAGCAAAGCAAAGTAAAGCGTTAGCAATATAATCTCCTACTCCTGGTAATTCAAGAAGTTGCTTTTTACTTTTGGGAATTGTATTATTATCGCTGATGATCATCTCAGTAAGCTTTTTCAAATCTCGAGCTCTTCTATTGTATAAACCAAGAGGTTTAAGTAAATCTGACAAAAAAGATTCTTCTAATTCGCTTATACTAAGAGGATTGGGATATTTATCAATAAAATCAGGAAAAATCTTCTCCACTTGTGCTGCATTTGTCTTTTGAAGCATTAATTCTGCCATTAGTAATTGAAATGGCGTTAAATTTTCATTCCGCCAAGGAAATTCACGTTTGTTGGTTTTATACCATTTCAGCAGTGCTTTAACAAAAGTCTTATCTTTATCTTCCATTTTTTATTGAAAATTATACAAAATCGTAGCTATATCTATTTAATTTACTTTAATAAAATATTTTGTTATTAATTGTTTGACTTCTTACTCGCAACTACAGTTATCCAGCCTTCTTCGACGTTTTCATATATTCTAACGTTTGAAAATCCAGCTTCTGTCAAGAGTTTCTCAAATTGACTGGGATTGTGGAGCTCAAAATTGCATAACTCTGCCCACTTTCGAGTATTTTCCATTTTCTCTGGATTTTCACATTCATACATTTCATTTACTAAGAGAAAAATTGCGTCTTCACTCATCACTCTCAAAACTTCCTTCAAATCGTTTATTAAATCAGGCCAAAAATAGTAGGTTTCGAAAGCAGTAACTAAATTAAATTTATTATCATCATATGGAATTGCAGAAACAGTTCCCTTTTTAATCTCGACGATCCCATTTTTAATGTATTCCTTATTTAGTTCTGAGCTAACTTTCACAGAAGTATCTGAATAATCTATCCCGAACACTTTACCCTCATGAATTGATTTTGCGAATCTATAGATGTTACGTCCCCCGCCACAACCAATATCTAATATTTGATAATCTTCCTCAATTTTTATGTGAGTCAATCCCCATCTTGCTAAAGATTCATGATGATCATTCATCTCTTTTGCAATTTTTCTGCCAAAAATCCCTTGAGGCTTACGGACGTTTTCTGCAATTTTACGTTCTTTTCTCATTTTATTACTCAATTGATGGAATAGGGATTGTTTTATGAATTTTATTCATAATATTTAAAATAAAATGCTTTTTAGATTAGAAATAACATTTAGAAAAAGATTAAAAATGAAAAAGAAAGAAATACATGTCGGACCATACTTATATCCAATGCCTGTAGTTTTAGTTGGTGCTAATGTAGATAAAAGGGCAAATTTCATGCCTATAGCATGGGTAAGTATCGTTGAGCATAAACCTCCAATGATCTCTATCTCTGCAAATCAAAATCATTATACTAATAAAGGAATCGAAGAAAATAAGGCTTTCAGTATTAACACTCCTGATGAAAATATGATAATTCCCATGGATTATTGTGGATTAAAATCTGGAAAAGAAACGGATAAATCCTCCGTTTTTGAAGTATTCTATGGAGAATCCAAGAATGTTCCAATGATTAAAGAATCCCCTCTAAATTTGGAATGTGAAGTTGTTCATAGCTATGATACACAGAAAGGGCATTCAATATTTATAGGTGAAATAAAACATGCCTATGCTGATGAGGATGTTTTACATAATGGAATACCAGAAATTTCAAAATTGAATCCAATTATATTTTCCATGAATGATAATAATTATTGGAAAGTAGGCAAACATCTAGGACGTGCTTGGTCAATTGGTAAAAATTTTGAACTAAAATAAAAGGTTATTACCGAAATTTAATTTTACCTTTTTGTATTAGCCCTTTGCTTAGTAAAATGTCTATTTCTCCGTTAAGCCAACATAATTCATCGTAAGTAATTGAGGAGTTGAAAATCTCTTCTGCTTTTTTGCGAATATCATCTAAAGTTGCCATCCCAAGAGAGATACGTTCAATTTTTTCAGCTAAAAACCAGCATAATTCATCATAACTAAAATTCTTTAAAGAAGTGAAATAAGCTGCTTCTTGAATTTGAGCTTCAAATTCTGTCGATTTATCCTCATACATATCTTCCGTGATATCTGAAATAGATTTTCGGTGTAGCCTCTGTTGTTCTAGCCAAGCAAGAATTTGATATTCGGATTTATCACGAATTTCTTTAGATTTCAATTCAATTTCCTTTTCTCCATGTTTCATTTGCATGTTCAGTTTCATTTCAGCTCTTCTCTCCATATGTTTACCCGGAATTAACCCCTTTTTCAAATCCTCCATCATGGCTAAAAAAGATCCGTATTCTCGATTTTGCTTCATTACTAGTATTCTGATTTTGCCAGATTGTTCTCGTTCAATCTGTCTGGCAAATTCTGCACCATATTCTTTCTTTTTCTCTGATGAATTAACTCCTGCCCAGATATAAACCGTATTTTCTTCAATATCATCAATTACATATATTTCATTATCCTTAAACTCTAACTTATAGATTTCAACGAATTCTCCATTATTATTGATTCTATATAACCTCATTGGACATCTATATCATAAATATTTACTATTATTGAATTAAATCTTTTTTAGTTATAAAAAGTATTTCTTTATTTTTAGAGAACGTATATATACCATTTAATTAAAAAAGCTTCACAGTCTCATGGATTGTTTTTATATTTTCATTTGAAATAATATTATAGTTTAAATTTTGAGTTTGATTTTGATTGATAATGCCTTCTCAAAAAGAAAATTCAGAAGAAAAATTTACTTTTGAGTTTTATGATGAAGAATATGCCAATAGTTTGGAAGACGAAGATGTAGAAGTATTTGAAGATTATAATGAAGTAAATTTTGAGAAGGATTTAAATGATGAACAATTGGCAATTGTAAATGATTTAAAAGGGCCAATGTTAGTCATTGCGGGTGCAGGTTCGGGAAAAACACGCACTATCGTTTATTCTGTTGCTAAATTATTAGTGTCAGGGATCAAACCAAGCGAAATTATGCTAGTAACATTTACAAATAAAGCGGCTAATGAAATGATCGAGAGAGTGAAAGTTCTTCTTGGAAAGAAACCAAAGGGAATATGGGCAGGAACATTTCATGCATTAGCTAATAGATTTCTAAGGAAGTATGCTAAAACACTCGGATTAAAATCAAATTACACTATAATGGATGAAACTGATTCAAAAGCTTTAATGAAAATTGTAATTAGCCAATCCAATACAAAAGAATTAGAAGAAAGATTTCCCACTCCAGCAATGACTAAAGCAATTTTATCATATTCAATTAACTGTAATAAATCTATCAAAGAAGTTATCCAGTGGCGATACAATCAGTTTGATAATGAAAAAATTATCATGAAACTGAAGGAGGTCTTTAGAAAATATGCTTCAAAAAAAGCTGAAGATAACCTAGTGGACTTTGATGATTTGCTAGTATTTTGGAATAGCCTTTTAGATGAAAGAAATGTTGCGAGATTAATAGCTAAAAGGATTAAATACGTGTTAGTCGATGAGTATCAAGATACCAATTACATACAAGATGAGATCATTCATAAAATAGTTAAACAAAATCCTACTCAAAATGTTATGGTAGTAGGAGATGATGCACAAAGCATTTATGCATTTCGTGGTGCAAACTATGAAAATATTCTAAATTTTTCAAAAAAATATGAGAATTGTAAAACGAGAGCAATTACATACAATTATCGGAGCATTCCTGAAATTCTTAAACTTGCAAATAATTCAATCATTCATAATAAAAAGCAATACAAGAAGCAAATGCAACCTACTCGTTCTAATGGAATGAAACCATTCCAAGTAGATGTCGAAGATGATAAAACCCAAGCTAGGTTTATCGTCAATCAAATTTTGAAATTACGTTCTGAAGGAATTAAGCTAGAAGATATGGCAATACTCATTCGTGCGGGTCATCATTCAATGAAAATCGAGTTAGAGCTCCAAGAAAAGAACATACCATATGAAGTAAGAGCAGGAGTAGCATTTTTTGAAAAAGCACATATAAAAGATATGATTGCGCATCTTCATATTATTGAAAACCCGTATGATGAGATTTCTTGGTCTCGAATTTTTAATATTATACCTGGAATAGGTACTAAATCAGCATCAAAAATTTTCAAAGCTATTTCTCAAACAGAAAATCCAATTCAATCTGCTGCAGATCCCCTATTCTTTGAGCAAAAGCTTAAGGGATCAAGGATCTCACATCAAGGTAAAAAAAATATCATTAGCCACATGAAAAATCTTAAAGGATTCAGTTTAAATGACGAACCACCTAACGTCATTAAAAATTTGATTAAGCTTCTTGAGAATCATTTAAAAAATAACTATGATAATTGGCAAGAGAGGATTGAAGATTTAAATCAACTAAGTGTTTATGCTCAAAATTTTGAATCAATCAGGAAATTGCTTGAGACTTTGAGTTTAAATGGTTCAAATCTTGAATCAAAAACAGTTCTAATGGGAGATCAATCTGAAGAAGAGAACCCATTAGTAATATCAACCATCCATCGAGCTAAAGGGTTAGAATGGAGAGTAGTTTTTATTCCAATGTTAAGTCAAGATTACTTTCCATCAAGTCAAGTTATTGGTGATCAAGATGCATTAGAAGAAGAAAGAAGAGTGTTTTATGTAGCAGTGACCAGAGCAAAAGACCAATTATACCTCATTTCCCCAGCATTAATCCAATCTTTTGGAGGAAATCAGATTGCTAGATTATCTCAATTCATTTTTGAGTTAAATCCAAATGTTTATAGAGAATCCAATGTCAGATTTAAATCAAAGTTAAATTCCCCTACCCGAGACAGAGGATCTCTCTTTAAGTCAGCAAAAGATTTGTTAGATGAAAAAAATAATTGAAAATACTAATCCTATTTAATTTCACCAAGGATTGTTCAAAAATTAGATCCCTTATTTTAAATATGATTCTAAACTTGATGCTCGGTATTTCGCTGCTTTTTTAAGAAGATTTTTACTGTTTTTAAAACTTGCCCGCTTTATGGCGTCCTCAAGCCTTAACCATGCATAATCCACATGCTCATAACTAATCCTTACTTCTTTTGTATGAGACCGGATTAAATAACACTTTACCCTTTTATGAATTTTTTCCCCTTTAAAATTAAAATAATACTCGTAATCTTCTTGGAATCCTTTAATTATGGTTGCATCAGTAATTCCAGATTCCTCCTCTAATTCTCTTAATATGGTCTCTTCATCTGATTCTCCTTTCTCTTTATGACCTTTTACAAATCCCCAATGACCTAATCCATATTTAAGTAATAAATACTCCTCTCCATTATAAACTACTGCCGCTACAGAAAACTCTTCTTTCATAAGGATCATCGGCTATTTTAAAATCGACTTAAAAACTCGAATAAAATTCTCTCCTGCTATTTTTTTTATTTCTTTTTTAGTGAAACCTCTTTTCTTTAGAGATTTAAAAATTTGAGAAAACTCTGAAACGTTTGCTAAGATTCTAGGATATTGTATTTGAATTGGATTTTCTCTCGCTTCTTCTGATGATGTATCAATAAGCTGTATGTTATCTTCAACAGCATAATCTAATAAATCAGCTCCAATTCCAATATATTCAATACCAACTAAATCTACTATATAATCAACATGATCTATTAATCTGTTAAGGGTTACGTGCTCTGGATTTAAGTCAATGAAACCACCATAAAGATTCATTCCGATTACTCCTTCTTTATTTGCGATTGCTTCAATCTGATTATCTGTTAAATTTCTAACATTATTACAAATTGATTTTACGTTGGAATGTGAAGTTATACAAGGTACATCTATCGTTCTTATTACGTCCCAAAATAATGGACTTGAAGAATGAGAAAGATCGATAATAATCCCTATTTCCATCATTCTAGAAATTGCCTTTTTTCCAAAAGTAGTTAATCCTCTCGGATTTTTAACTCCTATTCCATCACCAATCTTATTTCTCTCATTATGAGTAAGAGTGATAAGCCTAATTCCTTTTTTATAAAATTTTGTAAGAAGGTTAAGGTTGGAACCAATCGATCCCGCTCCTTCTAAGGCTAAAACAAAACAAATTCTTTTAGATAATGCATCTAAATCAGTTCTCGTAGTAATTTGACGAAATATGTGAGATTTCGTTTCGATTTCAATATTAATAATATCTATTATTTTAAAAATTACCTCAGCATTTCTTGAGTCTATTTGGGGATAAAAATCAAAATCTCCTCCAACGACTAAGCATTCAAGATTTACTCCTCCTTTTTTTAATCGATTCAGATGGACTCCTCCTAATATATCATAATTTCCTCTCTGATGTTCAAACATTACTTTGATTCCAAAATCGGAGTGACAATCTACAACATTCATGGGGTGATCATTTAATTCGGATTATTTTTCAACACTTTTTCAATTTTTTGAACTGCATACGCGATATCATCTTCATTTATTCCATAATGAGTCACGAATCTTATCCTTTTACGAGGTGATTCAATAAAAGCAAGTACTCCTTCTTCATATAAATGAGAAAGGATTTTATTTAAATCAATATCATTGGGAAAGTCAACCATAAGGATATTGGTTTCGGGTTCTTGAACCTGTATCGGGAACTTAATTTGTTTTAATCCTTCTGAAAGTAGTTTTGCATTATCATGATCTTCCTTTAATCTTTTAACCCAATTATCCTCAAGTGCAATTAAACCAAAAACAGCGATAATTCCTGCTTGACGCATTCCCCCACCTAACATTTTTCGAAACTTTCTCGCTTTATCAATAAATTCACTTGACCCTGCTACAATAGAACCAATCGGACAACTCAATCCCTTAGATAAACAGAACATTATGGAATCTACATTTTTAGTAAACTCTTTAACAGGTAAGTTAGAAGCAATTGAAGCATTGAATATCCTAGCTCCATCTAAGTGAAATCTTAATCCGTTATACTCAGAAAAACTTTTCATATCTTCCAATTGAGAAGGGTAAATAATTCTTCCTCCATGGGCGTTATGTGTATTTTCAGCACATAATAAAGTAGTAGGAGGCTCGTGAATATCTTCTTTATTACGGATTTTTAATTGAAGCTCATTCAATGAAGGAACTCCTGATTCAGTTAGATAAGTTCTGGTCATTAAACCTCCAATTCTTGCAGCGCTTCCCACCTCATGAATAAAGATATGGCTTTCCTCTTCGACCAGAATTTCATTCCCTGGACGAGTGTGTGATAACAATGATACTAAATTTCCTTGAGTACCAGAAGTGACTAATAAAGACGCTTCTTTACCCATAATCTTTGCTGCTTTTTCTTCCAATTCATTTACTAATGGATCCTCTCTCATTACATCATCCCCAATTTTGGAATGATCCAAATTTTTAACTGCTGTCCACATTTCTGGAGAGGGTTTTGTCACCGTATCAGAACGTAAGTCAATAATTCGCAAAAAGTACACTTTACTCTTTAAAGTTAAGTTAATGAAAAAAACAGATTATTGTATTTAATTTTAAGTATTTTTATATTTTCTTTTATAATGCTAAAATTTTATAATAGTTTACTTTTATTATTTAAACGCTGGTAAATGTAGATTTAGACGTATCATAAATCAAGAAATTGAACATATAGGTATAAAAAAAGAATAATGCATAGAAGTTCTCAGATTACTTGGAAAATCATTATTGTCGGAAATTCTGGTGTTGGTAAAACTACTTTACTACATCAATATTTATCTAAGAAATTTAAATCTAAAGCAGAAACTACTATTGGCTCTAACTTCTTTGTAAAATACTTAAACATCCCAGAAAAGAAAGAACTTATAGCACTTCAAGTATGGGATCTTGCTGGGCAAGAACGATTTAAATGGGTTCGAAATGCATTCTATAAAGGGGCCAAAGGAATAGTTTATGTTTTTGATCTTACTGATAAAAATTCTTTTGATGTACTCATGAACTGGAAACACGAAGTTGAGAACGTAATAGGGTTAATTCCATGTGTTTTAGTTGGGAACAAACTTGATCTGATTGACACTATCGATAGATCTATTGAAAATAATGAATCGGACTTTTTAAAAAGAGAACTTGGAGCCGTAGCTTACATTGAAACAAGTGCAAAATTGGGTACCAATGTTGAAGAAGCGTTTTATAATCTTGCCGTTGAACTTATTAAAAAGTATTAATCTTAACTTTTTATAAATATCCTTGAAGAATGTATAAGTGAATTTTATAAACTATAATCAATTTCCTTAAAATTTATGGATTCGTGTAAAAATTATGGAAATTGATAAGCCTTCAAAAGAAGAACTACTTAGAAAATCAAAACTTCCTGGAATAAATTCGCTTAAAATGCATAAGTTCTATCAAGGTAAAATGCAACTCATTCCTCGATGTCAAGTTCGAAATTATAATGATTTTAGCATATGGTATTCACCTGGAGTTGCTTCACCAAGCATGGCAATTTATGAAGATGTGAAAAAAGTTTATGATTATACGAGTAAATGGAATTACGTGGCAATAGTAAGTGATGGGTCAAGGGTATTAGGGCTTGGTGATATAGGCCCAGAAGCAGCAATGCCAGTTATGGAAGGAAAATCTCTTTTATTTAAATATTTAGGTGGTGTTGACGCATTTCCTTTATGTATTGGTAAAAATGAGTGTTGCGATGCAAATCAAATAATAAATTTCGTGAAAATGATTCAACCTAGCTTTGGAGGAATTAACTTAGAAGATATTAGTAATCCAAAATGCTTTACTGTATTAGACACCTTACGTAAGGACCCAGAGATAAACATTCCTGTTTGGCATGATGATCAACAAGGAACTGCATGCGTAACCCTTTCTGGATTACTAAACTCTCTAAGGATTGTTGGAAAGAACAAAAATGAAGTAAAGATCGTTTTTAATGGAATAGGAGCTGCGAACTTCGGAATTTATAGATTATTAAAAGCGGATGGTTTTGATCCTAAAAAATTTCTATTTGTAGATTCAAAAGGTATTTTATACAAAGAAAGAAGAGATTTGGCGTCTAAAAGTAATTACAAAGTTGAAGTTTTAGAAGAGAGTAATCCGGAAGGATTACAAGGAGAATGTGGTGATGCTTTAATTGGAGCTGATGTGTTAATATCCTCTAGTATTCCTGGGCCCAGAATAATTAGAAAGGAATGGATTTCTAAGATGGCAGATGATGCAATAGTTTTCGCATTAGCTAATCCTATACCTGAAATTTATCCTTGGGAGGCAATAGAGGCAGGTGCTAAAATTGTTGCTACAGGGCGTTCGGATTTTCCAAACCAAGTGAATAATTCCCTCTGTTTTCCAGGCATATTTAGAGGTACTTTAGATGTTAGAGCTGAAACGATCACCGACGAGATGTGCATTGCTGCATCATATGCTTTAGCAGATTATGTGGAAGAAATTGAAGGATGTTTAATTGACACATGTATTCTTCCAAGTATGGATTATGAAAATATCTTTATAAAAGAAGCAGTAGCAGTGGGGTCAAAAGCAATAGAACAAGGACTTGCAAGATTAAAATTAAGTGAACAAGAATTAGCAAATCGCGCAAAATTAAATATAGACAATTCTAGGACACAATTTGAATCCTTGATGAGAGAAGGATTGATTCCTCCTTTCGAGGATTATTCGAAATAGTTAGTTAACAAGAATTTTTTATCTTTTGATTGTTTTGATGATATTAAACTCCTGAAGTTTTTCAAGAACTTTTAAGATATTATTATTAGGTAAAAATTAAAATTCTTAAGTTTAAAACAATTTTAGAACATATTGTACTTTATTATGTGAATGTACTTGGTAAATCAAAATACCGAGAAAGTTGAGAAAAAAGAGTTTCCAAGACCAGATACTCCTTTATTTGATCTATTAAGTGAGGATGAAGAAACTAAAAAAAAAACATTAAAGAAGTGGAATTTGTTTAATAAGTGGCTTATAATTCCATTATATAGAATTTATCTCTTGCCATTGTTTGGATTGGGGAAAATTTTTCTTTTATTGCAAACTGAGGGTAGGATTTCAGGAAAAAAACGATATACTCCTTTAGAATACCGGAAGGTAGATGGTATCGTAACTGTTGTATCAAGTCGTGGAAATGAATCAGGTTGGATGAAAAATATTAGAAAAAGTCCTGATAAAGTCAAAGTGAGAATTGGATTTCATAAGTATAAACCAAAAATTGAAATAATCGATGATGAGCTATCCAAAGAACAATTTTATAACTATTATGTTTCTCACTATGGAAGTTCAGCCAAATTTCTCTTTGGATGGGATCCTAAAACTGATGAAATAGAATCCTCCGACTTTAGCAAGTTGATTCAAGGAACGACAGTAGTAAAATTCATTCAGTAATCCTTGGATCGGAAACAATTTGTACTCTATTTCCCTCAGGATCTGTCATATTGAAGTAAGAGACCATATCTGGAATATCGGTGATTTCCGAAGTTTCAATTCCGTTCTTTTTTAAAAAATTCCTTGTTTCTACTAAATTTTTAACTTGAATGGTAAATACTCCAGAATCCATTTCAAATTCCTCTCCCTCTTCAACTGAATTTAACCCCAGATGGGGAGAATCACCGGGTAGATTAAATTCTGTCCATCCTATCTCGGAACCTTCGTACCATATATTCTCAAAACCAAAAATCTCTTCGTAAAATTTCTTTGCCCGCTCTATATCTCTTACTTTTATTTGAAAAATCATTCTATCAAATATTATTGGACTCTTCTTTTTTTGAGACATATTAATCCATATTAATCCTAATCTTTTAAACCATTCACATCATTGAATTTGTGATATTTAAAACTGAATCCTTCTTATTTATGAAATTATTATTTAAGATGAAGATATAAGAGAGAAATGATGAGTATTGAAAATTAACGATTGGGAAAATAGTGAAATATTCAATATTAATAAAGAAGCAGCTCATTCTACTTTACAACCTTTTCCAGATGCGGCTTCAATATTAGCTAACAAAGATTCTGAATTTTATCTTTCATTAAATGGAAAGTGGCATTTTAATTGGGTAAAAAAACCATCAGATCGTCCCGTGAATTTCTACAGTACAGATTTTGATATTTCTAGATGGGATATTATAGATGTACCGAGTAACTGGCAAATGAAGGGGTATGGAATACCCATGTATTTGAATATACGTTATCCTCCAAGCGTTAAGTTGACAAATATTCCAACTATTGATCATGAATATAATCCCGTAGGCTCATACAAGAAAAAATTTAAAATACCAAAAGATTGGATCGGAAGAGAGATATTTATTCATTTCGCTGGGGTTAAATCAGCTTTTTATCTGTGGATTAACGGAAAAAAGATAGGATACAGTCAAGATAGCATGAGTCCAGCAGAATTTAATATAACGAATTTCGTAAAAGAAGGAGAAAATGACATTTCCGTCGAGGTTTATAGGTGGTCGGATAGCTCGTATTTAGAAGATCAGGATATGTGGCGCTTTAGTGGGATTTTTAGGGATGTTTACCTATTTAGCACTCCTAAAGTTCACGTAAGGGACTTTTATATCAAAACTGAACTTGATGAACTTTACATCGACGCTTTATTGAAAATTAAACTGAAGATTAAGAATTATAACGATACAGATTCAGTTAATGTAAACTTAGATGTTAATTTGCCAGAAATTTCAGAATCAACGACCATTAAAGCCCTTAAGATAGAAGCAAATAGTGAGAAAGAACTTGAATTAACCAATAGAATACAAAATCCTGATAAATGGACTGCAGAGACACCCAATCTATATGAACTTATTATCTTATTAAAAAATGATGAGAACCAAGTAATAGAAGTAGAAAATTGCAAGATTGGGTTTAGAAAAGTTGAAATCAAGAAAGATGGAGGGCTTTATATAAATGGAAAGTTGATTATCCTCAAAGGAGTCAATAGGCACGAACATGATCCTGATAATGGAAGAGCAATTAGCTATGACCGAATGCTACAAGACATAAAAATAATGAAATGCAATAATATTAATGCTGTAAGAACTAGTCATTATCCAAATCACCCAAGATGGTACGACTTATGTGATAAATATGGAATATATGTTTTGGACGAGTGTAATTTAGAATCACATGGTTTAAGAGACATTATCCCCGCTAGTGACCCCAAATGGACTGCAGCTTGTGTGGATAGAATGGTAAATATGGTGGAGAGAGATAAAAACCATCCAAGTGTAATCATTTGGTCTTTAGGAAATGAAGCAGGAATGGGAGAAACTTTTAAAATTATGAAGGAATCAACTCTTGAGATTGATACATCACGCCCCATTCATTATGAAGGGGATTTCAATCAAGAAGTTTCCGATATGGTCAGTAACATGTATCTTTCTCCAAAACGGCTTGAGAGGTTTATAAAGGGAAATAGATATGGAACTCAAACTAAAAGCTTAAGATTTAAGGAAGATCAAATTAAACCTTATATTCTCTGTGAATATGCTCACGCAATGGGAAATAGTTTAGGAAATTTTCAAGAATTCATGGATATTTTTGAAAAGTATCCAAATGCGATAGGTGGATTTATTTGGGATATGATCGACCAAGGACTTCGTAAGAAGTCCATAGATGGAAAAGAATACTGGGCTTATGGAGGAGATTTTGGGGATATTCCAAATGATGGTAACTTTTGCATAAATGGAATTTTAATGCCAGATAGAACACCAAATCCATCCCTTTACGAGGTAAGGAAAGTTTACCAGAATATTACAGTTCGTCCAATTAATTTATTAGATGGATTTGTAGAGATTCAAAACAAGTTTGTATTTGAATCTACTGAAAATTTGGATTTAACTTGGGAATTAGCGGAAAACGGTAATGTTATTCAAAGAGGGACTTTCAAGTGCCCTTCAATCAGTCCAGGTAATCGATTGAAAACGAAAATTCCAATTCAAAATTTTGAATTTAACTTCAAACATGAATATCATATAAAATTAATGTTTTCTCTTTTAGAAGAAACTCTATGGGCTAAAAGTGGTTATATTATTGCTTGGGATCAATTTGAAATTCCATTGAATAGTACAAAAAAACAAGGAGTGAAGAATTCTGATATATTGCCAATATCTGAAATAGGTAAAGATGATGCTCATTTTGAGATAAAAGGAAAAAATTATGAAGTACGGATCAATAAGGAAACGGGAGCACTTGACTCTTACTCATTCAAGGGAAATGAAGTAATAAATAAACCATTGCACCCGAACTTCTGGCGAGCCCCAACAGATAATGATTTAGGATTAGTCGATATGGATGATGGCGCTTATCCCAGCATGGATATGGAATGGAAAGAAATTAATAAAAGTAGAAAGGTAGTTAAAATATCTTCATATAAAATAGATGAGAGTTTAACAAAAGTTCTTGTAGAATCGATTCTAATACCAGAAGATGATCCCTTAATTACATTATACGAAATTTATGAGAGTGGAGACGTTCTTATTAAAAATGAATATACTCCATCGAAGAACTTAGTCAAATTTGGAATGCAAGGCGGAATACCAAAAGAATTTAACCAAATTACATGGTATGGACGTGGTCCTCATGAAACAATGTTAGATAGGAAAAGTGGAGCTGCGATTGGTATTTATTCTTGTAGTTTAAAAGAATTTATCCATCCCTACGTTCGACCTCAGGAAAATAGTAATCGTACTGATGTTCGGTGGGTAGCCTTTACAAATAAAGAAGGAGAGGGTTTAATTGTGGTTGATGCTGGAGGAGAACATTTAAGTATAAGTGCTTGGCCTTACACAATGGAGGATCTTGAAGCATCCACCCATAATCATGAATTATCCGAACGTGACTTTAATACTATCAATGTTGATTTAAAACAGCAAGGTGTAGGAGGAGATATTCCCGCTATGGCAATGCTTCATAGTGAATACAAATTGAAAGCAAGAAACACGTATTCTTATAGCTTTCTCTTGAGTACTTGTTCAAAAAATATCGATGATTTTTCGAGTTATGCAATTAACAAGCTAAACCAAATAAAAAAGAGTTAGATTTGACTCTCGTATTTTGGATGTTTTAAAATTACAAATTCATGAAGGCATTTGCCTTTTTCTTCAATCAAGCCACCATCTTGATCTAAAAGAATCGAAAAATTCGAATTGAATCGAAAGTATCCGGGATTTAGTTTTAAAATCCTTTTTGCTAATATTCGTAATATTGGGTTAAAATCAGATAACATATTTTCCGAATCAACAATACTTTCCACATTGAGTACAACTTTGTGCTTCGCATGTAAGTTTATCTCTAATTTTTGAGGATAATCATTATTTGCTTTTTGATCATGTCGATATCCACTTTGAATTAATTCATATTCACCAGTACTAAGAAGGATTTTATCCTCTTTGGCAAGCATGAAAACTTGAATTACACTATCATCCATTTTTTTATTGCACTTGATATATGCGAAAACAACGGTATAATTTTGAGAATATAACCTGCCCCAATGCCAAAAATCCACAATCTGAATCAGATTAAGGGTAATCCAATTGTGATCATGATATCCAATACCTTTCACTGGCATCGTTTCATTATTGACCTTTATGGTCCCCTCAACTTTCGCTTTTGGTAGTGGAATTACCCACCCAAATTCTCCTAAATCTCCAAATTTAGTGTAACCTCTACCAGGCATCCATCCTGGAACTTCAGCAGTATATTTTAAATTGAAACCAAATCCGTCTTCGTCTAAAAATACTTCATAAGTAGGAAATCTTTCATTTGAATAATCTACTTTTATGAAATTTTTACTTATCTTGATATCTGCCAATTCTTTTGAAGCTATAAGATCAGAATGCTTGTAATCATATACATTTTGAATTTTTTCCCCATCAGGTTTATAAATTGTAATTTCTACTCCAGTCTTGCCTGTACGTTCATGTTTAGCTCGGAAAAATCCAACTACTATATAACCATTATCGAGATGCGCATCAAAATACCACCATTCTGTATTACCTCTCTTTTTCATATCTATATGAATTGCATCGTATTCAGGCTTAAAGACTGTTATTTTTTCGTCCTTTCTTCCTGGTCCAGTCCAAGCTTCAATAACTTTAGGTCTTACAACATTTTTGTTTCTCAATTTATTCATCACTTTTAATTATTTTAGAAAGTTAAAAATTTTTAATACAGTGAGTAAATTTAATATTCCTTTCATTGTCACTTTTTTGGATATCCATTTAACAATAATTCCCATCATTGAGATTCTATTCATAGCTAAAGCAAGAAAAATTTGAGAATCCATTGAAATGTATCCGTCCCAATGAATAATTTCCTTATTAAGATTAGACTCTGGCTTGTTTGGAACACTTTCCACTTTCACTTTTCCATCAATGACACTTAATATGGCTGCATAATGTAAATTTGGGGCATTGATAAGAAATTTTTTATTTACTTTTTTAAATTTTACCTCAAAATCAGGATTTGCATTTAAGGGGTCCATTAAATTTTTAATCAATCCTGCAAATCCTCGAGCATTAGTATTTACAATTGTTTTTTCACTCATATCATACTCCTCATTCAGCAGAAATGTAGAATCCCGAATCTGCAATTCCCTTTGGATCGAAAGCTTTTTTAATTTTTCTAAGCCAAACGTGATAATTCATCATGTGAGGCCCATATAAGTTATGGACTCTGTCTCCTTCAACAAAAAAAGGTGCTCCCAAGTGTTTAACAAGATCAAATTCATTATTTTCTTCCATATTTTCAGCCATTCCTTTAACACTTTTTTCATCAGTTTGGTCGAACATCGTGGGAGACTCGATATGAAAGTAATGCCCCGACTCATAAGAAGTTATCCATACTCCTTCTCCAAAATCATTTCCAATTACCCCCTTTTTTATATATTTCAATTTTATGGGGATGCTCATCTCGGTCGTTTTAATACAATTTAAGGCAGTATCACATTGCCCCTTGGATGATTGAAACCCTCCCGTCGCAATAAATCCATGAAGCCCTAAATTTGAACGAAGAGCCTCAGCATAAAATATAGAATTTGGAGTGTATTTCTCACCGATAACATTTTCTAATTTATAATCCTTGAGCAGTTTATTCATGACTTTTTTCTTATATTCGAATTCTCTTTCAGTTCTCGCAGTAACGAGTACTACTAACGGAACACGCATTCCAGCTATAACCATTTTATCCATTAAAGATTCAATACTATTAGAAAATATCGCACTTAAACCATAACCTGATAAATGACTACAAATAAAAGATATCTCTTCTTCCTCGACCTTTAGAAAGACTTTTTCAAGATGTTTATAAGTTTTACAATCCATTACATACAATTTCATATAATCTGGAATCTCAAATTCATAATTGGGAGAATTTCCTTTTAATTCAAACTTAGTGCTGCAAGGGTAGGGAAACAGCTTAAATGCAACCTTAGTGAACACGCCTAATCCAGATTTTGCACCTGCCCACCCTCTCATTAT
This sequence comes from uncultured archaeon, assembly GCA_964632315.1. Taxonomy (GTDB): domain Archaea; phylum Asgardarchaeota; class Lokiarchaeia; order Sigyniarchaeales; family SOKP01; genus SOKP01. Next base: position 44,253 of record CAZWEM010000007.1, read on the forward strand.
TCCTCTCAAACTAGGGCCAGGACCATCACCAATAAACCAATCTGGATCGTTTTTCATACCAGCTGATCCTAACCTTAAAATTTCACCATCGGGTAGCACCCATTCTACTGCTAATACATTACGCGCACTATGTCCAGTATGAGGAGAAGTGAAACCCGGACCATTCATGCTAGTAGCACTAGCTAAAGGAGAGACTTGGGGACCTGCTCCTGGCATGTGAACTGTTAAACCATATTTCATTGTTTCAGCTTGCAATTGAGCTCCACTTACATATGGTTCTACTAAAGCGTAAAGATTTTTTTCATCAATTTTTACTATTCGATTCATCCTCCTTAAATCGAGAATTATTGAATTATCTGTTGAGGGTTGATTCCAAGGACCAAGCCCAGTAGATTGTGCCTTGAATTGAATTCCATACTCATTACAAACCCTTACAATCTTCTGAACTTCTTCGACTGTAGATGGCAATATTACTGCCTTAGGTTTTGGAGAAAAAGGCGAAGGATCCTTTCCTTCCATAATATTTACAAATTCCATGCACCAATTGTAGGAATATGCAGCAGTCATGACTTCACCATCATCTACATTTTCGGGACCAACGATAGTTTGAAATTTTTCTAAAATCTGATTAGATAACACTTTCAATCACCCAAATTTTTAATGATTCTTAATTTTTCAGGCTCTAAACCTAATGCCATTAATATAAGCTCATTTATGTCAAAATATTTTAATTTTGAACTGCTTGATTTAATTCCATCCTGTAAATTCGTGGAACAAAATGGACACGCAGATACTATGGCATCTACTCCGGTATCTTCAGCTTCTTCTATCCTTAACTCAGCGGTCTTGATGGCCATTTCTGGGAAAGCAGATTTAACTCCCCCACCTGCTCCACAACAATAAGCATATTCCCTTATTCTTTCCATTTCTTTAAATTTTAATCCGGGAATATTTTTTAAAATATTACGTGGAGGATCATAAATCCCGCCTTTTCCAGTCCTTTTTGGTTTTGGTGGGATGTTAATTGAGATGAGGGGGATGATTTGAACTTCATCTCCGTCCCAACTCTCATACCTTTCTGAATTCCTTCCTAAATGGCACGGATCATGATAAGTTACAGTAATGGGAATTTGAGTATTGAACTTCAATTTTCCTTCTTCAATTAATTCATTAAAAAATTCCACAGTATGATAAACTTCAAAACTATAACTTCTATAAAGAGGATAATCAACCTTGAAAGTATCATAACACCCGGCACAGCTAAAAATTACTTTTTCAATACCTTTTGATTCAATAACGTCCAGATTCTTATTTAACACCTTAGTGAATGTACTTATATCTCCTGTTCTTAATATCGGACTTCCACAACAAAATTCCTCATCATATAAGATATTAAAAGGAACTCCTGCGTTGTTCATTATTCTAGCAGCAGCTATAGCCATTTCCTTTCTTCGATAAGAAGATGTGCATCCAATATAGTAGAGGATATTTGCGTCTGGATTAATCTTAATATCTTCGGGTAACCAATCAGTTCTTTGTTCATGTGGTTCTCCATATGGATTATTATTAATCTCTACGGATTGGGTGTAAGCTGCTTGGCTCGGCATGGGCCCACATCCAACTTCAACTAACTTTTCTCTCAATTTCATCATAATTTCTAATGGTTCTAAAGTATTTAGAAACTTGCAAGCGACAGCACAATTTCCACATTCAGTACATTTGTAGACAATCTCTCTTAACTCATCAGAAGGTTTAATCTTGCCCATCTCTAATGCTAATGCAAGGATGATCTTTCCACCTCCACTATATGGATGATAATTATACAAATCAACTGCTGGGCAAGCAGTGGCATATTTTTGACTTTTTATCTGAACTTGTGGAATCCACTTACAAATTGAACACCTTAAACACATCTTTATCATCTTAAGATACTCTTCTTCTTTTAGCACCATAATTTTACACCATTAATCGTAAAAACATAAAACTCCGGGATTAAGTATGTTGTTAGGGTCAAAAATGTTTTTTATTTTTTTCATTGCAATGCTAGTTTGTTCACTCTGGTTCCTAAACACTTCTTTTGCCCAAGAACCATACGGGCGATTGAAGAATGCTCCATTCTCCATTAGTTTAGTCCTAATTTCATTCAATTTTTTTTCAAGTCCTTCTTTTTCAACCTTATTTATATAATCATAATAATAATCAAACTCACAATGATAAGACGTACCTTGGTTTATTGGTTGAATATAAACACCCAAACTTTTAGGGATTTTATCACTTACTTGTTCTATATATATAGGGATGTTTTCAAGTTTGCTAATGAAGAAAATATCTTGAAAGCTATCTCTAAATCTTAATCTCCATGGTTTAGATGCAAAGCCATTTATCGATCTTAAAAACTCTTCATTATCGATCAATTTTGGAGCTTCTAAATGTTCAAGATTAGCTTGATTTATTATATCAGTAACATCTCCTTCAAGATAATCCAATTTATCGTTAGCTAAATCACCTTTACCAGATAATACATAAATTAAATTCCATTTTAAAAGAGATTCTGAAAATGCTGTTATCTTTTCTCTTGTATCTTTAAGAATGGAAGCTAAATTTAATCGATTCATTATGAAAGTCTCATCGCATAATCTATATTTAGCAAGTTGTTGTTGAAAATCTAGCAACTCTTCGATATTATTAGAGTGATAATGAAATACTTCTTGAATTGTTGGTTTTAATTCTAATTTCAAGGTCGCCCATGTCACTATCCCTAAACTCCCCTGAGCTCCTTGTATTACTCGAAAGGGACTAAATTGAGTAGGTCCCATTGGATTTACTTGTGCCCGTCCCATTTTCTTTTGTTGTGAAATTGTCCCCGGCCCTGCTGCAGTACCAGTTCTAAATAAATCTCCTGTTCCAAATACAACCTCAGTACATAATAACGGATCAGAACTGTCCCAATGATACCGTGGTATAGTAATAGGTTCTCGTTCGAGGGCACTGGTAACAACTGATTTAGAACCGGTAGGATATAATGGAGTTAACAACCTTAGTCCCTTCTTTTCTAATTTAGGAATTAATTGTTCAAAGGTAACTCCAGGTTCGATCATCACAATTCGATTTTTTTTGTCAATAGATAAAATCTTATCCATCTTAGTTAAATCTACAATTATACTGTTTTCATTTCTTGGGATAGTATCCCCATGATGTTTTAATTTTGAAGATGAACTAACAGGAACTAAGGAGAACTTCAAGAGATTTACTAATTTTAGGAATTCAATAATTTGCTTTGTTTTTGACACTTTAATTAATAGTATTGGAATTTTTCCCTTTAAAAACCCTAAATCCTCCGAATAATCTTTTAAAATTCTTTGGTCTTCTATGATATTTTTAGAACCACAAATTTGGGCAAATTGTTTAACAAGATTATCCTTATCATTAGCCATAAAATCTTCACAAAATAATTATTAAAAGAAATTAACTATAATGATCAATTGCTATGTTTGATAATAAAGGTATTTTTATACCATAATAGGTTTTTTTATTTCAATTCTTCTTATTTATTACTAAATAAATTAAAAATGAGAAATAATAATGAAAATACTACAAACGCCAGATGATAGATTCAAAGATCTTATAGATTTTCCTTTTAAACCAAATTATCTCGATGTAGATGATTTAAGAATACACTACGTAGATGAGGGTAAAAATGATTCAGAAGTAATTTTACTGATGCATGGTGAACCTTCTTGGTCATTTTTATATCGATTCATGATTCCACCTTTATTGGAAGCCGGATTTAGAGTAATTGCACCCGATCTTGTGGGGTTTGGACGATCCGATAAGCCAACAGAACAAACAGACCATACTTATCAAAAACACGTAGAATGGATCAAAAAATGGCTACTGTCATTAAATCTTAAAAACCTTACCTTATTTTGCCAAGATTGGGGTTCACTCATAGGTTTAAGAGTTGCAATTGAGAATCAGGATCGATTTAAAAGAATTATCTTAGCCAATGGGGGATTACCTACCGGAGAACAGCAGATGGGGGAAGCTTTTACCAATTGGAGGGAATTTTCAAGAACCGCGACTGAGTTTAACATAGCTTCAATAATACAAAGTGGTACAATTAAAAAACTCTCCAAAAAAGAAATCGAGGCATATGATGCACCATTTCCTGACGATAATTATAAAGCAGGAGCAAGAATATTACCTTCCTTAGTTCCCATTAGTGTTGAGGACCCAGAACACGAAGCAAATACAAAGGCAATAGAGTTATTTAAACAATGGGATAAACCATTTTTAACTGCTTTTTCAGATGGGGATCCGATCACTAAAGGTGGGGAAAGATTTTGGCAAAAACATGTTCCCGGTGCTAAAGGACAGAACCATACAACTATTAAAGGTGCGGGGCATTTCCTTCAAGAAGATAAAGGAGAAGAACTCGCTCAGGTAATAATAGAATTTATTACAAAAAACTGATTTTTTCTTTATTTTTTATTACAGATAATAATATCTGAACCGAAAGAAATTCAAATATAACGACTTCTTAAAATTCCAATAACGGACATATTAACTATAGCTATAATGTGCACTAAAATTAAAAGAATCAAAATTTGCATAAAAATTGAAGGATTGGTAGCGATTGTTACTGGGATTGAAATTCCCATACTCACCCAACAAAGATAAGATACAATATAGATGTTCCACAAATTTCTTCTAAATCTTGACATTTTTATTGATTGATCTGTCTTTGTAAGAAGAACTAATGCTGCTCTTCCAATATCAGAAAAAGTATATTTAGATTTTTTTTGAATTAAGAATTATCGCATAGTTTTAAGATGATAAGAAAGTGTAGGACTATCTATTTCTAATTTCTTTTGAATTTGTGAGAAGGTAAGGTCACGTTCTCCCAATACTTTTATAATATTTCGACGAGTTTGATGTGTTAATAATTTAAAAATTTCATCTTCCTTTGTAATAGGGATTTCTTCTTGGTGAGTTTTATTTTGATTCATTATGATTAATAATTTGAATTTATTACTTATATACATTAATATCGATTTTGGATTACTAAATTCATTTAATTAAATTGGTCTATTTGTAGGGATTTAAATGGTTTACTCAAATTTGGAGGAATAAGTTTACAGAATTAACCCAAAAGCTTTAATCAATATCTCCTTTATCTTATAAAAGAAAATCATAAAATAATTTTAAGATTGAAGCATTTGCTACAACTAAGTAAGCGAATTAATTAGAAAAATTTTCGATAGTAAACACTTCTTTACTACTTTTTAATGGTCAAAGTTTCTATACTAAAGGCTCCTACACTCGCTATCTTATATATTTTGGATTTCTTACTAAAATTAAGCAAATTAAGCTTTAAAAAATAAAAAAAAAGGAGTGTATGAATGTTAAAAATAAAAAAGATGAATTTAGTAGATAGTAAAAATGTCCATGAGCCTTATAATAGCAATGCAATTGAAGTTTTAAATTTAAGAAAAATATACAGGAATAAGAAAACTATAGAAGAAGTTAAAGCTGTAAATGGTGTATCATTTTCGGTAAAACAAGGAGAAATTTTTGGTTTATTAGGACCAAATGGGGCGGGGAAAACCACTACAATAAACATATTATGTGGATTAATATCTCCAACTGAAGGTGATGCTTATGTGGAAGGACATAATGTAAAAAAGGATCTAAAAAAGATAAGGGAATTAATCGGTGTATGTCCACAACAAGCAGCTGTTTATCAATACCTTAATGCTAAAGAAAATATTGAACTTTTTGGTAAATTGCATCTCGTAGAAAAAGAAGATATAAACAAAAGAATGAACGAGCTGCTTAATTTATTGGGGTTATCTGAAGCAAGCAAGAGAAAAGCCAAACATTATAGTGGTGGAATGATTAGGCAATTAAATCTCATCATGGCGTTGATAAATGATCCCCCAATCTTATTTTTAGATGAACCGACGATTGGAATGGATCCTCGAGTTAGGCGAAAAACCTGGAATTTTATAAATTCTTTAAAACAAACTAATAAAACGGTTATTTTGACGACCCATTACATTGAAGAAGCCGAATCACTATGCGATAGAGTTGCAATTATAGACTACGGTAAGCTAATAGCGATAGGAACCCCAAGAGAATTGATTGAGAAATATAATTCTGAGGATCTGGAAGAGGTGTTTTTGAATATTACAGGAAGAAGAATATTGGAGGGATTTTAAAGATGAACTTCAAACGAGTATCAGCTTTTATGAATGTGCAATTTAAGAGTTTAATAAGAGTACCATCAGCGTTATGTATGATTCTGTTACTCCCAATAGTATTAGCTTTAACATTTGGATTGCTATTTGGATCAATAGTAATAGATGAAACGGGATTAACTGTTTTTGAATTTCTCGTTCCAGGATTGTTTTCAATTAGTGCCCTCTATATGGCCATGCCTGTTTCATATTCATTTGCAGAAGATCGGGAACAAGGCTTGTTAAAACGGATTAAAACAACGCCGACGACAGCTTTAGAGTTTATAGGGAGTCATATAATATCAAATATTGGTATGGTAATCATTCAAGTGGCAATAATTGCACTCATCTGTTATTTTTTGGGTTATCATCCCGTTGGATCAGCTTTTAACTTAACCTTTGCATTTATTTTTATGATTGTATTTTCCCTCTCTACGATTGGGTTTGGGTTAATCACAGCGACAATCGCTAAAAATGCTAAAACGGCAGCAGGAATTATTTGGATTTTTATGCTTCCACAACAAATGCTAGCATCGGGCTTGTATCCATTACCCAGTGAAGCTGCAATGATCAGTAAGTTTATGCCATTATACTATGTAACAGATGCAATAACTAAACTCTTTAATGGTGGTTCTTTAGGTGAACTAACTATCTGGTGGGACTTAGTTGTTCTTACCATATTTAGCGTTGTATTAGTTACTGCTGGAATTTTACTATTTAAAAAATATGGAAAATAATTTTTTTTAATTTTAATTTTTTAAAAATATTTAGGAATATATAGTCAATTGTTTATATATTGAGAGATGTTAAATATCGAATTTTCCTAATTTATCTCAGAATAAGCAAATCACGATATAAATTGCCTTACTTTTTTGTAATCCCCTCTTTGATTTTAGAAATTTGCTTATCCTTGGCCTGTAGACTAGTTCTACAGCATTCCTTATTTTCTATTGAAGAAATAAACCATATTTAGACAAAATTATTAATCTTAAGTATAACGACCTCTTAATAATCCAAGTACGATTAAATTTATTGTACAAATCCCATTTATTATGATTTGGATTATTATATTAGAGACTTGTTTTGGTGAAACGAACCAAAAAGCGAGAGGAGTAAATATTTCTGCCGTTATCCAACAAAATAGAGTTATCAAATATGCATAAAAAAAATTTCTTCTATACCTCGAAATTTTGAAAGAATGATCGGTTTTTGTAAGAAGAACCAATGCCGCTCTTCCAATGTCGGAAAAAGTGTACTTTGAATCTCTTTGAGTTAATAATTCTTTCATGCTTTTAAGATGATAGGAGAGGGTTGGACTATCAATTGAACCCAACTCCATCTGAATTTGGCTAAATGTTAAATCTCGTTCTCCTAAAACTTTTATAATATTTCTCCGAATGGGATGGGTTAACAACTTGAAAATCTCATCTTCTTTGGAACTTTCATCCGTGTTCGGTTTATTTTTTAACATTTGTTTCAATATTGTAAGTAATATTTTTTTTGCTTTCAAGATAATATTTATATTCTGTTATATATACATTTTTCTCCTCCCCTTTATTACCAACTGGTATTTCGCTTTTCTATCAATTTTTTTCAATTATATCTCTTTTAAAGGGTGAAATAATTACATATACTCTATGTGCATCGATACTATTAATACTTAATTTCCAAAAATAATGGATTATACTCTTTTGTCAAAAATGGAATTTATACGAATATTGAACTTCCTAAAAGTACAATCTAAGATAAACAATCAACAAATAACTGTACTATCTTTATTTGGGTTTCCATTGTTGGAAATATTGAAACAATTCTATAAGATTTCCCGAAGGATCTAAAAGAAGGATTTGTTTACCTCCTACTCCGATAACTATATCATTGCGAAACTTGCCACCAAGTTTTTTAAGTTCTTCGACTTTTAAATCTAAATCATCAATTTCAATTGATATTCTGTTCCATCCTCCTGGTGATTGCATTGTACCATCTGACATTTTCTGTCCTCCCCCACCCTTTTCACTCGGTTTTGTAAGATATAATCTAACACCACTTTGCTTCACAATCGCGAATTCCGGAGCTGGATGCATAATTAATTTGAAGTTTAACAGTTTAGTGTAAAATTCGATAGCTGAATCAACATCATTAACAATATAACGAACACTTATATTACTTTCCAATGTAGTACCTCTGTTATTTATTAATTTAATGGTACAGAAATCTATGATAATTGTTGAATATAAAAAAGTTACTATTATTACTTATACTAATTATCTCGATTGTGTTTCATATTTAAAAGAACACTATTCAGTTTCAATCTCAACGTATTGATTTCTCAATTCATATTTTTGTATAAAAGATTAGTAAATTCCCAAATTAGAAATGTACAAAATATAATTCAAATTCTTGATTTCTCTTATAATCATTTTTATCGATTTATTCATAGATAAATAATATTTAGGAATATACTGCCAATTGGTTATATATTGAGAGGAGTTAAATATACGAATATCCAAAATTATCTCAAAATAAGCAAATCATAAAAAAGACTGCCTTTCTTTTTTGTAGTCCCCCTCTTTGATTTAATATATTTGGTTATGTGAGCTTATATATTTGTTCTACAGTTCTGCTCATTTTCCATAAAAAATAACAATTTTGATTAAGATACTTACTCATATTTGAGTATTGATTTAAAGCTTAGGTATTTCTATTTTTTATTACTCCAAATATGATTATATTGATATTAAAATTACATTGATCTTGATTTGGCTTATTAAATATATTTCTACCGCTATTTAACTTTATATACTTTTTTCTCCTCCCCTTTATTGCCAACCTGTATCTCACTTTCCCCTCCATTTTTTTCAATAAAATCTCTTATGAGAGGTGATATAATGTCATATACTTTATGTGCATCAACATCATCAGTACTTAATATCCAAAAACTAATATGATGGTTTCCCTTGTCATAATCATCTATTTCACGAGGATAATACATCAATTCTTCTTCAATTTTATATTCTAGATCTTCAACAAAACAATTCTTCAATTCTTTATTAATTTTCTTTTCTGTTTTCCATGTTACTCTAATTATTTCTATATCCATTGGTTCCTCCTCTTCTTTTTCTACACGCTTAAGTTCTTGATCGAACCATTCTCTATACTTTTTAACAGCTTCTTCATACTCTGATTCTGAGAACTCGGTAAATATTCCTTTTGTCTTATTTCCTTGAGTTTTACAATATTGTAATTTAGTTTTTTCTTTCATTTTTCCATTTAAAATCAATGTTTTAATAGTAGTTCTGAGCTCATCATAACTCGCTATTTCCCGTTGCCTAAAATCAATCCAGGAAATTAGTTGCCACAATTCAATAGGATCTTCTGGTTTATTATTTTCTAAAACCCAAAGAATATCTTTTTCAAATTTCATAATCACTACATTTTCTTCTCTTTTTAATCAGTCGAACTCTTTTCTATTTACTACATAAAGTAGTTTTTAGTTTTTACGCCTAAATGTTAATTAGGATATAAAAACAAGAAAATATCTTTAAATCTTATGGTACATAAATAAATGAAGGAAAAACCCGAGATCGTTGATAAAACCTAAAAATTTATCTTTTTTTAGTAGAGAAAGAATAAATTTAAGTTAATTAGTTACATTAAACATCGTTCTCTATTTGACAAAAGTTTTATGAAATATTAAAAATTTTTATTTTCAATCATTAAGAAAGGTTTTTTCGTGTCATTCTCGAGTAGATCAGTGGATAAAAAGTTAAAATCTAACCATAATACTATTCGCGCGTGGCCTTTATTCGTTATTTCATTCATAAGATTGTTTTACTCCTCAATATTCGATAGAGCTTTACTAAATCATCTTTATTTTGCGATAGGAATTGATGAAAGCACTTTAGGAATTATTTCTTCTGCTGGAGCACTAGCTTACATATTTACACCCTTGATTGGCCAACAAATAACAAAGAAAACGGGGATTCGTAATGCACTTATAATATCTTGCATTTCCACTCCTATTCTTACTTTTGTTCAAATAATATATTTTGAAATTTGGTATCTGATTTTGATTAGAGTAATGCTAAGTTTAGCAATCGGTTTGAATTGGCCGAATTGTTTTAATTTATTGAGCAAGTGGCAAGAAGTTAGCAATCCAGAAAAAGCAAGTAGGCATTTTAACTACTTTAATTTCTCTTGGAATGTTGGTTTTATTGGAGGTCTTCTTACGGGATATTTATGGGCGTTTGTATGGAACGATTATTTTGCGATGGTGATTTCATTTTTTATCTCGTTCCTATTGATACCTTTCTCTTTCTATTTGCAAGATGTTCCAAGCCAGAAAGCATTATATTTTGTTCCAATGGATGAAATTGTTGAAAAATTACCACCAGTTACAGAAGACAAAGATCCTAAAGTGGAGACAATGATGATGGCCTTTCCAATATTGTTCTCATGGATAGGTTTGGTCATGATGTCGATCTCGAAATCAATTGTCATCTTCAGTTATCCAATAATAATTAAAGATATTAATGAGAATCTCTCTGATCTTACATATCTAATACAAGCTGGAATTCAAACAGGTCAGGTTCTTGGTATAACTTGGACTAATTCAATGAATCCTTCCCATCGCAAGCTTTCTGTTCCTATAAGTGTGATGGTAATTACATTTTCAATGCTCCTAATTTTTATTTTCAGACAAGTTGTTTTAATCAGCATAATAAGCATTTCTATGGGATTATTTTTCGGATTGATTCATGGAGTTTCCATGAAAATAATGCTTGATTATGGCACAGCAAAAATTACCTCAAAGTATTCAACCATAAACGAAGTAATTATAGGTATGGGTTTTGGTATTACTCCAATAATTGCTGGTTATGTCGCTGAAATAAGCATTTATTCAATGTTTTCATTTAATGTTTTGCTTGGAATTCCAATCTTCATTTACTTTATTTTAGTGTCAAAGAAAATAAAGTGGAGAAATAGTTAAAGATGCATCCATGACGTTTAATAGGGTAAAATGAGCTAAATATTACAGTATTTACGTCTCCATAATCTTAAAGGAATGAAATATAACCAAAAGATTCTTAATTTTAGAAAGAGTTATTAATATAATATAGACAAGAGATAAATTAAATGAATTATCGAGAAATGGGTTCTCTGGGATGGAAGGTATCTGCTCTTGGATTTGGTGCTATGAGATTACCTGTAGATCCAGAAACTAGAGAAGTAATTGAAGAAGATGCCATAAAAATGATACGTTATGCCATTGATAATGGTGTAAATTATGTAGACACTGCTTATCCTTATCATGATGGTAAAAGTGAAATTATTGTTGGAAAAGCCCTCCAAGATGGGTATCGAGAAAAAGTAACGCTTACAACTAAACTTCCAATGTGGCTTGTTAAAGAAACGAGCGATTTTGATAGATATCTTAGTGAACAAATTGAAAGATTACAATCTACACCAGATATTTATCTATTTCATGGGTTAAATAAAGGACGACTTGAAAAAATCAAGGAGTTAAACTTAATAGAAAAGATGAAAGACGCACGTGCTAATGGTTTGTTTAAATTTATCGGATTCTCGTTTCATGACGGATTGGATATTTTTAAAGAGATCATTGACTATTTTGATTGGGATTGTTGCCAAATTCAATTAAATTATTCGGATGTTAATTATCAAGCGGGTTTAAGCGGTTTAGGATATGCAGCTGAAAAAGGAATAGCTGTCATTATTATGGAACCATTACGTGGGGGAAAATTGACCATTCCCGATGATAAGCTACCAGATGTACCTGAAATTAAAAATGTGTTGGATAATGCAAAAATTAAAAGGACTATGGCAGACTGGGGTTTGCAATTCCTTTGGAATCGCCCAGAAGTGTCTGTTGTCTTGAGTGGGATGAGTAATCTACAACAAGTTAAAGAAAATGTTCGATCAGCTAGTAATTCAGGAATTGGCTCGCTAAGTGAAGAAGAATTGGCAATAATTAAAAATTTACAGAAAGCCTTTAAAAATTACCAGTTAATCCCTTGTACTAGCTGTGGGTATTGTATGCCTTGCCCTAATGGAGTTTCTATCAAAAATGTCATATATGTATTAAACGAGTTAGCATACTGGGGTGAAAATGGTAGGCAGAGAATTGCTTTCTTTTATGACCGGATGGCAAAATCGCAAGAAGAACTTGAAAAGAAAATTTCAGAAGGAGAAGAAGCGGATGGATCAGCGGTCTTATGTATTGAATGTGGTGAATGTTTAGATAAATGTCCTCAGCAAATTGACATTCCAGAATACATGAAAAAAGCAGTTGCCATCCTTAGCGAGGGTAAAAAAATCTCAGAAGTCCTTATATAGAATTAATTAAACATGTTCGTCCTAAATTTTAATATCATTATTTTATATAATTAACTCATAATACTAAGAAAGTTTGAGGATTATGTCAAAGGAAGAAATTTTAAACTTAGATAAAATGTTAGCTTATCAAGAAGGGTCTGTTGTTAGCAGGGCGTTAATTAACAAGAATGAGGGAACGGTTACTCTATTTTCATTTGATAAAAATGAAGGATTGAGCGAGCATTCCGCGCCATTCGATGCCTTAGTTTATGTATTCGAGGGAAAAGCAAAAATTACCATCTCTGGAGTAGATTATATTCTAGAAAAAGGTCAAATGATTACGATGCCAGCAAATGAACCACATGCATTAAGTGCTATTGAAAAATTCAAAATGATGCTTATAATGATCAAATCTAATTAATTCAATAATATAATCATGATTATAATGTTCCTAATTGCCTTTAGAATAGTAGGAGCATACTAAAAAAACAATTTTTTTACTTTTTTTAAATTTTTCAGAAAATTTTACCGAGAATGCTTCAAAAAATTAATTTAAATCGAAAGTCTGCCTTTAATTATCAAGATGAAAATTAATATAGATCCTGATAAGATTTTAAAAGTTTATACTGATGGAGCGGCTCGTGGAAATCCTGGTCCAGCAGCTTGTGCTTTTATAGTTGTTCAATCTTCTAGAATCCTATTCTCTGATGTAGAATACATCAATCATGCGACAAACAATGTGGCTGAGTACAAAGCAATAATTAATGCCTTAAATTTTGTTAAAGATACCTTCTCTGGTGAAATAGAAATTAATTCCGACAGTAATCTAGCGATACAGCAAATAAACGGTAAATGGAAGATTAATTATCCGCATTTAGCAAAATTACAGAAAGAAGTTTTAACAATAAGTAAAAAATTTAAACAAGTAAGATTTACTCACGTTCCCAGAGAAAATCGCTTTATCAAAAAATGTGATGATTTATGTAATCATAAACTTGATGAACAATTATAAATTCCTTATTATTCTTTAATTATTAAGAAAGGGTGACAAATATGGTAATTAAATATGGATTTTTTAGAATTCCAATCATATTAGAAAAAGTATATGATACTACCTTAGAATTTTGGAGAAATAAAAATGGGAACATCATTGAAGAGGGAAATTCAAGTGATGGGGCAATCAAAATTTTGAAAATCCAACGTGGGATGTCTTTGAGTTCAAATGGGGAACATTATGTGATGAGATTCAAGTTTAATGAGCAGGAAGCAACCACATATGTTGCGATTGAAGTTTCTTTGTCATTTGGATATGGAATTCAATGGTTAACTCCACAAAAGCTTATCAAGCAATGGGGTAGACAATTTGATTCCTATAGTTCTTTTAACCTCATACGAAATGGAGACATGAATAAATTCTTTGAATTCAAGAAACCCCCCTCAGTAGCAATAACAATTAAAAGTACCGAGCCAGAAATCATCTCGAATGCTATAACTCAAAAACAGTTTAAAGAAGAGATAAGTTATATTCAGCCTCAAAAAATTGGGAAGTACTTTGCGATTCGAAACGCTCCAAAAGTTAAAATAAATTTCTGTACTAATTGTGGTGCTGCAGCAAGCGAAGATCATCGATTCTGCGTAAACTGTGGACAAAAACTTAGGGAATAGATAAGGATTTTATCTATAGTTGAAAATTAATCTTTATTAAATCTCAAGGCAATATACACTATAATTACTTACTATTCGATTTTTATGAATAACATTAAAACTCCCCGAGATGAGAAAATTTCTTCGAAAAGAATTTTTGGATACGTTATAGGAACTGTACCGTTAATAATCTTAGCCGGTTTCTTTAGTCTGGTCTATGTGAATTTTTTCTATGACGATTTAAAACTCGATGAGGGGTTATGGATAATCGGTCTTATTATATATATGGTGGTAAATGCCTTAAATGACCCAATCGTTGGTTATTATAGCGATAATATGGATGTTAAGCGATGGGGAAGTAGACGCATTTTCTTTATAAAATATTTTAGTCCATTTCTGATTGTTAGCTTCATTTTCATCTGGTTTCCTTGGAGTTTGGATAATCAAATCGTCATATTCCTTCATTTTGTCATAACAGTATGTACTTATGAGACGTTATTTACAATCGTAACCATGACTTGGTATGCTCTTTTACCTGATATGACTTCAAATATTGATTCAAGGAATAAAATTGGATTGATAAGTGGTATAATAGGCTTTTTTGCGTCCATTCCTATAATGATAGTTCCATATATTATGGATAATCGATTCTTACTCCAGATAAGTAGTATCTTTGTAGCAGGAATCAGCTTGGTTTGCTACGTATTTGTAGTAAAATTTTCAAAAGAGACTCCAGAATATCAGCACGACAAAAGCCCACCATTATTAAAAGCAGTTAAGCAAACTTTGAAGTCAAAAAGCTACATTTTATTTATGGGATATAATTTTGCTGCCATATTGCAAACTTCTGTAGGTTTATCCTATTTGTTCGTGTACTCATTGATTCTGGGATCTGAAGGGATATTATATTTCTTTTTAATTTATATATTAGTTGGATATTCTTCAAACATTATCTGTGTGAAATTACGCTTTAAATATGGCATGAAAAAGATTATGATGTCCTATATGTCATTACAAATAATCGGAGGGACCATATCGTTTTTAATGATCCTTAATCCTGCAACAGAATGGTTTATCTGGATTGGAATCCTATGGACTAGCTTCTTTGGTGGATCTGGTGTCTTTTCAACTTCACTACAAACCCTACCAATAGATGAAGACGAGTTAAAATACGGTTCACGACGAGAGGGTATGTTTTTTGGAGTGAATGCATTATTCACAATGCCCGCTTATAGTATTGGCCCAATCATTGCAACTTTCATCCTGGGCGTTCTCAACTATATAAGAGATGCTCCAGTCGAAGTTCAACCAGCTTCTGCTATCATTGGAATTAAGTTTCTTTTTTTTATGTTACCACAGATATTCACCGCAATAGCATTGCTTTTTATTGCATTTTACCCTGCGGCATATCTTGAAAGTAATGAGTTCCAAGATCAGCTTAGTTTACTTCATAATAAAAAAAAAGAATCATTTTAATCCGTTAATTTGATTTTTTATTTATTTTTTCATATCTCTTTTCAGATTGAAACGTTTATATTAAAAAATTATCCGTAAAAAGGTCGGTAAAACGAATAAAATGCATCTAATTATTTGATTCCCGAATATGATTCGATATATTTAAATAAAATAAATCCATATTCTATTATGTAAATCATTGTAAAATAAAGTTCATAGTTTAATTAAAAATAATCGAATTTTATTCGAATAGGTGAAAATTTTGGTTAAATGTCCAAAGTGTGGAATGGAGTATAGTTTGGGTACAAGAATATATCATTCTTGTGAAGATTATGAAATCTGTCATGGGGTAGTATTTGGGGATGATAGGGTTTGCAGACCTTGGAATTGCAACCCAATTGAAGATTATAACCCCCCCGAAATTAATTTAGAAGCGGATTCTACCTATCGAGATGAAAATATGGTTTTAAGCATCAAACAATAATCACATTTCCCTCTTTTTTATAAATCTTAGATATTCGAAAGTTTTACAGTTATGAAAAAGAAGTTTACGATGGAACTCATTATATCATAAAATTCTTTTATCTCCAAAGGTTTATTTATATAGCAGTTAGCATGTAAGTCATAAGCTTTAATTAAATCTTCCTCATTAGTTGAAATCGTTAATATTATTACTGGAATTCGTCTAAATTTTTCATGTTCTTTTATTTCCTTTAAAACTTCAAGCCCTGTCATTTTAGGTAAATTAAGGTCTAAAAAGATGAGATCAGGACGAGATTTTTTTTCTAGGAAGTTTAATGCCTCAACTCCATTGTGAACTACGTGAATTTCGTTGACAATCTCATTTCTATTTAGTGCTTCTTTTGTAAGACTAATGTCAGCCGGATTATCTTCCACTAACAATATTCTGAACTTCTTATTCTGTTGATCATTCATGGATTACGCTCTCCTCGCTGAGGATTCTTAATTTTCTTAGTTTTAATTGTAAAATAAAAGGTAGAACCTTTTCCAAGTTCTGATTCCACCCATACTTCCCCACCATATCTCTGAACGATTTTTTTACATATTGGTAGTCCTATCCCTGTTCCGGGATATTCTTCTTTTGTATGTAGTCGATAAAATATATTATATAGTCGATCGTGATATTTCGGATCTATTCCAATACCATTATCCTTAATTGAAAAAATCCAGTAATTGCTTAATCTTTTCACTCCTATGTGGATTTTTGGAGGGTCTACATTACGAAATTTAATCGCATTACTTAGAAAGTTTTGAAATAATTGTAAGAATTGTATACGATCGACTTTTAAAGTAGGTAGTGGATCATGAGTAATAACTGCTCCACTTTCTTTTATTGCTTCTTGTAAATTAAAAATAACATCATTTAAAATGGGTTCAAGGTCATGCCATTCTATTGGATTTGCTTGGGTTGTGATTCTAGAATAGCTTAATAAATCTTTTATGAGAACGTTCATCTTTTTCGCTCCATCTGTAATAAAGTATATATATTCTTTACCATCCTCATCTAATTTATCATGATACTTTTCCTCGAGAAGTTGAGAAAAACTAATGATCGCTCTTAGAGGTTCCTGTAGATCATGAGATGCCACATAAGCGAATTGTTGAAGATCTTCATTTGATCGCTTTAAATCTTTAATAATCTCATTTAATTCTAATTCTTTCTTTAAAATTTTCTCAGATAAAAATGCGATTACTACACCAACTATTAGGACTGAAATCTTGATTGAAAAGCCGTTTATCGCATCTTCACCAAAAAAAGACACACCTTGAGAAATTTGGACAATCAACAAAAATAATATTAAAAAAATAGGAATAGTAAGCCCTTTTCTCTTCCACCACAAAGTAGCTAAAATGGTAGGAAAATAGAAAAAATTAACAATATAAAAATTGATTTTAAGTATTACTTCAAAGTAGATAACTAATAAGCAAGAGATTACTATTAAAGCTATTATTATCCCAAATTTTATGCATTCCTTTCGATCATTTAAGCTTATCATTTATAATCAAGCAAGCTACACGTTCTAAAGCTCCCTATATATGAAAATGAATTTATCTATTTAAATATCGTAGTGATAAATCGTATAATTACAAATTTGATTCATTTTTTTTTTAATTTTCCGAATGAAAAATAGGTGAATAACATATTTCATTGATTAACTTCCATCTTACCAATCAAATCATTGTTGAAAGAATTTCGAAAAAACTGATTGAATTGATCTCTTGATGGACTAATTATATATAAAAATGAATATTATTCAGAATTACTATTATTAATATAAATAAAGGGAGAAGACTCTTACAATGAAAATATTATTAATTGAAGATAATGCAGCTGATATTAAACTTATAGAAGAGTTTTTAAAAAAATCCTCCACTTTTCAATACGAACTTCATTCATTTACGCGTCTTTCAGAAGGATTAGATTATGTTAATAATAATGAAGTGGATGTTATCTTACTAGATCTGACCCTACCAGATAGTGATAAAGAATCCTCTCTTGATACGATCCTAGAATACACATCTAAATATCCTGTTATTATTTTAACTGGATTTGATGATAAAGAAATTGCCTTAAATTCTCTTAAAAAAGGAATTCAAGACTATTTAGTAAAGGGAGATTTAACTGATACCATCTTAAATCGTTCGATTTTATATGGAATCGAACGCCACAAAATCAAGCCTGAAGGTGCAATCAAAAAAGAAATCGAATTACCTTTAGATAAAAAGGATAAATTAATTCTAAACATTTTACAAGATAATTACAAAATATCTTATAAAGAAATAAGTAGTAAAGTGCATCTAGCAGCGAGCACAATCCATAATCGCGTACAAAATATGATTACTACGGGGATTATTAAAGAAATCGATACAATTGTGGATCCATATAAAGTCGGTTTTAATACCATTACCATTGTGAGTTTATCTGTAGATCCCTTAAAAATAGATGAGATTGCCCAAAAACTAAAAATATATGATAACATTCAACTCATTGCCTCTAGTGGAGGAGAATATAACTTAATAATAAAAATTATAGTGGAAAATGAGAAAACCCTCTGGAAATTTATTAATGAAAAAATTAAAACAATTTCGGGAATATCAACCCAAATAAATGTTTCAAGCTTAATTGAAATTTTTAAAAACACATCAAGAGTAAAATTTAAAGTAGAAAAATAAAAGATTTAAGGAAAAATTCCTCTTAATTCAATAGCTCTTGCTAATCTTGAAACGGCTATTATATATGCAGCAGTTCTTAAAGTTGTATTTTTCTTCAAAGAGAGATCATAAACTTCCGAAAATGTGTTAACCATAATACCTTCTAATTCTTGGTTTATTCGATCAAGTTTCCAAAAGTAGCTATGAATATCTTGGATATACTCAAAATAACTTACGCAAACTCCCCCAGCATTTGCTAAAATATCAGGTACAACAATTATCCCCCTCTCTCTTAATATTTCATCAGCTTCTGGTGTCGTTGGACCGTTTGCTCCTTCTAAAATTATTCCACAATTAATATTGTCAGCGTTATCGAGGGTTATCTGATTTTCTATTGCAGCTGGGATTAAGACATCACAATCAATATTTAGTAATTTGTCGTTAGGAATAAATTCGTAGTTTTCTTCCCTATAGTCTTTTAAAAAGTGATTTTGATCGACCCATTCTGATAATTTTTTGATATCTAAGCCTTTATTATCATATAATCCCCCACTAATATCTGAAATCGCAATAATCTTTGCTCCTTTTTCATATAGTATCCTAGCTATTGTTCCTCCAACGTTTCCAAAACCTTGGACTACGATGCTACTACCTTTGAGAGCTAAATTCATTTTTTTATATAATGCATCTAATACATAATATAATCCCATTCCCGTTGCACTTTCTCTTCCCACTGATCCTCCTATTTCTATAGGTTTTCCGGTAACCACTCCTGGAACAGAACGCCCTTTCTGCATTGAATACACATCCATAATCCATGCCATTATCCTTTTATCAGTTCCCACATCTGGAGCAGGAATATCAATATCAGGACCAATAATATTAATGATTTCAGCTGTGTATCTTCTTGTCAGTCTTTCAAGCTCTCCTAATGAAAGTTTTCTTGGATCAACACATACTCCTCCTTTAGCACCCCCTAAAGGGAGGTTTAATAAGCTGTTTTTCCAAGTCATCCATGTTGCAAGTGCCTTTACTTCATCTAAACACACGTTGGGAGAAAACCGAATGCCTCCCTTTCCTGGACCCCTGACGGTAGAATGCTGGGCTCTATATCCCTCAAATACTTCAAGTTCTCCATTATCCATAACTACAGGAATTGAAACAATCAGAGAGCGCTCTACTCTTTTTAGATATTTGGTAATATTTTTGTCTAGTCTCATCTCTTTAGCGACAATGTCGATTTGTTGTTTCGCCATCTCAAAGGGATTTCGAATTACTTTCTGAGGCCTTTTATATTCTTCTGATGGTTCGATCTCATTTGATACTACTATTGCTTTTTTATAAATAATTCTCCCCACTTGTTTATTATAAACGAATAAAGTTCATTCTTAATTTTTTTTGTAAGATTGGTAAAAACGATTAAATACATGTTAATTATGGGGTTTATTGGTTATAAATCTATCGAACAAGATACGGGAAATCTATGGGATCTCGAATGATGTTCGATTTATCTCGAAAAGGAATACAAAACTTTAAATAATGGTGAGTCATTACATTTAATTAAATCTAATTATTTGTAATTATATCCTAAAATGACTACTGAATGCAACATTGGAAAAGAAGCAAAAGAAATTGATCGCCTCCCCATTAAAGAAAAGATGAAAATATCAAAGAACACGTTACATAAATTTCTTGGGGCAATTGGGATATACTTTTTAGTAATGACATTATTTTTTTTTACATTATAGGGTAAATCACCTATGGAATTATTGATTCATATAATTCTCATTGCATTTATATTTGAGTCTATGGACTCAATGGCCGGAATGGGTTTTGGAACCGCCTTGACTCCTTTGTTATTAGCTCTTGGTTATGTCCCGCTTCAGATTGTTCCCACGATCTTAATATCAGAAGCTATAACTGGATTAATTGATAGTTTTTTTGATCATGAATTTGGGAACGTACGCTATTCATTCATCCCTCTCAATCAAGCAACGAAAGTGTCATTGATAATGGCATTTTTTGGTTGTTGTGCAATTTTTACATCAATTTTTATTGGTTATTTTGCTATCAAATTTCCCCTAAATATTATTAAAATCTATGTAGCAGTTTTGGTTGTTTTTATGGGTTTGTCTGGTTTCATCAAGTTAAAATTAAGTAAGATAGAGAATATTGGGTATAAACCAAAACTAATTTATGGATTTTCTGCTTTAGCTGGTTTTAATAAGGGGATTGGAGGAGGAGGGTATGGACCAGTATTAACAATGGGACAGATTTTTTCAGGTATATATGAAAAAAGCGCTACTGCTTTAGTTTCTTTTTCGGAATCTATTGTTTCAATAGTTGGGATTTTTACATTCTTTGGGATAAGTTACGCTGGAATAAATATCGATCTGGTATTGTTACCTTCACTCTTTACGGGAGGATTTTTTGCTGCACTGATTTCACCTTATCTAGTAAGAATCCTTCCGAATAAATTATGGAAATATCTAATACCTATCTACGCTTTTGGAATAGGTTTATACACATTATTCGAAATTTTTATGTAATCTTATTTCAAAATTGCTAATTGCTCTAAAGAAATTTGCTTTGAAAAAATAATATCTTCTTTTAAGATCTCTTTAATTGTAATTAAAATAGTAGTATCAATTATACAATAGGGAAAAGTAAAAACTATTTCTTCTTCAAATAGCCATTGTTCGACATCAATATTCATTACTTCTTTTTCAAACAAATCGTAAATATGAGAGATTCGAATATTTAGGGCTTCAAATATCTTCTCTGTTATATTTTTAATTATGATTTCAATTTCTTCACATAAGTTGTTAACTTTTATAGTCTTTACTTCAAAGATATTCTTATCTTCGCTTAATTTAGAAATTGATTCAAAGATATTAATATTCGAAAAATTTTCCTGAGATATTTGTTCTAGATGAGAAACATTCATTCCCATCGATTCTAAAAAAGTTATGGCTTTTTGTAATTTAGTACATTTTGCGTCAGGGAAACCTGTAATAGAGTTTAAAAAAATTGAACATACAAAATTGATAAGTTCTAATACTCGTTTTTTGAGGATTTCTCCTTTAAGAATTATTTGTTGCTTTTTCACATTTTGTACTATATCATATTTATTTATTTCAGATTCCACAATCGTATAAAGTGAATATTTATATCGTTTTATAATGTAATTCTCTAATAAACTTAACAAGTTCTCTCCAATTATATGTAATTCTACAGGTAATATTAGACAAATCGCACAACATTCAAACTGATTTGAGCTTTCTGAAAACAATTCTAATTTTTTAGCGAAGTATACTTTTTTTCCCAATTCTAAAACTAAGGTGCTGTTTTTTTCTTGTTCATCAAAATAAAGTGCAAGAGTTCCTAACATTCGTGTTCTTTCGTGATCTAATTTAATAGAATCATAAGGGTATATTACAAAAGGCACGTAACCAAATAATCGGTCAAAATATAATAATAATACTTCGAACCTACTCATTTCCGTTATTTGAGTCTTTTCAAATATAAGAATCACCCTATAAATTATTTTAATGACTCGCACACGAGACACATGGATCAAAAGATCTTATAATTTGTTGAACATCACATTTAACTCCATTAATATCGCCAGTTTTTTGATATAATCTTCGAGCATAATTCGTTATCATTGTATTTATGAGTGGAATGTTTATTTCTGTTGCTATGAGCAATTTTACTTCCTTTACTATCTTATTCTCATCAATCTTGTAGTGATGGATCAATGTGCCACGAGGAGCCTCTAAAATTCCAACACCATCTTTTCTTTCAATTTTTTTTAAATTTGAGAGATTCCTTTTTCCCTTTAGTGCAGGATTATCTAAAATTGCTAAAGCTTGGTTTGCTTCTACAAAAATTTCAATTAATCTGAGAAAGTTCATAAACAAGGTCGATCTTTTCCAGGATTTATCGAAATTTGTGAAATATTTATCAACATCCTCAACGTTATAACTTTCAATCAGATTATAACGTGCAAGAGGACCAACTAAAATGCTTGAATCTTTTTCTAAATTAAAATTGATCCCTCGTAGATCAGGATCTTTATCAAAATATCTTTCATAATTATTAAATTGAAAGTCTACGGGTTTAGATTGATCGGTGAGTAATCTCAATATACCATTGTATCTTCCGTAATTGCCATGAAAATGTTGACTGAGAAATGTTGTATTTGGTAAGGTGAATTGTTCTGGAGGCTCAAAATTTGAAAATAGGT
This sequence comes from uncultured archaeon, assembly GCA_964632315.1. GTDB lineage: Archaea > Asgardarchaeota > Lokiarchaeia > Sigyniarchaeales > SOKP01 > SOKP01. The sequence goes on from CAZWEM010000007.1 coordinate 67,350, forward strand.
TTATAAATTTATCTAACACATAATCTATACTTACAATAACTTTTTGGAAGTAGCGTTTTACGGTTGTAAAATCTTTTTTTATTGGAGTATAAATTACTCCTCCTGGAATTGTATTAATTAAATGTACCGAACGACCACCAAATATCTTGTCAATTTCGTTCCCAAATTTGACTAGCTCATACATGTATGAGGTTAATTGAGGATCAAAATGGGTTAATTCATATGGATTAGGAACATTTTTAAAATGTCCAAAAATATGTAAAAGATCTGGTAATGCTTGAAAGAAATAATGCATTGAATGAGATTTGATTAGTTCGCCTGTCAATAATAATTTTCTTAGAAGTATCATTTGTTCATCTGGTTCAACATTAAATATGTGTTCAATTGCCTTGCAACTTACGATACTTTGAGAAGCATGGCATAGCCCACATATCCTACTTACAATTCGGGGAAGTTCTATTAATCTCTTTCCAATAAGAATTTGTTCAAATCCTCTTAAAGTATTAATTTCGAAATCTACCGTGGAAATATTATCATCTTGAAGAATTATTTTTACATTTCCATGGCCTTCTATTCTAGTACATAGATCTACGATCTTTAACATCATTTCACCTCTCTAAAACTGGTCTTGAAAATCTGTAGAAAATTCCATCATATTTACGCAAAGTTGCAGATAGATTTATGAGGCTCAAAAAATTAATAACATTTGAAGTATAATCCTTAGAAATGGGCCCCATACATCCCTCACAAGGCATTCCTTGATTAATACATTTGTGCTCGCATCCTTCTCGTGTAATGGGACCTAAACATAAAATTCCCCTTTTTAAAAAGCAGATCCCATTTGTTTCAAAATCCGAAATCTCTTCAGGATTAGGTTCAAATCGAGAAATTTCAATTTCTGTGTTTAGAGTTATGTCCGCTTTTAATGGGCAATTTGCACATAAATTTTTGTTTGATAATTCGATTTCTTTATTTTCGATTATATGTAGTAAAATGTTACCTAACATTTTAGAAGGAGGAGGACAACCGGGAATAATTCCATCAATTTCTATGTATTTAGAAATAGGTTCTGCATTTTTAACTTTAGAAAGACTCAAGATACCACCAAAAGTAGCACAAGATCCTAAAGAAAATACTTTTTTAGCATAATATCTTATAGTTTTAACCAGGTCAATTTGCTCTTTTTCAGAGATGCATCCTTCTATGAGAGCAATATCACAATCCTTTATTTCTATTTCATCATTAATAAACGGAAAGATAACGTCTCGGGTTCTCTCGAGAAACTGGGGAAAGATATCTAATGCCATTAACGTTGATATACATCCACTACAAGATGTTAATGAATAAATGAGAATTTTAGGCTTCAATTTCTCCCACCTCTTCCAATTCTTTGTAAAATTTTTGAATGATTTCAGAAAACTTACTTCCTTCCACAGCATTTACATGTTTCAATATGACTCGGTGGGCGAATTTTGGACCAAGAATACTCTTTAATAAGTGAACTTTCTTTCTTACGTTCTCAATACCATCAATGTATCTGCAAGAGTTTTTTCGGCATCCAATGATCAAAATTCCATCAAACCCTAATTCAAAAGATTTTATAATAAAGCTTGAATCGACCCTTCCGGTACATGGTACTTGAATTATGAAGATATTAGGATAATATGTTATCTTCTTCAATCCAGCATCATCAGCTGCAGCATAACCACAAGATCGACAACAAAATGCGATAATTTTAGGCGAATTTTTAAATTTGGAAAATATTTCTATACTTTTTAATATTTTTTCAGAGCTGTCTATGTTCATGCTCAAAGCATTAGTAGGACAGACGCTTACACAAGTACCACATCCCTTACACTTGAATTTATCAATGTTTAATTTATCAACTTCAAAAGTTATAGCATTATAAGGACATACTTTTAAGCATAGTCCACAGAGACCACATCTTTCATAATTTATTTCAATTCCTCCAAATTCAGCTAATAAATAATCATTAGAAAGTAAAGAAATTACTTTTAACGCAACTTGGTTTGCTGATATAATAACCTCCTTATAACTTAATGGCCCAAAAATCGAGCCTGCCCCGTAGACTCCTGAAGCAAGTGTTTCTTCGCTCATAAATCCAAAATCATTTAATGTAAAATCCATTTGTTTACGAAGAACTTTTAAATCTTTATTGGGAATTAAATTAGGATTCAGAATTATTAAATCAGAAGGATATTCTTTATCATCAGCAACGACAACATTTTGGTTATATGTGTTTTTAATTTCTAACTTTTCAGCGTAATGAATCCTATCATCAAAAATACTAAATCTATATGAGGGAGTTTTCACCTTATTTTGAATTTGATAAAACACATTTATGTTTATTTCTGGATTCTTTTGGCGAATTTCTTCCATGTATTTTAATACTAAGACGTTAGCTAAATCTAATTGTGAGTTGCTCTCAGTTGCATTCTGAATTATGGAGATATCATTCGGTACTGCTTTATCTGAAAGACGAATGATTTTTCCTTCTGTTATTCCATCTGAAGATAATATTCTTTCAAATTCAGCTGAAGTTATTATATCATTCATTGGATTATGGGAGAAATTATCAAATTTATCAGGAAGGTCAGTACCAATAGCAACCACCTTAGTACCTGCTTTAATTCGTATTTCTTCTGGTTTTTGAGATAGATCAATTGCTTTGTTTGGACATGCCCGTTCGCATATTCCGCAATTAAGACAGTTCTTTATGTCTTCTTGATCAATTATGGGAGCATATGGATAACAATGAATAAATGGTAAGTATATTATTTTTCGCTCCTCCAAATTAAACTCATATTGATTTGGTTTTTGAACACTACATAAATCGATACATTGCTTACAACCAGTACATTTGGTTTCATCTACAAACCTTGGATTTTTTCTTAAATCAATGGTAAAATTACCAACCTCTCCAGAGATATTCATAACTTCTGTATTAGTAAAAATTTTGATATTAGATTCTTTTACAAGTTCAGAAATGAATTCTGAAATAAAACATATCGAACAATCTCCCATTTCATAAATTTTATGCCATCTTGCTACTTTTCCTCCAAGTGTTGCCGATTTTTCAATTAAATACACTTTTATTCCCGCCCTTGCTAGATTAAGAGCAACAGTCATCCCAGCAATACCTCCTCCAAGAACTGCGCAACTCCGTTCAACTTCTACCTTTTTAACCCTAATTGCTTTTTGAAGTATTGCTCTCTCGACTGCAGCTTCTATTAATAATTTAGCTTTTTCTAGGGTTAAAGCAGGATCTATTATTTCGTTTAAATTATTATGAACCCACGCACATTGTTCTCTAATATTCGCAAATTCAATATAAGTATGATCAACTGTATTTTCAAAAATATGCTCAAAGAGATGTTGATGAGTCTTGGGAGAACAAGCAGCAATAACAATCTTATTTAAGTAGTTATCTTTAACCCAATTTTTAATTTGATCAAAATTTTTCTGTTGACATAAATTTTGAAAACGTTTAACTGAAACCACGTTTCTTAAACGGGTAATGTAATTCTCAAGTGCGGAAATATTGATAACACTAGAAATTTCCTCATTACAATTACAAATTATTACGCCTACTCTACTGATCTCACTTCCTTTGGAGTGAAAATAATCATCTATGTCCTCACCTGAGAGAATTCGTTTATTAAGATTCATAATAGTCATAATCCTTTTGCCATCTTCGGTGAGAAAATAGGATTTATTATCCTTTCCAATAAGAGAACCAAGTTTCTTAAGGTGAAAATTAAGTTGACCAGTCGTATCTAACCCAAGGCGTTCCATTAACTCTGTGTAAGGAATATAACCTTCTTTTTCCAAAAGGAGTAAAATTTTTCTTCGAAAAGGGTGGGATAAAATTGAATAAACATCCATTTCTTTTAACATCCCTCTGACTTTTTATGATAAATAAATTGATAAATTTTTTAATATGATAATTTTTTTTATCAACATGACAAATGATGTGATCAAGATATATAAATCTATGTTGTAAATCGATCATATAATGTTGCATTCCAAAAATAGCGATCCTCAATTTCAATAATATTGAGTATTTTTCTATAAAAAATCCGGTAATTAATACCAAAAAACTATAAAAGTAGGGGTTGTTACAGCAAAATAGGTTCAAATCTTAATTGACAACACTTTTAGTTAAGCATTTTTTTTGATAAGATTTGTTGTCAAATTTAGCATTAATTTTGTTGTCAAACTCTTTAAATTTGGAATAAATGGTTTTTCAATTAGAAAACTGTATTCAACTAATTTCCAACGAAAAAAAGGTGGTAAAAAAATGGAAGTATTAGAATTGAACGGTCCCAAGGATGTAAAAATTATTGTATACATGGCAAAGTCAGAAAAGTCAGATATTCAGAAGGGATTCGATAGTAGAGTCCTTTCTTTTATCAAGGAAAAAGGAGTAAAGTTTGTAACCATTGATTTTCAAATTGACATTAAATCATTCAAAAATACAGACTTAGGAAAAGTATTAGAAAAGTCAGGAATTCCATTTTATCAAGTTGATATTCCTGAATATGCTATGGGATATATTTATGAGGAAATAGTGGAGAAGGAAGAATTAATGAATGAGTTATGCGATGAATATGAATCAATGGAGAATAAGGATAGTTATAAAGGAGAAAGCTTGAAAAATTGGATTGACCTGCTTCATGAAGAAATCCAGCAGAAAGAAAATTATATTAGTCTAAAATTAAGACCGCAGTGGATTGTTAAAAAAATGTTGGATCTATCTAAAACTCATAGAGCAAATCGAGTAGTATTCCTTCATTATGTCCAAACGGACATTTGTGAAGATATTTGCCCACAAGTCACACAACAATTAAGAGAAGTGGGCGTTAAGGTAATTAATTATAATGTAAAAAAACATTTAAGAGAAATATTAGCAAAATCTTAAAAAGGTGAAAATAAAAATGTCTGAAACCTTAGAATTAAAAGCAATAAAGGACAAAAACCTAAAATTGGTAATGGTAGAAAGCGAATTTCCTATAGATTGGTTTTTTAATAAGGAAAAAAATGATGATTCATTACTTTTGAATTTACATTTTGTCTCTAAACAATATCTACACGTCATTGAAGGTTTGATTGATCAGTATAAACCCAAGTTTATTTTGGAAGAAAAAGGTAATCGAGACGAAGCTTTTACTGAGGATGATCCTTTAAAAGACCTCTTTAAAAGTAGAAATATTCCTTATGAAATGGTCGATATTTCTGAACAAGCAGAAGATTATTTGCGAGCATCTTTAGATGATCATAAAGCATTAATTAAACAGTTAACTGGAAAGATTGATCAAATGATAAAAGTGAACCATGGAGCACCCCCCATTAATGATGAGACATTCTCTCAATTAATCATGTGGAGGGAACATTTACAAGAAGAATATGACCAGAAAGAAGATGAGGTAAGATATAAAGTTCGGGAAGCGTGGATGATGATGAAGGTATTAAAACAAGCCAAAAGTTTTACGGATAAAAAGCTTTCAGGCCTCTTCATTTGCGATGAGCGCCATTTTGAGGGATTAGAAAATCTAGCAACAAATTTAAATGTCTTGACGGAGCAAATAAAGATTAAAAAAGAGATTGCAATAGAACAACCAATGCTTTTAAACACCGATGGAAGCATTTCTACTGCTAATGAAAGTCCAAGCGCTGTAGGAAAATCAATGTGGGAATTGTCTGCCATAAAGATAAAAAAAGCAGATACTTCTGATAAGATATGTTATTTCTTTGATACTGATGAGATGGCTTCTCCATTTGACATTAACATGGCATATGATGCTGGGTTTGATGTGGTAGTACCTGTACCTAGTATTAATGCTGATAAAGTACCAAAATTAGTTCAAGACGCAATCTTCTCTCGTAAACCAAATGCTCCCACAACCTTCTTTATAGGAGGATCAAATGTCCTTGAAGGAGAAAAAATAGCAAAAAAGGTAATAAAATCATTGGTTCCTCCTTTTGAATGTCCTGTAATCATTGATCCTCGTGGTTCTCATACCACTGCATCTGCTGTTGTAGCCATGACCATAGATATTGCAAGAAAAGAGCATGGAATAAAGGATGTTAAAGGAAAAAAAGTGATTATCTTTGGGGCAGGCCCCGTTGGTAGGATTGCTGCTATACTTGGAGCTAAGTTAAAGTGTGACACTTATCTTATCGAAACTTGGGATAAAGGATCTAAGAAAGCAATTGAAAAGCTAGCAGAGGAACTCACTAAAGAAGCTGGAGAAAACGCAACGAAGGTCAAGGGTATATTTGCACCAACAATAGAAGAAAGAGTTGAGATTAGCAAAGATGCAAGTTTCATATGGTCCTTAGCAGCTGCGGGTGTAGAAGTTTTACCTGTTCACGCTATGCAGAAACTCTCAGGAAAGAAGATAGTCGTGGATATTAATCTGGTCCCTCCATATGGAATTGAAGGAATCAAACCAAAACACAAGAATGATGAGATTTATCCTGGAATTTTCGGAATAGGAGCTCTGGCTTTAGGAAGACTGAAATCAGAATCAGAAGGCCAAATTTTAAAAGAAGCAGCTCAAACTAAGGGTAAAAGGATTTTTGATTATAATTATGCATTTGAAAAGGCAAATGAACTCTTAGCTAAATAATTCTTTTTTTTATTTTAAATTCAAAAATTATCAAACTTTAAACGGGGGCTTTAAAAGTGGATAGGAATGTAAATTTTAAAAATGATCCATCAGAATTGAGAGTTAAGGATGCATTTAAAGAAGACGCGGGAAAGGGAATTGTAAGAATAGATACGTCCATCATGCAGGAATTGAATTTAAAAGCTGGTGATGTCATAGAGATTGTACACCCCCATGTTAATAAAAAAACTGTAGCCTTGGTGAGTCCTGGAAAGGAGGAGGAAAAGGAAAAAAATATTATCCGCATTGATCCTTCTATAAGAAGAAATTTGGGGTCTTCTATTGATGATATAATCAAAATACGCAAAATTGAAGCAAGTATTGCTAATAGTGTAATATTTACTGGAGTTGATGACTCTTTGATACTGAGGAATACTCAACAACTCGCAAGAAGATTAGAAAATAGAGTTGTAACAAAGGGAGATATTTTAAGTTTTTATACCTATGGTAAAAGAATTGATTTGGTAGTTCTTGATTTCACGCCTAAATCAGAAGCTGTTCGAATTTTTTTAACTACAAAATTTGAACTTACTGATCATGTTCAAGTTCAAAAAGAATATAAAAAAATAGAAACAGGACATATAACATATGAAGATATTGGCGGATTAGATGAGACAATACAGAAAATTCGGGAGATGATTGAAGTCCCTATTAGGCATCCTGAATTATTCAAAAGAATAGGAGTTTCAGCTCCTAAAGGAGTATTATTATATGGTCCTCCAGGAACGGGAAAAACTTTATTAGCTAGAGCTGTAGCTTATGAAACAGACGCTCATTTCTTTACTATTAGTGGCCCAGAAATAATGAGTAAATTTTACGGGCAGAGTGAAGAAAACCTAAGGAAAATATTTGATGAAGCGAAGGAAAAAGCACCAGCTATCATTTTTCTTGATGAAATGGATTCGATCGCTCCTAAACGTGGTGAAACTGGAGAAGTAGAAAGAAGAGTGGTTGCTCAACTGCTAGCTTTAATGGATGGCTTAGAAAGTAGAGGGGAAATCATTGTAATGGGTGCAACAAATCGCGTGAATGATATTGATGAAGCTTTAAGGAGGCCTGGTAGATTTGATAGAGAAATTGAAATAATAGTGCCCGATTCAAAGGGTAGATATGAAGTATTGCAAATTCATACAAGAGGCATGCCTTTAGATAATGACGTCGATTTAAGATTTATTGCTGAAAAAACACATGGTTTTGTAGGAGCAGATATCGAACTTTTAGCAAAAGAAGTTGCGATTTTAGCTATTCGAGACTTTTTGCCTAATGTTGATTTAGAAAAAGCAATTCCTCCAGACGTTCTCAGTAATATTAAGATAAAGATGAAACATTTTCTTCAAGCCCTTACCACGATTCAGCCTTCTGCTTTAAGGGAAGTTTTAATATCTACTCCAACTGAAACGTGGGAGGATATTGGGGGATTAGAAGATGCTATACTTCAATTAAAGGAAGTAGTAGAATGGCCATTGAAATATCCAAAGTTGTATAAACGGATGGATTCTGAACCTCCTAACGGAATATTATTATATGGTCCACCCGGAACCGGTAAGACCTTGATTGCAAGAGCTTTAGCACACGAGAGTGAGGCAAACTTTATTTCCATAAAAGGTCCAGAAATTTTATCAAAATGGGTGGGAGAAAGTGAAAAAGCAATTAGAGAAACTTTTAGAAAAGCGAGATCTACCACTCCGTGTATAATATTTTTTGATGAAATTGATGCGATAGCTAGCGCTAGAGGGCGATATGCACAGAACCAAACGATAGAAAATGTAGTTTCACAATTACTCACAGAAATGGATGGTTTAGAGGATGTAAAAGGCATAATATTATTAGCTGCAACTAATAGACCAGACATGTTAGACACCGCTCTTTTACGTTCAGGAAGATTTGGAAGGCATATAGAGATTTCTTTACCTGACTTGTCTGCAAGGAAAGATATTTTAAACATTCATTTTAAAGATAAACCTATATCAAATGAGGTAGACTTGAATCAAGTTGCTGAGATATTGAGTGGATTTTCCGGGGCAGACATTAAAGCATTATGCCAAGAAGCTATATTACTGACTATTAGAAAGGCTATAAAAGGTGATATTGATGATGAAGATGAGCATTCTTTAGCTAACGTCCTTATTACCGAAAATGAGATAAACGAAGCATTTCATAAAGTTGGAAAATCTATTGCCAGAGCTAAAAAAACATATGAAAAAGAAAAACTGAACTCTGAAAGGATATATTTATAGATCCTTTCCATTTTTTTTATTTTGTAAAGAAAATACAGGTTTTCATTTATGAAAAAAAAAAATCTCAAAACAAAAATTTGATTAAAAAAATTATCAAAAACTCCAAAATTTCTCTTATCAAATTTTTTATATTGGAATTGGATTATTTATCATTTAGTAATAACAAAATAAAAAAGTGATTGAAAAATGACTACGACTATTCAAGTTTTTAAGAAAGATTTTCATAATGATCAAGTTGCTAATAGGAGCTTTTTTGAAGAAATGAAAAAAGGATGGGAGTGGTTCGAAAATGATCAAGAACTTCAGAGATTACAAGAATTTAAAAAGGCTTATGAAGAAGAAGTTGATAAAGATTCATTTAATGCCCAAATGTTGGCAACTTATATAGATTTACTCGAAAAATAATTAAAATTATTTTTTCCCTCTTATTTTTCTCGCATTAGACATTTTGCAATCATAAAAAGAGTTCTTAAAATATAGGTTATTATTACTTTATAGTTCAACAATGGATGAGATGCAAAAATGGTCAGAATTCTAACTAAGCAAGATGTTTTTGAGTTGTTATCGATGAATGATGCCTTAAAATATGTTGAAGAGGCATATAAACAACTTACACTAGGAAAAGCGATTGTTCCTCAGAGAATCGCTATAACAGATCCAGCTCCTGGTTTAACTTTAATCATGCCGGGAATAATTGGTGGAGAAATGAATGCTTTGGCAACAAAAATTGTATCAGTATACAAACAAAATCCTGAAAAATACAATATGCCAACTGTTTTGGCTAAAATAATGGTTCAAGACATAAACACAGGAGATATTGTCGGGATAATGGATGGGAGTCTAATTACTGCAATGAGAACTGGCGCTGCTACAGGAGTTTCTGTGAAGTACTTAGCTCGCAAGAATAGTAAAACTATGGGTATATATAGTGCTGGAGTACAAGCAAGAAAACAAGTTGTGGGTGTTTATTGGGGTTTAAATAAGAAATTAGAAAAATGCAAAGTCTATGATTTAAAAAGAGAGACAGCTTTAGAATTCAAGAAAGAACTTGAAAAAGAGTTAGGAATTGAAATAGAAATAGTCAACTCTGGTGATGATGTACTTAGAGATACAGACATTATAGTTGCTGCTACAACTAGTACTACTCCCTTATTTGATGGAAATAAGGTTCGTGAGGGGACTCATATTTCATCAATCGGAGCTCATGCTGCAGAAATAAGGGAATTAGATTCGACTATTATAAAACGAGCAAGCGTCTTAGTAGCTGGCTTAAAAGAAGCCTGTTTAGCAGAAGCGGGAGATTATATAATTCCTATTAATGAAGGGATTATTATGTCTGATAAAGTAGTTTCGATTGGGGATATTATAACGGGAAAAGCCACAGGCCGCGGAAAAGAATCGGATATCACGATATTCAAATCAGTGGGAATTAGTGCTCAAGATGTTGCCACGGCTAAGCTTGTTTATGACAGAGCAATCGAACAAGGAATAGGACAAGATATTAATTTTTAATTTATTTTTTCACACTTTATCATAATTAAGTCAAGAGAAAGGGAATTCTATGTTTTCCGATCAGTTAATCCTTTAAAATTTGGTAAGCTACTATTGAGAATATGCCAGGAATGCTAAAACCAAGGATTAGAGTCAACCAATCAGGGAATTTGAATGACATCGCTCCCAAAAAATCAAGAACTAGGCTCCCTAATGTAAAAACGCCAAGCATTGTGAGAAATAATTCAACTCTCCTACTCCTCCTAGCAGATTCAATCTCATCTAATTGACTTATTAAATCTCGTAAATTTTCCATTTTTGAGGTTGCTGCTTCAAGGATTTCATCAGTTCTCCATGATTTTCTTATCCTTTCAATAAATGTCATGCTATAATAAGTAGAGGTCACATTCCTAGACTTATGAGTGTCTAATACTAAAATTATGTGATTCAACAAAGCATTTACAGCATAAACATCTCTATATCCTTCAGTTCTTTTATGTTTCAAGTGAGAAGTCACTACATTTAACAAGAGATAAAATCCTCTATCTAATTCCCAAACTATTTTCCAAGTATAATGTTGAATCGCGATCCATTGAACCCAATCTTCATTAGCAATAAGCTTTGGTGATCTATTCTGTATATCTGGAACATTTGGCAAACAGATCAATGAATCTCCTGATTCAACATACGCAAACACTTTAGGAAATATCGAATAATTGTAAATTCCATCTTGGTTGAGGTTCAAGAGGGTTTCCTGAAAATGATTAGATTCAAGATCAAAATCATTTGGCATAATTGCAACTAACGTACTGTGAGTCCAAAATAATTGTGTAGTGATTTCTTCAGATAATTGAGTAAAATCTAAAATTGGGGTCTTAAGAATTGGTGGCTTTATATCTTTTACAACTTTTGTCAAGATAGAGTTTATTTCAATGATTATCGGTGCGAAAATTGATTCCATATCTATCCCAAACTCTGTTAAAAGATGCGAATGCCGCTGTATAAAAAACCTTACTCTTTTTATTACTGCACTATCTTGCCAAGATTCGGGAGGAATATAAACTATAAAGTGAAGAATTGCACAATTAAAGTGATATATATTAATATAAATCTCATCTAATCTAACATCAATATATTTGTTATCATTAATCCTTATATTAAATTCCCTTATTGGTAATGCATTTGTCACGTCAACACTGAGAAATGTCCCAACTTTAGGTGGAGAATAATTATCTACCGCTCCAGAAGCTAGAACTCCAGCACCCTCATCAGACCAATCAAATTTATCATGATTTTTTGTTAAATATTCGAGAATTATTTTACGATATTTTTTTTCATCAGCGATTGTATCAAAATCGAATATATAATCTGGACTAAATACGCCCGTTCCATAAAAGTAAAGTTCTTCAGCTTTAGGTAAATCCTGTGAATAATTGGTTGGTTCTTGTTCTTTATTGACACTAGCTATAATTCTAACTCCAAATTTAAATCCCTCGTCAATCATTTTCAAAAGCATATTATGCCATTTATCTGGAACTTTTAGCTTTTGATGATAAATTTTTTCCATTCCACGCATATGTTTAAAATAGATTTCACTAAGATCTTCAAAAATGATATTAGAAAAACCAGCATCTTTTAGATCTTGAATAAAGTCATACACCGAGATCCTAATCATCTCTGGAGATCCAACTTCACGGTTGACCTTTTCAAATTGCTTGATCTTCTCTTTAGGTACATTAGAGAATGGAATCCATAATTGAAATCCTAACCTTCCATGATTTTTCAGGACTCGTCTAATTTCCTTAAAAATTGTCTTTCTATTTTTATGTGCTAATCCATCAGGATCTTGCCCATAAACTACGTCAAAGGAAGAATCGTGGTAAGGTAAATCAAATACATCACCAACTTTAAAATCTACCAAATCGGAGACTTCTTGAGATTTTGCTTTTTCCTTCGCGGCTGAAATAGCCTTGTCTAGTATATCTATTCCACTGACCTTAAGACTATACTCTTTTGCTAGCCAACACGCAGTGCTACCTTCACCACAGCATACATCAAGTACTTTTTGAGAATTCGATAATTCTAATCTTTTAACAAGATCAAAAGTAGCCTTCCAACCACCGAAATGCAACTGTTCACGTGGCTCAGGCCAAAATTCAGCAAGTCGTTCGATAATGGTCTTATCAACAGTTCCGCTTGGTAATTCTTTTTTAGGTTTTTTCAAGAATTATTACCCTTTTAAGTTAAATACTCTTAGATTGCATTTTAAATAAATGCACCTCTTATAATAGGCTCCAGTTATACAGAAACGAAACTGAATCGATCTTTTAATGTATTTACTTGTGAAAATGCAAATTTAGAATCTAATAAATTGGACCTTTTTTCCTTCCAGTTTCCTTTAATTTTCTGACCCGCTGACTCAACGCGCGTTTTAAATTTTTGAATTAAATTGATAATCTTTTATTTTACCATGAATCTCGATTTTATTATATTTAGATCTTGTAGATTGAAAATGGACAATGACCGGTGTTTCTTTTAGCAATGGAAAGTGATCAAATAATTCAGAATCTCCATAGATAATAGCGTCTAATACCATAGGTAAGTGATAACGGAAAATTTTGTCTCGCATTGCTGCCCATCCAAATATAAATCCCCCACTTACATGTAAGTATACATGAAGCTCTTTTCTATCACCATTAAGAATCCATTCCGCTAAAACTTCATCACGCATAAAGCGAGTATAAAAAGAGGAAATTTGCTTAATATCATAATCACAATCAATTTTTAAAAATAATTCGCCTGTAGAGTCAGAATGTGTAAGTGTATAGCGTCGAGGTATAAAGTCATCACTAATTCTGCATGAGTTTCCATAAGAACAATGCAGTTTATTTGGATTAAAACTCATTAGAACTCCCTCTTGAAGTAATTTGAATTAGATACTTCATTATTAGTAAGAAAAATAATGATATAATCTATAATTGATCATAATCTTATGTGATGTATTACTTGAAAAATAATAAAAATAAACCTATTATGATCTAAATGTGAGAATTATGATAGAAGAGAACTTATTAAAATCCATAAAGCAACTATTTAACTCTCAAATTTTAGCTATTTTAGCAACCAATATGAAAGGAATGCCCTATACTTCATTGGTTGCATTTGTAGCTACAGATGATTTGAAAGAAATAATATTTGCAACTTTTAAAGGTACAAAAAAACATGATAATCTCTTAAATGAACCAAGAGTATCGATTCTCATTGATAATAGAAAAAATCAAACTTCTGATTTTCAAGATGCTATAGCAGTTTCCGCAAGAGGGCTGGGAATGATCATAACCAGTCAGAGAGAAAAATATCAATCTTTATACTTGAAAAAACATCCCTCTCTTTTTGAATTCATTACATCTCCTAAATGTGATCTGATTAGAATAAAAGTGAGTGAATATCAATATGTTAGCAAATTTGAAAACATTAAAATATTAATTTTTAAACCTTAAAATAAGCACAAAAAAGTTCAAGAAGTAATTTATTTTAATTCAATCTTAGTGCTTTTAATCGAATAGAGTTATATAAAATTATATTAAGTCTTTTAAGATCAATCTGAAGCAACTTCTAAGCAAAGATAAAATAATTGCAATGAAAAAAGAAATCGGTGAAGATACTAAATTTATAATTTATATTTTTTTGTGTACGAAACTTTAGTTCATCTAATTAAGTTTGCTTGAAAAGTTATAATCTAAATAGATTTTTTTTATATTTCCAAGAATATCATAATTCTTATGAATTCTACAACAAAAGAAGAAGAATGGTTAATTCCAAAATCAGATATTACCTTTGATTATCTTAAAAAATTTAACCGAAACGCCATGATCTTACATTTAGTCCAAGGCTTACTGATGGTTTTCTTTGGGTTCTTACCTTTCCTCGATTTTTCTGTGAATATTTATACTTTTTACTTAAAATTTGATATTGGTCCACCTCCAACTTTAGCACCTAATCCAGAGGTACTTTTTACATTCACTGCTTTAGGAGCGTTTGTAGGAACATTTCTCTTGTTATCTGCTATAGCGCATTTTCTTATCGCTTATCCATTAAATAAAAAATACGTTAGAGACTTAAAGAAAGGAATAAATAGAGTAAGATGGTTTGAATATGCTCTCTCAAGTTCTATAATGATCGTGTTAATCGCTTTATTCTTTGGAGTATTAGATTTCTGGGCTTTATTTATGATTTTTATATCAAATGCTCTCATGAATATGTTCGGTTTAATGATGGAGCTTCAAAACGTGTATACTAGAAAATTAAAAGAAAAAGTAAGATGGACAGCTTATTACTTAGGAGTGGTGGCTGGTGCAGTACCTTGGATCGTTATTACAGCCTATTTCATCAATACAAGTGTAGCAGGAGGAGAAATTCCTGATTTTGTATATTGGATATATGCAATTGAATTGTTTTTCTTTAATACCTTTGCAATCAACATGATCCTTCAATATAAGGGCGTAGGAAAGTGGAAAGACTACTTGTATGGTGAAAGGGTATACATTATACTAAGTTTTGTCTCAAAAACATTTCTGGCATGGTTAGTATTCGGAGGAGTTTTCTCTCCAACTGGATAAAAACGATTTTTGATTTTTTTTTTATTTTAATTTTTTAAAGAGATGAAATTTATGAAATTAAATGAAGAAAGAGTAGATTATTTGGCAGATAATCTAAAAATTCATAAAATTTTGAATGGGATGTGGCAAGTTTCAGGAGGCCATGGGCAAATTGATTTTAAAAATGCCATCGAAAGTATGGAATTCCATGTGAAGAAGGGATTTATTTCTTGGGATCTAGCAGATCATTATGGTCCTGCTGAAGATCTGGTCAAAATTTTTCGCGAGAAACTTCAATTTGATGGAAATGAAGGATTACTTAAAGATATACAATTTTTTACAAAATGGGTTCCAAGACCTCAAAATATTACTCGAAAGATTGTAAAGAGAGCGATAGATATATCACGTAAAAGAATGGGAATGGAATCCTTAGATATGGTACAATTCCATTGGTGGGATTATGATGATAAAAATTATCTTAAAGCAATAGAATATCTGGATGATCTTCGTGAAGAAGGAATAATAAAATATCTAGGGTTAACGAATTTTGATACCCGGCATTTAAAAGAATTAGTGGATATGGGTTTTAAGATTATTTCAAATCAAGTTCAGTATTCTCTCATTGATCGACGACCAGAGAAAAAGATGTGCCAATTTTGTGAAAAGAACGGTATAAAATTACTTGCTTATGGTACATTAGGAGGGGGTTTATTAAGTGAACGGTACTTGGATCAGCCAGAACCACATGGAAGTCAGTTATATACAACCTCACTTCAGAAATACAAACGTATGGTTGATCTATGGGGAAACTGGAGTCTCTTTCAGCAATTATTAAAGGTTTTATATGGTATTAGTAAAAAATATAGCGTAAGTATTGCAAATGTAGCCGTTAGATACATCCTTGAGAATTTGATTGTTGGTGGAGCAATTATTGGAGTTAGATTAGGGATTTCTGAAAATGTAGAGGACAATTTGAATGTGTTTAAATTTACTTTAGAGAATGATGATTTAAACAAGATAAATGAGATTTCAGAAAAATCAAATGATCTTTTTAGCATAATAGGAGATTGCGGAGATGAATACAGATGAAATTGAAAGTATTCCCCAAAAATATTCCTGAATTAAAAGAAATGAAAATTGTGTTAGAAAATTATCATGATTTACATTATCATGAGAATATATATAAGAATGCCTTACAAATCATTACTTCTATAAGTCAAGTTGAAGCTGTTTTCATTTTGGGTTCTATTGCGAATGGAACAGCAGACTTCTTTTCAGATATCGATTTTTACGTAATGTGTATTGAAGAAGAAGATATTAAAACAATCCAAGATCAGATATTATCAAAATTAAATCAAATCGGCCCAATAATTCACATTTACCAATCTAATGCAAAACCTAATGACTTAATTATTTATTTCAAACCATTTATTAAGTTTGAGCTCGTAATTGATACAAACAAAAATTTATCTAATAACTGGAAACTTGGAAATAGTTCTAAAACCCTATTTGATCGCAATGGTCTTGGAAAAAGAACTTTACAAGATGCTCAAAAGTTAAATTTCAATTTTTTAGACCACATTAATGAGATCACAAATTTAGCAATTGAACTTCCCAGCTTCTGCTATATTATTTGTGGTTATTTAATGAGAGGGGAATATGTTACGTCTATTGATTTCATATCTTGGATTCGGAGAAAAATGCTACGAGTGAGTGGGTTTCTTTTAGGGATCAGAGATGAAGGTACAAGAAGAGCAGAAGAACGATTTCGACCAGAATTAATTGATTATTATAGTAATTTATTGGTTAGTAATTTCGATGAAATATGGGATAAACTCCATATCATATTAAATTGGTATTCTGATTGGATGGTTCCTTTTTTTAATGAAAATAATATCAAACATGCTGAAAAAGAGGTAGTGTTAATCAGAAACATTATTAATATCTTAAAAATAAGACATGAAAGACTTAAGGAGGAGGCATAATATGGATTGGTTTAGTGCAGATTATCATTTATCTCATAAAAATATCATTAGGTATGTTGACAGAAAATTTAATAGTGTTGGAGAAATGGATGAACTAATTCTCTCAAATTTAGATTCTCATCTTGATCCCGGTGATTCATTTTATTTTCTTGGAGATTTAACCTTCAAGGAAGAAGTCGCAAAAAAATTCTTTAAGCAATTCAAACATGTGAACATCCATTATATAATTGGGAACCATGATAATAAAAAAGTTTTAAAAGTTGCTGAAAAGTATAGTAGCTCTATAGCATATATTAAAGATATAAAAATAGAGGGGATTAATATCACTTTATGCCATTATGCTATGAGAGTTTGGAATTTAAGCCATTTTAACGCATGGCAACTTTTTGGTCACTCACATGGAACTCTTAAACCAATAGGTAAGCAATATGATGTAGGGGTAGATAGTAATGATTTTAAACCCGTTTCTTTCGAGGATTTAAAAAAAATAATGGAATATGCTGGAAATAATGAAAATTACTTGCCCCCTGAAAAAAGAAGATCATAATAAAGGTTATTAATTAACCTAAAACCTCTAATCCAGCTTTCAAATGAATAGTTAAAGTGTTGAATAACTGAATTTTAACATCATTCTCTTTAATTAACAATGGAATTTCTGTACAACCTAAGATGATACCTTGTGCTCCTTGGGAGGAGAGCCTATCAATAATATCAATGAATTTCTTTTTGGTTGATTTTCTAAATTCACCTTGAGCAAGTTCGTTATATATTGCATTATGGATGTAATTTCTATCATCTTGAGGAGGCAAAAGTACCCTTAAATTATGATTCTTGGCTAACCTCTCCACATAGAAACCTTCTTCCATCGTGAATTTAGTCCCTAATAATCCCACTTTTTCAAATCTTTTTTCTTTAATGACTTTTGCAGTTTCATCTACCACATGAATCAAAGGTATATGAACTTGCTTTTCTATCTCATCTGCAACTTTGTGCATTGTGTTAGAGCAAATTAATATTGCCGAACTTCCTGCTAGTTCAAGCTTTTTAGAAATATCAACCATTATAGCAGCAATCTCATCCCATTTGCCTTCATTTTGTAAGGGAAGAATTTCCCCGAAATTTACGGAGTACAGTAACAATTTTGCTGAACTCCAACCTCCTAATTTTTCTTTTATCATTTCATTTAGGATTCTATAATATTCAATAGTACTCTCCCAACTCATTCCACCTATTAGTCCAAGAGTTTTCATTTTTCACACGAATACTTTTGTTTTCAAATAATCAGATTTTATTTTAAATTTTTTTCATAATTTTTAATATTCTTCAAACTTTAGTATGATATTGATTAAATAGGTGAAACAAAAAAGTATGACAATTTTATTAAATCCTAAGAAACATAGTCGATATTATCCCGATGAGAAATCCAAGGAGATAATGGTAAAAACAATCGAGTTCTTTGAGAATAGAGGTCTGGCCAAGATGAAGGAAGATGATCATAACAGAGTTTGGTATGCTGACTTCCTTGAATTCCAGAAAAAGGAAAAATTATTTGCTCAACTTTTAACTCCTGCACAATATGGAAAAGGGGACAGCTATCGTTGGGATACTTGGAGGATATGCGAGTTTAATGAGATCCTCGCGTTTTATGGCTTAAGTTATTGGTACACTTGGCAAGTTTCCATTTTAGGTTTAGGACCCATCTGGATGAGTGATAATGAGTTGGCTAAAAAGAAGGCAGCACAATTACTTGATGAAGGCGCAATTTTTGCTTTTGGGCTTTCTGAAAAGGAACACGGAGCTGACATTTATGGAACTGAGATGGCACTCACACCTCAAGGAGACGGGACTTATAAAGCAAATGGAGAAAAGTATTATATCGGAAATGGTAATGAAGCAGAAATGGTTTCAACCTTTGGGAAATTTGCTGATAAAGATGGAAAAATTCCAGAATATAATATGAAAAATAAAGACCAATATGTCTTTTTTGTTGCAAATTATCGACATAAAAATTATGATTTAATTAAAAATGTATGTGATAGTCAAAATTACGTTGCAAATTTTGCGCTTAGAGATTATCCGATAACTGAGGATGATATACTTTCTAAGGGGGATGCTGCCTGGAATGCCTCACTCAATACTGTTAATGTGGGGAAGTATAATTTAGGATGGGCTTCAATAGGGATCTGCACGCACGCTTTTTATGAAGCGATTCATCATGCTGCTTATCGAAGACTATACAAGATACATGTAACAGACTTTCAACACGTTAAACAAAATTTCGTGGACGCTTATACTCGTTTAGTTGCTATGAAACTCTTTGGTTTGAGAACAGCTGATTACATGCGAAGTGCTTCAGAAAGGGATAGGAGGTACTTACTATATGCACCAGTCATGAAAATGAAAACTACCACGCAGGGTGAAGAAGTTATTAATCTATTGTGGGATGTTATTGCTGCTAAAGGTTTCGAAAAAGATGTTTATTTTGAAACTGCAGCAAAAGATATTCGAGCATTACCAAAACTTGAAGGAACAGTACATGTCAATATTGCGTTAATTTTAAAATTCATGCTCAATTTCTTCATGAATTACAAGAAATACGACCCTATTCCAAAGCAATATCAAGCTAAAAATGATGACTTTTTGTTTAAACAAGGAGCTACTAGAGGGTTGGGGCGAATCCGATTACATGACTGGAAACCTGCATTTGAAAAGTTTGATCTTCCAAATGTGAAAATATTCTTGGAACAAATTAAATTGTTTAATTTGTTTGGAGTAAAAGCCACTCCAACTGCGGAACAACAAAAAGATATGGATTTTATGCTCGCCGGAATCGGTGAGATTTTCTCTCTAATTGTTTATGCACATTTAATTATTGAAAATGCACCGATCTATAATTTGGATGAAGATACGGTAGATCAAATCTTTGATTTCCTCGTGAGAGATTTCTCTAAGTATGCCCTCAATTTATATCATAAAACTAGCACATCTCCAGAACAGATGGAGTGGTGTTTAAAAATGATAAAAAAACCAAATGTCGATCCCGAAAGGTTTTATCGCGTGTGGAATACAGTTTATTCCTTAAAAGATGAATATGAAATGAATAAATAATTGGATGGGAAGGACCAGGATGGAAGAAGAACTGAAAAAAAAAAAAGAAGGAGAATTAAGGAAAAAAATTATTCTTGGGTTTTTACTTTGCATGTTATTTGTAACCCCAATTACTCTAATTTTATTACTTATTTGGTTTTATAACCCGTAGATATTAGGTTTTTTAATGGTTTTATCCTATATGTTTACTTTTAATAAATTAAAAAAAGTTCTAATCTTTCATTTGAGAAAAAAAGGATATAACATTTAAAAATAAAACGCCTAATAGAAATTGGTTATGTTCTGCCGTAAATTTCACTGATATGGGCTAAATTAGAATTATAATTTTCATTTAATTGATCCCAAGTGAATCTCCACTCCCAATTATCTTCGGTTTTTCCAGGGACATTCATTCTTGCTTCATCATCTAATCTGAGAAGATCTTGTAATGGAATCACTGCCATATTTGCCACAGAACCCCAAATAAGACGAATTAGAACACCCACCATATCGTCATCGAAGGAATTGACATAATCTATAAGATTATTTTTCTTCTTAGCAGATAACCCATTGAACCAGGATTTGGTGGTTTGGTTGTCATGAGTGCCAGTATAAACAATTGAATTTTGAATATAATTATGGGGTAAATATTTATGTTGAGAGGGATCCGAAGGCTTAGAGGGATCTGGGGATTCCTCAAAGGCAAATTGTAAGACTCTAATGCCTGGATATCCTGTATGTTGTAGTAATTTATCTACTTCAGGAGTAATGAGCCCTAAATCTTCTGCAATTATTGCTAATTCTCCCAAGTTTTGTTTTATTTTCTGAAACAAATCAATTCCTGGCCCTGGTTTCCACTCACCTCTCACTGCTGTCTCCTCGATAGCCGGAATTTGCCAATAAGATTCAAAGCCCCGAAAATGATCAATTCGTAATATATCAACCATTCGAAAAGAATTTTTAATTCTTTGGATCCACCATTTATAATCTTGCTTTTTCATCTCTTCCCAGTTATATAACGGATTACCCCAACGCTGTCCTGTTGATGAAAAGTAATCAGGAGGAACTCCTGATACGTATAATAATTCTCTATCGTCATCTAGCTGATAAAATTCAGGATGTATCCATACATCAACTGAATCATATGCTACAAAAATTGGAAGATCCCCTATGATCTTGATATTCTTTTGATTTGCATAATTTTTCGCTTCTTTCCATTGTTTAAAAAACAAGAATTGAGTAAATTTATGGAACCTAACTTCAAATTTATGATCTTTTTCCCATTTTTTAATAGCTACGGGATCATGAAATCTCAAATCCTGTTCCCATTCATTCCATGCTTTTAATTCGTTAGCTAACTTAATTGACATGAATATGCTAAAATCATCCAACCAAGACGATTCATCTTTAATAAAAACCTTGAACTCTTGAATTATCGAGGGAATGCTGTCTTTCTGAAAATGCTTAAAAGCTGTTTCTAAAACATTCCATTTATATTTAATCACCTTTCCAAAATCCACACGTGAGTCTGGAAATGTTTCGGTCGGTTCACATTCCTTTGACGATACTAAATTCATTTCAATCAATTTTTCGGGACTTATTAACATGGGATTCCCAGCAAACGAAGAAAAGCTTTGATAAGGAGAATTAGCATAACCAGTAGGACCTAACGGAAGGATTTGCCAGAGATTTTGTTTATATTTGTATAAAAAATCAATAAAATTATATAACTCGGGACCAAGATCACCTATTCCATATTGACTTGGGAAACAAGTAGGGTGAACTAAGATACCCCCCATTCGTCTATTAGAAGGATTATTTTGGTTTAAATTCATTTCATTCATGTTTAGTTACTTGATTATTCTACGCTATATAAATTGCTGGACTTAAAATCATTAAGCAAAATGTAATAAAGCTCTTGAATCATTGCAGAATCTAATAAAAAAATAAGTTATTATTAATGAGTTTTTCCTGCCGCCCTCTGGGTAAGGAGGTCCATTTGATTCTTTACGGGAACTATTTCTCGCACTTTTTCTAGAAAAATAGCCTCTTCAGGACAATTAGAGGCACAGAGCCCGCACCCTATGCATCTATCTATCCTAATTTTAATTTTATCATCAGAGAGATCTTCTTTATGAGGCCAATGATGATAAATCGCTTCCATTGGACAAATACTCAAACAAGATTCGCATAAAGTGCACAGTTCTTGTTTGATTCTAGGTTCAAAATTAGATTTAGTAATTGAACCATAGTTATTGAGTTCTTTAACCGACTTTAAAAACCCACAACAACAAGAGCAACAATTGCAAACAAAGGTCGCTGTATCTTGCATGTTAAATGTTTCATGTACCAAGCCTTCTTTTTCAGCTCTTTCCATTATCTCCATCAATTCATCCAATGACACTTCCCTTCCTACTCCTTGTTCAATAACCATCTTTGCTAATGTTCCAGTAGTAACACAATAATTTTCATCAGTTTGTTTGCAGGGTTCTCCAGCTAATTTTGCTGCATTTCTACAACTACACGGCACAACAGCATATAATTTAGGATTAGCTTTTTCCAAATATTCTTTTAATATTTCGAAAGGTAAAATTTGATATTTACCTTCAACAGATTTCTCTATTTCGAGTACCTTTTCGGTGGGTTTTATTGCTGGAATAACACGATAAATTGTATAATCGCTGGCACTTAATTCATATGGAAATCCAATCTTCTGTAATTCTAAGTGTGCTTCTGCAGCTTTTTTCATCCTCTCTGGATCATCCCTGTTAGTAGTAAAATATACCTCAAATCCACCCGGTAAGTAAGGTAATAGAAGGTATAAAGTCCCCAATTTTATCAGTTTTCCTTTATTATACATGTCTTCAAGAACTTCTGTTAATTCATCTATGGGAACATTTGATAACCTTGATATTTTCTTAATGTTCATTGGAGTACTCACTTTCTCAAAGCTTGAGGTCAAGATCTGAGCTTCTCTTTCTGTAAACATATTTTTCAGTAATTTCATTGAGATTGGATGTTTCGGTAATCCAATAACATTCTCACCCTTGCTCAATAATAAACGAAGATTCTCATACAAATCTGTCGTATCCATCTTATCATTCCTCATTTTAGAAATTTTATTTAATATGAATGATTTTGTCTTGGCAATATATAAATGTAAATAAAAACCATACGTCATGTGGCTTTTACTACTTAAGTTAAGTCTTCATTCAACAGTAACCAAAGTTTCTCATACAATTCTGTTGTACTCATTATAGATATGATTAAAGTTATAGTAATCGAAATTACCTCGTTAAATTTGTCTTTGATTTTAGAACAAAAACATTAAAATTAAAGTTGAATCTTAATATCTTCCAAATATGGTTAACTTCGAATTAATAAAAATTGACTCAGAGTTTGAAAAGATATTAAAAGAAGATCAAGAATTAAAAGAAGTAGCAGCACGAGAATTTGCGAAATCGGAAGGCATTCCGGTCGAAAATGCAATAGAAATGAAAGGAGATTGGAATCTTATTTTAGGGTTAAACAGATTTACAACGGAATATATTGGAGATTTTCAAAAGAATTATATTCCTGAAACTGTAATTTCAAAAAAGTTCAAGATCAAAGAAGTCAATGCTGAATGGACAATTGTACCGAACAGTAGAGAAGAAAGAGCATTCCTTTACTTCTTTGGTGGTGGATATATTATGGGAAGCTTGAGTGCAAGCAGTTATATCCGATATTTATTAGGTAGGTATACTGGTGTAAATGTTCTTGGAATAGACTATTCTCTTGCTCCAGAAATGCCATTTCCTGCAGCATTAGATGATGCAATAAGTAGTTATGAGTGGCTTTTATCCAATGGTTATAACGCTCAAAATATTATAATTGGAGGGAGCTCTGCCGGAGGAGGTCTTGCCATGGCAATGTTATTAAAAGCGAAAGAACTAGGCTTAAAGTTTCCAAAAGCAGCAGTTTTAATCTCTCCATGGGTTGATTTAACTTGTAGGGCTAAATCAATCAAAAAATCGAGGGAAATCGAGCCAGAATTAGCTACTGGATTAAAACCAATGGCTTCCTTATATGCAAAAGGAGAAAACAAAAAAAATCCTTATATTTCACCAGTATTTGGCGATCTAAATAAACTCCCACCGCTTTTGATCCATGCTGGGAGTGTTGAGGGTCTTCTTGATGATGCTCAACTATTGGCTAAGAATGCTAAGTTTCAAAATGTAGAAGTTGAATTGAAAATATGGGATAACATGCCGCATGATTTTCAGACTTATGGAGATAATCATCCTACAGGTAAACTCGCATTTGAAGATATTTCTGATTTTGTTCAAAGACACTTTAACCTTTAAATCTAAGAGGTTTAACCATATTTTAATTTCTAAATTATAATTTTAGCTATAAAATTTATACTGTTCTTTTATGTGATCGAGGTTTCTTTGTGTTGTGGATAACATTTGATAATCTTCTATCTCTTTATATATCGTGACTGCTCTTTCTAAAAGATTTATTGCTTTTTCATAATCCTTCTTGAACTTATATAATACTGTCCCTAAATTATTTAGCGCTTTAGCAATTCCTGGCTTAATTTCCAAATCTTCCATAATGCTTAATGCCTTAGTATAAGTACCAATACATTCATCATGCTTTCCGATATCACCTAAAATTCCTCCAATATTAAAAAGCTGATTCGCAGCTTCATGTAAGTTCTCCAAAGATCGTGCAATACTATGTGCTTTCTTATATTCCTCTAAAGCTTTTTCAAATTGTCTTCGAGCTTCATAAATTGAACCCCTATTTCCATAGCGTACTGCCAAATGAATTTTTTCTCCGATATTTTCAGCAATTTCAATGGATTGATTGAAATAATCGTATGCTTTATCATAATTTCCTCTCACCCTAAAGATCAATCCGATATTATTCAAGCTAGTCGCTTGGCCCGATAGGTCATCTAATTCTTTTCTAATTTTATAAGCATCATTATAAAACCTCATTGCATCGTCAAGTTTTCCTATAGAAAAATAAATACCACCAATTGCATTACCTGCAAGTGATTTGATTCTTAATTTTTTAATTTTATCTGCGATTTTGTATGCACGATCTAAATAACTTAGTGCTTCTTTGTTATATCCCGCAATTCTATAAATATTTCCAATGGTGTTTAAGTTAGATGCCATATCATCCAAATCTCCCAATAGTTCATCAATTTTAAGAGCTTCTGATGCATTCTTCAATGCCGGGTCTAATAATCCTTGAGATAGATAAATACTTGCTAAGTTGTTATAACATAATGCCTTATTTGATAGATCTCCATTTCGTTCTGCTATTTCAAGTGCTTGTTCAATATTTTTAGTAGCATTTTGAATATCTCCACTTGATCGATATATGACTCCTAAACCATTTAAAATCGAAAATTTTAATATATAAGGTGTTTGCTCCGTAATTAAATTAGATGCGTCGATGATATGTTTCAAGGCATACTTAAAATCTCCCTTTTTTCTATAGTATTCTCCAATATTAAGAAGAACTCCAATTTTTTCATTTATTTGATTTAAATTCTCGGTCAATTGAAGAGTCTTTTCAAAATATTCAAATGCTTGTTCTGGTTTGCCAATCGTAAGAGATAATAATCCAATTGCATTGGTGAAATATAGTTCATTTATATCATTCTTCTCGTTCTTAGCAAGATCTAAACCTCTTAAAGCGGTTCTCTCAGCATCTTCTGTATTACCCAATTCATTATAAATCTCATGAGCAAGACGATATTTAGAGGATTTTGATGCTTCGAAATGGTTTTCTTTCATATATTCACTAAAACTGGGTACCTTTCTAACCGAATCTTCATTTAAAGTTTCAAAATTCTCTTTAAATATTGGAGCTAACTTGGTCTTTACAAAATTAATCGTGTTAGTCGTGATTTTAAATACCTCAATATTCTTTTTAGATGCTAATTCAAGTAATAAAAAGTCCTGTTTCGAAACAGATGAGCTGGGTTGTAGTTTTGAGAATTTAATTGGGAGATATTTAAAAATTTCCACTCCTTGCATATCTTGTACGTGTTCAACCCAAATAATTCGCTTTAAACCCTCTAATTCTTTAAGCATTGGACTGATATCAAAATCATCACTACCGGAGTACCCCATTATAACCAGATCGCGGTATTGCATAATCTTGTCTATTAATTTCTTTTTGTACGGTTCGATGGCAAAAGTCTTACCCTTTTCCCTATCCTTGCCAAGAGCGCTTATTGTCGTTATTAATGAATCTTTTGTAGGTCTCCCTTTAATACAATCCCATTTAGATCCATGGATTTTAATGATTGGAAATTGGGATTGTATATTTTTTTCATAATCTTCCTTAGTGATGATAACCATAACTTTTTGGTGATATGGATGAGACATGAGAAATTGTGAAAGTTTTGCCTTTAAGCCCATTTCAAGTAAATAGTCAAAATTGGTGGTTACAACATAGTTATATCGCATTATCATATTTGCTAGAAAGATATGGTTGGCATTCGGTTCCTTTACTTCATCTAAATAATCTAAAAATCGAACTTCTTTATCAAACAAGCTTTGGATTTTTTCTACTAAAAATTCATATCTCAATGTGCCTAATTGGGATAATTTTTCAATTTCTTCTTTAGGTGCATAATAAGTAAATAATTCTTTCACGAATTGTCGTGCAGAAGGAACGCAAGAAGGAGGATCCATTGAGATTCCAGCACCAACTAAAAACGTATAACGTTGCTGCTCATTGAACAAATTGTTTATTTCATTATTTTGCTCTTCTTTTGGAACCTTGAGTATTAGGTTATTTTGAATTATATCATTCATAAGTAAGTACAATTTTTTCAATTTTTTATGGAAATAAAGAATTCAAAATTAAAAATTTAATTAAATCACCATTTTTGAACGCAAACCTTTCGTATTGAAATTTACAGAAGGCTTTTATCCGTATAGCAAGAGATCTCTTAAAAAACTAAATTTTTGATGCCCTTTTTTAGATAATATTTACACTAAAATCTGAAAGATTTACCACAAGAATTAAATATCTTATTAACAATACGATCCTCAAATGAAGATAAAAATCTTACTATCAATGATATGTTGGTTCGTTTTAATTCTATTCAGTCTACATTTTAATGTGGTTCAAGCACATCCACCTACAAATATGACTGGATCATATGATCAAAACACTGAAATCTTAACCGTTACAATAACACATCCAGTTTCAGACCCTAATAAGCACTACATCAAAATGATTGAAGTGAGAGTTAATGACACCGTTGTCTTAACTGAATATTATACGAGTCAACCCAATTCGAATATATTTACTTACAAATATTCAATTGTCGCGGGTGATGGAGCATACATTTTAATAGAAGCCCGATGTAATGAAAACGGGGGAATGAGTATCTCAGTAATCGTAGGAGAACCTACTGGTCTAAAAATTCCGGGATTTACTGAATTTTTTTGGATATTAGGAATTTGTTTTTTCATCGCAATTATCATAACCATTAGAAATAGGAAAATTTTTCATCAATCCAAATAACATGCAAATATAGGAATATCCTATATTTTTCTATAATATTTAAGCTTTAATTTTATAAAGATGAGAGTTATCCACTATTATAGAATAGAACTCAATTTTAGAACATGTTCGAAAATGTTATTAAATTGAATGTTTCGTGAGTATAATTTAGAGATGGTAAAAAAGATGATGCCAATTGGACCATTAATGAAAGAACATCGATTAATTGAGAAAATGATTGAACATATAGATAATGAAATCGAAAGAATGGAAAAATTTAATAAGGCAAATCCGCTTTTCATTGATACTGCTGTTGATTTCATTAGAATGTATGCGGATAGAACTCATCATGGTAAAGAAGAAGAGATTCTATTTAGAGAGTTAGGTAAGAAAGATTTATCTCCGAATCATAAGAAAATTATGGAAGAACTCGTAGAAGAACATAAATGGGCAAGAAGAATAGTAGGAAATCTCGTCGAAGCTAAAAATAGATACGTAAATGGTAAAGTTGATGAAGTGGGAGACATTATAAATTTGATGAGTGAACTGGTTGAATTTTATCCAAAACACATTGAAAAGGAGGATAAGCATTTTTTCATACCGGTAATGAAATATTTCAGTCAAGAAGAGCAAGATCAAATGCTCCAAGAATATTGGGATTTTGATAAAACTCTTATACACGAGAAATATGAAAAAGTAGTAGAATCTCTCTAATTTTTATTAATTTGATTTTATTTCGAACTTTTTTATTTTTTTACATTTTCCTAGATTTATTAATTCATTCAAATAAGAAAAAAATATTTACCTTGTTAATTTGTAATACTATTATTCTTCAATATTGAATAGAAAAATGTGCATGAGATATTATGGCTGACAAATCCAAACTATTAGAATTAGTAAAAGATCATGGAACTCCAATTCTTGTCATAGATCATGATATAATAAGAGAGAACTATATGAAATTTTCTAAAAATCTTCCTCGTGTCAAACCATACTATGCTATAAAAGCAAATCCTGAATCCAAAATAGTAAAAACGTTATATAAGTTAGATTCAAATTTCGATGTTGCATCATGGGAGGAATTTATGATTGTTTATGATGCAATTCAAGGAAGTGAAAATATAAAAAAACGTTTTATGAACGATAAGATTATATATGCAAATCCTGTTAAACGTATTGATTCATTGAAAAAACTCAATAACTATTTTCTTCAAATGACGTTTGATAATTATGTTGAAATCGATAAAATTTCTAATTATTGTAAAAACAGTCGATTAATTTTGAGAGTCGATGTTCCAAATATCGGATCAGTTGTAGAATTATCCACAAAATTTGGAGCACCTCATGATATTTGCATTGACCTTATCAAACATGCTAATAAGAGGGGTTTTAATGTTGATGGCCTAAGTTTTCATGTTGGTAGTCAATGTAGTAATTTTAATAACTATGTTGAAGCTTTTAAAATAGCTCGTTGCATTTTTAACCAATCTGAGAAGATAGGAAATAGATTGTCGATATTAGACATTGGAGGAGGATTTCCAGTACCATATGATGAAAATGTCCCCTCTTTTGAACAACTAACCACTATTATCAATTCTAATCTTGAAAAGTATTTCAATGATCCCGAGATTAAAATTATAGCAGAACCAGGACGTTTTTTAGTTGCTACTAGTGCTACTGCAATAGTTGAAATTAATGGAAAAGCAACTAGAAACAATAAAACCTATTATTATGTCAATGATGGGGTATACAATACCTTCTCGGGACTAATATTTGATCATATCCAGTATCATTTTAAGGCTTTCAAGGAAGGAGAGTTAAGTAGCTGTGCTGTTGTTGGACCTACTTGTGACGCTTTAGACAAGATCTCACTTGATGAAATGCTACCAGAGTTGGAAATTGAGGATCTACTTTATTCAGAAAATGCAGGAGCTTACACAAATGCTTCTGCCACCCATTTTAACGGTTTTCCTCCCGCAAAAATAGTACATATCAATACTTAATTTTAAACATATAATATGAACATAATTTAAATTACTGGGTGAAAAGTCAACGAATTCTCCAATAGAAGATGGTAATCTCAAGAAAAAAACGATGCGAGTTTCTATTACTGAAGGTTCGGTTGGCGTTTTTAGCAGCATGATCTCTGATAACTACATTGTACCTTTTGCACTTTTTCTGAACTCCTCACCTCTTCAAATTGGTATCTTATCTTCTTTAGGAAACTTGATATCACCTTTAGGACAAATTATTGGATCACGTAAGATTGAAAAGAACTCAAGAAGATCAGTTCTAATGACAGGAATTATAGGTATGGGTGCAATTTGGCCACTTTATACAATCTTAATCATTTTAGATCTTGTAAAATTTTTAATCTTAATTCTTCCCTGGATTTTAATAAGCATGTTTTTACTATATATGCTTTTTTCAGGCATAATGAATCCGGCATGGTTTTCAGTTATGGGGGATGTTGTTCCTGAAAATTATCGAGGAAGATATTTCGCGAAACGCAACCTTATAACTAATGCAATTGCATTAATCGGCATATTATCCTTGTCTTACATGTTGGATTGGTTTAATACCTTAGGATTTGTTTTCTTTGGTTTCATTCTCATATTTTTTTTCGGTTTCATTTCCCGTGGGATTTCCGCATTTCTTTTTACAAAACATTATTATCCACCGTTTGATTTTGAACAAAAAGATCACGTAAAATTTAGCAAAATGATTAAAGAGATTCCAAAAAGTAATTTTGGACGATTTACATTGTTTGTTTCTTTATTAACGTTAGGTCAATGGATAGCAGGACCATTTTTTTCTGTTTATATGCTATCGGATTTAGGTTTTGATTATTCAATTTTTATTCTGGTGAATGTTTTTTCATCTATTATCGCATTATTTATTTTTCCAGTTTTAGGAAAAATATCAGATAAGTTTGGAAATGTTAGATTACTTCAAATTGGCGGAATTATCATCCCTTTACTTCCAATTTTATGGATATTTTTTAATACTCCTTTAGGATTGATCCTTGGACCACAATTACTCGGAGGTATTGGTTGGACTTCATTCAACTTGGCCACTTCGAACTTTATTTATGATAATATCGCTGGAAAAGTGCGAGGAACTTATATTGCATTCTATAATTTTATATTGGGAATTTCTATCTTGATGGGAGGGCTGACAGGAGGATTCATAATTACATATATCCCCATTAATTTTATGAATAAATATCATTTTATATTTCTAATTTCTGGGGTCTTGAGAATAATTATTGTCATTATAATGCTACCCATGATTAAGGAAGTAAGAGTAGCAACAAAACCTGTTTTCAATTTGAAGAATCTAAGCATTTACAAATGGCTTTATGATTTAACGCTAAGAAACTACGATAAAAATAAAAAATTAAAATCCAACACGAAGAATAAAAACCAGAGTTAAAAAATCTAATATAAAAGTAAAATTGAATTTAACCAAAGATTTGGACATGTGGAATAGCTAAATGATCTTGAACTTCTTGTATCTCTTTACTTTTTTGTTGATGAGTATCATATTCATCTAATTTTCTTTCCATCATTATTATACTTCTTTCAATTTCATGTAATCTTTTCTCAATCTTTTTTATTTTTTCAATTAAGGTTAAGTTTTCAACTTTCATAGTAATCTTCACCTCTCTATTTTTTTAGACTCATGCATTATATGGATTTCCATATTTAAATCTTTTATTGTCTCATTCTATGAAACTAAAGCAAGTATTAGGCAAATTTAATATAAATTACTTTGTTTAAATAGAGCTAATTAAGTACAAACAAATTTTTTATGTGTCTAAATCCCTCAAATGCAATTAAAATTAAAAATGTGCCATAAATTTGTTAAAATAATTATACTTCGATTCGTGAATTAATGAATAAAAAGATCTAAGTTTTTTTTAATATAATGAACAATGCACCTAATTCTCCAGTAATCGTATTTTGCAATGAGATTTCTTCGTAATTTTGATTAAAAATTCCAGCAATTTCAAATCCACTTAATTTAGTAAATTCCTTGAATTCATCAAATATCCACAACCTTAAATCATGAGACTCTTCTATATCAAAAATTTCCCCCTTATCTAGAGCTCGCATTTTAAAATCTACATGTCTTATCCTTTTCTCAAATTGATACCAGTTAATCGCCCAAGTCACTTCAAGCTCTATATCCACATTTTTAACATGCCATGTATCATCAATTCTCTTCTCATTTTTAATATCATCACATTTAAAACTTATTTCAACTATGTAAATTCCCCCGTCATTAAGAGAATCATTCATATTTTGAAAATGCAATAAGATATCAATATCATATTTTAAATATCCTAAACTGTTAATACAAATAAAAGCAGCATCAAATTTTTGATCAAATTTGGCATTTATCATATTGGCAATGACTGCATCGGCACTATTGGTTGTTATTTTTTGATCCTTTAGTCTCTCTTTGGCGAACATGATCATAGCAGGATTTAGGTCATATCCTAATATAAAGAATCCAAATTTGGGCACACTAGCTAAAAACAATCCTGGCCCACATGCAGGCTCTAAAATGTTTTTTACTTCATGATCGCAATATCGTTTAAAACAATTAATAAAAAACTCAATATCTCGATCTGCATCTCTTAAGAAAGCTAAATCATAATACTCTGCCAAATTGTAGAACTTATGCAGTTTTTCTTGCTCTAAGCCTAAATTAGGATTAGTTGTATCAATTTGAATAGTTTGACTTGAAATTATGTCGACTTCACTTTTATAATCAATATTTGAATTACTTAGATCAATAACGGGATCACTTGCTTGTATTTTCACAGAATTAACCATAACCAACACCTCAATTCTTAACATATTTTCTTTAAATGAATCTGTGTATAAGTATAGGTAAAATTCAGAAATTATAATCATATATTTTTATTTTTGAAATTAACTTAACTACATGATCTCTTTAATTAGATCATCAGATTCTAAGTATTATGTAAATTTAGCGAACTATTAAAGCTTTTCTATTGAATTCTGAAAAATTTACTACCAAAAATTAAAAAAGAGTAATTAAAGCACTTGTAAGAAATAAAATTGTGAAACAAGAGGTAATAATTATCATAATAAGATCCACATTTGTTTCTTTATTTAGATACGATGATTTTAGTTTCCTATACTGTTCTATCGATGTATTACCTGGATCCCAAACTTCACCCATTCTACCTGGTTTAATTGACATTCTACTAAACAAGTTAAAAGTTGCTGGATCATGGTGCAATGGATTTGGATTTTTATTTGCTTTCATTTTATAGTAATAAGAGTTACTATCAAGCCAACGAAGTAATAAGAGAAAATAGATTATTAGCTCTGGCATGATTAAAAAGCCAAGTAATGGCATTATATAAACAATAGGAATACTACAGATAATGATGCCGATATAAAAGTAATAGTAATAAAATTTACTGGTAAAAAATGTGTAAAGCGCTAAAAATATCAAACTGGTGCTACTTACTATACTAATAATTATGAAAACGAAATTAAACGGGCTTTGATATATATAAAATGCAAAAATAAATGCGTGTAATGCGATGAGGATTAGATAAATACTGTTTTTTAAATCGGAATCTTTTCCTTTATACAATTCTAAAATCACTCTAAGATAAATTTTAAAAAATTGATTTCTATTCCTTTAATTTTCTAGAGTAAATTTGATATTTAATTCTATTTGCTTGAAACACATAATTGATCACGTGCTTGGAACAGCTGCAAGTGTTACTATTGCTTTTGAAATTCGAGACTCTTTGCCTTCTGTAACTATATAAATGTTAGATTCAGCAACGAGAATTTTTTTACCGTGATTAATTACTTTAGATCTACAGATTACCAAATTGCCAATAGCTGGTTTAAAATAATTGATTTTAAATTCAATCGTAAGAATTCGGATATTTTCCGGAACAATAGTGTAAGCAGAATATCCTGCAGTATGATCCGCCATCGTTGCAATCACGCCAGCATGGACGAATCCATCTTGTTGACGATGTTCAGAACGAACTTTTAAAATTGAATTAAATGTACCATCATTAACCTCTCCGACTTTGATGCCACAATATGCAGGAAAGCCTTGAACATACTCTTCTTTTAAAAAGTTTATTCTATCTTTTTCCATTAATAGAGTAGTAGCTTAGCTAATTTTTAGATTTTTTTAATTTTTAAAAGGAATCCTTTTGATTCGGATAATTTGTTTTGTGAACAAATATTGGGTTGATTATAAGAAAATTAAAGGATTAGAGTGAATTGGTTCTTAAAACGAGAGCAGATTAATAAAAAAAAAAGTTAACTCTCTTATTGAGAGCATTATTATTAATAAAATTATCAATATACTGAATCGATTCTAAACCAAATAGTATATCGACAATCTCCTACATCATACCGTGAACCAGACCAATACCATCCATTATTAACATATCCGTGCCATTGACTTGGACTGAACCACCACTGAAAGACGGGATAGCCATCATCTCCTGAAGTGGAATCATATTCCGATGCTTGAACTCTTACTTTACTATATGAATTATATGAAAATAGTGCGTAGTGATAATTATTCCAGTCTAAAGCTTCTCCACTGCCTGCTGATACATAATGATCATTTGCATCATCTATCTTATCAAGATGATTATCATTTAAATAACCTCC
Organism: uncultured archaeon; assembly: GCA_964632315.1. Lineage (GTDB taxonomy): Archaea > Asgardarchaeota > Lokiarchaeia > Sigyniarchaeales > SOKP01 > SOKP01. The sequence goes on from CAZWEM010000007.1 coordinate 101,656, forward strand.
CGCCGCACAACTCGGGAAGTATGCTTCGCCTATCCAAAGTTTAAGATACATTTCTCCATCTCCCATTAGCCAACCTTCATGTTCATCATCATAATATACCTCATCTATGAAGACAGTTAATTTGTAGAGATCATTGGATGCATCGATCGCATATGCACCACCTGGTACGCTATTTCCGTTTGGATCAGAATTCATTTCTAATGCAATTACTTGGGCATATTGAGACCAATATAGGTCTTCAGGCGAAACTCCAATATTGAAAGGTGAAAAATCACCATCTAAATCAATGCCAATTACTGATTTGTAAGCCGCCCAAGCTAATTCTGAGCAATAATAGCCATCTGGAGCAATTTCAGGATCAGCAGTATCGATTCCTACCTGTTTACCTAACCAGTTCCAATCATATCCCTCGTCAAGACCAATCTTAGAGACCGCGAAATTGACAATTGCAGACCGTTCAGAGCTTGATAAAAGTCCGCCTCCAGGTTTCAAAATTCTCATGGCTACAACATTTCCAGCGTGATCATTTACCACGTTATTAAATCTCGAGGTTCTTAAGCCAGAATCTATATCATCCTTTGTAGAATGGACAACCCAAGTTTCCCCTTGAGGAACCCATGTACCTTCCTCAGTTGCCCAAATTTCATGATATCCAGCTACCCCACCAATAATAACCGTATGCGACCATTTTCCTGGGATGAGATAGTCGAAAAAGGTATCATCAGTACCTAAAAGAACTATATCCCCTGGCAAGAGATTATCAGGACTCATATCATTAGTTCCAGAACTTGCGAAAGAAGAATGAAGTTCTGAATCAGAAGGAGCCATCTCATTACTAGGTGCCACAATATTTGGAGGATTTACTATAGAAAACGATGCGAAAACCATCATAATGATGTAGATGCATAAGATCAAAAATTCTTTTTTTGAAGTGATTTGTTTCACAAATATCACATTATAATAAATTTAGATTAAATAATGTAGGAGATTTTCTCATATTTAAAACTTAATCTTAGTGGGAAAATATCTATAAGATCTAATCCACATATAAATAACTATTAAAAGTCATTATATGTTTTAAACGACAATCTTAAAAGTATTTGAGAAATTACTTTAATTAAAAATTAATGGTTGAAATATAATGTCATGTCATGAGCTAAAAAAAGGGGACGTTCTTGTATGTCCCGATTGTGGGTTAGAAGTAAAAGTCACCAAAGCATGTAATTGTGCCGATGAAGGGGCTAATGCGTGCACGGATGAAGGTTTTAAGTGTTGCGGTGGACTTATGCAAAAAAAATAGAACAAGTTCATTTTTTCTTTTTTATTTTTCTTTCAAAGATTAATCTCACATATAAAAATACACTTATTTAATTTAATATTAAAGGAATTCATATATAGATATATGAATAGTTCCTCAATTTTACTGAAGTTGTGGTAATAAATGATTGAAACGAATAGATTGATTTTGAGAATGATGAGAGAAGAAAACTTTGCGGACTTGCTCAGAATATTTACTGATAAAAAGGTATTGAAATCCTTTAATCTAGAGTCATTTAGTCAACAACAAATGCAGAATTGGATGGATAGAAATTTAAACCATCAAAAAAAATATGGTTATGGATTGTATTCAGTGTTTTTGAAATCCAATCAAGAATTAATTGGTGATTGTGGGTTAGAACATACGGAATTTGAGGGGAAACCTTGCGTTGAGATTGGATATGATTTCCTAAGCAAATATTGGAACCAAGGTTATGCCACAGAAGCTGCAGGAGCAATAAAGGATTATGCAATAGAGAAATTACAAATTGATTCAGGCGAAATGTGTAGTTTCATTCGTATAAAAAATAAAGCCTCACAGCGCGTTGCTGAGAAAATTGGTATGTTAAAATTAAAAGAATATGAAAAAAATAAAATTAAATATTATCTTTACCTATTCTCAAGCGATTATTTCATTTGAAGTTTTAAGAACCTAAAATTTGAAGTAGATCAACCCAAATATTTAATTCAATTTAATTAAATTACTCTAACAAGTTAAAAAAAAAGAAAAGAAATTTTTTTAATTAATTTCAAACCCTTCTTTTTCTAAAGCGATACGTGCTTTTTTTATATCATCTACACCAATTACTATCCTATTATTCTCAGCTAAATATATCAAATCGATATTCACTCCATAATCTCCAATTTTACGAGCCATTTTACCACCCGATCCTGGCTTTCCAGCAACGTGGCCGATACTTAATACCAAGACTTCACGTACTGCTCTTACCTCGAAACCAGAGTCTTCAAGAGCCCAACGAGCCGTGCTATCATCTTCAACTAGAATATGAATAATACCTTCATCTTTTGAGGGAAATCCACAAATTCCTTCCATGTTAATTCCCGTTTTACCTAGTTTTTCTCCCATATCCGCTAAAGCTCCCGGACGATTTTCCAATATGACAGTTAAGTCTTTCATTTTATGACAATCCTTTACATGTTAAATTGAATTTCAATTAGGTTATTTTGCATTTCTAAATTATGTTAATCCAATATTTAAGCTTTGTTTCAATGATTAAGAGAAAAAATAAACTGAATTCAAATTTTGTTCTATTATAATATGTACAAAATTAGTCGTTTTTCGTTACTAAGTGACAAAATCCATAAATCTCAAAAATATTAATAATGTTGAGTCTATGTTAATTATCTGAGATAAATAATTATCAATGACTTAACTTAATTTTATTACAGGGTTTGGTATATAATGGTTTACTTTCAAGTCAGTCGGATAGGTTTTAATTGCGGTAAAGATAAAGAAGAATGCACTTTCTACCCAAATAAGTGTAAGGAATGCGTGATAAATTATTTTACACAAGTAGGATTCGATACGAGTCAGAATATAAAAGTAGCCATCATGGATTCGGAAGAAAAGCGAATTCAGATGCATCAATCCTTAATTTGGTATAAATTTTTAGATGTATTGAACATCAAACACATAATCTTATTGACCAAAGATTCTGGCCTCCTCGTGATAGATTACCCCGTCTCGAGTGGAACCTTGGATGTAGATCTTTTAATTGGCTTCATTCAAGCAAATATAACTTTTTCTACGTCTAATAAAGCAATAGATACCCGCGCTGGAGTTGTGAGCCCTCCGAAATTTTACGAATTCCAGTACGAATCTTTCAACATCCTCTTAAAGAGTGGTGCCTTTATTAGGGTTTGCTTAGTTTTAGATCAACAAGCATCTTCTAATCTTAAAAATCTTTTATCGGAATTTTTAAAAGAATATGAAAAAGTGTATTATAATAAAATAGAGCGATTATTAAGAACAGGTCAACTCGATTTTGAAGATACATTCAGCTTCATTATCGAAAAGTTTAATATCAAATTGGTTTTTCCAATGATCCTAACACACCAATTATTGCCAGATGATATAGAAGAGATAAATCGAAATTCAATTCAAAAAGCGATAGTAGATTTTGCTAACGAGTTCTTAGTAGCAAAAAAATTCTTTTTTATTAATAACTTACTCAATAAGGTACAATCAGTTCTTCAAGTGAGCCCTCACGTCATTCTTTATGAGATTTATCAATTATTGGAAAAAAATATCATTATTCCATCAAATTTAGAAGCAATAGAACAAGAAGTTAGAAAATTTCAAGAAGTAAAAGCGCAAAGAATTGCAAATAATGAATTGATATCCCCTATAATTGCAAATGATAATGCAATAAATGAATTGAAAGAAAATATTCGAAATATGAATTTGGAGGAAGCGAAAAAGTTGATGGAAAATTACATCAAGAAAGGAGAAACTGCTGATAAAGCCTTAGCATACAAGGAAGCGCAGAAAGAATATGAAAAAGCGCTTTATATCGCAACTGGTTTTAATTTAGAGCCTGATATTGGTAAAATCTCATTTATGGTTCTTGAATTAGATAAAAAGATTAAATCAATCGAAATTGGGTTCGAATTAGAAGCGGGAGAAAAAGCAGAAAAGAAAAAAGATTATGTAAATGCAATTCAACACTTTAAACAAGCAATTAAATTTCTAGATAATGATGGAAATGCTAACGGAAATGATGCAAAAATCAAAAAATTAGAAAAAAAGATCTTATCTCTTCAAAAACAGCTCTAAGTTCGCTTTAAATCGACTAAATCTAGAAGTATGGATTCAGATGTTATTTTCTTTTTTCGGGATAGGCAACTTTCGGGCGTTTTATTATAAAAGAATCATCCAAATAATTAGCCATACGTTCCGCAAATTTAATAGGAATGCCCAAAGATAAATAATTTTGAGGAAACCAATAATTTCCCGTTGGATCAGTAGGTCCAAGGATCAAGTCATTATTTTGCTTTACTGTCAATCCTGCCGGGTAGGTAATAAAAGAAGCACAGGAAGGACCCCACGGCATTTTTACAAGAGATCCTTTCTCTGGTTGAAAATAAGCTAAAGAACACAGGTTTCTTATTTGTTCTGAATGTCCAAAACATAAAAATTCTTTTACATTAAGATTTTGATCACTTATCGAATTAAACTTTTTTACTACGGTGTAATTATCAATAGGAGTAATGTTTCCAATTGAATTTAATTCTTTCTCAGCTATATCTGGACTAGCAAGTAAAAATTCAGCGGCTCCATTCCTATAATTCTTCGATCCTGTTGAAATAAAATATTTTAATTGAGAATGAAAGGATTTATATCCTAACCATGCTTGACCTCCTGGACAACAGCCCTCTAAAGCACCATTTCCCACATAAATCGAGTCAATTTCGTTATTTATCGATAGATCAAAAATCGCATGAGCTATGCAACGATTTATATCTTTAATTGGAACTCCATTCGATGGAATTGTTTCTGATCCATAGATGTATAATGGATTTGTTTCTAATCTTCCCGCCACTTTCAATTTAGATCCAATTTCTTTAACAACCTTGCCAATCATAAGCATCTAATTGAAAATTAATATTTAATACCATTTAGAATTTCCGATTAATCAATTAGTTTATCGTCTAAATTATAGTTCCGATAATAGCGAATAATGAGCGTAATTTAAATTTTATGCATTATATTGCCTTTTTGAATGCTAAGATCCCTCCAAATTGATTGAAACGATCAACCGATGGATCTTCAATGGATATAATTTTTACTTTTATTCCCTTATTATTTGCGATTTGTGTAAGCCTATGGATTCTATTCTTGTTTTTTTGATTATTAATGTAATTTTGAGTGACAATGATAAGATCTAACTTTTTTGCGGCGGATTTGTCCTTTTTACCCCCTTCGTAAACAATTGCTTCAATCTCATCCAAATTGTATAATAATCTTTCATTAGGATTTTCAGCATTAACAATCTTTTCTAATCGCTCATTTAAATGGGAAATCTCTTTAGAAATGATTTCATTAACAACTTGTTTTGATTCTTCTGTAGATACCAAATTTTTAGCACTTTCAAGAGTATTAGCCCTACCGATAACTTCTCCAAAACTCACTCGATTATAACCTTTTAAGAGCCATTGATGATGCTTAGTTACATGTTCCATGAACTGACTCCAAAATTCCTTCTTATAGGAGCTTGCGATTAAGATGCTTTTTAGGCCATCTTTAACCACTTTTCGTATGACATCTACAACTTCTTCAAGCAAATTATATAATTGCTTATCATCTAAGTTTTGCCATTTACGAGGTAATTTAATCGTTTCATGTGTTCTTAATGAGTGGCTATAGATCTTCCAAAAATATATTTTTTTATTATCATAACCAATCAGTAATGCACTTAAATTCCCCCGTTTTTGCTTTTTTCTCATTTTTTTTCTGACTCTCTCCGAGCGAGTTCGAATCCGTTATGTAAGACTCTTAGGTTTTTTTCTAAGTTTTCTTTTGAAAACAATTTTTCTATTGAAGTTTTAAGATTTTCATACTCCAACGGCAGAAATAATAACATAAATCCAAGTATGAACGTATTGAGAAATATCATATCATGCTTCACTTTGATAATATCAAGATAGAAAATCTTTTTTGAATACGCTGAAAGGACATGCTTAAGGTAATCATCAGTAGGATAAGTTTGACTTTTTAGAAGTTTTTTATATTCAGTAATAATTAATCTTGTATTTTTATTCAGCTTAGCATACTCTAACACATCAAGGATGCAACTTTTTTCAAGAGCGATGATTATTTCAGCAGAGTGATTTAATGGAATTGGTGAAGTTAGCTTATTTCCATACCGAAGGAAACATTTTACTTTTCCACCTCTTTGACTTAATCCATGTGTTTCAGATGTCATTACTGTAAATCCTTTATTCATGAGTGCATCTCCCAGTATTTGGATAAATCTTACGATGCCTTGTCCTCCTAATCCTGTAATGACGATGGTTTGAGTTGATGACTTCATTATTCCACCTCTCTACTAATTGCCTTACTTGGGCATATCTCTTCACATATTCCACAATCTGAGCAAGAATTCATATCAATCATTACTTTTACTGCATCTCTTTTTATAGCTGGGCAAGCAAGTTGATTGTAACATAAACCACATGCAGTACACATTTCTTGATTAATAATCCTAAGTTCTGGTTTCCTTCTCTTGATTACTTTTTGAATACACTCATCTTTGATCAAAACAACTTGTAAAGTATGTTTTTCGAGAACTTCCTCACTCTTCCCTAAAATTAGATTCTTTAAAGATTGAAAATACTGTTCATCGTCATAATCATGTCTGATTACACTAACATTAGCTCCGGTACCGTTTATCAACTTTTCTAAGTCAATTTTTTCTTTATACTCACCACCCTCATAATTTTCAGTATTACTCCCAGGATGGGGTTGTTGACCAGTCATTCCGATCCATCCATTATCCAATATTAGAATTAATATAGGAATTTTATTATGTACAGCATTAACAAGTGCAGGGATTCCTGAATGTAAAAAAGTTCCATCTCCGATTATGGATATATTTAAATCATTACTTGTATGGGCAACTCCTTGCGCTGTTGCAATGCTTGAGCCCATACAATATTTAATATTAGCAAATCCAAGTGGAGGATATGATAGCATTGTATAGCAACCAATATCTTGATGAAAGTATACATTTAATTTTTTGCTTGATTTAATTTTATTAACTAACTGGCTTAAAGCGTATCCTGTTGTTCGATGTGGGCATCCAGAACACATCACTGGTAATCTTTTAACTGTTACAAGTTCTTCTTGGATTTTCAAATCTAAGTCCCTAATTAAACTTGAGGAGATCTCATCTTTTAAGATGTGACTTAATGCTAAAGTTACTTTAGTTGGATTGAGCTCTCCAACTAACGATAACAAAGATTTTTCCTTAGAATAATGAAAATAGGCTTTCCCATAAATCTTAGTTCTAATACCTGCTATTTGAGCAACTGCGAGAACTTGATTCTCGATGAAAGCGTCCATTTCTTCTAAGACAAAAACTTCCTTGAATTTCTTCAGAAATTTAATTACTTTTTTCATGGGAAAGGGATGGATAAATCCAAGTTTAAGAATGGGTGTCGAGATGTCCAAGTAGTCAATTGCTTCTTTTACATAATGATAAGAAACTCCACTTGTAATAATTCCTAATTGACTAGTACTATCTCCTTTAATAATACGATTTAAAGGACTTTCTTCTGATAACTTTAAAGCCATATTCATTCTATCATAAATCTGATTATCTTTAAGATCTATAAAATACAATCTTGAAGCAACATTAACCTCTTTGGATAAAGAGAATTCCTCGAGAAGACCATTGGTTTTTATCTCACCTAGTAGGACATTACTTCTAGCATGAGCTACCATTGTGACCGTGCGAAGTATTGTGGGTAATTTTAATTCTCTCGAAATTTCAAATGCTCTTTTGGTGAATTCTAAACACTCTTGAGGATCACTTGGTTCTAATGCAGGAATTTTAAATAAATGTAGATAATTTCTTGAATCCATTTCTACTGCACTGGAATGCGCCTGAGGATCATCAGCTACTACTATCACGAGTGCCGAATTTGGGTTGTTTGGTTTCGATGTCGAAAGGGCAAATAAAGGATCGGAAGCAACATTCAGACCAACATTTTTCATCGCTACCATTGCCGTTGCTCCTCTTGCATATGCACCACCAGCAATTTCTATAGCAACTTTTTCATTGATACTAGATTCAACCCAATTTAATGCACTTTTCCTAAAAACTGCATTAAAAACAGTTCCAATCTCTGAACTGGGAGTACCGGGGTAATGAGTAAATACATTAATACCACTTTCAAGAGCTCCTCGTGCAATTGCTTCGTTTCCCAATAAAAATTGCCTTTCTCCCTTTTTGTAGTTGAGAATATCACCAAAATTCATTTTTTTTTACCTTAATCTCTATGTAATTCAAAAAGTATGTATAATTCAAATATATTATACCTCATCAGAGTGGATTTAAAATATGCAAGTGACTTTTTTAGGAACTAATGGGTGGTATGCTTCAGATACTGGAAATACAGTATCAATTATAATCGAAACTGAAGATTTTTATGTCATATTGGACGCTGGTGATGGAATCTACAAAATTGATGAATATGTTAAAAGTACAAAGCCAATTGTGATTCTTTTAAGCCACCTACATCTCGATCATATAATAGGATTTCATAGTTTTGCAAAACTTCAATTTTCTCAAAAAATCGATATTATTGGATATAAAGGTGTTAAGAAAGGATTAAACATGATTATTGATCATCCTTATTCCTCACCTATTAATTCATTACCGCTAAATGTTGAAATTCATGAAATTGAAGAGGGTTTTCACAATATTTGCTTTCCTTTTGAAACTAGACTTTTAGAACATGTTGATCCTACTCTTGGATTTAGATTAAAAATTGATAATAAAACCATTACCTATTGCACCGATACCGGAATGTGCGACAATTTATATATTCTCGCAGAAAATGCGGATTTACTGATTACAGAATGTTCTTATAAACCGGGTCAAGAGGAATGGGGCTGGCTTCATTTAAAACCGGAAGAATCAGCAGAGATCGCTAAAAGATCCAATGTAGGAAACTTAATTTTAACTCATTTTGATGCTAGTTATTATAAAACTTTTAGAGCCCGTGAAATTGCAGGCAAGAAAGCGAAAATAATTTTCCCTAATACTCATATTGCTAAAGATGGTTTTGAATTCCTCTTAAATTGAATAAAAAAAGGGAAAATATAATAATTTTTGATATTGGATAATTTATACTTCTTTGAGTGGTTTCGAGAGAGTACTTATCCCATACGTAATAATAATGACTATTATAACTAATAAGTTAATGAAAAAAAATATCCACCTTCCTAGATCAGTCACCCAGTAGGGAAAAATCATTGATGAGAAATTTCCCATCGCATGGTACATAATTGCAAGAAAAACATTGACATTACCGTTTTTATCTCTATTATTGTTTAAAATCCACGTGTAAAAAATTGAAGAAAGCATTTGAATAAGTATGAACTCATAGATAGGAATGAAAGATTGAGTAGGACCCGAAATGAAAAACAAGGGTAGATGCCATATCCCCCAGATAAAACCGAGAATTAGACTTGAATACAAGGCATTAAATTTTGATTGTAAACGATCCAATGCATACCCCCTCCAGCCGTATTCTTCTGTAAATGGCCCACCAATGAAGTAATAGAGGATAAAGTTAGGAATCCACATAATGAATGGTGGAGCATATTGAAACCTGTCCATCGGTTCCATAAAACTGACGATGAGAATTGCTAATCCAGAAATGAATATGGGAATGAACAATGCTATAATCCATTTTTTATGAAATTTAAAATTCCACCCACTTAAAAATAATCTCTTTACCTCACCCTTTTCCGCTTTGAAGTATGATAAGATGAAAGCTGCAATAAAAGGTCCAAAGATGGCGAAATTGCCAAGAATTTGGATTGGTCCAGAAGCAATGATTCCTGCAGTAACCAGAATACTCGGAATCCAAAGAAGCCAAGAAATTGCGAATGATAAAAAGAAAAATATCCAAAGATTCTTTTTTTCTTCTTGAAAATTCAAGTGAATCATAAAAATGAAAAATGCATTTTATAATTAATATTATTCTTGTTTGAAGAATAAAGAGATATGTCGAAGATTGTGATTTATTTCACTTAATTTTATATAATTCTACAATTATATTTTTTCTGATTATTTTAGTCTTATTTTGGTTGAGGTAAAAATAAATAAAATGGTTTCAGATCATGAAAAAAAGAGAAAATGTAATAAAAGTCTTTGTCATATTTACTGTATTACTCAGCATTTTACTTTCCTTTAACTTCATTCAAATAAATCAAAAAAGCAACGGAAATGAAATTGAAGCAAGAGATTTAATATTAAAAGATAAAGAGAATGAAGGGTTTGGACAAAAAACAAGCGATATTCCCTCAGATATCGGGGGATATACTACATACAATGACTCTTCATTTCATACAATCCAAAATGCCTCAAGTTTGATATCTCAGAGAGACTTTTTTGTAGATCCAAGCTCTCAATTTGAGATCCTAACCCCTCAAACTTGGAATGTCAGTTCCGCCTCTTTTTCATTAGATCCTTATGAGAAGAATCAAACCATATTGGACCCTAATTTTGATATACAATATACTTCAGGAATAAACTATTGGGGTAAAGAAAAAGTAGATAGTGGTCTTGGTTATTTTAGCTTTAATGATTTAGATAAATCTACATATGGAAGGATTAACATATATAATTTAAAGCGTAGGGAATTTCCCGGGTTCTATGCTGGTGATCATGCCTATTGGAATACTGAATTATCAAAGATCAACCCAAATGGATTAGATGTAGCAAGAGGAAAAATAATTCAAGAACAAGACGAAAAATCTGAAGATTTCGATTTATTTCACGTAAACCCAGGATTTTCTGTAGATTTAGATTCTCCTTATGGAGGGAGCTACGACCCCCAATGGGATACACTTGATTTATATTATGATGATTCTTCGAACAGCCTAAAAACCTTAATTGACCCAGGAGTTTCATCACTTGGAGGAAACCCTTCAGCAGCTTGGTGGTATTATCTCCGAACGCCATTTCAACCAGATTATGCTCAAATGAAGATTACATGGAGTATAGACGAAAAATCTACTTTCGAAGCCTCGGATAATTACGAAATAATTGCTAGAATTAACGATAGATATGTTAATGGGGAAAATCTAATAGCTAAAACTGGAGATATTCCTTTCAATGGGTCAGAGACCGCTCTGATGGTTTACAACAATACCAGTGTTCAAGGAGAAATTAATCATGGTACTATTTCTCGTACCTATAATATTACAGATTTAGTAAATGGTTTACTTGAGTTCAATAAATTTGATTTCGGAGTATGGGCGAAAAACCCCACTCATGGAGGCGATGCTGACCTGATCCTTGCTAATTTTGAATCAATAGAATTTATGGTAAATACATCCACTAAATATGAAATTGCGTCTTTACAATATAAGTATAAGTTAATTGATGAGGACATAATCAATTCAAATCCTTTTGAGAATACCGAGGATGCTTCATTTGTACTATATTTAGAAGATCTCGATACGGGGAAAGTAAAATTAATTGAAGTACTTCCATTATCACAAGCAGAAGTCGGAGGTACTTTTCTTATGTCTCCTTGGATTGCAATGAATTTCAGTCTATCTCAAGAATATGAAGAACTACTGCAAGCAAATAATCTTGGCTTTAAAATTGGAGTATTATTTAACAATGACTTTTACCCACATATCGATCTCACCCATTATTTAGATGACGTGTACTTTACGATTAATTATAAACAAGATATTAATAGTGCCAAACTTTATATTAGCGTAGATGGGTCACCTGAGGTTCAGATAAATAGCAATTATTATTTTGTAGGCACTTCCTCATGGATGGGAGGACAAATTCATAATTTTCAATTTAGGACTGATAATGCGAGATTACTAGGAAAACTTTTTCTCAATTTTAACTCATTACAAGAAATAATTTTCAAAAGTAACCAAACACATCAAGCTATCGCGAGTTACTCAATTGAAGGGGCCAACGCAGTGCAAGGGGTGTGGAATGTTTCTTATGATAATACTTTTTCCTACACATGGCTAATTAACGCAAATTTCACTGAATTATTTAATTTTTCTTCATACTCACTCAGTTTCATAAATTTGCCAGCGTTAGACTTAAATGGGTCACAAAGCAAGAATTGGGATATTTTCAGTGCTTCTTCTCCTACTCTAATTGATTATACCGATCAATTGATTCGGTTTAATTATTCTGTCTTGAATTCTCTACAAAGTGCTAAAATTGAAAACGCTTTTGCTTCGGGAAATTGGGAGATTTTTGGATATCAACCAAATTATGTTTATAGTTACTCTTTGAATAACAGTTTAGCTTATCTAGGATTATCATCATTTAATATGGATGATACAATCCTCTATAATTTAAGCCTTAAGGAAAACATTCAAGGGAATTATAGTATCGAGATGTATAATTCATCTGGAGTATTAATGAATGGATTTCCGAAATATATTTCTTCAATTGGAGAACATGTTATAGGAACCTTAGATTTAGGGGAAAATTACGATTTGGGTCTTTACTACTTGCGATTTAAATGGAATGATAGTGCGAACCCTTCAGATAACATTCTTCGACGCGGATCTTTAATAGTGCAGTTTTACATCCTAAATGGTACGAATGCACAGTTTACTTATTTCGACCCACAGGTTGACTCTGGAGATATCGCCAATTTTACTTTAGAGTATACCACTTATCTAAATTTTGGCATAGATGGAGCAAATATTGTTGTTTATGAAAACTCCACGGGTACGTTAAGACAGTGGGGAAAAGCGTGGACGGGGTCATATGAGGTGGATGAAGTAACTTATCTTGGAGCTGGAGAATATAACATATCATTATTCACTGAAGGAGCACCAAATGGAACCTATTCGCTCTATTTTGTTATTTCAAAGTATTTACATCGTACTCAAGTGTTACAAACAAGTTTAAAAGTCGTTGCAGAATTCTTCATTGAATTTGACATCATTTCAGGCGCATATTACGATATTTCTAACTGGATAATCGATTCTGACAATATTCCATACGTGAATGATTCAGTAAATAGTATTGTTAGGATTAATTTGACAGATCAAGACACGGGAACTCCCCTTACGGGAGGTTTAGTTATTGGAACAATTGGACAAACAGAAAATTATTTTGAAGGGGTTGAGATAGGTGGTGGTCTTTATGATTTAACCTTGGACACTACCGGTTTAAATGCGTCAACTAAATCGGGAAGTATGTATTTAAATAACGAAACCCTTGAAATTAGATGTACCTCTGGCGGATACAACGTGAGAAAAGAAGAAGTAACAATCTTTATCGATAAAATTCCAACTCAAATAAATTTACAACCGATCGATCCCGTTTATGCTCAAAGTTCTATCTCAATCATTGCTAGCATGGTAAATAAAATCGATCCAAATAATCCCCGACCAAACGATTTAGCATCACTTACCTATTACATTCAAGAGGGAAATTCAACTATAGAAACAGGTTTTTTAACCCATCTTCTTAGTGGGGTTTATCAAAATACTGTTTCTCTTTCGGGTTTAAGTGCAGGGAATTATTCTCTATATGTAAATGGAACAGCCATTAATTGCGAGGATAGTCAAAGCAATATCATTTCTATTAAAGTTTTACCACAAGAATCCACAACACTACAGATAACCCTTCCAACTACTATACGTATTTTGAAAGAGTTCCAAATTCGAACAACTTTGAGTTATGCTGTAAATGGTACCAGAATTGCAAATCAACCAGTCTCTCTAAATATAACATTGGGGACTTCAGAAAGCTTCATCATATCGACAACAACGAATTTTGAGGGAATAAGTACTTATTATTACATCATTTCGTCGCAGTATAAAGGACAAAACATTTCAATTCAAGCGATTTATAATGGACAAGACAATATTGAAAGCAGCACTTCTTACATAGAAAAACCAATATTAGGAAAGATTCCAATCTTTTTGAACATTTATGAATTTCCAAATTCTCTAAGAATTGGATATTCCGCTCGATATGGTTTACAGATAAATATCACGGAAGGAGGCGAGTCACTTCAAAACCGAATCATTCTTTTCTCTGCATATTATGGAAGCGATTTAGATCTTCCTTTTTATACGGATCAATTATATACTGATGTTAATGGAAAATGTGATTATATCATTCCGGAAATTGAAGATAGCGAGCAAAATATAACCATTTTCTTTGAATATCTTGGATCAACAACAGTTTCCTACAATATAACTTCACGTTTTGACATGATTCTGCCTAAATGGAGTTCTAGTTTTACGCTAAGTCCATTGCCCACAACAATTCGTTTTGGCCAGACACTCGAGTTTTCATTGGCATTCTTTTGTGAAAATTCCTCAATTTCACTTGAAAACTTACAGGTAAGTTTTAGCTTTATATATGGCACTACAGTAGAAACCTATACAAAGTTAATTGATGTCAATAACACTCTTATTTATGAATATCGAGTAGCGAACTCATTCACAGGTAATCTTAATTATACAATAACTTTTTTGGGGACAAATCAAATTAATGGATATGGTGTCTCATCAGTAAGAGCAGTATATCCTAAAATACAAGTGAAACTCGAATTTATTCAATCCATACAAAATCAATACTTAATTGATACCTATCCATTTGAAGTGAGAGTTACTGACGAACTTGGTTCTCCTCTAGATGGTTTGCTAATCGTATTTGAAGTTCTTAATGCAAATGATGAAATAATTTCAAATTCTACCGCTCTATGTGATAATGGTATCGCTGTCGGATCTCTCTCCCTTCCAATTGGTAATAACTATAAAATTCGAGTTAAATTTGATGCGTTAAGTTATTATGAAGCATCATCTATTGTATCTGGAAACATTCGTGTCGTTAATGAATTTCTACTATTTTTAGATCTTCTCCCAATGATAGGCATTACAGCTGCGATCATTGCTGGAATAGGTTTTGTGATTCATAGAGCAGTGATTGTTCCTAAACGTCGAAGAAGAGAAGAATCTTTAAGAAAATTGTATCAAAAATTATCTGATGTTGAAAATATTCAGTATATTCTGATATTAACTGAACATGGTGTTCCTTGTTACAGTAAGAGTCTTGCCGACGTTCCAATTGATGAAACACTCATATCTGGATTTTTAAGCGCTATCTCGTCATTTGGAAAGGAGATTGGAACAAAAATCACTGCTGCAGAAGGTGGACTTGAAGAATTATCATATAGGCAGTTTAAAATAATAGTTAATGAAGGAAATCATAGTCGAGTAGCTTTATTACTTTTGAAGCGACCTAGCCAGACACTAAAGGACAAACTGAAAAAGTTCAATAACACCTTTGAGCAAATTTACGAAGAACGACTAAAGGATTTTAATGGACAAGTGTTCGAAGATGCGCCAGTAACTAAATTAATTGAAGAAATTTTTGAAGCAGACTTACTATATCCACATCAAATTATTGATTCTAAAGTCAGTCCTTACTTAAAATCCTCAAATGCAAAAAGTTTGGATAAGAAGATCCTAGTAATTGCCCGTAGTGAAGAGTTTGAGTCTAGTTTTTATCTTAGAGATCTCATAAATCATTTAAAAACCAAAGGTATTGAAGAGATTGAATCATTTGAAAGCATTCAGAAGCTAAAGAGTGATAAAGTGGTTTTTGCTATAAACGTTCGAACCAATTATTTAATCGCTGAGTTTCAAAAATACATTAAATTCATGGAAAAAGATGATCGAGATGTATTATTTGCTATTTTTGATGGTCACCAAGATGCAATGAGCATTACGAAATTTCTTAAAAAGCGAGATTTGACCTTAAAAGCAGATATTAATGCAGTTTTAGAAAAATTAAAACGCCTTCACATGATAGATGATTCCATTCAATGTACAGAAGAGGGAACCGCTGTTGCAACTCTATTAAAACTAATTCCGGATTTATAATTTTTTTACTTCTTTTCATATTTTTAAAAACATTATTATACAAAAATGTCTTAATTTCTTTCTAACGAAATCTAATTAAAATGAATTATCGGTTTTAGATAAATTTAAAATGTAATAAACCTAATCAAGGAGGTTAGTTAAATGGTATATATTGTATGCATGGGAACATTTCCAGCTCATGTTGCCATGGAAGTCGGAAAGACATTCCAGAAGCTACCTAAGTTGCCTGATTTCGTAATAACCGAACATGTATTCAACACCGCAGCGGGAGATTATACGTTTTTCTCCATTTATAAAATTGAGAATGAAAGCAAATATTTTGAAGGATTAAAAGCAATTACCAAAAGATATTCAGGTTATATGGGCATAAATGGTTATAAATATCACTTGTATCCCGTGTTAGAAGCAAAAGATGCTTTAGCTATGGTAGGTCTTTAATAACGTAAATTAAAATAATTAATTATCAAATCTGGTCTTTATTTTTTTTCCTTCCTAACATTTTTAAAATCTCAGATAGAAATAGATTTTATGAATGAATTTGAAAAAAAAAATGGTTTAAAATCAGATGAATTAAATGCGCTAAAACAATCAACTGGTACGATGATCTCCTATGGATCGGCTGATTTACTGTGGCAAATATATAATGGTATTTTTGGAGGTTTTTTCTATTTATTTTGGGAAGTAGTTATTGGATTAGACATATGGATCGTGACTCTTGCTTATACGATTTTCGCGATTTGGAATATAGCTAATGACCCTCTATTTGGCTATATTGCAGACCGTCCTAGAAAGTTTTGGAGGAAGTACGGAAAGAGGTATCCATGGTACATTTTTGGGGGCATACCTGCAATCTTACTTCTCGCAGTTATATTCACTCCCTTGAATTTAGATCCTGTAAGCGCTGCTTGGACATATTTCTCATGGATTCTAATCTCCACGTGTCTCTATGAATTATTTTATACTATTACGAATTTGAACCATACTGCTTTATATCCTGACAAGTTTCGTTTAGATTCAGATAGACGAAAAGCTGGATTTTGGCGAATGCTCATGGGAATTATTGGGACGGCAGTTGGATTTATAATACCGCCTCTTTTCATAGATGTAGAAATCCCTTCAACATTTGGTATTATGGCCTGGGGGTTTGTAATCGTAAATCTTGGGATTTTTGCTGCTTCGATTCCAGGACACCGAGAGGGAGATTATTTAAAAGAACGTTATGTGAGAGAACAAGAAGGAAAAAAACCTGTTTCCTTTTTTCACTCATTAAAAATCGTACTTACACATAAAAATTTCATGGTCGTGATTTTAGTATTTTTAATGGACGGAATTATAGGAGCAAGTTTAACAGCATCAATCCAATATGTCACAATTTTTATACTTCAAGAAGAAGAAAGCATGGCAATCTTAATTTTGGCTCCATTTATCTTAGGAGTAGTTCTTTCACTGTTTCCTTGGTTAATTCTATCACAAAAAATGAAAAATAATAGGAGAATGTTGATAATTGGTGTATTCTTGAATACAATTGGGTTACTACCTTTCATATTTGCGACGGATACTCTTGGATTCATACTTGCTGCTATATTCTTAGGTATAGGTGGAGGAGCTTTGAGAATTGGACAAAATCCCGTATTAGCAGACGCAATTGATGAAGCCGTTGTAGATTCTAAAGAACATATTGAGGGAAGTTTAATGGGCGTATACACCTCCTTTATTCGCTTCTCTTTAATTGCACAAGGTTTGATATTCGCAATTACCCACACTTTAACAGGTTTTAATTCAAAATCAGCAACTCAAACACCGCTAGCACAATTCGGTATTCGACTACATACTGCGTTCATTCCAATGATCTTGACTCTCATTGCTCTTGTTGTATTTGTTCTCGTTTACGATTTAACACCTAAAAAGACTAAATCTATTCAAGAGAAACTCAAGGAATTAGAACTATAGAGTTTTCAATATCTATTTTCTTTTTTCGTACAACTTATTAAATTGGTGATTTAATTAGATTAAAATTCTAATGATTCACATTTAATCATATTATGATTTTATTTGATAAACTTAATAAACAAGAATTGAAGGAACTACTTCTTAAATGTTGGATGACTCATGACGGAGCATGGTTTTATAATGTTTATAAAAAATACGGAATTCAAGAAGCAAATAGGCTGAATAAGGGAGCAATTAAGAACTTGTCTAATATAGAAATGCAAAGAATTCAACATGCATCAGGAATGGAAAGTAGAGATATTAAAACCTTCGAGGATCTAAAACAGTTCATCGATAATGGATTTAGTATATTAAAAGGCGAGTTTATGAAGTTTGAATATACTTTTTCCAAACCCAACAAACTACACTGGGAAATGAACACCTGCTTTGCTTTTGAGGGAATGAAAATGATAGGAGTGAAACAAAGATACGAATGTGGGGTGATTTATCGCGTATGTTGTTGGTTAGACGCATTAGAAATAAAGTATAATTTAAGTCCAGATCTAAAAAATTGTTTATTGTATTCTCAAAATAAATGCGAGGGAGATATATTAATCGAAATTAAAAATAAATCAGAACTGGTGAAGAAATTCACTCAAAATGAGTAGAACCATTTCATAGAATTTTTTACTCTTAATTTGATTTTAATATGGTGAATATAACTTTACTGCATATGCTCCTTCTATTCCACTTGAATCATATTTAGATAATAACTATGAATCGCAAATAGTAACTCTTTTTGATACTGAATTGTTTAACGGATTATATGCAAAATACAATTTTACTGAAAGCAGTTACATTTACAATGCTAATTTTACCTACACTCTAATTGAAAGTAATACTTATCAGCAATCATTAGGAGTGGAATATATGGGAATTTCCATGACATATAATTGGCTAGTAAATGCGAAGAATAGAATCATGCCAGGAGGTTCAATTTTTGGGGATGGTTATCATACACCCATTTTCATATTTACTAACATCTCCTTGTCTGATATGATCCCTATTGCTGTTGATGGAGAAGGGGATCATATTTTTAACGTATCTAAAGAATTCCTTTACGATCTTCCGGGATTTGGTCCAGTAGCAGTGTGGCAACTCGAGGATCTGAATCAATCAGGAGGAATCGCATGGTATGAGCAAAGTACGGGAATTCTTTTGAATGGAACATTCTATTATAACGGAGGGAGTAGTTTTTATGAATTTGAATTCTTTGATACAAATGCAGAATTAACAATAATTGCACCAACTGATCCTTTCATCTTATCATCAACTGCAGATGTTCCGGACTATAATGGTAAGTTTAAATTAATGTGGACTGAATCTCAAAGAGCAGATAACTACACCATTTATCAACATTCTCAGTTAATAAACATTATAAATGGTAGGATAACCATTTTAGACAATGAGATCGAAGACTTAAACTTGGAGCTGAGTGGTTATGAGAATGGGACTTACTATTTTATTGTAGTTTCGCACAACCCTTATGGTGATCCTCTCTCTAATTGTATTCAAGTTAACGTTTCAATTCCAGAAATTCCTCCAGATCCGTTTACTTTATCTTCAGATGCTGGAGATCCCGATAAGGATGGTGATTTTGTTCTTTCTTGGACCGAAGCATACCGGGCAGAGAATTATTCAGTGTATGTCTATTCAAGTTATATTATGGTAATTAATGGAAGCTTGACTTTAATAGCAGATGAAGTCGAAAATTTAAACTTGACATTGACGAATTATATAGATGGAACTTACTTCTTTATAATAGTTGCTCATAATTACTTTGGGGACACACCTTCTAATTGTTTGGAAATTATGGTAGAATACCCACCTCCTGGTGATTTCACATTAACTTCGAATACAGGGAACCCAGATACTGATGGTAAATTTGATTTAATATGGTCAGCTTCTTCTGAAGCAATACATTATTCAGTCTATCGCTCATCTAATTTCATAACAGAAATTAATGGTACATTAACAATGTTAGGAGAAAGTACAACTGAATTACAAATGGCTATAAATGGATACGAGAATGGAGCGTATTATTTTGTTGTTGTTGCGCATAATGATAAAGGCGACACTCTCTCTGATTGTATACAAGTTACAGTACAAATTCCAGGGCAAAAACCTATAATTCCTGGCTATAACATTCTACTACTTATTTTAGCTTTAGGAGCAGTAAGTTTTTTAATACTAAAAAAAGACTTAAAATAGTAACTTAATTCTATTTTTTTTATTTTAAATTTATTTTCCTAAGTTTATTTATTAAAATCAATTTTGTGCTAATTCCTTTATCTTTTCAGCTAACTTCTGGAAGTCAAAGGGTTTTTCAATAAATTCATGGATCCCGCTGGAGAGTGCTTTTTTTTTAATGGATTGGTAAGCACTTATCATAATAATTTTATAAGAACTATCAATTTTTAGAATCATTTTCGAAGTCTCGATCCCATTAATTTTTGGCATGTGATAATCCATAACAATTACATCAGGTTTAATAATTGAATCTTTTAACATTTCTAAAGCTTCAATTCCGTTATTAGCCGTTCCAACAACATTTAAACCTAAGAGATTAAAATGAAAAGAACATAACTTTAATAGATCTGGATCATCATCTACAATCAAAACTTTAATTATATTTTCATTGTTATTATCCATAATGCTAAATCTCTTTCAGATTTCATTTATAGCGATTATATTCCATACAAGTGGCCGAAAGTTCGGGATTTTTTAATTTATATTCTTTGTATTCTTTTTAGACATCGCGTCTAAATTAGGAAAAGAACCATAATATTAAAATTTTTATACTCTAAATATAATTATTAGACATATTGTATAATTATTATTCAATGATTTTTAATATGAATTCAAAAGAACACCAAAACTTTAAAGAATTAACGAAAAAAGAAAGGCAAGTAATACGCAAAAAGAGTTTTATTTTAGAAGTAGCTAAGAAATTATTTTCCGAAAAAAGTTTCGAAGCGATAACAATGGAGGAAATAGCAGAATCAGCTGCTCTAAGTAGAGCAACTTTATATAATTATTTTAATGCAAAAGAAGAAATATATTTCAATATTGCAATCGTGCAAATTGAAAAGTGGATTGAAGAATATCAATTATTTAATATAAGTAAATATAATGGGAAAGAGATAGCCTTACTTCTGACTGAAAATTTAATTGAAGGAATTTTAGAATTTCCAAATTATTCTAAACTATTACGAAGATTTTTTGATAGAAGTCATGAATTAAAGATTCCGATTGAAGAGATTTTCTATAATAGTATCTTAAAAAGAAAAATTGCTAAGGGAAAAAAAGAACCTATGAAGCAGAATTTTATTTTGTTTCAACTATTAGAATCTTATATAAAATATAGGCAAATTTGGCAGGATACAATAAGTAAAGGGATAGAAGATGGGTCAATTGTTTCCAAATCAAATCAATACCATCTTAATTTCATTATCATCATGCTAGTACTAGGTTTTTTAGATCAAGTTGATTTTAGGCGCACTCTCATGGAGATTGTTAACATTCGGAATGATGATATAAAAAGCTTTCTTCTTCAATTAGTCAATAAGATGCTTGAAGGAGATTTTCAGCCTAAAATATCTAATTTGTGATTAAATTTCAAAAATAATAATGTAGTCAGAAATATTAAATTTAATAACCACCTTGACAAAAATAATATAGGTGGTGTCACTCTTTGTCAAACACAAAATTCAATGATTCCCTCCCTATCGAAGAACTCTCCTTTCTAAAGGATATAGAAGGATTAAGTAGAGAAATTTTAGAAGAGAAGGATATTTTATTTGAAAAAAAGCCCTTTATTGATGTTGAGGGCCATCAAGTTTTAGAAACATATTATATGAGAGGTTATGTTGTTGAGGATGGTCACATTATAAGATTGAGTTTGAGAACCTATTTTCAACTTGGTGGTCATAAAACTGAATTCATTGGAGAACCACTACCAGAACTCCCTCTATCGATTAGCAATCTGAAAGAACTCAAATACTTAGATCTCGCTGGAAATATAATTTCAAAAGAGATTTTATCATTTATATTCAATTTAACCAAACTCGATTCGCTTTTTCTCAACGGAAATACACTACCTTCGTTGGATCCCTCAATAGGGAGATTAACAAACCTTAGAAGGCTATTTTTATCAGGAAATCAAATAGAACAACTTCCAGAGTCGATAGGCAATTTAGTCAATTTAGTTGAATTAAATTTAAGAGGAAATCTTCTTATTTCACTTCCAGAATCAATTGGGAATCTAAAATTGCTCGAAAGATTAGAGTTGATGTATAATCGCCTACAATCTCTTCCAATATCATTTTGTAATCTTAAACGGATGAAATATTTAAA
>CAZWEM010000008.1:0-115140 GCA_964632315.1 uncultured archaeon
ATTAAGAAATATCATATATTGGGCTCCTTGTGCCTTCAAGCGAGATACTGGAGAGCTGGTAGGAATCATTCTCTCCTTGCCAAACCTTTATCAATTATGGGCGGGGGAATCCTTTTCGAGGTGCAATGTGGATACTGCCATGGTAAATAAGGATCATTCTGGTAAGGGAATATTTTCTGCACTTAATAATATCGGAAGGCTCACGTTAGAGATGTATGGCATCATTTCTGCGGAAGGAACCACCATCTGGGCTAACAACGATAGAGCCATCAAGACTATTTTCCCGCATTCTGAACCGCTGAGAACCCATTACGTGGTACAAAAACGAGTAAAATAATCACTCTCTTTTTTTTCAAAAAAATGGGTATCAACGTCAAATAATTTCATTTATAATATATATCATTCCAGTAGAATCAGATTTCAAGTATCAACCTATCCCAAGAAAGTTAATAAAATCATTCTCATTATTTTCATATATCAAAAAAAGAATCGATGACGAGCTTAAATGAATGTTTCTCCAGAAAAAGATCGTAAAAAGAAATTTCCCATTGAGACGGGTTATTTCGAGGATGGATTACCTTAGGCTAAGATTGGAATTAAATCAAAAATCTTGTTAAATATTGAAGCGTTATCGACTGAACACAAACCACCTTCCGGATTCGTTCTACAACAATTTAAAAAAGATGCTGAACCGTTTTTAGACGATTATACTGTATATCTCATCGGAAGAAGACCTAATTTACCAGAAGGTTATTTCATGGATAAAATGGCTGAGGATTATGCTACTCTTATCCGACGAGAGTTCAATGAACCTGTGGATGTTATCGGAGTCTACACAGGAGGGCAAATTGCTCATTTTTTAGCCGCAAATCATCCCGATACAGTTCGGAAAGTGGTCATTGTTTCTGCAGCATTCAGGATAAGTGAGAAGGGCAAGGAAATCGAAAGAAAAGGCGCAGATTACTTCCAGCAAAAAAAATACGGAAAGAGCATGGCTGCAACCTTGGAAATGGTTTATTCTCCCGGAATTAAACGGGCTCTCCTTAAAACTTTCATCCGATTAATTGGAAAATTATTTTTTCGGAATTTAAAGTATCCTAATGACTTTTTAATAGAAGTACAAGCGGATAGAGAAATGGATTTCAGGGATAGATTGTCAGAAATTTCAGCTCCAACATTAATCATGAGTGGAGTGGATGACGTTGCTTATGATGTTGATGATGTTCGCACGACTGCTGATGGCATTCCAAATTCGACATTAATATTATATGATGATTATGGGCATAACTTGGCAGTGTCTAATAGAAAAGAAGTGCTTAAAGAAGCTCTTAGATTCTTGAAGGAATAATATTATTACGTCGTGTAAAAGCAAATAGTTTTTAGTATTTTTATTATTCTGTTATTTCTCTTTTTGTTCTGAAACAAGTACTCAATTCACCTAATTTTTTCCTTTAAATATCTCCATTAGATTCTGATGTAAAAATGATGAAATATCATGACTCTAAATAATATTATCTGTAAAAATTGTATCTTAATGGATGGATTCTTAGGTATTGATATTAATGAGGATCATCTCTGTAATTTTTGTGCAGATCCTACATATAAGAACCCAAACTGGTCAAAAAGAGAGATTACTGATGAGCAACGAATAGCTAAAAAAATTGATTGGGAACAAACCGCGAAAAGAATGCAGCAAACTCACGATGGCTCTCATTATGATTGTGTAATTGGCTACTCAGGAGGGAAAGACTCCACTGCATTGATTGACATGTTTGTAAATGAATATCATCTCAATCCCTTACTCATATCTGTTGACACTGGATTTATGACGAGTGTAGCAAAGCAGAATATGAAAGATACTTTGAATAAGATGAAGCTGTATGATAATCATATTCTAATCGAAGATGCTAATCCTACCTTTAAAAAATTATACCAATATTACTTTTTCAATCATAATTCTCCTGAAAAAGCCTTGACAGTGGAAATTTGTCATAAATGTACCGACTTGATCCATACGATCATTATCAAGGAAGCCTTAAAACGCAACATTCCATACGTCATTATTGGCTTCTCTCCCGACCAAATTGCGCGCTACTTTTATGAAACTCATCCTGAAAATATAATCGAAGATGGTACTCCTTTATTTATTTTCAGAGATAATGAAAATGATCTTAAATGGTATTTATCACAAAGTGAGAAGGAGAAAATGCAAGTTGAATGCCCAAGGTTACTCTATCCATATCATGTCATTGACTATAATGAGCAAGAGATCATTTCTCGGTTAGAAGGTAAAGGTCTTATACAAAAAGGAAAAGGAGATCCACTACTTACTAATTGTCACGTAGTTAAGGTCGCACTTTTTCATGATTTCTATCGTTATGGAGGAATTACATACGCTTTGCAATATGCTGAATTGATTCGACAAGAAAAGGATGCCATTAAACGCAAAAATTCCAGAAAGTCATGGCTTAGAACTTATAAGCAAGTTGCGAAAGGAATTTTAAATAGTACATTTAATAAAGAAGGCAATCAAACTTTTTTTGCTAACATAGGAATCACCCGAGAAGAATTATTACAAAAAGTTATTGAAAAAAGGGAATCCGATGATAATATAAAGAAAATTCTTAATAATATCCAAAGAATTGCTTCAAATCAATTGAAGTAATGCTTTTGTACTGAGCAATAAAAATGGTCGCAAATCTTAAAGCAAGAAATTAAAAAATTAAAAAAAAAACATTCAAGAGGTTTTTAAAAATTGAATAAAGAAAATATAACTATCTTAATCACAATTATAATCGGAATTACTTCGTTAATTACGACATTTCTCGGAATTTTATCAGGTGTGAAGTTTGGATTATTTAGTTAATTCATTTAAAATTTTTTATTTAAAAAGAACTGCAATTAATCCCATTTAAAAAAAGTTCTTGGAGAGATTTTAGTTGACAATAAAACAAAACTTCAGTTGGGAAATAAAATGGGCGACTACTATGAACAAGATTAAAAAATTAATGTTTCAAGATGTCGAGTCCACCAATGATCAAATGAAAAGGCAAAAAACCATAGATAAAAAAAATTAATTTTTTTTTCTTCTTCTATTATTTTTAATGTGTAAAGTATGATTTCATGACATGTAAGTCGTTCCCATTGAGATATATTTTTATTTTTTGTTTTAGAATGTCATATATCAAGTCCACGCCATATTTTCTCCCAAATTTTGCTGTTATAGCACATAAAAGCTTATCTTTATCAGAAAGCTCTTTGAGTGAGGAAACGATCTTGGTCAGAAGGGGTTGATTTGCTAAAAACAACTTAATTTCTTTAAGACATTGGTCTCGAACATTTTCGTCATTAAAACGAGCCAATTTTAGATTCAAATTTTTAAATAATTTAAGTTCTAAACTTTCTAACTCCCCCAATACAATACTCTTTAGTGATCTTGATTTTCGATAATAATTAAATCCCACAGGAAGAAATTTTTGCTCATAAAAACAGTTAAAGTAGAGGGGATAAAGAGGAGTGTGATTCCCCGTTTCGAACGCATTTATATAATAGACTCTACCATGGAACAATTTCTGGCAAGTCTTTTCAAAATTCAAAACGCGAGCGCTAGCTTCATTTTTTGGGTATCGATCAAATGAACTTGCATTAAAAACCCAGAGTACATGACAATCGCTATCATTATAATCTCTAGTTCTTTGAATAATACTTTTAACTGAAATCATTGAATGCTGGACTTCTATGACTACTTTTTTATCGTTGGCTAATTGACAAAAAATGTCGGCAATTCGATTCCCTATAGCGACTTCTTCTCTAATTATCTTGATATTGTTGTCTTGTGGGATGTTTTTCATTAAATATCTCTTAATCTTAACATGTTGAAAAGATTCTCCTCTTTTTTCATTTGAAAGATGGTTTTGAATTTCCATGCATTTCATTTTGAATTAATCTATTTAAGCCAATAGATTTTTATTTAACTGAAATAGAAGCAAAACAGCTTTGATCTTCGACAAACGAGTTATTTTGAGATCACTATTATTTCTGTGACTCAAAAAAAATCAATTTTCTCTTTATAAAGAAAGGAATCATCAGTAGTCATAATGTATCAAGAACAAATTAAAGCGAAGAAGAAAATCTGCTTAAAATGCTCTATCTGTAAAAAAGAAATTATCGGAAAACATCGATTTGTAAGATTAGCTATAAATTATGGAGTTATCTGTCAAGAATGTAACGAAATATTCAACGATGCAGAAATAGAGTTGGCATCAAATCTGTTTACTGCCTTTGGGGGATATTTTGGATCACAAAAAGAGGAATCAAGTGACCCAGGAATTTTAACTATTAAAAGACTTTCGAAGTTTTATAGATATGCGGGAGACAACATTAATATAAATGCCCTGGATGTTAAAATTCTCCATCAAGCATTACTCCATAGAATCTCACCTAATCAAATCGTAAAAGGTTTAACTTTACGAATCGATAAGTGAAAGAGTTAAGAGTAGATTTGATAATGGTATATGAGCTTTGCCATTTAGTTCATTTTTAATTCTCAAAAAGAGTGACAATTGTTTCGAGTTCTGAAAAATTAAAAGGCTTAAAAAAACTTCCCTCGACACTCCTGTCCCCTAATTGTTTTTTTAAGGTATCGCGTGGAAAAGCAGTTATAATATAAATTTTAATTGGATCATATTTGTGATTTTTACGAATTAGATCATATAATTCTATTCCATTCATATCAACAAGCATTATATCTAGTAATAAAACTTTAGGTTGAACTCTTTCCAATTCTTTGATAGCTTCAGAAGCGTATAGAACCCCCTTACATTGAATATCATATGATTTGTAGAATTCTATTAGAAGTCTAATGGTTTCTTCCTTATCATCCACTATTAAAATATCATAATCATTAACCTGATCAATATCATTAATTTTTGTTTCAATTGCTCGACAAGAATCGATTATTAAATCAAGCTTTTTGGATAAAGAATCTTGAAGGGTCAAATTACGTTCTTGAATGATTAATTCCGCATTTCCCTTAATCAAGGTCAATTCTTCTTTTATTTGATGTATAAAATAATAAAAATCGTGGTCCGTTATGCTAAAGCGAGTTTGTAAAATCGAACTTGGATTATTTATAAAAACTCGTACTACTTTTCGTATAAGTTGAGAAAAGTTCTTAAATTGAAGATTTTGATCAATGAATTCTTTCCACTCTATTTTTTCCTTCGCATCAAGATAAAATGAGATCCTTTCTTTTTCACGGGAATAAATTTTCTTACCCTCTTCCCATTTTTGAAAATTTTTAGTGATATTTCCCTTCCAAATGGAATTTTTACCCGTTTCTTGTTCAAATTTATCAACTTCGGAGGATTTCATTTTTTACCACGAACCTTGATTTTTTTATAACTAAATCTTATTTATTACCACAAATTATGTTTAACTCCTTTTTAAACTTTGTTGTTGTAAAAAATGTGTTAAAAATTCCTAAACCATGTCAAAATTATAAAAGTTATAGATAATTCCGCGTTTTATTATATTAAGATTCAAAAAATTGGTTAATTGAATTGCAAACTAAAAAGTTAAAAATTGGAGTAATCGGATGCGGAACAGTAGCAAACATCGGACATTTACCAAATTATTCTAGATCTCCTTTAGCTGAAATAGTAGCTGTATCAGATCCACTCGAGTTGCATCTTAAACGCGCAAAAGAAAAGTATAATGTCTTGAAAACTTATCACGATCCAAACGACTTATTGGAAGATCCCGAAATTGAGGCAGTTAGTATATGTTCTCCGCATTGGTTTCATGCTGAGCAAGTGATTAAAGCGGCTGAGAACGGAAAACATATTCTATGTGAAAAACCTATTGGTATAAACTTAGAAGAAGTAGATGAAATGATTAAAGCTGTAGAAAAGAATAATGTCATTTTTCAAGCTGCTACGCAAAAAAGGTTTGATTTAGGCTTCCAATTCATCAAAGAAAAAATTAGTGAAAAAGAGATTGGTGAAGTATTCCACGCTTCAGTATCTTGGTATCATTCCATGCCAAATTTAGGAAAAAATCTTAGTGAAGATGCAATTAAGGAAGCAGGAATGTGGAGGATAACAAATGAGTGTTGTGGAGGCGGAGATCTTTTGGATCATGGACCACATTATTTTGATTTATTCAGGTGGTGGTTTGGAGATGTCAAGAGTGTAAGTGCCCAAGTAAGGCGAATTCATAAAAGTAGAGTGAATGAAGATCATTGTTCCGTTTTATTAAATTTTAAAGAAACTGATGTAGTTGGTCTTTTTGAACGCTCTGAAGCTTTTGTAGGGAGCGTTTATGGAGAAGAATCGGGGAGAGTCCACGGAACAAAAGGAACCTATTTTTTTGACGTTCCAAATGAATATTTCTTAAAACCAATGACAATAAAAAAGCGTTCTCGAAAAAGTGAAACAAGTAAAATTAAGGAGGAACAAATTTCGTTTCCTAAAGATTCGTGGAATGTTTCTTATGCTCGAGAGATACGTAGTTTCATCAATCAAGTTTTAAACATTTCAAATGAAGATGTTGGATTTCCAAAAGAGTGGATTCCCACCATATACGATGGCAGAGCTGGCCTAGAAATCGTTTTAGCATCTTATGAATCCCAGCGCACCCAAAGTACCATCAAATTACCTTTAAAGAATTATAAATCGCTGGAATGGTAAAAGTTCTCCGATTTTGTTAATGGTTAATTTTATTACCTTTTAGAATGATAATTCAATATCAGCTATTTTCATACATTATCCTCTATAAAATGATAAATTTTAATCGAGAGCAACAAGTAATAGAGATTGAGGGAATAAAGTTCGGCGGGAAACCAGGTGAATTTCCGACTGTATTGATCGGAAGCGTCTTTCATAAGGGAGATAAAAAAGTTAAGGATGAAGGAAAAGGAATATTTGATAAGAAAAAAACTGAAGAATTAATTTTTAAACAGAAAGAACTTTCAGACAAGACGGGCAATCCATGCATGCTAGATGTGGTTGGTACTAGTGAAACTGCCCTCCGAAAATATATTGAGTATATTTCAGGGTTAACTCCTGATCCTTTTTTACTAAATGCTGTTTCTTCTGATGTCAGAATAAAGATAATGAAATTCATCGAAGAAATTGGTTTAATTGAGAAAGTGATCTATACATCAATTAATTATACAGTCACGCAAGAAGAACTTCAAGGACTTTCAGACGTCAGTGCTAAATCAGTAATCATTCAAACCCTTAATCCAAGAAATCCTAGAATTTCAGGAATGATAGATATTCTTAGAGGCACGGATGCACAAGAGGGTTTAATTTCCAATGTAATAAAAGCGGGTATACAGAATATTTTACTTTTTACTAGTGTTTTTGAGGTTCCTTCCATAGGAGTTGCTGCCAGAGGGATTTATGAATTAAAGAATACATTTAGTTATCCGGCAGGCACAGCACCTGTAGGAGTGATAGGAAGATGGTGCTTAACAAATGATATTTTTATGGGAAACTATAAAAAAGCTTGCGAATCTACCGGAATAAGTTTATCAGTAGCTATGGGTGCAGATTATATCATCTATGGAGCATTAGGGAAAGCTGAGTATATATTTCCCTCAGCTGCAATAGCAGATGCGATGATTTCAAGAAATTCGAAGATGACCTTTAAAAATAGGTTTGATATGAAGGAGCATCCTATTTTTAAGTTATACTTTTCCTTATAAGTAGTGAAATCAAGAATATACAAAAAAATATAAATATAATAACTCTCTTTCTTTTCAAGAAAAGCTATCAAGCAAATTAGAGCAAAATTAGAAATTATTTCCAAGAGTAAAGGTATCAATTACTCTTACTTTGATAAGTCACCAAAATAATGACAAAATGCTCTAATTAGGTTTTTTTTTTAGTAATTTTATATCGAATGATTGATGGTATAATTCTGCTCATAAGAGGTAACCTATCTTTAGGCGAAATTTGACCTAAAAGCCCAAATATCCACTGTCTGGTTTTAATTGGAGTTCCACTTGGCAGAAAGAGATTTTCGGATTTTAATTGATTTTCTAAACGGGTTCTTCCATTCCCTATTTCAATCACATCAATATTGCTTAGATTAGTTGGTGTAAGCCCTTTTTGGTTTAAATTTAAGAAAAACTCGATCTCTTCAGGTTTAAATCCCATGAGTGATGCTGTTATTAAATCTGCCACTGCTAAATTTTTAGAAATAGTTAAGATGTTCCATTCAACTGGAGAGACTCTCACGTTTCCTTCCATAACTCCTGCGAATTGTCCGCCATTGACTCCTACACACGTGACACCAGCCCTGTGAATCTTATCTAAAGCATCTACAATAAAACCTTGTAATCCAATACCAAGATCTGAAAATGCCAAATGCAAAAGATTCTTTTTTGAAAACAAGATTGATCCCATTATAAGCGCTTTCCCACTGAGAGAAAACGGCAATCCATTGAATCCTGCCACTTTTTCAGAAAACGGTGCTTTTGGATTACTGAAGCTGATGATTAGATTTTCTTTATCAAATAAAAAACTCGGAAGATTTAGAGGAGGATATTCAAATCCATAATCTAACGCGATAACTTCTTCGTTTTTAAAAGAGTCTTTTTCAAAATACAATAATTGAACATTAGAGTATTTTTTTACAAGATCAATATATCCTAATTTTTCAAAGACATTTTTAATATTTCTGTGGGCTGTTGCTGGGGTTTCATATATCGTTATCTTTTTTCCAGAACATGCCGAAATAATTGCATCTACTAACTCAACATTTAAATAAGTTCCTTCTAAAGGTACTTGATCCTTAAATAAAGTTGCTCCTATAGGTACATGAATATATACTTTACGAGAATTATGTATGAGGGAAGTTATTCCTGCTTTATCGAATGCTTCATGTACATGTCCGCGCAAGTTTTCTAATTTCATATCTAAAATTACTGCTTTTTCTTGATTTTCAGAATTCATAATTTTCCATCAGATATTTTTAGTTTGTTATTTTAGATTACTGATTGGAAGTATTTATTGTTATTTCTTTAATCAATAAGATTTCAACTTAAAGAATCATTCTCTCTGATCGAGCAAGATTATTTTGTGCTTAAAGAATTCAATTTTAAAAAGTAGTAATTATGGTAATTAGGTGTTTAAAATGATTAATAAGTACAAAATTCAAAGTAAAAGAATTTATTATGATATAGGAAGTAAATATTTTAATATATTAACTTTAAATAGTCAATCTCATGACTAAATTTATGAAAATCGCTAAAAACACGGTTTTAATAACGGGAGGAGCAAGTGGCATAGGATTTTCGCTTGCCGAACATTTCTTAAATGCGGGTAATAAAGTCATAATCTGTGGAAGACGAGAAGCGAAATTAAAGGAAGCAAATAAAAAATACCCAAAACTACATTTTACAACATGTGATGTAACAAATCCAAAGGATCGAGAATCATTATTCGATTGGGTTAACTCAAATTTTGAGGATTTTAATATCTTGATTAATAATGCAGGAATACAAAGAGCAATTGACTTAAAAAAAGGAGTGGATGGATTAAAGGGAGAGGATGAAATTGAAGTAAATTTGAAAGCTCCAATCTACTTATCTACACGTTTTATTCCTTTGTTGTTGAAACAAGAGGAAGCTGCGATAATTAATGTATCATCAGGATTAGGATTTGTACCAATTGCTTCAATGCCAATTTATTGCGCTACCAAAGCTGCAATTCATTCATTTACTATTTCCTTAAGATATCAATTAAAAGACAGTTCAATTAAGGTTTTTGAAATCATTCCTCCAACCGTAGATACGGAATTAGATAAAGGTAGAAGAGGATCTTATCGGGGAATTGATCCTTCTGAAATTGGAAAAGCGACTCTGATTGGTGTAGAAAATGATAATTTTGAAATTACTGTGGGCGAATCTGAAGGATTAAGAACTGTATCGCAAGAAAATTTTGATCAAATTTTTAGTAGAATGAACCATTAAAAATTAATTTACAATTAAGCTCAAGAAATTTACAATGAACGATAAAAATATTTTAAAAATAATAAAAGAAAGACAATCAACGAGGTCACGGTTTGATCCAACACGGCCTATAACACAAGATGATTTAAATGCCATTTTAGAAGCGGCTCGTTGGGCTCCAACACCTCATAACATGCAAAACTTCGAGATAATTGTGATTGACGATGAAAAAATTATAGAAAGAATCGCAAATATTCAATATACGATATCTGATGATTTCATAAAGGAAAATTACGAACAATTGTCTTTTTCAGAAGAAGAATTATTGAGAAAAAAAGTTGGATTATTAGGAACAATGTTTCCTCGTGAATTAAGAAATCCTAATTTTGGTTCAGAAAAAAATCCTAAAGAGGAAATGATTTCCACTGTAGGAAGATTTCTCCAATCAAATCATATCCTCCTTGTAATCCTCTATGATCCAAATGTTAGAGCTCCTGCTTCAGAGGGCGATTTTTTTGGAAAAATGGGTTTAGGGTGCGTCATGGAAAATATGTGGTTAATGACTCAATCCATGGGAATCGCTTTTCATGTAATAACAGCACTCAACGCGGATTCTGTAGAAACTGAAGTGAAATCTATCCTTAGCATACCCAATCATATGAAAATCGCATATAGCGTAAGAATTGGTTATCCCGCAACAAGTTCGTATAAATATCTAAGAGTACGTCGAGAAATCGAAGATTTCGTCCATCATAATCAATTTAATAATAAATATAAAAGTTAATTCCTTAATTTGAATTAAGATAAATTAAGTTTTTTAAGATAATAATAAATATATATTAAATAAAGGTAATAATATGCCAGTAGTTCATGTAAACATGTGGAAAGGAATTACCCAAGAACACGTTAATCAAATTATTTCTGGAATTACAAACGTGTTTGTTGAAATGGGTATTCCTGTTCAAGCAGTGGAAGTACTTGTCCATGAGGTCCCAAAAGCTCATTGGGGCATAGGAGGAAAACCAGCTACAGAAGCTCTTCCAGACGAAAAAGGAATATAGGATCGAAAGAAAATTAGTATTAATCTTTTTTCCCAAGAAGAAATCTGAAATATTTCCCCCATCTCGTGGGGTAAGGGAATACAGCGGGCACCTTCCTCCTATATTCAATAAAGGAAGCTCCAAATCGTTCTATCAGTTCTCTTTCTTCCACCAAAAAGATATGAATTAAAAAACCAAGGTAATATATTATGAAGAAAAATGCTGAATAGAGGTTAAAGTGTAAAATAAACCCACCAGCACATAAGAGTATTAATCCAGAGTACATAGGATGACGTATTACCGAATAAATTTCACTCTCTTGAAGAGAACTTTCTTCAGGAAAATATAAATAAACCACTGTCATGTAATCAAATCCGAAAGTTAAAAGCGATCTAAACATCATGAGTATTGCTACAATGCTAATCACCACACCAAATGATAATCTTATAATATCTAAGATGAACGAAATCGGTGGAAAGTACGATGTAAAGGTGGTAGTTAATAATGAATATACTCCATTCGACCAAAATTGAGGGTTTAGTGTATAAAATGGAATGAAACTGTGAAAGGAAAGGACAATCAAGATGAGTATCCCAGCAAACCCTGCGAGAAATACTTTCTGATATGCTAATTGCCCGTATTTAACTTTTAAGCGTTTTCGCCAAAACCACATCTGATAAACTAAAATAAGTCCTATAATCTCGAAAATTCCTACTCCAATGACGGGAAACCATGGTCTAAAGACCCCTAAATGTTCTCCTATAAGCAAAGGACCAAGATCTAAAATTATTAAAATCGCAAAGCTACTTAAAATGATGAATATAACATAAAAACCAAAAAAAATAATCTTCTTTCCAGAAAATTTTGGAATTTTTTCTCTGAATTTCTCGATTCCCTTTAACCTAATTGTAAGCACGTCTTTTTATCGAAATTGAGTATTTTGACTAAATGCTACAAGTTTATTAAACTTACTTTGCTTTTCTCTATCCTTTGTGAGATAAAATAAATTATTGTCCGGAAACGGTATCAACATTTCGAAAAATGAGCCTTAATTTGGTAAGAACATCTTCT
This sequence comes from uncultured archaeon, assembly GCA_964632315.1. Classification (GTDB taxonomy): domain Archaea; phylum Asgardarchaeota; class Lokiarchaeia; order Sigyniarchaeales; family SOKP01; genus SOKP01. The sequence goes on from CAZWEM010000008.1 coordinate 12,073, forward strand.
GGAAGTGGAGGTCTTGAAAAAGATTTAATATTGGCCTTTAGATGTTGTATATTGCTTGTTCCTGAAAGAATGACATCAGCTCCAGTTTCAAAACGGCAAAAACGATAAGCAGCATCGACAAGATCCTCTGCTCCACCTTCATCAATGAGAAATTGAAGTGGATTCTCAGCGTTAATATCTGAAGAATTTATTTCTCCTTTTTCAATTAGTTCCTTGATTATTTCTTTCAATCTTTTCAATCGACTAAACGCCAATCTCACTGGAAACATGATCAAAGTTCCTATATTTTTCTGAATTGTTTTAGGAAATACTGATTCACGGGCAGTCTGGTTTAAAATGTTAAAACCAACCATCATTACATCCCAAATATCCTCCTTTAGGGCTTTTTCAAGCATTTCATGCCGAGAATCAATATCAAATCGTTCAGTAATACCAATAAAATGAATTTTTCCCTCTTTTTGCAATTTTCTGAAAGTTGGAAGAGCATTGGAAACGATTCTATCATAATCTTCCGGAAGGACGGCATGAAGATGATATATGTCGATATAGTCTGTGCCAAGGTTCTGTAGGCTTTTATTAAAACTCTTCTCTATTGCTTCAGGAGTAAATTTCCCCCACGCCGATTTTTTAGTTGATATAATTATGGATTCTCTATCATACCCTTTAATCGCTTCCCCAACGATCTTTTCGGTACGATAGAATTCTGCTGTATCAATGATATTTATACCATTATCGAGAGCGTGACGGACAAGAGCTACAGATTCTTCAGTTGTTTTACCCGTACCTTTTCCAATTCTACTTGGACCACCAGCACCTAACCCCATCACACTTGCTTTTAATCCCGTTCGTCCTAATGTCACATAATCCATAAAGATTTTTTATTTGCTAAGTATTTATTGTTTTTCGTTATAAATTTTTAAGTAAAAACAGCAAAATAAAAGATTTAGAACTGATTGACTCGCTTGAATCTCTAATATTACAAACTTAATAAAGAAAAAGTGTCCATCAGAGTAATAATTAGAAAAATTAAATGTTTGTTATATTAATAAAGAATAAATTTTTAGGGTTTATCTTTGTTGAAGATAATAGGTATTAAAGCAACTAATAATGGGTTATGAATTTATTATTGGAAATTTTTATCTAAAATGACCGAATTTGAGGATTTTTTCGCATATAATGTGGAAGAAACAGGGAAATATAAAAAGTTAGACATTTCAATAAATGATTTAGAACATAAACTTAATCCAGAACAAGTTATACTACTTGTTCGAGAAGACTTGCGAAGGATTTTTATTTGGAAAGGAGCTAAATCCCCCGTTAAAAAGAGGTTTATAAGTTCTAAGGTAGCGAGAGAGCTTCAATCAGATTTAATGGGGAAACATCATTTTCATCATTGTAAGATCGTTTCTATTGATCAAGGAGATGAAATGCAAGAATTTCTTGACGCATTTAATCTGGAATCGATGGAAGTCAAAGATAGATTACCTGATATGAGATACGTTCGAAATAGTGAAAAACTAAAAACTAAAGTTGATCAGATATTTCCTGAGGAAAAAGAATTTAGAATTAATGAACACATTACGTTAAAATTAATTAAGGGGAAAACAGTTATCTTTGTTGATGAAAAACCCTTCAATCAATGTAAATATCTCCTTTTGAACCTTACGCATAAAGATTTTACTATGTTTGATGAAATTGAATCTATCGATGAAGCATTTGAGATTTACAATAAAATTGATAAAATGCATGAAAGAGCAGGGGATCTAATTGATCCAGAATCAGAATTCATTGGGCATTGTTCAAATTTACAAGCTTGGTATGAACATGGATATGATCTTAGAATTTTACATAGTAGCTTGTCTATTCCCTTGTTAAAAAAGTTGGCTTTTTTAGGAGATAAACAAGCAATTATTCGTTTGAAAGAAAGCATTGCAACTAGGATTACGTCAAAAAATTTTAATACACTAATTTTTTATCTAAATGAAAAATATTTTAATCTATTTTCAAACGAGGAACTTGAAGTTATATTTGAAGAATGGCTTAATAAAGACGTGAAATTTACTTTCATGGAAAAACGAAGATTATGGTATCCCCTTCTCAAGGAAATGATTAAACGAGGAATTTCAAAAGCAAAAGAAATCCTCAAGAATGAAATGATTTATTATTTGAAAAGACATGATAGTGATGCTTATCGATACTTGATACGAAAAAAATTCTTCCACCTTCTTAGTTTGGAAGACCTTGAAGAGATTTATGATTTTTTTCCTCAAAATGATCGGTTTAGTTTACGACACATTGAAACCCTCATACTCAAAGCTACATTAAGAAAGAGAATTCAAAAGTAATAAAATTGAGTATAGGCGAAAAATTTAAATTTTTTTAAACGGAAAAATAGCTATTATCTTATATTTTAAAATAAAGACAAAAATAGTTGATTAAAACAATATGAAAAAAAGAGTAGTTGGTTTGATGTATATAACCTCTGTTATTTGCATTCTATCTATTTTTAATAATGGAGTCCAAGCCACACCGTTAGATCCGACTCCTGGTCAACCATTTGAATCAGCACAATGGGGTATCAACATTGGTTATATTGGGACATGGGAATTTTCTCGAGATAATGGCACAGGTTTAAAGGTTGTCCAGGAATATTCATTTAACATTACAGGTTTCGAACTTTTTTCTTGGAATTCAACGGATTGGTATGTTTTAGATGCGAAAGTAGGCCATTTTTACGTTCAAAACAGCACTTTTGATCCTTTCTCTAGTGCAAGGCTTTCTTTTATTAACTTTACAGACCAATATATCTACAATCCTTTAACTGTTATAACTTTCCTTCCACTTAATAATTCTGGATTAATGCTTGAATGGTGTGCATCCGCTTTATTATATCCATCCCCTTATAATTTCATACTTCAATACTTGAATGGTTCCGATCACATAGTTATAACAACTCATAAATCTACGAATAATAACATGATCCAGTATGTGAAATCTACTAACGGAGACTATATAAAGTTATTTTTTGATGATAAGGGCGTGTTGTTTTCCATGGAATCATTTTATTATAGTAATAGCTTAGAGATTCATGTAACTGATTATGTAAAGAGAAGTTTTCCCGCTATTCCAGGATCTACTTTACCACCATCGATTCCTTTAGGAAATTTCTTCATCTTAATTACACTATTATCTGTATGCGGTTTAACTTTCTATGTCCATCAAAGAAAACAAATAACATCCTAATTTCTTTTCTTTAATTTTTTTTAATTAAATTAGTGGGTCATTTTTAAATATATAAATAACATACTTTCATTGGTTTTTTTTACATTATATACTCGATATTCATACGAAATCTTACCTTTTTAATTATATTATTATTAATAATCGCAAAAATTAAAAGCAAGATTTAAAGAATTATTTCTATATCATGAAAAATGAAACAGATCCAGATAGTAAGTCAAGATTACCTCCTGGTCAGCATTTAACTACGCGTTTTCCCGTCCTTCAAAGCGGAAGAGTTGTCCATGTAGATAGGGAAAGATATAAATTAAAAATTGATGGAGAAGTCGAGCAATCAACGAATTTGACATTAAAAGAACTGGAAAACTTGAAAGATATTGAGATAGAGGAAGACATTCACTGCGTTACCACTTGGAGTAAATTTGATACAGAATGGGGAGGGATATCTTTCAAGAAGCTTTTCAACTTGGTAAAGCCTAAAGAATCTGCATTATTTGTCGAATTTTTATGCGCTGATCATGGATTTACGACTACCGTACCCATCGATCGATTAAAGAGTGAGAATGCAATTTTAGCGTTAACCTATGAAGGAGGACCAATTAATGACAAACATGGAGGTCCCGTGAGAGCTGTTATTCCAGATTTATATTTTTATAAGAGTGCAAAATGGGTAGTTGGGATTAACTTCCTCAAGGAGGATAGATTAGGATATTGGGAAAGAGGAGGGTATTCAAATAAGGCCGATCCTTGGAAACAACAACGTTATAGTTATCAGGATTGAACGTTAGTGGATCCTAGGTTTCCTCGCTTTTCTTTCAAATTTTTATTAATAAGATGAATAAAGGATCCCATTCCAACCATACTAATGGTAATAATAAAGGTAAGTAATAATGGCCAATATCGATTAAAAGTAGTGGAATTTGGGATTATAGGAAAGCTGTATGCGTGAGCTCCTTTCTGTAATTCTACATTGAGGTCAAATTTTATCTCATTATCGAAATCTCGTTGAATATAGAGATGAATTGCTTGAGACTTTAATTCAAAAATGTTAGAATAGACAGATCCAAAGTAATCTCCCTTTTGTGGAACATTCACTGCTTTAAGAATAAAAGTTAAATATCTACGATCAATTTCTCTTTCACCAGAGATTTCTTCCAGCTGATTTGAAACAAATTCATATCTTTTACAAGGATACCAACCTTGAGAGTGATTTACAAGGTTAAAATTCGTAGAAACAAGATAATCTCCCGTTTTTCGCGTGAATGCAAGACTTTGATATGGATCTGGACCTATAATGACTGCGTCACCCGTTTTATCTGCCCAATGAATTTGATAATCCCACCACCCTCCCATATTACGAGCTTGATACCATTCAATTACTTCCGAAACCGAGCTACATTCATTTAAAATCATTTGCCAAAAAGAATTATAACTAGCTATTAATCCCAGTGACGGTGAATAGCTTACCAAAGAGGAAGGTAATATCTCATTTGCATCAAAGCAAAGTCCTTGACTATTGATCCCTCCAATAGCAATTCCAACAAACTCATCATTTGAGTCATCTTCTAGTAAAGATAAATAAGCACAACCATATGTATCCTCGTACATTGCAGGAGAAAACCATATTTTCACATATCTCTGATCTTTATTTCCATCTTCGCTGTTTCCAAAAAACACATCATGTTCACTTGAAATCGTAAAGATCGTAGTATTGGTAGGATTTATTTGATCATCAACTTCAATAATAATAATAAAATTAGCTATTAGAATTACTATCGAACTAATTACTATTAAAATAGGAATATGAATTCTATGATTCCATTTAAATTTCGTTTTCTGCATATAATACCAAAATTATCACGTATCCAAATAAAATTTATTATGCTACATGTTTCATTTACTTATTAATCAAGTGAGCACAACTAATAATCGGTGATTAATTCATATAAAAGAAGATTTATTATGCCAAAGAGCAAGCAGAACCTAATTGTACGAGTTGGAGAAAAAAAAATTTATGTTTCTGAAGAAACATTATACTTAGGCAGTATGGGAATTGAAAATCTCTTAGAAATTAAATACTTGGAAGATCTTACCGAACTTAAAGAGCTGAATTTATATAACAATCATATTTCGGTTATTGAGAATCTTGACTCGCTAATCGGATTGGAAAAATTAAATCTTTATGGAAATGAAATCTCTGAAATCAAGGGATTAGATAAGTTGCGAAACTTGAAGGTTTTATATCTATCAGAAAATAAGATTACAAAAATTGGGGGCCTTCGCAAATTATTCAACTTAGAAAACCTTTCCTTGGAAGATAACCAGATTCGTAAAATCGAGGGTTTCGAAAAACTTGCTAACTTGATACACCTTAATCTTTATGGGAATGAAATCACCATTATTGAAGGACTTTCTCCTCTGAAAAAATTACAGACCTTTAGAATTGGGAATAATCCGATACAAAGTGACATTCTAAATGAATGCGGAGGAATTGATGCTAAGGGATACGCAAGATTTCCTCAGAAATTTGTTGATTTTCGCTTTAAATAGCATAACTTTAAAATTTATATAACGGGAATTCTGAGACTGATTTCAATGAAAACTTTTATTAAATCGAATATTTTTTAACTTAAATAATAATTCAAAAGGAAGTATGATATGGAAGAAGAGCGCTATAAAAGAGGATGGGAAAAACTCAAACAAATAGATGGCGAAGCGGGAGAAAAAGTTATCGATAGTTTAAAAGATATCGCTCCTGATTTAGGAAAGTATACAATAGAATTTCCGTTTGGAGACGTTTATTCTAGACCAGGCTTAGATCTAAAATCGCGCGAGATTGCGACAGTTGCTGCTCTAACTGCTTTAGGTCATGCGTTACCACAATTAAAGGTCCATATTAATGGAGCCCTCAATGTGGGATGTACACGTGAAGAAATAATAGAAATCATAATTCAAATGGCGGTCTATGCGGGATTTCCAGCAGCTCTAAATGCAATGTCCATTGCAAAAGAGGTTTTTGAAGCTCGTGACAGAAACAGACTGAAGGAATAAAATTAAACGTGGAATTTGTTTTATTGTTTCTGTTTTAACTGTTCTAATGCTTTTTCTACAGTCTCTATGACCCTCTCCCTTTTCTCGTCCTGCAACAAGTGTTCAAGTGGTCCTATTGCCTTTATATCTCCTATCTTCCCCAAAGCTTCTGCTGCTCTCCACCTTACCCACGAATCTTTATCTTTCAGCGCTTGGATGAGCGGTTCTATTGCCCGTATACTTCCTAATATCCCTAATACTGTTGCTGCTCCTTTTTTTACCCTATAATCTTCATCTTTCAGTGCTTGGATGAGTGAATCTTCAGCATGTTCTCCTGTCCTACTTAATGCCTTTACTGCTGCCCATCCTACATCCAAATCATAATCCCCCAACGCTTCAATCAATGCTTTTACTGCACGTGAGTCATTTAATCCCCCCATAGTTCCAGCTGCCGATATTCTTTTCCATTTATTATCATCTTCAAGTAGTTGTTCCACTAATTCTTCTAGTTTTTTTCCATTTAGATTCATTTGTAATATTATGAAGCTTATTTTTTTTCATTTTGTTAAATATAGTTAAGACTAAATTTTTCTCCGAAACAATTGAAAAATTCGAGGAATATAACTCAAAAGAAAAAATCGATTGGAATTTAGAACAATAGAATATCAACTTATTAAATGTTATAGGAAAGAACTTTTCAAACCCGCAATATAAAGAAAAAAGGGAAGAAAAAGAATCAGAGGGGAAAAAAATGGAGGAAGGTAAACAAGGGTAAGAAAAAAGATAAGGAAAAGATTTCAAATTATTCTTCAATAGGTATCCATACTAGAAGAACTAATCTACCTATAGTAAATGATTTACGATTTTTTTCTTGAATTGAATTTATATAAAGGAAAGAATACCTCATCTATAATATTTACAATCTATTAGCATAATCGTTATAAATACAATAAAACTATTCTATCCAATCATGAAACTGTCTAGTAATGACTTTAAGCATAATGAAATGATGGATAAAAAGTTCTCATTTCGAAAGGGAAATATATCTCCTCATCTAAAATGGACGGAGATCCCAGAGAATACAAAGAGTTTTGCCATATCTTGCAATGACCCGGATGCTCCCGCCCATAACTGGATTCATTGGATGGCATTTAATATTCCTGCGACTACCACAGAAATACCGCAAGGGGGATCCATTCCCGGAATTGAACTTGAAAATGATAGCGGGCAAGTAGGATATAGCGGACCAGAGCCTCCCTCAGGAACTCACAGGTATTTTTTTAGAGTATATGCATTAAACGTAGAACGTTTAGAAGGAATAACCAAAAAGAATTTCATGCAAAAGATTAAGGAGCATGCTATTGAAACTGCTGAACTAATGGGTCGTTATAAAGCTTAAATCTTATCTCCACTTGCGCGGACTTGAATATTATTTGGTTTCGGTTAGTATTTATTTCTATCTTCTTAATATCAGCTTAATATCCCACTCCATAAGTTATTCAAGAATAAGTTCAGCATTATCCTCTTCTTCACTTCCTCCAAGGCAGTGATTTCGAATGACTTCAACTAACCAATCGAATACTGTCGGCCCTTTTTGTTGCTTTGCTTCATCAATTTGTTTTTGAATAGAAATTACATTATCTGGATGACATTTCTCAAGTCTTTTAGTTAATTGCCTAACTGTTTCCTCATATCCGAGGAATTGCTTCGATAATTGCCAATTTTTCCAAATGAGTACATACCCTTGTTCGGGCATGAAATCTGAACGTAATATATCATTCAATGCATCCAAATTGCGACCCCACCATGAAGGAAGTGAGAGAACATCAGTGATCTCATCATAAAATTTCTCGAGCGTTTTAAAGTTATTTCCATCCATAATGAATTTAGGTTTACCCATATCTTCTAATTGAATAATGGATGATATTTATTTTTAGTGAAAACGGGCAATCATTTACTAATATTTTTTCTTCGGTGTGAGTAATTCTCAATGGATAAACATTATTTGATAACTTCTTTATACGATAAGACGCTGAATTTACCTTTCCCTTCAAATTTTCTCTCAATGGACAGCTATTTTTTTAAGTAAATAGATTTCTATTTAAAAGTATTTCAGAAAACTACCGATAAAACTATAAAAAAAGAACTAAAGTCATAATTTGAGGTTATATGTTATTTATTTCCGTCCAATTTGCTACTAAACTATTTGAAAAAAACAATAAAAGAAATGCCGTTAAATTCTTGGGTACAAGTTTTAGCTTTTCCTTCGTTGTTCGAGAATTTCTATGAAACTTTCGATTTGATTAGTGACTTGAGTTTCATTAAATTTTCGAGGATCGTTCATATCTGCCGTGATGATGAGGCTGGGAATATCAAAATCGTCATATAGGTGTCGTTTTAAATCATATAACCCGCAAGAGTTCGGTCGGCATGATAAATTTTCGTGCATTAATACCCCATCGATTTTCCAGTCTTTTACCGTCTCGGCAAATTTCTTGATACGAGTCTTCAAGTCATAAATGTACCAGAAACTCAGCATGAGCTCCGACATCGCTTCAATTGGCTTGCTTAAAACCATTTCCTTGGTTACTTTCGGATTCATGTACTTGCTAAATGCGTACGTATATGGTTCATATACGATAATAGCCCCATACTTCTCTAAAGTGCTGAAATACTTTAGGGCGTACCAAAAGGGAATGCCTTCGAAAAGTAAACGGTATTTCTCTTCCTTAAGTGCACCGATTCCCTTGTCAACTCTTTCCTTCGCTTCCCGATACATTCTCTTGTATAATTTTATGGGAGCTTTCAACCCAGGCATGCAGAAAAGGGGAAAAAGTCCACCAAAAGTATCACGCGTTGAAATGGGGCAAGGAACATTTTTCCTCAACTCATATATCCGCTTCCATTCCTCACTAAGGTTCCACGAGTTTTCAGTGACTTTCCTCGCTTTTTCTTCCTCATACTCATGTCCAGTAACCTCTTGCATAAAGTTAATGAATTCATAGAGTTGTTCAGTGATGTATTTCTTGAAATAATTATACTGACGATTGGACGTGTTGCTTACCACGTGCGGGACGTCAATAGAATAATGCGGAACGCCAAATCTCTCAGCTTGGACTTGGAACCAATTCACATGCGTATCACATATTACATCGGTCGAGAGCATAAATGTCGGTTTCCGAGTGCCTCCTTCAGTCATTCCGGCATTGCTGAGAACGGCACCAACATTGGTTTTGAAATATGAGCAAAGATCATACGAGAATCCTTCTGCTTCAGCAATTTCAATGAAGTTTTTTGAATACTTTTGAGCTGCTGAAACAGTTGCGGAATTTTCTGGGAGCATTGGTTGCACGTCCATTGCATAGAGCATTTCCACGGGGCTTCCCGAGGTAGCCCACGCTGTGGGCTTTCCATCGCGATATGCTTGCTCGATGGCTAAGAAATGCCTTCCCATGATGTTTTTCAGTCCTTGGGTGGCATTTAACATCTTATTATGTTGTGGTTTTGTCGTTTTTTCAGTTGTAGCCATTTTTTTAACCTCCTAAATCATCTCAGCAAATGCTGAGAAACGTGTTGATAATTGAGAATAAGATTCACGATTGTAAGTCATTTCAACAAAAAGATAGGGGATATCGAGTTCCTTAAACTTTTTTTTGAGATAAGGATGGTCATAAAGAACAGGTTCGCAAAATTTTTGGGCAACATTGATAACCCCCGAGACCTCGTATTTTTTAGCAAGGCGCTCTAACACCTCAAATCGTTCATAAGAGGGAAATTTAGTGGAATGAATTGGTTTTTCAAGGTGATATTTTGCGATTGCTTCTAAGGGCATCTCATTCTCATTAACTGAGTCCCAGAAATACTTGGTTCCAACTCCTAAATCATCGATAATAACATGAAAACCGAGTTTTTCAAGCAAAACCAAGAACTCTGAATCATCAATATCAGAACCTGTTAGTAAAATCGGCTTCATTCCATCTCTAAGAGAATTTTGAGCTTTTTTTAATTCATTTAGGCGTGTTGATAATAAGTCAAGTACTTCATTCTTAGGGAGTTGTTGAGCTTTTTTTACCAGTGCGTGAAATTCAGAACCTTTTATTAAATATTTAGAACGGAATTCGGATATCTCTCTTAACAATGCTCGAACCTTGTTCATTTTTTGAATTGCTTTCTCTAATTTTGAATCCGAAATTTCGACCTTAAAAGTTTCTTGTAATTGGTCTTTAAATTCGTTTAAATCATCAAGGAAGAACTTAAGTGCAAGATCATCACGTTTGCGCGGAGAATTAAGGAAATACATGAACTTGTAATCTAAACATTCAAGCCAGATATCAAACTCTCGGTTTGTACGATCGCATCCATGACTTGAAACGATGCCAACAATGTCTTCATCCAAACCTAAAATTGCTTGCTCTAACAGATTTCGAGTCCATATGCAATGAGTTGGAGGGATATGTTCGTTTGCTTTTTCGGGTTCAATGGTAGGATCTCCAAAAAGCCTGAATGGAACAAGTCCCGCAGCCATGATGATCTCTTCGGGGGTTTCAACCCCGCTATCAAAAATCCCAATTTTTTGCATGATCCTTAATGTCAAAAAGAGTACAGTTATTATTACTTGAGAGAAGAAATCCTTTAGAATAAAAAAATATTTATATTTTTTCTACATTTTATGGCATATTCTATTAAATTCTAAAGAGTTTTCAAGATGTCCCAACACACGATTTCAAGAACATTAAGCAAAGCAATCCTCAAGGATGAAGTTCGAATCAAGTTGAAGATTTGGAACACTTACTTAACTGGAAAATTGGTCAGGTTTGATAATTACATGAATTTAATCGTAGAGGATGCTAAAGAGATATATTTTGGACGAGGAGGCAAGAGAAGTAAGGATTTAGGAACGGTTATGATACGGGGGGCATCCGTGATATTTATTGGACAGGATCGGGAAAAACTCATTTTTGCTGATAATGATGAAGATAAATTGATGCATCGAGACGAATTTGAAGAAGAAGAAGAGGAAAAAGATAAAAATAAAAAAAGCTCAAAATCTGGAGATGAAAACTAAATGGGAAAAGGAACACCAAGTAAGGGGAAGAAGAATAAAGCAGCATCTCATAAAACCTGCAGAAGGTGTGGGAATCACTCTTATCATCGCCGAAAGGGATATTGTGCTAGTTGTGGCTTCGGTAGAACGGCAAAATTACGACAACCTGGTTGGCGAAATCGATACCGTCCCTTTAACGGCAATAAAGGATTTTATCGATAAACATGGCATTTTTATAGATAATTAAAAAATAGCCATTATTTATTATAGAGTTATTTCAGATAAGAAAGAACCATCAATTGAGTAATTTTTTATTAACAGCACGTTCTTAATGTTTACCTTCAATTATAATATATAATGGAAGTTAAAGAGATTGTATCAAGTGGATACAATAAAATAGCAGAATCGTATTATGCTAATAGAGATCTAAATAAATTTGAGAGAGAATTAGAAAAATTTATCAAAATGCTTCCAGAAAATGCTCATGTTCTGGATGCGGGTTGTGGTGCTGGAATTCCAACTGCTAAATTTTTAACAGAAAGAGGTCTTAAAGTAACCGGAATCGATATTTCCAAGAAGATGCTCGAACTGGCTAGCAAAAATGTTCCACTTGGTAATTTTTTACAAATGGATATGAATGATATTAATTTTGAACCAAACGTGTTTGATGGAATTATCTCTGTGTACTCCCTATTCCATATCCCAAAAAGAAAGCACGCTTCAATATATGAAAAATTTTATACTGTTTTAAAACCGGGAGGAAAACTCTTGATAAATACTGGAATAAACGATTCTGAGGGATTAAGCGATTTTTTCGGAGTTCCCATGTTTTGGAGTAATCTTGATCCTAAAAAGACTTTAGAAGTAATTAAAAATGTCGGGTTTGATATTGATTTCGAAGGAGTGTTGATGAGAGGGGGAGAATTTCAATATTGGATTTATGCAACCAAATTTTGATTGAATTGATTATTATTTAAAGGGAAAAAGTTCTTACTAGGTCACAGAGCAATTAATTAATGTATGGTTTATTTTATCTCATGAATTCCTATGACATCGACATATTAAAATATGAATTGGATAGGATTTCATCAACCTTAGGAATAATTGGATGTGCTTTAGTTGAGAGAAACGGCCTTACAATCACTTCAGAACTCCCGAGAACTTTGAATGAAAAAAGTTTAGCTGCCATGACAGCGACAATGTTCGAAGCGATGGAATCTGCCATCCCTAACAAAGAAAAAATAATTTCCAATATAACGGTTGAGTATGAAGACTATGAAATTTTCATAACTAAAGTAAATGGCCAAGTTTTATTTATCGGTTTAATTGAGTATAACATCGATTTGGGATTAATTTTGATAGAAATTGAAGAATTTGTAACTAAAATTTCACAATTATTGGAGAATTAATCATGTTAACTGAAGAACAAAAAGAAAGATATTCCAGACAGATAAAATCTCCTTCCATAGGTGAGGAAGGCCAGGAAAAATTAAGTAAAGTGAGAGTGCTTCAGATAGGGGTTGGGGGATTAGGTTCTCCCTTTTCCTTATATCTCGTAGCTTCTGGCATTAAAGAATTGACGATTGTTGATAATGATACCGTTTCAATTTCAAACCTGCAAAGGCAAATATTATACGATGAAACTCAAGTCGGTCAAAACAAGGTCGACATTGCTTTCGAAACATTATCTAAGCTTAATTCAAACGTGGAGCTTAAAATCTATAAAGAGTATGTCAATGATGAAACTATTTTGAACTTCTATGACGGACAAGACTTCATTGTGGACTGTAGTGATAACATGAAAACTAAATTCCTTGTAAACAAGACAGCAATCAACACGAGGACAAAATGTGTAATAGCAGGTATCAAAGATTTCTATGGCCAGATAATGACAATCATTCCAGGAAAAACCGCATGTTATGAGTGCGTTTTTAATGAACCTGAGGAAGAAAAAGGACGAAAAAATCCTTTACCAGTTATAGGCGTCACGCCAGGGATTCTTGGAACTTTAGAAGCGTTGGAAGTCATAAAAACCACTTTAGGATTACCAAACCTGGAAAATAGGCTTCTCATGGTTAACTTATTGAACTTATCTTTTGATATGATTGACGTAGTTAGGAATGAAAAATGTAGTTGTTCAAATTCCTTATCGACTAATAAATAGGAGATAAAAAAAAGAAAGTTTTGATTAAATTACATCCATTTTTTAGTAATGAGAGCACAGATACATCCATAGAAAAAGCCATTTACTACTCCAGCAAAGATCAAGTTAACAATTCCGCCTATAGCACCATAATCCCCTAACAATCCCGACCAAACTAAATAAAGATATGATGATGTTGCTTGCCCAACACCTAAAAACACAGCATATAGACAACAAGAAATAAATGCCGTTACAAACCATGCTCCGAATCCTGTAAATTGATTATCACCTATGAATGCAGCCACAATCAGTGATACAATAGGAGGGATAATTAACCCTAAGAAAACCATCCAAACCGTGAGAGAAGCAGGGTCAGACATAAGTGCGACTATACCGCTATCAATCCACGCTGCACCTGGATAAACTGTGATAGGCGCAAAAATCGAAGCAACGATATACCAAACATCGGTTGCTGGAAATCCAGAAACTGTAAACATTGCAATCAACGCAAAAACAGTATTCAAAACTAAATAAATAACAATTGTAATAATAAAAGTTTTCCAGAAATTCATTTTCATTTTACTCTTTTTTTATGTTTTAAATAAAACAGATTTCTATATACTTCTTTTATCTTTCTCGATATATAAATATTTTAGAAGATAAGTGATAAATTATTTAGAAAAAATTGGTTACTGAAGATAAGTAAGAAAATCTTATTAATTTAAATTAAAAAATAGGGATTTAATTTTTAATAGTCGGGGTTCTCTTTGAAAAATTTCTTGAAAATCCGTCCATTTTCAGCGTAAGTTCCCGAAGTTTTTGCTCCTATTGGTTTACCTGATTTTGATAATTTCTTTTTAACCTCAGCAGGAACTCCTACTGCTAAAGTTCTGGAAGGAATCTCTTTATTAACCAAAACAGCACCAGCACCGATCATTGAGCCTTCACCCATCTTTGTACGATGCAAAACATTAGCGTCAATTCCAACTAGGCATCCATCCGAGATCTTACAAGGACCATGTATCATAGCGTGATGGCCTATAATGCAATTGTCTCCGATTTCTACAGTAGAATTCACTTCATTATGGATCGCCACGTGTTCCTGGATGCTTGTATTTTTACCAATGATGATTGTACCCCAATCTCCTCTTAAAACTGCTCCAAACCAAATATTAGAGCCTTCACCAATCGTGACATCACCAATGATTGTTGCATTAGGGGCAATGAATACTGAATTGTGGATTTGAGGAACTTTTCCAGTCCTAGGACTCGGTATAATTATTGGTTTCATGTTTACCACTTGTAAGTAAATATGACTTGATTAAAAAATTCAAAGCCTAATTATAATAACCTGAATCTTCAAGCATTTTTTTATGGTCAAATGCTAGTTTTAGTTTTTTTAATTCCTCTTTCGAAATTAAAAATACCTCTGCACTATCATCTCCACTTTTCATTTTCTCTTTTCCACCTATTATCTTACACTTATATGCCGTAGAGTGCACATTTCCTCGTGGATCTCTCCCTGGATCGTTATAAACTCCAACCTTAGTTTGGATTTTAACGTCTAAATTCGTTTCTTCTTTGATTTCCCTAATTAAAGCTTGTTTTGGGGTCTCTCCCTTTTCCACGCCACCTCCTGGTAAAGCAAAATAATCTTTATACGGGGGATATTTTCTTTTTATCAGCACGACATTGCCATCATCATCTTCAATAATCGCATCAACGGCGTATTGGATTTGGGTTTTATTCCTCATAACTCTCGCATAAATATAATAAGTGACAGTGACCACTAAGATCCCGATGATGATGAGACCAATAACGCTATTTAGTAATGTTGCAAGAGTATCACCTTCTTGTAGTGTAAGAGCAACCATTATAACACCTGCTAAGTCTGCTAAAATACCAGCTCCAAAAAGAAGGTTTAAGAGATTTAACCCCCTTTCAGTACGTTTTTGATTCTGCTCACTCTGTTTTTGATATAAGTCTTGGATAGCTTCATAAATCGTTTCAAACTTGTTATTTATTCTTTCAACAATACCATTTATATCAAATTCATTTAAAAGGTATTTCAAGACCTTGGTATAATGTTCTCTTCTGTTATAATCAAGCTCATTATAGATCACGCTGAGTCTTGTTTGTATTAAACCACGCAATAATCTTAAATTCTTTATCTTTTCTTCAATATAGTCTAAGTTTTCAAAAACATCTGTTTGAGACTTCAAGAATAAAAGGTCTAATGATTCATTTATGGATCTTAATGAAAATTGGACAGCCCTCATTTTTGGAGTTGGTTCGAGCACATATCTTATCATGTAGGATGAGAAAAATTGTTCATAATTATCTTCGGCCATGTAGATAAAACCCGAATTTCGGCGAATAAAATGTAATTCAGAAAGCCTATTAGAAAGGTTTCCCCGAATCCTTCGAGTGTATAGATCATCAGAATAATCTGGCCACTGTCCGGAGTAAATAACCGTCCAATAAGAGATAACTTTCTTGTACTTTTCGATATTTTCAGTTGTCCAGTCTATGTTCATGGGTCTACTACCATTTGAAGTCGCAAAAATGTAGAGTGGACTTTCTAAATCCATGAGAATTCCTCTATATTCCTCCCTTTTTGACAACTCGATCAAAACTCCAAGGACGAGATAAGGTATTTGTTGAAGGATCATTGGATCCATGACTTGCTTTTTGGCAGGATCATCTGGAAAATGATCAACATCAAATTGAAAATAACCTAAAATGTTAAAGCCTCGATCAGAATTTTCATCTTGATAAGGGAAATTTTCAACATAAGGAACCCAAAAGCATTCAATATTTGTGTTTTGAGCAACTTCTATTATTTTATCCTTGAAATCTTTCCTATAAATATCCCTTTCAGATAGTGTATTGAATTTATGCTTAACTGCGCTCTCGATTTCTTTGCTAATTTGATCTCCATCTACCAAACTTGAATTTATGAATGCACTTACATAATAAAAAACATCCTTTAGTAAAAATTGTAGATTTTCCGTCAATTCTCACACTTCTAATAAATAATAATTATAATTTTATTCTAATCTTCCTTTCCATAAAAGTAATATGCTCTTGCGTCTTATATATATGCAAAGATCAGCAAATTGTGAATGAATGAACATTGATGGATACTGATTTATCAAAAGAGATCGAATTGTTGAAGAAGCAAAATGATGTAACGATATTAGCACATTATTATCAATCCATTGAAATCCAAAGGATTGCAGATTATCTTGGAGATTCATTAGGATTATCGCGTATAGCAAAAGATAAAGCAAATACCAAATATATTATTTTTGCTGGCGTTGATTTCATGGCAGAAACGGCATCAATTTTGAACCAAAAGAAACATGTCATACTGCCAAATCCTGAATCCTGCTGTCCCATGGCAGCTTTCCTAGACCCTGAAAAAGTAAAACTTTATAGAAAGGAACATCCCAATTTACCCGTTGTTACCTATGTTAATAGCACTGCAGCGGTAAAAGCGGAATCTGACGTTTGTTGCACCTCATCTAACGCTGTTAAAATCGTGAAAAAAATATCCAAGGAATTTGGAACCGAAGCAGTATTATTTGGACCAGATAGCAACCTAGCTGATTATGCTGAGCAAAAATCGGGGATCAAATGCATTAAAATGCCCGAGAATGGACATTGCTACGTGCATTCTCAAATTACAATGGATGATTTTAGAAATGCAAAAGAGAATCATCCTGATGGGTTAGTTTTAGTTCACCCAGAATGTAAAAGAGAGGTAAGGGATGTTGCGGATTTCGTTGGTTCTACTGCACAAATGTATAATAGAGTCAAAAACGCATCGAAACAAGAAAAAACTTTTATTATAGGAACCGAGATGGGATTATTAGAGAGGATGGCTGAAGATTTTCCTCAAAAAAACTATTATTCAATACGAGAAGGGCTTATTTGTTATAACATGAAGAAGCATACCATAGAATTAATCAAATACGTGCTTGAAAACTTAGATGATAAGAATTTTGAAGTTAAAGTTCCCGAAGAAATTGCTAAAAAAGCCTTAAAACCAATTGAAAAAATGTTGAAATTATCGTGATTTTTTCACTTTGTATAAAACAATTACCAAAAATCTGATAATTTCGTTTGCGGTTTTTCAAACAACCATTTAAGAAAATTAGAAGTAGGTTTCCAATTCCAAATGCTTTTCTTATTCGTCAGGAATTCAAACTGATTTAAATCTTGATACTTTAAGTTATATTCCTTCATTAAAAGACGAATCTTGAAAAGCCATTGTACAAAAGCCTTATATAACTGACCATTTGAGCCTGCTTTGTTCACGTGATGAGATTCATAATAATTTATATCATCTTGGGAGAAATTTGAATAATAACGATAATTCTGATCATTCCAAAAGAACTGAGATGTACTTTTAACAAATTTATCTATGTTGCAATTCGACATTACAATTGATTCTAATGAGGGATGCTCACTTAAGAAATCTGGAATTTCAGTTATCTGTCTATTTCCAGAAAGGTCGATCTTTCTCAAGTTTTTGATATCACTAATTCCCTCAAGGCTACATATGTCGTTGTTACGAAGACTCAAAATCTTCAAGTTATTTAACTTGGTAAAACCTTCTAAAGTACCTATCTTGTTATTATTTAAGTTCAATTTTTCCACATTGGAGAAGCTCTCAATTCCTTTCATGCTTTTTATCAGATTATTAGATAAATCGAGTTCTTTAGTGTAAGAATATTCATCATCTGGCAATTTAATCTCAAATATGTTTTTTATATTTTGTTCTCGTAGATCTAGTTTGTCTTTAGTAAAAATGCTAACAATCTTGTCATTGTAGTTTACATACTCTCCTCGATGGTCAAAGTGTTCTAAATGGGAATTGAGAAACTCGATTATCGGGAAGTTGCGATTGGTTTTGTAAGTTTCATACACAAACTTAACAAATTCTTCCTTGTCATTATTTGAAATACCCTTTATCACGTGAGATAGAATGAATGGGATATTTTGCATCCCCATATATCTCTTGGTAGAATTAATTAGGCCCTTTAACCGTCTATATAATTCTTCATTGTTTAGATGTTTTAAAGCTGAAGAAAAGTCGGAAATTAACGTGTTCAGAATCGGAAGCTGATTGTCGTCCAGCAAGCATTCTAATTCATCACGTGTTAAATATTTCAAATATCCATTATGAATCAAAAACATCATCACGGTATTATGTCCACTAGCATATCTTAGAGCAATTTCCTCTTTGAACCTTTTTCTGGCCAACGGATCCCCCGCATCAGTTAGCCTCTTTAATAAGGGAAATGCTAAATTCCTATGCAGAATTCTCGTATCATAATCATTTTCATACCATGCTTGTATGTTTGAGCAGTGCCCTCGAAATTCTTCCTCAGGAGAGATCTCATAAACACCTCTTCCCCCTCCTTCCATGGATCTATCGAGCATTTCTGCTGCTTCGTCTATTGAGTCAATGTTATCATATTGCCTGATTCTATTAGTGGGAATGTTCAAGAGAAGGTACATGCATTGCATGAATACCCTATTTTTTACATAAATATGGGTTCTTCCTTGTTCCAATCTTAATTTAAGAAAGTCATTTACAACATATTCTTTAGAATAATTATTATAATTCATAATTGAGTTGGAAAAGTTGCTTGGAAACGGATTTTTGGATGAATCTTGTTAAGATTATTTATTATTAAAAAACTTAGTCTATTAAAATTTTTTGATTTTTCTGTGTGACTTAAGCTCTCTAATATTATTCAATCTTAAATAATAGTGAGCAGATTAAGATTTATCTCTTTGATTTTATTATTCAATATAGATTCTCGAAGCTCTAGGCCCTCTTTTGAGGATTCAAGAAGCTTAGATTGACTTATTCCCTCCATCAATACTTTTCTCTCAATTTCTAAAAAACCCATTTCAATGGCACTATTAATTATTAAATTTAACACTAATAATTGAAATTGTTCTTGAATTCCTTCCCAAATTAACCCCATCTCTTTTAATTGAGTTGATATTTCTTCAGACATTACGTCCAAGTCATAAATCTCCTCGTAAACGCCTTCTTGGAGGTTAATAATCTCATCAATCAATCTATCTTTAATCAAACGTTTTGTTGTAGTCCCTAAAAGATCCTCATCATGGAAAAAAAAGTCATTTTCTCCACGCTTTACTAAGAAAAAACCGAATTCCTTCTTTATCAGCTTGTAACATGCCAAATAATCGATTGCCTCCCGGGGAATGTTAAATAATTCACAAAATTGATTAATATTTAATTTATACCCTGAAAATTTCTGTGTTGAAATTTCATCAAAGTGCCAATATTTGCTTGCAAGTCTACCTTGGCCCAAAATAGAATTGTAGAAAATGTAAAAAAGTGATAAGAAGAGATCTCGATCTTGTTGGAGTGTAAAGAAATTATCTCCTATCTTTGAAATGATCCTTATGATATGAATAATGAATTGATCCTCAACATTAATTTCTTTATAGAATTCAATTAATCGCTCTAATTTACTGACATTATTTTTAAGTTCATTTATGATGAAGACCTCATCCTTTAGTTTTAAGGGTCTTTCACCTAACTCATCGATTCCTTTATCAGTAATGACGTAGCACATGTATTTTTTATTAGAATTCTTGTCAGTAACTAATCTTTTTTCAACATTTCCATTTTTTTGATGGAAACTTAGATGATTTGAAACAGTTGACCTACTTAATTGTGAATACTTCAGGATACTGGTAAATCTTTGGGGTCCAAAGTTTCTGAGGATAAAGAGTAATCTATTCTTATTATCTTCAATACTGCTTGCTTTTTGTAATAATTCACTTTCTAACTTTTTAGAAATACTCCAACTCTCCATAATTATTATATTATAGTTATTGTATTTAAAATTGCATTTTTTAGACCTTTTTTTATGAATAATACCAAAAAATTAAGACTAAACACAAAAAGGTTATTATGGTATAGTTGATAGATGATCGCATATTAAATGCTTGGAGATGTAAGATACAAATAATCGAGAATCATATATTGTATTATGACGATTGAGAATCCCGATCTCCTCAGTAGGATCAGATCCATTGAAAAACGATTAGATAAGATTGAATCACGATTGTCCACGATTGAAAATAGATTAAGTCGATCTCCCCTCCATCCACAACCATCACCCGAACCATCACGTCCTGATAGGCCACCTGGTCCCCCTGGACGACCACCAGAACCTTTGCGATTTTAAACTGAAGACTTTTTGAGTGAAAGTGTTGGAACGACTGCAGTTGTTTATTTCAAACCATAGACCTTAAAATAAAAAAATCCATTATATTGATAATAAAATTTCAAATATTACAAGTAGATAGTGAAATAATCATGGCACAATATCGTTTTCGGTTGACCGGAGTTCCTCCTGATCAAGCAATTAAACTCATTGAAGTTGATCCAAACCAAAGCATAGCAGAAATTAAGAAAACCGTTCAAAGAGAATACAAATTAAACCCGATTTTGGCGATTCAATTCATTTTTAAAGGTAAAGTTTTACCAGACCAGCTAAAATTTGCTAAAGTAGGTATCCATCCGAAGAAAGATGTAATAACCGTTATGGCTACTCAAGCGGGCGGTTGTTAATTTCGAGTTAGCTTCATATAATTTTATTTTCTATTTCTTTTTATACAGATAATTTAGACTCGAAATTCTGAGACATATATTTATATTTATACTCAGCAAATTACTTATTACCCAAAAGTTTGAAGTCAAGATATTCGAAAATGAATAAGAAATACCTCGCTATATGGATTCTTTCAATTATTTTAATTATATCCAGTATCACTAACGTGGTAATCATTTTAAATTACCCTAAGGTTACTCCTGAGGATATATCAACGTTAGTGATAGGTACCTCAGCGGGACCACATACTTTAGAGATTGTCGATTCCTGGGATAGCGCTTCCAATGATGTACTTGAACAAGTGGTGGAAACATTGTTTTCTCATGATCTTCGAGATCCTACTTTACCTCGAATAAACTTACTTGCGGAATCCTATTATTGGCAAAACAAAACATCACTTCAGATCAAATTACGCGAAGATATTTCATTCCACGATGGTACCCCGTTTAATTCTATCGCAGCGAAATGGAACTTGGATCGATTACTATACCTTACGAATTGTACGGGAAAAAATAATAGGACTGTTGCACAAACCCGAACTTTATGGCTGCGTCCAGATGGGAAGACGCCCATTATCAACAATGTGGATGCAGTTGGGGAATATAACATTACAATTACCTTAAACGATCCCTATGGGCCTTTTTTAAATCTTTTAACGTATATAAACGCAGGCATGATATCTCCAACTGTACACAATGCTAGTGTTCATAATTTTATTCCTCTCGATAGTAAAATAGTGGGTACTGGTCCTTTCGTGTATGACCATTACACTCCAAAAGAAGAGGTTGTTCTAACTAGATGGAAATCATATCGAGAACACATTGCCTATTTTAATGTGCTCAAATTTAAAATATATGCTGACTCTGATAAAGCCCATGAAGCGATGCTAGATGGTAAGATAGATTTTAACTACTTTGCTAGTCATGAAGATATTCTTGCTTATGAAACTCGTGAAGACATCACGGTAAAGCATTATACGGATGATACTGGTATACCAAGTTTGTTATATCAATATATTACCTTTAATAATGAGAAATTCAATCAAACTTGGAGAAAAGCAATGAGTTATGCTATAAATTATACCTATATTTTGGAGGTATTATTACAGGGAAGGGGAAAGAGAGCGAGTTCTCCAATTTCTCCCGGTTTTGGTGCCTCTTATAATGAGTCTGCAAAAGCACCGAATTTTAACATCACGAAGGCGCGTGAAATCATGGTTTCAATGGGATTTGGAGATATGGGATGGAGTGATCAACAATGGAGTGATCATAATTTTAAATCAGTTCGATATACCTACAACCTTGGAAATACTTTTCGTGAGGATTTAGGTGTTTCATTAATTGGTAGTTTTAAGTTAATAGGTATTGATCTTTGGCTCGATGATTGGACACCTTGGGATCCTTGGTATCCTTTACTTCCCTATGATCACTTTACGACAAATTATGAACTTCTTGGACTATTTGCTAGAGGATGGGCTCCCGATTACCTTGAACCTTATAACATGCTTGATCCATTTTTCAATCCGATTTCTCTTTCAAATATAGCTTTAGTAAATGATACAAAATTGAACACAATGATGAATCTTGCATTAGAAACGACTAATGATACTGCTCGGAATATCATTTATAAGGACATTCAAGGCTACCTAACTGAAGCTTGTTTCCATGCTCCTTTATACCATTCCAAAATCATCTCGGTGCATTCTTCAAATTTACGGAATGTTCCATATAATTCAATGAGAAAGTTTCAAGCATATGGGATGTGGCGAGTATAAAACTAATAAAAAATGAAGAATTTGATGAATTTTTTTTTGGAATGGATACTGTTAAAAGAAGTTGTTATGATCGCAGACTAGAGAAACAAATTTCTCGATTTTATCAAAATTTTGGGCATGATTTCCCATCGGAAAATTAAATTCACTTAATTTGACAATTAAGTGATTTAGATTATAAAGATCCCATTTAACTTGAAATCATTTCAGTAAATTTCACAAAGGTTTAAATATTTTCAAGGTTATATACTAACTCAAATAATACTCATAGGTTTTTCACGAGAAATCCTATTAATAAAGAAGAGATTTAGGAAAAATGACAATCATATTTGGATATTTTCAGTATTTGAGTTACATGTATCTAATTTCAACTACGATTCCCTGGATAATCCAAGCGTGCTTTTACATCACAATCAATTTTTTGATAATAAGATCAAGTAAAACTAACTTTGGAGAAAAAGAGCGACCAGAACTACTTTATTACATTGGTGTGATCAATATTATTTTTCTGTTAATTCGGTTTGCTATTCCAATATATAGCGGAACGAGTACAACTGACATTGAGTTATTTTTTGAAATTACATACGTGATTTCATATGGTTTAATACTGTCCTTGCCATCTCTAATCACGTATGGAATATTCATGTTCAAGTATGGGAAAGTAAATGAACAACGATTTAATAAATACCTAAAAATTAGCGGGATTCTTTGGATAATCTCTTTTTCCATTGGCACGCTCATGCTTAATGGGTATTTGCTTTCGATAGTTTTTTACTTTTTACCCTATTCTTATATAGGGTGGTATACATTAACTACATTGTTAAGCATTTCTGGGTTAATCTCTCTCGTAGCTTGGATCCTACTCATTATTCATTCTGTAAAAAACAATGATAAAAATCTACTGATCAGCGGAATTCTTGCATTTTTAGCGTTGGGAGCTTCCTACATATATAGCATGTTTCTACCCCTTCTAATTTAATATTTTTTTATACTTCTTTTTCTGCTTAATTTTACAAAAATACCCTTCATAAAGGATCAAATAAGTCTACTAGGATCTTTGCATTAATTAATTTAGACAAACCCTAATATAAACTCACGAATTAAATATTAGTATTAAAAAAATCAGTGAAGAAGCTCATGAAAAATGCTACACTAGTTGCAATTCAAAAGATAGAATCAGAAGATATTGAAAAATCAGTTTTTAAAGCATTAGAGTTGATAAATGCTAAAGAATTAATGAAAAATGATCAAACGATATTACTAAAACCAAATCTTCTTGGGGCTTGGCCTCCCGAACGAGCAGCCACGACTCATCCTGAAGTGGTAAGAGCTGTAATCCGGTGGGTTAAGCAATACGAGCCAAAGAAAATATATTTATGCGATTCTTCGGGTACAGCCAAAACGGAAGTAACTGAAAAAGCGATGAAAGTTAGTGGTTTGCAATCAGTATGTGAAGAAGAGGATGTGGAATGCATACCATTTGAAAAAACTGAACGAAAAATCTACCAAGTACCATCCCCATTAGAGTTGGAAGAAATAACAAGCTCCAAGCTTCTTGAAGAAGCAGATCTCATCATCAATCTTCCCAAAATTAAGACCCATGGTCAATGCTTGCTCACTTGTAGTATCAAAAACATGTTTGGAACCCTTCTTTTGGGAAATAAGGCAAAAACGCACGCGAGATCAGCAAGAATTGAACGATTTTCTGCGGCACTAGCTGATATATATTCTGTTTCAAAGCCCGATTTGACCATAGTAGATGGTTACTTATGTCAAGAAGGCCAAGGGCCTTCTGCGGGCGATGTTGTAAAAATGGACGTGATTTTAGCAGGTTATGATCCAGTAGCATTGGATACCGTGGCATGTGAGATTACTGGAATTAACCCAAACGATGTAATACATCTAAGAAAGGCAGAAAAAAAAGGATTAGGTACGATGGACTTAGAGAAGATCAATATCGTGGGGAATTCACCAAAAGAAGTATATCGGAAATTTAAAAAACCAAAAATAAGACCCGTATCTGCTCCGTTACCCCGTTGGTTGGCAAATTATATTGCTAAAGTCGTTTTTAGAGCGAGTGTAAAATTTAACCATGATAAGTGTAGATTATGTGGTACTTGTTGGGAAAATTGTCCTGGAAATGCAATAGTTCCTCCAGAACAGATGAAAAAGGGAAATACACCTACCTGGATTAAAAAGAATTGCATAATGTGCTATTGTTGCGTTGAATTGTGCCCGTATGAAGCCGTTAACTTTAAAATTAATTATGCTAAAAACGTACTAAAATCTTGGGCTGGTGTTGGTCTATTATGCGTGATAGCAATATTAATACTAATTTTCATTTTGATTTTTGCGTTTTAAATTGTAATTAATGCTCTGGAAAAATACAGATGGTTTTACCCCTATTTTGAGTGGCTCTAATATTATATTTTTTAGCATCCCATTTTCTTGAAAAACTATGGTTTTCTATTTTCAGAATCAACAAAATATTCATAAACTTCAGAATTGTTAATAAATATATATGTTTTGTAACATTAGAAGAAGAATATTGTTAGCAAGATTTGCCTTCTTCTTGTAGTATTCAATCCGAATGATGTATTCATAGAAAATATTATTAATAGAGGTATTTTAATTGAAATTTGCGATTTTAAATGGAAGCCCAAAAGGTCCCGAGAGTGTCTCGATGCAATATGTTCTCTATATCCAGAAAAAACATCCTGAACACGAATATAATATTCTCAATGTTGCCCAAATCATTAATGTTCTTGAAAAGAATGAGGATAGATTTAATGAGATAATAAAGCAAATTGAAGATTCTGATGGGGTTATTTGGGGTTTTCCCGTGTATGTCATGCTCGTATGTTCCCAATTTAAAAGATTTATAGAATTGATATTTGAGAGAAATAAGCAAATTGTTTTCAAGGATAAATATACTGCTGTTTTATCTACCTCAATCCACTTTTATGATCATACTGCTCAAAATTACATCCATGCGATTTGTGATGATCTTGGAATGAAATATGTAGGGTATTTCCCAGCAGACAGTTGGGACTTATTATATCCTGATAGAAGGGCAAATTGGTTATTATTTGCCGAAAAGTTTATTGAAGCGATTCAGACACAACAACCTACAACGCAACATTATCAAAAAGCTCAAGTTAGAGATTTCACATATGAACCATCAGACTCTGTTGATGAGAAGTTAAATACAAGAGAGCGAAAAGTTCTTGTACTTTCAGAAGATACCAGCAATGAGATTAATCTTGGAAAAATGGTAAAAAAGTTTGTAAAGTCATTTTCTGGAAATGTGGAGTTAGTAAATATTTATGATATCGATATAAAGGGGCCTTGTATAGGATGTACAAAATGTGGCTACTCACACGAATGTATATATAAAGAGAAAGATGATTTTACCAACTTTTGGACTCATAAAGTGATGAAAGCGGATATATTGATATTTGCAAGCATAATAAAAGATAGATACCTATCCTCACGTTGGAAACTTATTTATGATCGAGCTTTTTTCAACAACCATACTCCAACCCTAATCGGAAAACAGATAGGTTATATTATATCTGGTCCATTAAGCCAGAATCTGAATTTAAAAGAGATGTTGATTGCACACGTGGAATATCAAGATTCTAATTATGTAGACGTGGTTACTGATGAGTTTGGGGACTCTACTCATATTGATGCTCTACTTCATAACCTAGCCAAAAAAATGGTGGACTATTCTTTAGCAGGATACATTAAGCCAATTTCGTTTTTAGGAGAGGCTGCGATGAAAATCTTCAGAGATGACGTTTTTGGAAGAAATAGATTTGTCTTTCTTGCTGATCATAAGTATTATGAAGCTCATGGCGTATACGATACATTTCCACAGAACGACGAGAGAGCAAAGAGAATGAATGAAAAGCTAATCCCATTGATGAAGATTGATAAAATGAGAAGCAAAATCGACTTAAAAAAAGAATTTCTAAAACCATTCCAAAAAGTTTTAGAAGATCCGAGGAAGTAAAAATATGGCGTGGGGAGGTTCTTTAAATAAGGAAGGTTCTGATCACATTAGAGAATTAAAGGAAGCAGATAATGTGGTAAAATTCTTAGAAAAATTTAAGGAAAAGTTAGTAAAGGAAAAGAAAGAGAAAATTAATGCCGTAATTGATGTTATCGTTAAATATTACACGCAAGATGATCATTCATAGTTTCAATATTGAGTTTTTTATTAAATCAATTATTTGATTAGCCACTTTTTCAATTTTAGGTGATAAATTGATTTCAAAAAAAGGTAGATCGACATTTTCATTTAAATCTTCTAAAGACAATTCCCCGTATTTATACTGACGTAGTTCAACAAATCCTTCAAGACTTTTAGGGACTATCCCAATCATAAAAGCGTCCAAATTTGGAAGCTTTTCAAGTAGTAAATCGATCATAATATATATAGGGATAGTATGAGAAGAAATAGGGACCAATTCTTTAATATCTTCCCTTTCTATTATTGCTACTGTTCCAGGTTCTGCATTTAAAGTACATGTATCTATTAATATCAAATGAGAGGGATTAAATTCAATGACCTCATCCATTCTTAACATTGGATCAGTAGCTCCGTTAATAAACAACATGGTATCATTAGAATATGTCAGTAATTCACTTATTATGTAAGGACCTACTCCATCATCTGAAAGTTTTTCCTCGCCAATCCCCATGAATACGATACGGGAATGATTTTTAAGCCGTTCCAATAATTTATCATGAAAGTCTTTCATTACTAATTAAATGAAATGTATCAAATACTAAAAGCGATTTGGTAAGTTTTAAATCCTTATAAAATTTGATTTAAGTATGCTTTTAAAAGGGAAAAATATTGTAATAACTGGCGCTGGACGTGGCATAGGCAAATCAATTGCATTAGCATGTGCAAAGGAAGGAGCTAATGTCGGATTAATTTCAAGAACTATTGAAGAATTAAATAAGACCAAAAAAGAAGTGGAAGAATTGGGAACTGGAGTGAAGGTTATTGTTAATTCCACTGATATAACAAAATTTGAAGAGGTTGAAGAGGCTTTTAAAGTGTTCTACAATGAAATGGGTTTGTTAAACAGAGTAATCGCTAATGCAGGATATTCTCGAATGTGGGCAACCCATGAATTTATAAACGAAAAATTTGCTGAAATCTTAAACGTCAATATACTCGGGGTGTTCTATACATTTAAAGCTGCATATCCATATTTGAAAAAGGATGATAAAAAAGATAAAGCAAGATTTATAATTACTGGAAGTGAAGCATATCCAAATGCTCCAGCAAGACTTACTGCTTATGTTGCAAGTAAATATGCTGTCGTAGGAATGCAAAAAGCAATGTCAGCAGAATACAAAAGGGAAAGTATTAATTTTACGATGGTTTTACCTACACAAGTCGATACTACTCTATTGAGAGGCAAGAATGCAGGTGATGGAAATAAACCAGATCATGTTTTAAATCCCTGGGATTTAAATGAGTATTATCTTTTTCTCCTTTCTGAAAATGCTAATAGGATCGACAATGGCTTAATCTTTACCTACGATTTTCAAGTGGTCAAAAGAGTTTTAGCTGCAGCACCAGTGGGTAAGAGGGAGAATTGGGAGGTTTTTGAAAGTTATTTTAAGGAAAATGCTCCAAAAAGTTATGATAACGTAAAAGATTATGGAAAACTAGTCGATTTTATTATCTCTCGTTCCCAATAGGTTTTTTTTGTTATTTGCCATAAATATGATTAGTGATTTAGATAAAATCATGATAGGATTTTAGATTGAACGGGAATGTTGACTGTTTAATTGTCGGCTCCATCAATTTTAATATGATCAAGTTCTTTAGAAATGATGGTTTATTAATAAAGAGAACATGACGGAAAACACGGATGAAAAGCCAGAAAAAAATCAGTATACTGGTTTTATAGAAACTGAAAAAGTTTTTATAATTGACCAAGAAGCTATTGATGAATTTTATAATGCTTCATACATTGGGACTCTAGAAAATGAAGATGATGAAGAATCTCGTCTAATACTAAGTTCTGTTGAAGTTTTATTGCTTTTCGAACGGAATAGAATACAGATTTACCACAATAATGATATCGCTGAGGAGCAATACACTTTTGAGGAAATTTTAACGTATTTTACTCAATATGATGATAATTTATGGCAAAAATATATCATTTACATGGATTTACGAAAAAGGGGTTACATCGTTCGGACTGGATATGGTGAGGGTATTGAGTTTAGAGTGTATAAAAGAGGCGCTGATTTTGAAAAGGATTCTGCAAAATATTTAATATATCCCGTCTTTGAAGGAAATCCAATTGAATTGAGGGATTTAGATAAAATTTCAAGAGTAGCATTAGGCTCAAGAAAGGATTTGATCATTGCTACAGTAGATCGTCTAAGTAAAGCCATATATTATAGTGTAAATAAATTTGAAATAATTAATAACGTAGAATTAAAAGAAGAGGATTATGCCAGATAAATTTGCATGTGATACTTCAGTAATTTTTAATGGTTTGATTATTGATTTGATAGAAGATGGCGAGCTAGGGGAAAAACCTGAATTATTTGTCTCGAACATTGTGGTCGCTGAAGTAGAATATAGGACTAATATTCAAAAAGAAATTGGATTCTTTGGGCTAAATGTATTAAAGCAGTTAAGAAAACTTGACGTTGAAGGAAAAATTACGCTTCATTTAATAGGACATCGCCCAACTCGAGAAGAAATCAAAATGGCACCTGGTGGAGAATTAGATGCATTAATAAGGAAAGGGGCAAGAGAAAATAATGCAACCTTAATTACAGCAGATAGAATACAAGGAGATGTGGGGATTTTTGAAGGGTTAAATGTGATGCCTGTAAAAGAAAAACGCACCCCATCTCAAAAGGAGGTAAGAAGCTTAAGGTTATTTAAATATTTTGATGAACATACAATGAGCATTCATTTAAAGCAGGATCTTCCTGTTTATGCTAAAAAAGGAAGTCCGGGTAATTGGTACATGGAACAGGTTGGGTATGAAGTTATAGACAAAAAATTAATAGAAGATCTTGCTATTGAAATTGTTGAATATGTTAGAGAAGATCCAAAATCATTTTTAGAGATTGAAAAATTTGGAGCCGTCGTGGCGCAATTAAGAGAATTTAGAATCGTAATTACACGTCCTCCGTTCTCTAATGATATCGAAATCACTGCCGTTCGTCCTTTAGTAAGTTTAACCCTTGATGATTACTCAATTGATAAAAGGCTCAAGAACCGCTTGAATAAAGCAGAAGGGATCTTAGTTTCTGGTTCTCCAGGCGCAGGAAAGAGTACTTTCTCAGCTGCTTTAGCTAATTATTATTCAGGTCAGGATAAAGTAGTTAAAACTCTAGAAAGCGTGAGAGATCTCCAAGTAAATCCTAATATAACTCAATATACAAAATTAGAAGGGAGCCTTGAAAATTCTGCAGATATTTTATTGCTAGTACGCCCAGATTTTACAATTTTTGATGAAGTGAGAACATCTAAGGATTTTCAAATTTTTGCTGATTTTCGACTTTCTGGAGTCGGCATGGTAGGTGTTGTTCATTCAGCTTCCGCAATTGATGCAATTCAGCGATTTATTGGCAGGATAGAATTAGGAATGCTCCCATCCATAATAGATACAATTATATTTATCGAAGCAGGAGACATTTCAAAAGTATTAGCAATTAAAATGACAGTAAAAGTTCCCTCTGGATTTCGTGACAAGGATTTAGCCAGACCCGTAGTTGAAGTTCGTGATTATTTAACAAAAGCATTAGAATATGAGATGTATTCATTTGGGCAAGATATAGTTGTAAATCCTATAAATCCCTCACGATCTAAGAGGAGACACATATTAAATTATGATGATACAGATAGAAACAAAAAAATTCATCTTGACGTCAACATTTTCAGGCAAAAAGTTCGGATAAGTGCTGATCCAGAGTACGCAAGTCAAAATATAATAATCTATGCAAATGATCAAGCGATTTTCTCGGGTTCTTTGAGTAGGAATGCTGATATGTCACTTTCCCTTTCCAGTAAAGATGGAAGGAAAATCGCAAAAGAGTATAATAAATATAAGGATATTTATGGTAAGCTTAAGTAGTAATTCAACTTCCACTTAATTAAATTTTTAAAGATTTTCAACATTTCGTTTACTGCGACTGATTTTTATTTAAATCTTTTACTCGTTCAATAATTGGAGGAAAAACATCACTTATAAGTTCAAAAAACCTAAGATCCGCTAAATCATCATATGGAGTTTCACCCTTATTCAAAATTATCAGCTTTGCTCCATTTTTTTTAGCATATCCTGGCATATTTGCTGCTGGAGATACTACTAATGATGAACCAATGACGAAAAATACATCTGATTGTTCCGATCTCCGAATCGCTTCTTCTAATTCTCCCAAGGGTAAGGGATCTCCAAAGTTAACAATGCTTGATATCACTCTTCCTCCGCAACGAGGGCAACTAGGCTGGCCATTTTTTACTTTACCCGTTCGATATCCCTTTCCCCATTGTTTTTTGTCCCAACCTACTTCCTCAAATGTCATTTTTGCATTGCAGCTCAGGCATTTTAGGAAATAAAGATTGCCATGTAATTCTGACATTAACTTAAATGGAATACCGGCCTTAGCATGAAGTCCATCCACATTTTGGGAAATTAAATAATCAAGTTTTCCCATTTCTAATAACTCTACTATAAGATAATGTGCTTGATTTGGTTTAACTTGATCCCAGGAAGGCGATTTTGGTGGGGGCAAGCCGGCATCTCTTCTCGTCCAGACTCCATCAGGACCGCGGAAATCTGGAAGTCCGCTATCCGTCGATATTCCCGCACCAGTAAAAACAACTAGTTTTTTAGATTCATAGATCCATTGAGCAGCGAGATCGATTTTTTCTTCTAATTCCATAATATCATTTAGTGATTAGTCTTTTAAAAAGTAAGATGTGGCATAAATATTGATGCTTGCCACCTCCTAACTAAGTCAAAATACGACCATTCTGAAGTTTTAATAATCTTAAAAATATGTAATCTATATATTTTCGACTTCAATTATGGTATTATATTAATAATCCCCTTGCTTCCCTAATTTAGAGAAAAATAATAGTTTTAGTAAATTTACATAATGATCACTAATCGAATATTCCGGAATATTAGTTGCATCTGAAATTAGTTTCTGTGTAAGAATTGCTTTCTGATAATTTTCTTGAGCGAGTAACTTATCAGCTAAATAAATAACAGCACCAGTCAAAATTAACAGATTTCTTCCCTCTCTATGCCATCGGGTTAATTTAGCTAAAATTTGTCTTGATTTTTGAGTTAATCTACTCTGAAATTCTTCTTTTGTCCACAATTCTTACATTTTTTCATTTTCTTTATCTTTTGATTTATACACTCCTATAGTATATTAGAGGGTCAACGAATTTATATAAACAACTGGTATTGAAATCATAAATTTATATTACAATGCGATCATATATGAAATTCTCTTCTATATCGCTTTCATACCGGGATGTAGATGTTTACTCACATCTTAAGTCCACTTTAAGCTAAATAGGTTTTAATTTCTTGTCTAATTCTGCTAATAATGTTAATAAGTTATCGAGGAGATCATAATTCTTTATTGCCATAAAGGGATCTTCGATGTCTCCAACATTAGATAAAGTATGAGAGTCACATCCAATTGAAACGGCAATCATCCTTTCTTTTATCTTTTGGAAGAATTGCGTGTATTTTGTGGAATAATATTGAGAATAACTGGAATTGAATTCGAGAAAGATGTTAAATTCGGCTATGAACGAAAAAAGGACTTCCATATCATTAAAAATAAAGAAAGACGGATCAAAATGTGCCAATCCCAATATGGGTATTTGAGTCTCATTATAAGATACTTTCCAATTGGTTATGATATTTTTCGAAAATGAGATAGCTTCTGGACTTTCGAGGTATTCAAAGAGGATGAGATCAAAATCATTTGGTTTAATTAAACTTGAAATATAATTGTGGGAACTACTTAAATCAATTTCTATTCCTTTTAATACTACTAGTTTCTGCTTATTTTCTCTCAGTTGATTATTAATGATTTCAATTTCCTCCAGGTAATTTTCGATTTTTTCACGATTATTTAATGTGGGGATGATATTGGATTTCCAAGAGTTTGAGAAATGATCTGTAATTGCGATATATTCTAAGTTCGCATTTAAAGCACTTTTTACGATTTCTTCAATGGAATTCTTTCCATCTGAATATTTGGTATGGATGTGAAGGTTTATTCTTCTACTTATTTTCACTGATCATATACCAATTGACTTTAATTCTCTATTTGTAATCCAGAGTAAAGTTCCAGATAAGACAAGAACAATCCCAAGTATTATCATTATGGAAGAATAAATATAATTGATGGTGTTAGGGAGAATGACAGTTGAATTAATGATGACTTCACCTATGCTTAACTCATTATCAATGTTGAGATACCCAATCCAAAGTAAGATGATTGCTGAAGTTATTTGTATCAAGGATAAAAAATAATTCATATAATGTATAAATTTTGCCCTCTTTTTTCCCAACTCGATAATTTGACCCGTTCCGATGCTAATTACAACTTTTTCTTTATCAATTTTCTTTACAAAAAAATACACTAACTCCCGTAAAGGAATTATGTCAAAAATCGCAGTTGCAAAGGTAATTACCGTGATAACTGTTAGAATTCGATTAATAATGACTAAGGTAATATTAACTTCAGTTAAATTATTGATCAACCAGATAAAAAAGCTCATTATCAATGCAAGGAAAGTTTTGATTCCTGCTAAAGTTAAGGATTTCGAAGCTCGATCACTAATTGAAATTAAGAAATATCCAATCCCTATTGATAAAATGATTAATCCAAGTAAGACTGCTTGAGGAGAAAAGAAAAATAATGCAAGCACTACAAAACTTCCACTCAAGATAAAGGGGAGGATGGGAAAAAATGGGGCTTTAAATGGGCGATCTAACTCTTTTCGTGTTCTTCTCAGCTTCACAGCAGCATAATTAATAAAAGCAAGGCCAAAGAAATATATAAACGTGGTTGTTTCTGCAGCCAATCCAATGCTAGCAAAATAAGTGAAGACAACTGAGATTAATGTTGTTAGTGATAATGCAAGTACCGGCATTTGCGTTGTTTTTTTTATTTTTTGGATTGTCTCAGGTATATAGCGGTCTCTAGCTAAAGCTGTTATTACACTTACACCTGAACCCAAACCAGCGTTTATTGCAATCATAGTTGAAATAAAAGCTGCTGCTGCCATTAAATAAAAACCAAAAGGTCCTAAAATGTTTCCTAGAACGTCAGCTAATAAGACTGGGGTTTCACCTATATGTGGTGGCGGATTACCGATATTAACCAACACCACGAATGTTATAGATAAATAAATTATCAATGATATCGTGATCGCGAGGATATTGATTCTTGGTATATTTCTTGAAGGATTTTTAACTTCTGAATTTAAGTATGATAAATTTGAGATGATTGGAGTGAATAAAATAAAGAGCAATGGTAAGGCACTTATCACGGGAATTATTTGTATGGGTCGTAAAAGAACTGAATAATCAACTGATGCAGTTATTGGTGCTATAAGCAATCCAGAAAAAACAAATATCCCAAATAAAATTATTAAAACAACTGTGAATAATATCAAGACTCTGATAGCAATTTTTTGAGTTCGGAAAAATACTAGACTCGTGAAGAGAATAGCTATGATTGCGATAGATACCATAATAAAAGGATTTATATTTACTCCAAATAGATTAAATATTTCCCCAAAAACTGCTGAGAAAGTAAGGGCTGAAAAGGAACACGCAGAGATATTTCCAATCCAGAGAAAAAATCCGATTATAAATGCTAAAAAACCCCCTAATCCTTCTTTACTAAAATTATACGCTCCTCCAGCAAGTGGTAGACTAGTAGACAATTCTGCATAATTTAGTGCGGTAAAAAATATTAAAACACCACCGAATAAGAGACTAAATAACACTCCTGAATCTGCAATGTCAATACCCGTGCCTAAAAGTACGAAGATCGATCCCCCAATTCCACAACCAACTCCGTATAAAATAGCTTGGGAGAGGGAAAGAGATCTTTGTTTCACTTTATGTTCTTTAGTCTCATTCAAGGAATATCAACTACTCGATGCATTTAAGCTTATGAAAATCAAGATTTTTCTAAATGAAATACTCCTGAAGCAATCGTGAAGAGTGCTCCAATGACTAACAAAATCCCAAAAATAGGAGAATTCATATTTCCAAAATCTATAATATTAACCCAGAATCCTATTCCCAATATTATGAATACTAATCCCATTGCGATTAAGATACCCCCAAAAAATTTAGATAATCGATATATGGTCGACAATAATTCTAATCTATGGATCCTGCTCTCTTTATCTCTGATTTCCTCTTCTTGGCTTTCTAATTCTGTTTTTAATTTTTGAAGTACAGCTCGGGCGTCATTAGTGGTTTGATCTATAACTTCCTTTGATTTTATGAGTTTATCGTGTTCGGCCTGCATATCTTCCAATTTCTCAGTTAAAGAATTTAGGCGTTCTTCACGTTCTATGTATTCACTATTGGATGATTCTATATCATTTTTTAGATCCTGCAATCTTTTTTCGTTTGCTTCTATAAGATTTGTCTTGCTAGTAATTTGCTCTTGAAGTGAACCAAGAGTCTCATTTGACTCCTGTATTTTAGACTCTAAACTAATTACATCTTGTTGTTTTTCAGTCAATTGTAGTTTATATTTAGAAAGAAGTTCTTCATAGGTTTCTCTTTGTTTCTCCATTTCTGGAAATCCTTCTTTATAATCCTCGATTTGATTTTCTATTGTTTTGAGCCTTTGCTCTTTCTTTTCTATTTGATCAGATAATAACTTTTTTTCTTCCTCTTTTGCTTCTATTTCTTTATCAGAATGTTCTAACTCGAATTTATTTTTACCAATAGATACTTTTAATGTTTCATTTTCTGCTGTTAGACTCTTAATTTTTTTATCGAGAGCTTCGGCATCTTCCTTTAAATTATTAAGTAGATATTGTTTCTCCTCAATTTCTTGATTCATTTTACTAAGTTTATTTCTTAATTCGTCTTGTTGAGAAACTTTTTCCTTCACGCTGTCTGTTAATACAATTAAATCAACTTGACGTGTTTCATAAGATTTGACTAATTGTTCGTTATTTTTTAGCAATTCTTGATATTCATCTTCTAAATTGCTTTTACTTTCTTCAATAATTTCTATACGTTCTTCAAGATTCTTGAGATCTTCATTTTTCCGGTTATATTTTTCTTGTAAGTTTTCAATTTCTTCTTGTAATACGGTTAAATATTCCTCTTTATCGTCTACTCTTTTCTTTACTGCTTCAAATTGTTCTTTTAATTCTAAAAGTTGTTTGGAAAGTTCTTCAACTTCTTCACTTTCGAGTTCTAATTCCTCTTCTTCCTTTTTGCCATTATTAATTGTATCGGATATATCTTCAATGCTATTTTCAAAGCTTCTTAATTTTTTATCAATAATATCTCTTGAATCCTTTGCTTTCGATAAGAACTCTTTATCTACACGATCAAAATCCTTTTCTGATTTACTTTCGGGTTTCTCTTGCTTCTCTTCTTCAATTTCGTCCGTCATTTTACTAGTTTTTTGAATTTTAGGATTTTTAATTGTTAATAGAATAAAAGTAGAGTTTGACTTATAAAATTTAATTTTTATTTAAATAGGAAAGTTGATCAAAAATTTGCTTAAACTGATATTGATATGAATAATCAATCATTTTATTTATCTTACAAGCTTTCTTATGACTAGACGTCATTACACGTATTTAAACTTTTAACTTTTATTTCAGATTATATGCTGATCTTTATGCAATTGAACGATAAATTTATAAAGGAATAATTTCTGGAGCCTTTTTTTTTCTGAAACAAAAATTTAGTCGAGTGAGGTTAAATCACGGAGAATAACTACCCAAACTCATTATCAGCTAGATATTCTTATAAGATGACTTCAAATTTAGATCTTATAGATTTAATTTTAGGGGAGTGTATTTCATTGGATAAAATTATTTAATTATTTAATCAAACTTAGTTGCTTCAGTATCTTTAGTGATTCTCAATTTAACTAAGAGATGAAATGATCGAGGACCAAAAGTGACTAATACATAGAAATTCTCACGACTACCTATTTCTAATTCTCCCCCAAGAATTGGAATGATTATATTTCTCATTCCATAAGTACTTGCAAGCTCGTGATCATAATGATTAAAGTCAGCTCGATTCTCTAAGGCTCTTACAGTATGCAAGTAGTTAGAGGAATTTAAATCTGAAATTTCAGCGAATTTATAATGTAAATCTAGATAATTCCCATATTCATGCTCATTTATTATTAAACTCGTGGTAGTATGGTAAGATCTGATGAATAAATCACCATTTTTTAGTGAAGGGTATGTCTTTTTTGCTTCTTTTAAGATGTTTTTAATCATATCTGTAATGAATAGCAATTGGGTAACTGCATAACTGCGAAGGTGAATGTCATAAATTAAATTGACTTCACATTCATTTTCATAGCTTGATTTTAAACTACATGACACAAGAGTCTTATTAGACATAATTTTTTCTTTTGGCTTGAAAATTGTTTGATTTAAACGAACAATATTTCGAAAACCCCATGTCCTTAATAATAGTTTTTGTGCAAATGGTAATTCTCCTGTTGCTTCTATAAAGCCTCTTTTTATTTGAGATGATTCTAAAGTCGGTGTTGCGCTCCCAAAAGAAATACGATTCCATGAATTTTGAACAAAACCCTCTATAGAAAAAATTTTAAGTAAGATATCTCTTGGAGTTGTTCCACCAAAAGATCTAGGCTCAAATTCAAGCCAGAGATTATTAAAATATTTTATTAATTGATAATATAGTGGAAAATCACCAGAAACATCAAGACCTGATAATATGATCGGGATATTTTGATGATCGGAAACGAATTTCTTTATTGCCTCAATAGACGTGAACTTAGATTCATTATCAGGGAGATATCCATTCCCAATATCAATTTTTAGGAACAAGCTATTTTCTCTGCAGAAGCTTATTAAACTAGATAATTCTTGTTTATTTGAATTATTTAGATCGAATTTGGCTAAAGAAGGATAGAGCGCAATTCCGACCACAGGAATTTTCTTCTGGATCTTAATAATATCCTCAACAATATTTTTCTGATTTAAGTTATAAGAAATTACACCTGAAAACAATTTTTGGTCCAATTTTACAATATTAACAACATCTGAATTTGAAATTCCATAAGGTCTGTTTAAATCCATTGCCTGGATGAATGCATGATCTATTCCCGAACAATTTAGTTCAATTTTAAGATCAATAAGATCTATCTTTCTATGATAGAAATATGGGCGTCCTTCCACGTTTTTAAATTGTAATAACATTTCTAAAGGTTCAGATGGCTTTATATCATTCAAAATTGGCCATACCAAACTATCCACTTGATCATAACTAAAGGCATTCGCATAATTTAGCCCAAAAATGCACTGAAAATCAGGTTGATATAATCTTTCCATTATTGTTCATTCCTTTTCAGTTATAGATTTGTGATAGTAAATCACAATAAATTACTTTAACTAATAAATTCAAATTAAATTAACTAAAATAATTACTTTGCTCATGAATAGTAACATATTTTTAGACCTAACCAAGGGAACTTTTCCATTTATTATAAAACCAAATTTAGGTCAACCTACATTTCTCAATTTACAAAAAGGATATGGGACATCTGAAAGCATGCATAGGTTTAAATCCTACCTGATTGCAATGTCATCGGATTCAGTTGAAATAATATTAGAAACTTTCTATTCGAATATATATATTCAACCTATATTGAAAGGAGACGGCGATTTTGAGAAAAGACGAGGGGAAAGATATCCAATTAAACCAATTAAAATAAGTAAAGTAGAAAAATTAGATTTTGAAGAACAGGGGATGCTTCGAGAGGAGAAATGCATTGTACATGACTTTTATAAGATGCTTTTAGACATAGATGAGATTTTTGGAAAACGAAAGGCTTTATATGAAATAATTTTCGAGATTTCGGTGCCTGTTATTAATGCTATAGGGCACCTCCTAAATCAAACCAATAGAAACGTCATGATTTTTGATATCATCCATGAGATTCCTAATACAAATTTGAAGAAAGTGAATTTTCATAGTATTGCGGTTTTCGATAAAGATTGGTCAGATTTTAAGTTTATTCAAGCTACAGATCTACATGTTGCTAGAAGAAATGATTTCATTATTGACTTTCTTAAAAATAAAGTGAGGAGTAAAATTGATAAATCTGGAAATAAGGAAAGGAAATTACGCAAAATTGACCAATTTGTTTTAAATAGAGACTATGAATTTAGAGAAGGA
Organism: uncultured archaeon; assembly: GCA_964632315.1. Classification (GTDB taxonomy): domain Archaea; phylum Asgardarchaeota; class Lokiarchaeia; order Sigyniarchaeales; family SOKP01; genus SOKP01. The sequence continues at coordinate 51,437 of CAZWEM010000008.1, forward strand.
TTTCAGGAAGGTCGATTAGATGATTTAAAATTTGCTAAATACAATTTTAATTATAATTTAAGAAAGCTCATTGATTTTACTAATTCCAAAGTTGCTTCAAAAGAATGTGATTTTGTCCTTTTAACAGGTGATTTAGTAGATTATTTATCTATTGGAAAAGGAAATAACGTCTATAAGAATAATCTAGAAGTTTTTCTAGAGATCATTCTGGGAATTAATAAAGGTTCGGATAAATGGCCGTTTTTTGAGGAGGATCAAGAATTTTTTAATAAGAAAGAGATATTAGCACCAATTATTACGACTGTTGGAAACCACGATTACCATAAGGGTCTATATGGTGTACGATTAGCAGGGATAAACAAGATATTTGGAATAACTCATTCTGAATTAATAGGTTATCGCGATATTAAATTATGGAATTATATCTTTTCTTTTTATTCTCGAAATAAATTTATAGCAGATTATTTTAGGTATGTCAACCCTAATTGCAACTTCATGATGCAAATTGGAGATGAATATAATTTTATATTTTTAGATACCGGAGCGGATTCTCTGGCAGATTTCCATGATCTAATGAAAGGTGGTGCTAGCACTAAGGGAATTAAGGATTTCCAAGTAGATATCTTACGGACTTATATTCAAATTTCTCTAAATAAAAAAATCATCATTGTAATGCACACCCCACCCGTTTCTCCTAATTTGAGTCGTTCAAAAAGAAGAAAATATAAAAAATTATTTAATATTAGAAAAAGAAAACTTCAATGGTCAGATTTCTATGAAGAAAATTTGAGCAAACTCAATCTTTCAACGAGGATAGAACAATTTCTTAACATGAAATATCAAACAATAATGTATAACTGGAAAATTTTTCTAAAAATCATCACTGGTTCAGATAAAATTATCAATAGGAAAGTTGATCTTGTGCTTTGTGGTCATACACATAGCATCAAAGAATATCGCCTAAGGGAAACTGATGAAGGTCAGATGTTAAATTATGGATTTTGGGGCCTTCCGTTTTATATTGAAATTCCGTGTGAAATTTATGCTTCAATATACAGAGAAAGGTTAAAAGAGTTCCAAAATGAACAGGATAGAAGGATTTGGTTTGATGTGAATAAACCTTTTGTACTTCAAACCCAGGCTCTTGGACCGCTCTCAGCAAAATTTGATACTAAATCTCCCGGATTTCGATACGTCACGATTAAAAATAATCAGCTAGTTGGTTTAGATATTTTCTCATTACACTTAATTTGATTCATCAATAAATTTAATTACATCTTCAAATGTGGTATCTGCCATCGGCCCAAAATGGCTAACTTTCAGAGCGCCCACCGCATTTGCAAACTGTAAGCATCTTTTTAAATCCCATCCTTTTAGATAGGATGAAATAAATGCACCTCCAAATGAATCACCCGCTCCGGTAGGATCTCTTTCTTTAATCTTAAAAGAGGGAACATGAAGTGGTATAGTGATATTCTTGCTAAAAATTGTTGATCCCCGATCTCCTTGTTTTAAAATAACGAGATCTGGATTTCCCTTTAGTAATTCGAAACATGCTGATTTTTCGCCCTTAATACCAGCCAACATTTCTGCTTCTTCTCCACTTGGTAGTAGAACATTTGTCTCTTCCAAAACGGGTTTACTGATTCTCAGAATCTCTTCAATGTCAAGCATTTCTGGACGTAAATTGGGATCAAATGATACAATAGCCTTGGGATTCATCATTCTGGTTATTTTAATTGCTTTATAACATGCATCTCTTGAATTCTTACTAATAGACAAAGAACTTCCCATTATATGTAATGACTTAACATTTGTAAAATATTCTTGGTCAATATCATTAGGAGAAGTATCTGCAGCTGCTCCAGCTGCAAAAATGAATTTTCTCGATCCATCAGAATTATACTGGTTAAATGCAATACCCGTGGTTAATGATTCGGTTATTCTTATCTGAGAGATATCGACTTTATCATTTCTTAGCTTGCTTAGCACGCATTCTCCAAATTCATCGTGGCCCACTACACCAATAAACCCCGTTTTTAGAGTAGTGTCTCTTGTCATTCTCGCTGCAGAATCTATAAATATAGCTGGTGCACCACTCGGAAAGGGGCCTTTATAAATTGCCCCAAGTTTTCGATGTGGTACGTCCTTTTCATTTCGCATTATCTCAACTAACAACTCACCTAAACATATAATCTCGGGATTTCTCATATTAAGATCATAATTAATTATAATAAAAATGAGTTTTGGAAATTATTTTTTCCTTATCCAATATTTACAACAACTTGGATATATCTTATAATATCAGGGAAAAAATGCCTATCATTAGACTATTTAATAATAAAATGAAAATAGAAATCCGTAAGCCATATCGAACAATTTTGGGTAAAATCTTACTTTATTTTTTAATCTCATTTTCAATTTATAAAGAGAATTAATCTTTAAATTACATTAAAATTAATACTCTAGTAATTATAATCTTCTAATTCAGAATAAAAGGGTTAAAATTGTTAGAGACAAATATTACAAAATTGTTTGGAATAAAGAATCCTATTGTTGCAGCCCCGATGGGTCCTTTCTATACCACTGAGTTAACCATTGCGGTATCTGAAGCGGGTGGTCTTGGAGTATTAAGCCATACTAATTTATTTGGTAAGAGTAGCATTGAGGAAATGAAAAAAAACATGCTTCACGTGATAGAACATACAGATAAACCCTTTGGATTCAATATAAGAACGTCTAGATTACAACTTGATGCACCATTATTGTGTCGTCAAATTCCCAAGTTTATACAAAGCAACCCTAAATTACGAGATCAATGTTTATATGCTGTTACAAGTGCAGGTAGTCCCAAAACAATGCATAGTAAACAATTTCTGAGATTAAAGGAGTCTGGTTCTCAAATTAAGCATTTTCATGTTGCACCAGCACTCTGGCTCGCAGATAAATGTGTTGCAAATGGAGTGGATGGGATGGTTGTCACGGGTTGGGAAGGAGGTGGTCATCAATCGTATGAAAAAATAAGTTCATTAGTCTTGCTTCAGCAAGTACGTCAAAAGCATCCTGATATTCCTATTATTGCTTGCGGTGGTTTTGCTTCTGGAGAGGGTCTTGCCGCGGCATTATCTATGGGTGCAGGAGCAATTGCTATGGGTTCAAGATTCATTGCCTCAAAAGATAGTGAATTTCATGAAAAATATAAAAATATTGTTCCATCTGCTAAAGCGGATGATACAGTTTGGGTAACGGGAGTATTAGGGCCAATCAGGTTATGGAAAAATGAATATTCACTTCACCATGGTATGATATCAAGTAAGGAAGAGAAAATGGCATTAGAAGCTAAAATCACGCCTCAAATGGCGCTTGAGGATCAGAAACACTACGAGATGACCTATGAAGGAGATATCACGAATGGAGCAGTTTTGCTAGGCCAAAGCATCGGGTTAATAGACTCAATAAAGAGTGTTAAAGAAATCGTTAATGGTATTATAAAGAGAGCTCAAGAATGTTTAGAAAATGGGGCACGTCTAATTAAGTAATCTTTCTTTTTTATTTTAAATTGCTATTTCTTAATCAAATTAATATATTGCTTAAGCTAAATTAATAAGTATGGAAAACCGAAAAAAAATTGAATTAATTGCAGAAGTTTTGGAACGGTATGATAAGGGCACCTGTTTTTATTGCGTTAGTGTTTTAAACGGAGATATGGAAGCATATGATCGAGATGAGGGTTTTGATGATGATTGGTGTCCTAATTGTTGTGAAAGCATTGATCCTAATGATGATTGGGATGAAGCATGTATAAGTGCTATCGAAAAGGTTATCCATAATCAAGAATTTGTACCCTAAAAAACCTAATCAGGTGATTAAAATGACAAGCAGAATAGAAATCCAACCTTATCAATACATGGAGTATTTTATGAAAGAGGCCGCCCATATAGTTTCAATGAGTAAGGAGGGCAATTTGAACGTGATGGCAGTTTTATGGAAGACTATTGGTGAATTGTGGGGTATTCCCATAATCACAATAGCTGTTTCGCCGGCCAGATATTCTCATGAATTTCTATCACAAGGAATTCCTGAATTTTCATTAAATATTCCATCCAAGAATATTGCTCATACAATCAATATAACTGGAACTAAATCTGGAAGAAATACGGATAAATTCAAAGAAGCAAACTTAGAAATTATCGAGGGAAAAACAACTAAAGTACCTACAATTAAAGACTGCATCTTAAATTATGAATGTAAAATAGTACATTCGTGTAAATCTGGCAGTATGGCAAGCCATACCTTATTTTTTGGTGAAATCTTAGCAGCTTATACTTCCATTGAATGATTAGGCATAGATATAAAAAAAATATAAAAATTATTTTGGAGATTTTTCTTTTTCCTCAATAATGTAAATTTTATCAAAAGCTTGGATTAAATTAGTAGTTATAGATTTTCTTGCGAAACCAACAAATAATAATGAAACAATCGCACTTAGTCCAAATTGAACTGCTCCATTGAAAAACAATTCAAATAATGCACTTGGAAATCCATATAAAATTATTTCCGCAATAAAATATCCCACCACCATTATAGTACCCCCAATAATAACCCCAATAAAATCCTTATAGTTTATTTTAAGATAATTTTTTCGTGGATTACTTATGAGTCCCACTATAAATCCCTCTAATCCTTTAATTATTAAAGTTGCTAGAGCATATTGAGGTGCTAAAAAAATGTCAGTCAAAGCAGAACCAAATCCACCCGCAATACCCCCAATTATAGGTCCAAAAAGTAATCCAGAGATCATCACTCCAATATCTCCTAAATTGATATACCCTTGGGTGGTGGGAATTGTAAATGGCACAATAAAGGTTAAGATGCATGTTACTGCGGCAAAAATTGCTGCAACAGGTAAAACAATGATATTATTTAGCAAATAATATCCCATAAAGTTAGAATTTTTACGATTACTACTCATTTTGATCAATTAGGTATTAATTATAATTGGTAAGAATATTCTTTCCAAAGAACCAATTGTGGTTTCATGTATATAAATCTCATTGATAATATAAAAATTATTAAAAAATTAGTAAACATTAGTCCCCCCGCTGCAAGAGGGTTACTTAGGATATCAGTCCTTTTAAACCAATTGAAAAAGCGTTATGGACAAGAGGTTAAATTAACTTTTCTTCAGAAAAGTGCATTAATTTAGAGGGTTAAAAGATTAGATATAAATTTAGATTCTTTTACTATAAAAAATAGTCAGATTTTATTTAGAGAATTTTAAGATGAATGAGAAATTAAGTGAAGAATTTAATAGGAGCATTTCTCAGACATTGTTAAAGAATCATCCAGACATAATTCTGATTCTTGACGGGGAAGGCAAAATTATTCAAGTTTCTGACAATATTATTAAGACATTTAATGATTATAGCAGAAATGAATTAATTGGTAAATCTCTTGCTGAATTCATGGTTGAAAAAGATAAAAAAGTGTTCAAGAAGCAGTTAAAAGAAATCTCGGAGAAAAAAATCTTAAAAATGGAGGAATACAAGTTCATAAAGAAAGATCACTCAAAGATAGCTGGGGAGCTAAGTTTAAGCATTGTTGAATCTGAAATTGGAAATGATATCTTATTGGGGATCATGAGAGACATCTCCAATCAAAAATCATTAGAAAAAGACCTAGTCAAAAGTAAACAAATGTTCCAACTTGTTATGGACAATATTCCACAATTACTCTCTTGGAAAGATATTAATTCAATTTATATTGGATGTAACAAGAATTTCGCCCGTGTAGCGGGTTTAAACGAACCAGCGGAGATCATAGGAAAATCTGATTATGAGCTTCCTTGGAAAATTAGTGAAGCGGAGTCATTTTTTGAAATTGATCAACTGGTTATGGACACAGATAAACCAGAGTATCATATCTTCGAGCCACAATTACAAGCTGATGGAAAACAAGCCTGGTTAGATACGAATAAAATTCCACTTCATAATTCTAGAGGAGAAGTTGTGGGTATTTTGTGCACCTATGAAGATATAACCGATCGAGTCAATGCAGAGATCGCTTTGAAAAATTCAGAAAAAAAATATAGAGAAGCATTTAACAGAGCTGAATTTTATAAAGATGTATTCGCCCATGATATTAGTAATATTTTACAAGGGATTTTATCCTCTCTTGAACTTTCTCGTTTAACATTGAAAGACGTGGAGATTAACAAAATCGACAAATTTTATGAAATTATTGAAGATCAGATCAATAGAGGAGCAAATCTGGTTTCTAATATTCGTAAAATATCCTCAATTGATGATAATGAGAAAAAATTAATACCAATTAACGTATCCCAATACATTAAAGAAGCGATTGAGGTAGTTCGCAAAATTTTTCCAAAACGAAAAATCACTTTTCAATTAACAGCACCTCAAGATCTCGTGTATGTAAAAGCAAATAAATTGTTACTTGATGTATTCCAAAATATCATATATAATGCTGTTAAGCACAATAAAAACTCTATAGTAGATATTGATGTAATTGTGAACGATGAATTAATTGAAGGAAAATCTCATATTAAGCTACAATTTGTTGATAATGGTCTTGGGGTACCTGATCCCCAAAAAATTACTATTTTCCAAAGAGGGACGGTTGAATCTAAGAGTTTTAACAGATTAGGCCTTGGATTATCATTAGTTAAAAAATTGGTTGAAACTTATAATGGTCAAATTTGGGTCGAAGATAAAGTTAAAGGAGACCCTACTAAAGGCAGTAATTTCATTATTTTGATTGAACAATCACTTATTTAGAAGATATGACTAACTTTTTTTGATTGAAATAATAATTATTATTAATGTTGTTTTTATGTATTGAGAATCTCATTCCTTTAGACGTACAAATTGAAGAAATATCGATAATTCCGAATCCACGCAATCTCAAATTTATTGAAGATGGATGTATAAAAATCAGTGCAAACTCTTCAATATCTCACAATTTGCCTTTCAACTCGGTTTATTTAATCGATAATTTAATGGAACACTTACTTAATAGTGGATTAAATTCCAAAATACCAGTCAAAAATAATGATAGTTACGATTATGATAAACTTCTAAAACTCTGTGAGATTAATTTTCCGAATAAATTTGCTGAAATAAAGAATCAAGAACTATTCAAGACACAAGGTTATATCCTCGCGATATCAGATAATAATATTAACATAATTGGAGATACTTCCCAAGGTATTTTTTATGGAATTCAAAGTTTATTACAAATTTTTGATTCTTACAACGATCACCTTATTTGCAATCATTTAGTTATAATTGATTATCCTCTACTCAAAATTCGGGGGATTTCAGATGATATTTCTCGAGGACAAGCACCCACGTTAGAAAATCTAAAGAAGTTCATGACTATTTTAAGTCATTATAAAATTAATCAATACTATTTAGTCTACATGCAAGACATGTATCAATTTAAAAATCATAGAGAGATTTGGGAGAGAAGAGGTGCTTATTCAAAAGAAGAATTGATAAGTTTAGTAGAACATGCAAGAAAATGTTTTATAGAGATCATACCAATTTTTCAAACAGTTGGACATTGGGATAACATACTCTTCCATAAAACCTATTGGAAATACGGTGAATTTCCAGGATCTAATAGTTTAAATTTAGCAAACGAAGAAATTTATCAATTATTAGAGGAAATGATTGAAGAATTGAGTGAAGTGTTTGAATCTAAGTATTTTCACATTGCAGCTGATGAAAGTTGGGATGTTGGAAGGGGAAAGTCAAAAAATTATATCCAAAAAGTAGGTATTGAACAAGCATATCTCACACATTACAAAAAAGTTTATGATATTGTTAAAAAACATGGTTTTGAAAAAGTGATCATTTATCATGATATTTTGTATAAGCATGAATTTGTTTTGAAAAACCTACCAAAAGATATAATCGTAATGTATTGGAAATATAACCTAAAAGAAAGTCATCCCATAATTGATTTACTAAACACCCATGATTTCCCGATTCTCGTTTCTCCTTCAATTTGGGATTATAATCGGATCTTCCCTAACATTTCTAATTTTGAAAAGAATGTTAGTAATATTGCTGCATATGGGTATGCAAGAAATATCGAAGGGATAGTTACTTCTAGTTGGGGCGATTACAAGAACAAAGAATTAAGAGAAAATCGAATTTTTGGTTTTATATATTCCGCTGAGGTTGCTTGGAACTCTAGGACTCCCGTGAATCGCTTGCAATTTTGGAAATCAGTTTTTAATGAGCTTTTTGGTACTAAAGAGATTCTCAAAATATTTAATAAAATCAGAGAAATCCAAGATAAGAAAAAATTACGCGTAAGACCGACTTTTTATTATAATCATTTTTTCAGTCATCCATATCGGAAAAACACCAAGGGCTTCAGACGGAGTTTAAGAACGAGCCAATTTAGCAAATTAATTAAAGAACTAGGGGAAATGATTAATACTTATAATAGTTTGTTAAAAAATGAAGATAAAAATCATCAGTTGCTACGATCACTTATTTTCGTTCTCCAACACATGCAATTTTACTGTTCTAAAAGGATTAATTCTAAGAAACTGGTAAACTTTAATATAAAAAGAACCAATAAAACGATTCTTAATATCATTATTAAAGAAATTGAAAACTTAAAAGGCCAGTTGGAAAATCTCTTGCTTGATTATGAAAAATTATGGCTTAAAATGGCAAAACCAGATGGATTTAGATCAATAAAACAGCAATACCTTTGGTTGATTCAATTTTATAATGATAAGATACATGAGTTAAGTGAAAGAAAGAAATGGGAGGATCCAAACATACAAAGTGAATCAATTTATCTAAAAGATAAAGAGAGCGATTCTGTTCATACAACTTCATTCAAAAAAGTCATACTGCTAAAGGATAAAGTTCAAGAAGCCCACATTCAAGTCATTGCAGGTACTTATTGTGAAATTTATATTAATGGATCTTTCATAGGATTTGGGATCACGAGACATACTTTAAATTATGTAATTCAAGACAACAATATTAAAATTTTTGATATTACAATCAATTTAAAGAAAGGAGAAAATACCATAATCCTTAAAAATACTGATTATATTGGAGGAATGGGAATAGTAAACTTATACGGAGAAATTAGATTAGAATCAGACGAAATAATTCAACTTAAAACGGATAAAAGCTGGCTTGGCTCAAAAGAGGACCTCGGAGAATGGAAGAAAGTAAAAAGTTTCGGGAGACCTCCAAAACTAACGGGCGGACTCAATTATCCTGATTTCAATAAAGGATTACATTCGAAAGAAAATGAGTATGTAGCATCATTCAATACTATCTTTAGTAAAACATCCCCAAAAATACGTTGGTTAATAAAGATCTTAGTAAAAATTTTCAACCGATATGATATTTTAGAATAAAAAAAGAAGAGTTAATTGTGTTTTTTCACATATTAAGATTAAATAGTAATTCAAATATAAAAATCAATTAGAAAAAAAAGAAATTTATGTGAAAATGGTATTAAGTCCTTTCCAGACCACATGATGTGCAAAAATTTCCTTCCATGGGTGCTCCACAAGAAGTACAAAATTTTGATTGATCTTGTGTAGCAACAGGTTTGGGCGCAGAAACTGTAGTTTGGGGCACTTCTTGAGAATATTTTTTATTTGATTTTGCAATGCTGAACATGCATATCCCAAAGATAAGTACTAAGACCCCTGCTATTAACAAGTAAAGTCCCACTCCCGCATCAAGAGAGAGAACACCTCCTACTATAAGGAAGATTCCAATTATAAGCGCAATAATACCGCCTCTCCTTGTTTTTCCCGCACTCTCTCCAGCTTTCTTCCTCGCAGTTGCTACAGCGCTCGCTACAATTTCATCTTGTTTCGCAGCAACATCAGCAGTAATTTTTTCAAAATCAATGCTGTCAATTATTGCCCTTTCGTCTGCGGTTAATCCATCCTCATCCCTTTCGATTCCGTCAGAATATTTTTTTTTCTTAGACAAATTTATCAACCCTCTATTAATTGTGGATCATATGGTTAATTATTATTACTTAGTTGAATTTCATTATAAATCTATCTTTTGGTAATCAAAATCAGAAGATTATAAGTTAAAAATGTCATGATTTCTAAATTAAATTGTATCAAAATACGTAATTTGGTAATATTGAAAAAAAAAATTGAATAAGTAAAATTAGAAATTTGAGTAGATCATGAATTTATTATCAGATCCGATTGAGTAAATTTCGAATTTACTCCCCTTCTTGGTTTCACAGAACATTTGGATCATTGGAAACAAATAAATCTGAGAGGTAATTTGAGTATCTTTATCTTTCTCATGGGATTTATAATCGCTACCTGCTGATGAGATAGTCTTTTTAATGTTTTTATTCCAATATCCTAATGAGGGTTCTGCTTTCGATTCCAATGTTTTAAAGTCAGAAAATTTTATTCCCTCCACTTCCTCGATCATTTTATGTAAATCATCACCCATTTCCTTTTCATATTTGGTTTGGGCACTGCTATGTAAGACGGGAACACCAGTAACTACTGTTTTGAATGGTACGGGGAGAATTTGATATTTATAGAGAGTTTTGTGACCATCGCATTCCTTGCAATGTTCTCTCCTTGTACCCGTCCCATAACAAGTTCCACAAGGATAAGAAAAGGCTTTCTTTTCCTTTTTTTGATCTTCTCCAACAAAAACCGTTATGGTCTCCTCGATTTTCCCGCTTCCTCCACATGTCTTACACTTGTCCTCAAGATATCCCTTTCCGTTACACTTCTTGCAAGTTATCCCTTGTATGGTATCATGCATCGGTACCAACTCATCCCCTTTCCAATTATCTTTATTCACTTGGCCTGCTCCTTTAAACGAATAAAAATATTCACGACTGATCCTTGGAGCTGGGAGCATTTTTTCTTCCTTACCTTGGGCTGCAGGTCCTAATGATTTTTTAACGGCAAAGTAAATTGCTGCTTCTTTCATGGTGTCTTTTACATATTCAGCCGCACTAATAACATCTAAAGAAAAAACTGCACCCTTAGTCCCAAACTGTTTCTCCATCTTTTTCTTATCTTTCCTCATGGCACTTTGCTTCCACTTTTCAAATATGTCATCAAGATTTGGAGTTTTAATTTTCACATCTGGCATTAGTTTTCACTCATTGAATTTTGATTTCGAATACTAAATAGTTAAATTAGATTAATTTATAATGTTATATAACAATATACAGATTTTAATTACTCTCCTATTTATTATACACTCATGTCAGCAGAAGAACGTCAAGCAGTGGAATACTTCTTACAATGGATGACGCCTAATGGCGGCGGACTTCATGACTGGATTTCCCATTTTCTCCAGCAAGGGGACGAGGAGAAGCTTCGGCAAATTAAAGAAGTATATGATAAAATCAAGCATATTTTTGGATTTTAATTATTCAATAGGGTATAGCAATATCATTAGACCTTTAGAAGAGTCAATAGCGATTTTGGAAACGCATTTGATTGCTTGTTGAATAAAAATTGCTACTAATTATAATTTACTCAGATTCTTGATCAACTTGCTAAAAAAATATAAGATTCTATGATTTAATATACTTAGAACAACAAATATAGAAATTGTAATCACGATGGCAACAGAAAAAGAGAATATTTTTGCAAATGATAAAGGACCTTCCTGATGATAGTACATTAGAGGATATCATATATCATTTATATGCTAGAAAAAAAATAATTCGCTTCAAAAACCTCTTTTGCGATGGTCATTGCATTTAAAGCTGCTGGAAACCCTGCATAGACCGCCATTTGAATTATGATTTCTATCACTTCTTCACGTGTACATCCCACATTGAGAGCTCCATTAATATGGACCTTTAATTGTGGTAGAGCATGTCCTAAAGCAGTCAGAGCAGCAACAGTCGCGATCTCACGCGATTTTAGATCTAAGCCTGGTCTAGAATAAATGTCTCCAAATGGAAATTCTATTGTATATTTTCCTAAATCAGGGGCGATATCTTTTAAACTTTCGATAACATTTTCTCCAGCTTCGCCATCTATTTGTTTTAGTTTCTTCCAACCTCTCGTATAACGTTCTTCTTCCATTTTTTTCCTCCTTTCATATTATTTTTGAATTGAGAAATAATCTATTTAATAAAAGTTTTTATCGAATTTTTTTGTTCTTAACGTCTTGACAAGCTAGTTACTCATTAATATGACCCGTTAAAGCGATATCGAACCGATAATTATAATCAATTTAAGAGATTCGTTGAGATCTTGCGACTGAGGGAAAAATCTGATCAAGAAGGAGGAGATTCTAAATCAATCTTCTCAAATGAGGTTTGAATTCAAGCTTAACTTATATCTCACAATATTAATCTTCTTATAATTGAGGAAAAACTATATTAAAGAAATTCCCCAAATAGGTTTTAACACTAAAAAATTTTTTAAAAGTGTGTTTAATTTGTATCCAAAGACAAAATCGATTATATTTATTTTAGGGTTATTTATTATTTTGGTAATGATTTCTACTATTCCTTCTATAAACAATATAAGCAATGAAAACATGAATTCAAGTAATATTAATTACTTTTCATCTGAGAGACAGAATTTAGCCCTCTCAGAAACCTCGGAAAAAGTACACATTGATGGGAACCTTGGTTGGGTTTCCTATAAAGCTGCGGGGAATTGTACTGGGAGTGGTACTTATTCTGATCCCTACATTATAAAAGATTTGAAGATAGATGGTGAAGGTTCGGGAAGTTGCATCTTGATTGAAAATTCCAATGTATACTTTAAAATTGAAGGTTGTATTGTTTATAATTCAGGAACAAATTGGGATGACGCAGGAATCAAATTATATCAAACAACTAATGGGGCTATCATTAATAACAATTGCTCACATAATTGCAACGGCATACTTTTAAATACAGATTGTGTTAATAACACAATTCAAGGAAATTTGATAAACAGTGGTACTTGGTTAGCTGGCATTCTACTACCGTTAGTTGGTATACAATTAGTGAACTATTGCGTAAATAATACAATCTTAGGAAATTCTATTTTGAATAATTATAATTATATAGGGATAAGTTTGGATCTTTGTGACAACAATTCTATTTTAGAAAATCATGTAAACAACAATCAGAATGGAATTTGGCTATCGGATGGAATGAATTCATTAATATTAGGAAACCAAATTGTTAATAACAGCTATAACGGGATTTATATAAAAGATGGTAACAATAACACAATATCAAGAAACATCGTAAAAAGTAATAACTATAGGGGAATATTTTTAGATACGACAAATGGGAGTATTGTTTTTTTAAATTGCCTTATTAAAAATGCTCTAAACGCTTATGATGATGGAATAAATAACCAATGGCATAATGGGGCTAAGGGGAATTATTGGGGAGACTATGCTGGTTCGGACGATAATGGTGATGGAATTGGGGATGTTCCCTACTTAATTTCTAGAGGAAATCAAGACAATTTTCCCTTGATGAACTGTCCCCTTCTTTCTCAAAAAGGTGGTATAATTCAAGGATATGATCTATTCCTTCTACTTGGAATTCTAGCAGTCGTTTCAATCTTTATTTGCAAAAAGTTGAAAAAATCTTAAGTTCAGTTTTTTGAACCAAAAGAACCAAAATCTGTATTTATAGAATAAATACTGAAATCAACGCTCCATCTGTAAGAGAATTAATTTACCAAAATTATCGAATAATTTATAGAATTGTAAATGAATTATTTGAAATTATTACAATTCTTCATGGTAGTCGTTTATTAAGATTATAAGACCGAAATAAACAATTAAATTTTAATTAATTCAATAAATATCTAATCGTGATATAATCAATTTCAAATAGCGAGAGAAATTCGCATTAATATGGAAAGAGAACTCATTCTTTGGCAACTCTTTGGTAAGCGATTAGTAAGTTATAAAGAGCTTGAGAATGGAAAAGTGGTTGGTACTGGATTTTTTAATCCTATTGTCGATAGATTTCGACTAATTATCATGCTTATTTTTCAAACAAAATACTTTAATAAATACAATTTAGGTCAATGGCACGGAAAAAGGGTAACGAATACATTTGCTCCTCCTTTAGGTAGCCGAGCTATGTTTCGTGCTATTAAAAACGTGATTCGAGTTAAACTATTACGACACGCTCGACCTATTGCGATGACATTCGCAGTAACATATAACTGTCCTTGTCATTGCGTTCATTGTAGCGCAGGAAAACATTCTAAACCAAACACTACCGAATTAAGCACGGAAGAAGCAAAAAGAGTCATTGACGAAAGTCAAAAGCTGGGAGTGTCAATTATAGCTTTTACGGGGGGAGAACCTTTAATTCGTAAAGATATTTTCGAGTTAATCTCTCACGTTAATCAGAAAAAGGCAGTTCCCATTCTATTCACTAATGGTTTATTTCTCACTCAAGAGAATGTTGATAAATTACATGATGCGGGACTCTATTCAATTTTTGTCAGCATTGACAGTCCAGTTGCCGATGAACATGATGAATTAAGAGGGATGAAAGATATTTTTAAGACCGCAATAGAAGGAATTAAACGAGCGAAAGAGAAAGGGATGTTCGTTGGATTGTCATCTTATGCAACTCGCTCATCTACTAAGGAGGGAATGTATAAAAAAATTCATGAACTTGCTACAAGTTTGGAAGTACATAATGTAATGCTATTTGATGGAGTACCAACAGGAAACATATTAAAAGATACGAGTGAAGTTCTAACAATGGATCAACGTGAAGAGATTTATAAATTTTCCTCACAATTGCATAAAAATAAGGTCGTTCCCCCGCTTTCTTCACAATCCTGGCAAACATCTATTGAATCATATCTTGCGGGTGTTGGATGCTTAGCGGGGCATATTCAATATTATGTGTCAGCATATGGGGAGGTAACTCCTTGCGATTTTACTCCATTATCTTTTGGTAGTATTCGAGTTGAGCCATTAAAGGATATTTGGAAAAAAATGATCCATCATCCCGCATATAATCATCTAATTACTTCATGTAGAATGCAAAATCCCAAATTTCGGCATTTTTATATTGATCCCATCCCAGATGATGCTCCCCTTCCATATAGCATAAACAATCTTCCAGCTGTAGATTACCGAAAAGAAATAATTCCATATATTAAATAGAGGGGATTTTTAAGCCTTCGAATGCTTCCGGTTTAATTAAAAGAAAAAAAGTTTTATAAATAGGCAGATAACAATACGCCTAAAGTAATATAGAACTGTGCCAATATATAGGTCGTCATAATAATCGGTTTCCCATTGGGAATCTCCTTGTCCCATTTATCGACTGCTATCGTGGAATCAGAGACTATAAAAGATATCGAACCAATATAGATTAAAATATTCGGGAATCCTTGAAATGCTGCCAATTTTAAAATAGCTGCAATATGCATTACAAGTATTGCAATCAAGTAAATTAAAACTGGAATTTTCATCTCACCTGTTTTACTGATAAATCGAGGGAGCATGAACAATAGAATTAAGAAAACAGGTCCAAATAGAGTAAAAACAAATGGATTAAAGCTAGTAGTATCGAAAATAGATGAGAAAAATGATATTATATAAAAAATTTGGTTGATTAAGAACGCAATCATACCAAAAAGGAACCATTTTTCTTGATTTTTTTGCATTAGGAAAACATCTCCAGCCCAACCCCCTAATAAGGCAAAAATTATTAACCAATCGACTCTTGCTATTGAAAGTGTATCGACAACACCAAAAAAATAAGATAATATCAACAATGGCATTAACAATGGTTTAGTAGAAAACTGAATTTTAGTATTTTCCTTATACTCTCCGTATACTTCCACAATAGCTACGATAAAAAATAAGATCAAAAAGACAAATTCAAACGAGAAATTGTTTGTAGACAACATATTATTCTATGATTTTCAATAAGTTAAAAAAGTTTTTAACACAATTTGATTCTTATAATGAGGATCTTTATCAATCAATGATATAATAAAAAAAAGTTATTTCTGAATATATATACCGTTGAATTACCTATTCCATTAGCATTGATGCTAATATCCTGAAAATCAATTTTGTTTTTGATGCTCCAATAAAAAAATCATATTTTTTATGATTTCCATAATCAGCTTTTTAACAAATATTGTAGTATATGACTTAGTATTTTGTGATAATGATCATTATTTGTTCAATACTTTCCAACGGGGGAGACCAATACAACAAACTCGTCTTTTCCATCAAGGTCTAACAAATCATCGAGTTTTTTTTGTTCATAATATCCTATAGCAACAGTTCCAAGATTTAAAGCCTCACAAGCAAGGTATAAATTCTGGGAAACGTGTCCTAAATCTATGGCTAGAAACTTATGAGCAAGAATGGTATATCTCCACTCAGTTCGATAAGGAATTGCAACCCAACAGAAGATTACAGCTCCTTTTCCGACAAACATTTGATCATAGGTCAAATGACCAATTTTCTTTTCAGCATTCTCAATCTTTTTACTGAAAAGTAATTTGTGCTTAAACGAAATATATCGATAAAGTCCGGGTTCGAGTCCCTCAACCCTATTTATTATTAAGTAGGTTTCAAATGGACTTTTTGCTCCTGCAGAGGGCACTGTACGTAGAACACCTGCTCTATTTTTAAACTTTCTTTTTACACCTTGCGTACACCATAATAAAAAAGACAGTTCTTCCAAATTAATTGATTCTTCACTGAATTTTCTGCGACTCATTCGTTTGGTTACTACTTCTAAAAAAGGAACTTTTCCAATTTTGAAATCTTTAGGAGAAATTAAATTGATTAGTTGTTCAGATTCATTATATTCCTTTTGAAATAAAGGAAAGGGAAGTTTTTTCTTTTCATCAGAGTCAGGGACTATTGTTTCATAATCCTCTCGGTCATAAAACCGTAAAAATCGCCTATTGTCCTCCATAATACTCTACTAAATGCTTACTTGCTTCATAAATTTAATTATTTAAGGATCTTTTTGAGTTCTTTCAAGTGGGGAATAAACACAAAATCATAAATTTGATTTAGGTTGTTTCTTTTAAGATCATAGGCAAATACTATAGATGGACATAGTTTTGAGCGTCATTTCAAGAAATTTTTTCATTGTAATTAATCGAAATCCTTTCGATTCAAAGGAATTGAATTTTGATGTAAATTTCTTTTATCTCAGATCATTTAAAGAAGATACGTTCAAATTTTCTTACGTTAATAAACCTTTTTTCAAGGGTAATGTCATTTTTGGATTAGATTTTAAGAATAAGATGCGTCCATTGTCCTTTTTGAAGACCACGGGGGATGATTCAACCAAAGCAATTGATCCTCGTTTATTCAAGAAGTTCATTCTAAACGAAAGAAATAAGTTCATAGCCTTTTCAAATCAGACAGATATGAATAAGTTTGACCCTGTGAGGATCATGTTGGAGAATTTTCATTATGACAATCGAAAGGTAATTGAGCTAACACTCTGTCAATCATGTTTAGAAAAACGAATTTTTAAAATCTTAAACAAAAAACAACAAATAAAATCATATAATAAAAGAATTATTTGCTCCGATTGTGCTTTAGATTTGATCTTGAAAGAAGCAAGGCAAAAGGGGCTTCTTGGTGAGAAAAAGATAAATCCCAAGTTGAAGAATTTCTTTAAGCACATGCTTCTCAAGTTTCGAGACGTATTGAAAGTGTTGAATACTTTTAAAGTTAGTTTCGATCCAATTAAAAATTCAGACTTAACGTTATATGATATCGAACAAAACCCTCCAATAAGTAAAAAATATTTAAATTTGCATGTAGAAGACTTGGATCTTGAACCTAAATTTAGAGATCTTCTAAAAGAGCAAAAGATTAATACTTTACTTCCCATTCAAGCATTATCAATTGATAGGGGATTAATAAGCGAATATAATAG
This sequence comes from uncultured archaeon, assembly GCA_964632315.1. Classification (GTDB taxonomy): domain Archaea; phylum Asgardarchaeota; class Lokiarchaeia; order Sigyniarchaeales; family SOKP01; genus SOKP01. The sequence continues at coordinate 69,368 of CAZWEM010000008.1, forward strand.
TCAGCTAATCATGGCCCCTACTTCGGCGGGAAAAACATTAGTCGGGGAAATAGCAGGTGTGACAAGAATTTTAAGAGATAACTTAAAAATGCTTTATTTAGTGCCAATCGTCGCGTTAGCAAACGTGAGAACTGAGGAATTTACGAAAAAATATGAAAATCTTAATCTAAAGATTGTTAAGAAGATAGGAGAATCAATTTTAGATAAAAATGAAGAAGACAATTTAGACGAATTATATGACGCGAATATCATCATTGCGACGTATGAAGCGATTGATTATATCATACGTGGTGGTAATAAAGGAAAGTTAGGACCAATTGGGACTATCGTGATCGACGAGATACAAACGCTTATTGATGTAGAGAGAGGATTTATTTTGGATGGATTAATTGCTCGTTTGAAATATTTATATCCAAAAGCTCAGTTCTTGTATTTAAGTGCAACCATTGGGGCACCAGATGTCCTTGCTAAAAAATTAGATTGCGCTTTAATAAGATATAATAATCGACCTGTGCCTATTGAGAGGCATCTTATATTATGTCTAAATGAAACAATAAAAAATAGATATATAATCTCTCTCGTGAAAAATGCATTTTCAAGTGTATCTAAATTTCAATATAAAGGACAGAGCATCATTTTCACAAATACTAGAAAAAAGTGTGAAAATCTTGCGGAATATTTATCGAGGAGACAGATTCGGGCACGTCCATATCATTCTGGATTAACTCATGATGAAAGAAAGGAAATTGAGATTGATTTTAAAAATCAACGAATCTCAGCAGTAGTTGCAACGGCTGCCTTAGCCGCAGGAGTTGATTTTCCGGCAAAACAAGTCATTTTCGAGTCATTAGGCATGGGAATTAAGATTTTGACAGTTGCGGAGTTTGAACAGATGCTTGGGAGAGCAGGAAGGTTAAAAAAGCATGAAAAAGGTTTTGCTTATCTTCTTGTAGAACCGGGAAAAATTTATAATCCCAAAATGAAAATTACTGAAGAAAACATTGCGATATCATTATTAAACGGAAAAATCAAGGATTTTCAGTTGGATCCGAATGGTGATCGCTCACTCACGGAATTATTGGCATTCATTTCTGCTTTTGAAGAAGGAATAGAAAAGAAAGATATCAATCACTTTTATAATTCTCTAATTAATGGTGAATACGAGCTTGAATCTTTTTTAAAGCAATTACTACAATTTAATTTGATAAAAAATGAGAATTATAAATTAATACCAACTCGTTTAGGAACTGCTATCTCTAAATCTTTTCTTACAGTCGATCAGGGTTTAGAAATTGCCAACCGATTAGAGAACGAAGATAATGCGGTGTATAGCATCGTGCTTGAATTAAATCCTTTGAAAAATGTTTATTTATCAAAAAAAGTAGTTGCAGATTTATCAAAAAATGTAAACATGAAGTATTTCTCGAACAATTTTTTCAGTGCTAGCACATTAAATTTAATGGACGCAGAATACGTAAAAAAACGGAAAAAATTTTCTCAAGATTTTATAGATTTGATTATCAAATGGACGACTGATATTTTTAATTGCACTTGTAAAGATAATCCATATTGCGATTGTGGGAGGATAAATTTAGAAAAAATGATTTTAAGACTGAGAACTGAAGAGAATCTCTCTGTAGAAGCCATCAGTTCGTACTTGCTTGAAGTTTATAACATCATGGTCTTCAAAGGAGATCTTATCGATTATTTAGAGAGTCTAATATATTCCTTGGAAAGTATTTTGAATATTGCCAAAGGTTTAGATAAAATTAACCCTCAAAATAATACACAATTAAGTGACATTCCAAATTTGATCACAAAAATTAAGTACTAAAATCAAAAATTTTATTATTAAAAAGATTAAAATTAATACATGTTCTAACAATAAATTCCAAAATAATCAAATACTTTTCATTAATTACATGATTTATACCATCTTTCTTTATCAAGCGAGCACTGGAGCCTTAATGTTTGAACAGAATTTTCAAGAATTAGATTCTGGGAATGCTGAGCTTTTTAGTTCTTTTTACACCGCTTTAAAGTCCTTCGTTTCAGAAATGGTAAATGAGGGAGTAAATAAACTAAAAAACATTGATTTAGGGGAATATAGCATTGTTATTTCGTCAATTAAAGATTTTGATGTAGATATAGTTATCATAGCAGATAAAGAAAGTCTCAAACCGGTTAATAAATTAATTCCAAAGTTAATTAAAAGCTTATATAAACATGAAAGCTTGATTCAGTTTTGGGATGGAGACAAATCAGAATTATATCTCCTTGAACAACCCCTTTCAGGATTAATCAAGAATCATTTTAAATCTACGGGAAAAACACTAACAGAAAAACAAGATCAAGTATTAAGATCGATCTGGGCTAACAGATCCCAACTTTCTGAGGAAGAAGAAAATGCTTTAATTCAAGAGAGAGATTTACTAATTTATAAAATTGAAAAAACCCCTATATTGCCTGATAAGATTAAGATTGCAAAGGAAGTCGTTGAGCTTTCAGATAAGCTAAAAGATGAAGGAACTTTCTTACGTTTTCAAGATGAAATTAACAGGTATAAAAAAGAACTTGAAGATGCTAGATTTAAATTGGGATATTATCTTGAGAAGTTAAAAATCTCTTTGAATGAGGCAATAGAGAACTTAGGAGACAAACCCATTTCTGCAGGAGATTATAAAGATGCTTATCTAAGTTTATATTCTTTCAGCACTAAACTCAAACTTTTGATCGAAAGTGGATGGGAAAATTATAGGCAAATGGCGACTAAACTCATCGATAATGATAATATATCTAAAGATGAAATATCTGACACGATACAATCAATAATTAAGATGAGCGATAACGTGGAAGATTACTTGCAATGAATTTTATTATTTTGTGAAAATTTCAATGATATCGTTATCTTTAATATCGTAATCTAAACCAACCTTTTTACGTTTATGACGAACACTTTTCCGTATCACAACAGCATAATCAAATTTTTCATAAAAACTTCTATGAATCCGTATCGCAACATCTCTTACTTTTACTCCCGTATCCATTATCAGTGGCTTTTGAGCCACTTCACCTTTATGTGAGGTATATACTTTAATTTTGTTTAAAAATTTCAGTATAATTTTCCCAAACTCAGATTCAGGAGTTAGTTCCTCTTTGCTAACACTACTCCCTAAAATCAAGGAAAATTTTGAAGAATATCTTGCTTTAAGTTCTTGAAATGTATCTTCTGTATTTGGAAGATCTCCTTTGGTTCCTATGATCGCCGCTTTTTTGTAGACTACAGAAGGATTCATGGCATCAACAATTTGATCTAAAGTTACTCTTCCAAATATCTTCACTATTGCATTCCTAATTCCTCCTTCATAGATTATCTCTCGAATTCTTTCTGTCAATTCTAATAAATCTTTATTTTGCTTTGCCTCTTTAGTTAAATAAAAAACTTGGATTTTATTAGAGCCAGTTTTTTCAATAGTAATTGGTGGAGGAGGTACGTTAATTCTTATATTGGATTCTAAAAATTCATGCATTAGTAAAGAGATTTGCTGGTCGAAGTTTCTTGAGAGGTCCACACATATTAAGATTAAGTCGCAGGATCTTATTTGAGATAAAATTTCTTTCCCATTAGCTACTCCTGAGGAAGCTCCTTTCATGATTGAGGGCATATCAACAATTTGGAATCTAATATTATCCTCTTCATAAATCCCTATTTCAGGAATGGAAGTAAATCTACCAATTTTTTCTTTAGCCGCACCCGTGAGTAGGTTCAGTAATGAAGTTTTTCCAACTCCTGGGACGTGGTAATCGCTTACCAAAATCATTTGAATGCCTTCTTTCTTTATTGAAAATGGACTTACTTGCTTTCCAATTGATTTTTGCCATTCTTTTTTATCTTCTCTCTCTCTTTTTAATTTAGCTAGCTTAGAGCGATTTAACGCAACAATTTTTTCAGTTGCTTTATGTTTCGGAACTAATGAAATGAATTCTTCTAATTGCTGGATTTTCTCATCTAATGAGGATGCATCAAGATATCTTTGATATGCTGCTTCAGCTTCTGGACCGATGTTTGAACTCATGATAAAAACCCCTTATGAACTTAAAATATGGACCGAAATCGATCCTCAGTCTTCATTTTCAAGTCCCCCAGCAATTTATCGATCCTTTCTTCGAATTTAGTAAAGAATTTATCTTTTTTTGAAAATATATCATTTAAAGAATATCTATTTAAAAAATGGGAATTTATTTCATGCAAGTGTCTCTTCACTATTTCAGCATCAGTTTCTTTTTCAATAATTGCGAAAGAAATCAATGGTTGCTTGTTTGATGGATCATTAGGTAATGCAATCAAGTCACAATAACACACTAATTTAAATGAAGCCAGAGAGATGACATTGATGTCGTCTCCAAAAACCTCTGATGTAAAGCTTTCGAGAGCAGACAGAAAACCAGCTCTTAACTCTGGATCAAGTCCCACTCCAGTATCGGAATGATAATATCTACGAGTTATGATGTTTCTAGTTCCTAAATTTATCCCAAGTTCAAGAATAGCCATTTTTTAAATATAAGGTAAATTTTAAATAATTACAATTAGGATGTATGAATAATTAAATATTGTTCCTTATATTTTTTCTTATCTGTTCCATGTTTTACTTAAGTAATTTTTTGTTCTGGTTTTTATATGCAATAAATGTATTTCGCATGAGAAACGCGACTGTAAGTGGACCAATACCACCAGGATTAGGCGTTATAAAACTACATTTATTAAATACGTCGTTAAAATCAATATCTCCAGTTAACTTCCCATTTACTCGATTTGTCCCCACATCTATTAAAACTGCTCCATCTTTTATCATATTTTTATTAATAAAATTTGGTTTACCAACTGCAACCACCAAAATATCAGCCTTTTTGGTAAATTCCTCAATTTGTACAGTAGATGTATGACAAACTGTTACTGTAGCATTTCTTTTCAACATCATAAAAATTAAGGGTTTTCCTACCAAATTAGAACGGTTAATAATTACAACATGCTTTCCCTTTATTTCAAGGTTATAAGATTCCAATATCTTAACTATACCTTTAGGCGTGCAAGGGGCATATTCCTCATTATAATCGAATAATTTACCTTTATTAATTGGATGCAAACCATCTACATCTTTCAAGGGAGAAATATTTGCTATAAAAGTAGTACTGTCAGCTTTTAAATGTGTAGGAAGAGGTAATTGTAATAGAATCCCATTGACTGTCGCATCCTTATTCAACTCCTTTATTACTTTTATCAGCTCGTCCTTCTCAACGTGTTCTTCTAATTTTACAGAAACGGAATCAATACCAACTTCTGCACATATTTTTTTCTTTATATTGATATAAACTTGAGAAGCGGGATTTTCACCAACTAAAATTGTAGCTAATTTTGGCATAATTCCGTATTTTTCGGTAGCTTTTAGGATATCTCTTTTTAATCCTTCATTGAGTTTTTGTGCGAGTTTTTTACCATCTAAAATTTTATCCATGATTAAGATCTTTATTGAATTATTATGAATTAATATTGTAAATTTCCATTAAAGAAATATTATTATTTGATTATTAATGGGTTAAACCCTTCGTCTTCGCCAAATGATATACGCAACTATAATGAGTATGCCAATAACAACTAACACAATCGTTAAGATAAGATAGTTAAATTCTACCATAAAAACATCTTTATCTAGTGAAGATAGGGAATTAAAAAGCATTAAACTGTTAAAAGCATAGAAAGTTGTCGTGATTGATGATAATTCTTGATTATTTTCGGAGTATTTATCACTAAATCCTCCATCTTGGAAATTTTGGCGATCCAAAACCCAAGAAACTGTTGCATCCACATGTAAATTGGAAGATTGAATACAATCGATTGCTGTCGCAGCAAAATACGTACTGCTTAAAAGAGGAAAAACTGCGATATCCATTGGAAGATAACCTCCATATCTGATTAAATCATACGTATCATTGATGAAAAATGAGTTTAGATACTCCAAGGTTTTTGATTTACTTACTAAAGCATCAACACTATCTAGTTCATTGATTAAAACTACCGCATAATATGTGGTTAACAATGTAGAGGTCAATGTCGAATTTCCAGCATACCCTCCATCAATTTTAAAACAGCTTAATATCCAATTCTCGTGAATAGCTTTATTAGGAAATTCAATCCCTAGAAGATCATAAATTTGATACGCATAAAAGGTGGATGTGAGATCTCTTGAATTGCTTGAATTAATGGGTGAGAACCCTCCATCAACATGGGAACTTGAATTAAGATATTTTTGAATCGTAACATTTAAAGCAGAATCAATAGAATAGCCAATCAGGTCGAAAGCTTGTAATATATAATAGAGATCATATAAAAGCAATGTATTTGAGTCAAGCATATCATTTAAATTATCTTCCAAATAATTACTTAACTCTACTTTATCAACTTGGTTTTCAACACCCAAAACACCCTCAATTTTAAGAGCATCGTAATGGTTGAGTATTTGTAAAGCTTGGGCATTTTCTTGATAGGTTTCTCCAAGAAAATCTTCACTATCTTCTATTACTCCTTGATTGGCATAAATGAAATCAATCATGTACGAATTTCTCGTCTTAGCAGCTACTAAGGGAGTGATAATAATTAAAGATGTAAATGTTAGAAGGATTATCGTGAAGAGTCTAAGTTTTATTTTCAATTACTCAAAAACCTCAATATATAAAATTACTTTTTTAAATTCAACTTGAAATTAAAAATTATCGGTATGTAAAGAATTTTGTTCCAAAATATCGATTTTCTTGGGAGATGAAATCTCACATTTAAATAAAGGTTAGAAAATTTCGCTAATATCTTTATAGAGATGGTCACTATTTGACAAAAACTCTTCATGGGTTACAAACAGTCTTAAGAATGATGGGAGGCTGCCAAGTATTGCTGCTCCACTAAAAATTGCAAATTGAAGATTATCTGGGATATAATACTTGATTAATCCTTCTGTAGATTTATAATAACCCGAAAATTCCTTAGCTGGAGCTATTTTTTTGATTTCTTGTTTTTGAACTTCCGGTGCTTCAAATGATTCTAAGCTTGAACCACAATATGGACAGAAAATTGACGATGTATCTGTTACCTCTTTCTTACAAGAAGGACAAATTAATTTCCCATCTACCATTATAGATTCAGCAGGATTTTCTCCAAATTCTATGGAAAGCTCTGGTAAGGATAGTCTTCCTCCACATGAAGGACAAAATTCCTTACCATCTGATAAATCAACCATTTCACCACATTGGGGGCAAGTATCTCTTGTTTTTTTGCTTCCTTTTACTGGTTTCATCTTTGAGGAAATAGATTCTTCATTATTTGTGACTTTTGGTTTTGGGATTTTACCTAATTCTGGAAGGAGTTTATTCAATTCTAAGGTTAATCGTTCATCAAAACCAGAATAAGAGAGATTACCACCTGATATAATAACATGTGTTAATAAATCTGACCAATAATGGTTATCAATTCCTTGTAAGCTTGCAATTATTGCTTGAGGAACGCTATTTATAGGGTACCCTAATAATTGTGGCTGAAACATAACTTCTGGGGCTTCAGAGAAAATATAGTGAGGAATTTGTATCGTAGATCCATCTGGCATTGAAAGTTTAAAACTATCGCTCATATCATGATCTTTTGAGGGATCAAGAACAAAATAACAGTTCTTTTCCTTGATATCTCTAATTATTTCATCTACAGCAGAAGACTCAATTGATATCCCTTCTCGCATGAGTAAATTTTTTAGATACTGGTTAACATCTGTGCCGGCTAACGTTAACTTCTGGACTGCTTGGTCAATTATTTGACCGTTTACAATTGGACAAATCCATGTCATCCCGTCACCACTTTCAATAACTAAACCAGTAGTCAATCCCACACTAAACATAGAAAGTATTGGAGTAGGAACCATAATTAAACTTTTTACTCTATGAGTTTCATAAAGAACACGTGCAATATACTCTTTTGTCTCTCTGGGAACGAAAGGATACTCAGTATAAAATACGGGATAATCAGAAAGATTTTCTACCCTTAATAACGAGTAAAAAATATAGTTTAGTATTTCATAAAAGTCATTCCAATCTAAAATCGCTCCTCTTTCAATGGGATGTTTTACTTTTAAAACTCCACGCATTTTCATTGCATCGTTGCCCACATATATGTTTCTTGCACCCACATCAACCATAACGGCCTTGTATTTTTCAGTACCCGTGATAGTGGGAAATACAAATCTTGGGGTGGGCTCTCCAGCGAATCCAACCTTGCAATAAGCCGATCCTATGTCAATAATAATGGGGGTTCCTGGTAACGGGATAACCATAGCAATTCAATTTGTTGTATGTTTTTTTAAAAAACCTTAATCTCTAGAAAAGGAATTTTACTATAAAAATTAAGTGAAGTTTGAAAGTTAAAAATTTTTACTTTAACTCTTCTCATTAAGCTTTGATCTAATTTCCAGACGTAGGATAATTCTTGACAATTTCTCTAAAAGCTAAAATTTTCTTTTTGCGTTGTTCTATTGCGAGACGATCGGTCTCGTCAAATTCTTCTTCCATCCATTCTTTCTGCTTTCGTTCCTCTGCTAAAGCTTCGCGTTTATAGTTTTTTAAAGAAATTAGAGAGAATGTTGCTTTATACTGAAATAAGATCCTTCTAAAGAGATAACTCCTTCTGAGAGACTTGTTTTTTCTTGAATTTTGCCGAAAACTTCCATTATCGGGTAATCTATTATCCCTACGTAGATGTAATGAAAGAGGTTATTGATGTTTTCCATCGCACTAAACTTTCTCATTGCAAGAGGCTTATTTTGAATTCGGGCAGTATATAATGCTAATAACCCTAGAGCGCAATAAAATCGCATTACAATCTCTTCTTGTTTGTACCTTGCTATAATAAAATTGGATATATTCTCTTGAATTTCGTTGATCACAGTGGGAGCGAAGTTCTGTTGCCAGATCGAAAGATATTTGATCAGCATTTCATACCATGTATCGCAAAATCACTTGGATTGGGTAAAGAATACAACCCCAAAAGTGTCATAGTTGAATTTCAGCTCATAAGCGTTGAATTCTGGTGGTTCAATTACGGATATATAACTCGTTCCTATTTTTTCCATTCACTTTCGCCTTCATTTAATTGTGTTTATAATAAATTACAATGAGAGTATTTAAACAAAAATTGTAAATTTTTGATTAGTTTCATATCACGGTTTTCTCGATAGAACTTTGTATAACAATTAGAAAAATTAATCATAATCCTCATGGTCATTATAAAAGTTTTGATTTTCATTTAGCAAATTTCCTTTTTCAAGAATTCAATGATTGCTTTCCTGATTGAGATTCTTTCTTCTTCGTCTTAATCATTCAGTAGTCGTTTAATGAGAATATCAATTTCGTTCAGGAATCCATTAATTGTTTTAAAAATTGGTTAAAATCATTTTCCATAAAATTTCAAATTAGTCGGGGATTAATCTTTCAATATTGAATAAATTGTAGTTAAGATATCGTATTGAATTACTAACCCAATCAATTCAGATCTCTCATTAACTACAGGTAATCGTTCAATTTTATTTTCATGCATTAATTGAAGTACTTTAACGAGTGAATCTTCTTTTCTGATTACAATTGGATCTGAAGTCATTAAATCGCTAACACGTGTATTAGGAGTATCTAAATTCATGGCAAATCTGGCTAATCTAATATCCCGTTGAGTGATTATCCCTATTACCTCCTTTTTAGTGGCTTCTCTAACCACGGGCAAACCTCCTATTTTTTTCCTTAACATTAATAATTCTGTTTGACTAATTTTGGCTTCAGGAGTAGTGTAGATAGGATTCAATATCATAAAATCCAAAACTTTTAGTTGCGGAATTTTTAAAGCCTTTTCTGCCATTTTTAACGATCCAACTGGAACACTTATAAAAATAAATTTAACTTAAACCTTTAAAGAAAAATAATCCGTGTGTGAATTAAAATCTAATCATTAGTCTAACCTAAGAGTGCTTTCAAGCTTCTTTTCAAGCTTTTTTATCTCAGAAAATAATGTATTATATGTCTCAAGTAAAAATTGACCCCATTCGTTTAATTCAATCCATCCTCCTCCTCCAGGTCCTCCTTTTCCAGTATTGACTGGAGTTTGTCCTGTTCGTTTTTCTATTCTTTTTAAAATATTCCACGCATACTTATAGGAATAACCACAGTCTTGGGCAGCTTTCGTTAATGAATTATCCTTCATTTGGCTTAATTCATGAATGCGGTTTAAAAGTTTTGCCCATCCAGAACCTAAGATGTTTTTTCTTTCTCCATTTTCGAATTCTAACCAAATTTTCAAGCCAAAACTTACTTTTTTTTTGAGGCTTTCAATATTAGAAGGTTGGATTGGGGGTTTATTCTTCATGACACTACATTAATTGATTCCAAAATTTTTAATGATTTTGATAAAAAAATTTAATGCAACTTTAAGATCTACTGTTTATAATGGAGAAATTAAATATTGATTTTTAATTATAAAAATGCATGTTTTTTATAAGTGAACCTCGAATTAAACAAGGAAAAAAGGTAATTGAAAACGTATATTACTTTGCAGAATCAGGAATGCTTGATTGCAACCAATATATTATCAAGGATAGCACAAATGATGAATTGAGCTTATTTGATGCGGGAAATGGTTTGTCATTGAATGGTCTAATAGAAGGATTAAAGCAACACGATTTGGATTTTCATAATATCACCAAAATTTATATTACTCATGAACACGTCGATCACGTCATTGGATTATATCGCATATGTGAAATGCTCGATAAGAATGTAAAAATTTATGCCTATGGAGAGACTGTTAAAATTTTACAAAAAGGAATGGTAGATAAAATATTCCCAGGTAGTTTAGGAATTGGTCCTGAAATGTTTAAAGTGAAAGTGGTACCCTTGGAAGTGCAAGAATTAGGGATTTCTTGTAAGATAGGTCAATTTGAATTCAAAATCCTTCATACTCCGGGGCACTCCCCAAGTTCTGTTTGTTATTATGATCCTAATCAAAAAATACTCATTCCAGGAGATTTAGTGTTCGTTGGAGGCAGTTTTGGAAGATATGATTTTCCTGGAGGCTCTTTGCCGAAGCTTATAGAATCTATTTCAAGGGTTAATGATTTAGATGTAGAATATCTGCTTCCAGGCCATATGGGAATAAGTAGAGACGGAAATTACGACATTAAGATGTCATATCGAATGGTAAAATCTATCAGTTCATACTTTTAAAATTATTTTCACGTTAATATCTTTATAAATTCAATAAGAAATGGGCTTTTTCTATTCTTAAATTAATCTTGATTATTATGTGAAGTATGAATATATTTTTATGGAGGAAATATATATATAATTTTAATACTCGTTTACTTGATGAGTTAATATAAAAATAAAAGATTGATTATCATGTCAGCAAATCAACAAAAAACGACAGAAGAAGTTTATATAAGATCTTACCCAAAAGTAATCTTCATGTATCCATTATTAATTACTTCATTTATTCTCTGGCTACTTGAACTAGCAAACCCAACTGATTTAGTACCAATATTTGGTACTATCTGGATGATTGTATTATTCGTGAATCTATTTATCATGGCTTTTGATTTCTCTTCAGCAAAGTTTTTCGTCTTAGTCTTAGTGGTAGTGGTTGTAGCATTGTTAGTAGTATTTCTAGTCCTTCCTAATTTAGATGTATCAATAGGAGCATTAAACATTAATTTCCAAATAACTCCTCAGTTTTATGCAATAGTCGCTCTCATTCTAGCCTTTATTCTAGGATTGGTGTGGCTAACTTCTCGATTTGATTATTGGAAGATCGAAAGAAATGAGATATATCACAAAAATGGAATATTCTCCTCAGCAGAACGTATTCCTACTAAAAGTTTAAGGCTTAAGAAAGAAATTCCTGACGTTTTTGAATTTTTTGTATTACGTGCAGGATCGATTACCCTCATGCCAGGCCATGGTGATGTAATCCCTTTAACTACTGTCCTTAACATTAATAAAAAGGAACGACAAATTGACCAATTACTCTCGTATGTCTCAGTTGAACCCGATGAAGTAGATTAAAGTTATTTTAAACTATTTTTTATTTTATTTTGATTTTTTCAAAATCTATATTAAATCCATTTTGTACATGTAAGATTCCAATTGATTATATTTAAGTTTCAGTTCATATTTTTAAATATAAATATGTCTAAACCTCCAATTCTATTATTCGATTTTGATGGAGTCGTTATAACTCAAAAAGCTCTTGAATATGCCGCATTAATTCATTCCCGCAAGGGATTTTATAGTTGGAGGAATCTTGATGACTTAAGACTTATTGATTTTGCTCGACTTTTTGAGGAATCTGATTCAAAAAATAGACTGAAAGCAATTTTTCAAGCATTTAAATCTTATGCTTCTTATATTCCAAGTAGATGGAAAAGAATTATATTTTTTGTAAAGTTTCGACGTTTCTATCCAAGATATGAGCAATATGAAACAATTGATCCAAATTTAGAGAAAATTTTACCTATATTAAAATCTGCTAAAATTCCGCTTGGAATCGTATCAAACACCACTAAAAAAAGGCTCACGGATTTTAAAGATAAGTTAAATTTAGAAGATTTTTTTTCCGTATTTATCTCAAGAGACGATTCAAAATATCGAAAACCTAATCCATATCCTATATTTCTCGCATTAAATAAATTAAAAAAAGAAAATCATGTTAAAATAATGAAAGATCAGATTTACTTTATAGGTGATCTGCCTAGTGATATTCAAACGGCTAAAAATGCTAACATTAATAGTATTGCCGTTCTTTCAGGTCACGGAAGAAGAAAAGACCTTGAAAATACCGAACCAACTTTTATCTTAAAAAACTTATCCAATTTGTTAGACCTTGACCCGATCAAAAAATTCTTATTATAATATTCTTTTTCTTCTTTAGGTTATGATTAATCTAGATGATTTCGAGAAATTTGGCGCCATAAAACCTATAATTGAAAAAATAAACAAATACTATGCTAAAAACAAGAAAGATAAAATCCTTAAACTATTAGGAGATTTATCTGAACTAATGGATCAAGAGGAAAATTTAATCCCCATTACTTATATCTTTAGTCTCATTGCTGAAAAAGATGTGGAATTAATTCCTGACAACATTTTTTCCACATTAGGAGATTTATTAGAAGGAGACGATAATAAAGCAAAATTAAATTCTATTAGTGTATTAGGTTTCAGAATGTTAAAGAGACCTGAATCTGAGGATGATTATTTAATTCAATTTATCAATCTTTTGAACGATGATGATAAGGATGTTAGAGAAAATATCTATTACTTTCTACAAAATTTAAAAGACTTTAAAGCTCGTTCACTCTGCAGATTTAAAGTACAATTTATAGAGGCAATTCAAAATGAAGATGTCGATGATAATATCTTATCCATCATAAATATTTTAATTCAGTGCTCTAATTTTTCGTTTCAAGAATTATTAACTTTAAGAATGGTTATTAAGGAATTATATAGTCGTTATTTTAACAAGAGCGAAACGATGATATCATCATTAGACTTTCTAACCGAAGTATGTTATGCAAATTTAAATTTAACAGAAGAATTCAAGACTCAGGATCTTAAGCATAAACTAAAATCTCTTGACAACCTTTTCTTAATGAAAAAGGAAACTTATCCCCTTTCTGAGAGTAATAAAGTGAAGAAAAAAAGAAAGAGGATTAAACAATTAAAACTTGAGGATCAAGTTGTTTATTTCTACGTAAAAATTGCTGAGGAAAAAGCATATTATTTCTATGAATTTGAAAAGAGTAAGCTCACTTCAATATTTTCGCAAGCGCGTTTATCTAGCGAGGATTTAAGTAAAATTTTCGATCCGATAGTAGATGATAACCGAGAAATACAAGTAATAATCAATACACTCTTAAGGTTCAATCATATCGAGGGATATTATTCTGATTTAGGATTTTTTTATCCCTTAGAATTTATCACTAGTGAATTTCAGAGAAAAATCCAAGAGAATGGTATGATAAATTTAAAAAAATATGATTATTTCCCAATTAATTTTATCGAAAAGGTAATTAAAGATATCTCAAATAGCTCCAAAGAGGTGTTATTAAAAGGAAAAAACGAAACTGCGTATTATTCCTTAAAAAGGATCGTTGAACAAATTAATAAAGAAGCAGCAAAAAGCAGTTCTATTGATTTACAAACATATAAAGAGAGATTACCGAGTGAAGAATATCATAAATTAGTCAAAAATCTTCCTAAGGAATATTTAACAGAATATCATAAAGACACCCATTGGATTACAAATTTAGGGTTATTAAAAATTAACCAAGAAATTGAAAACTCTAAAATATTAGGTTATCTCTCTATTCCAAATGTAGCTGAGAAATACCACATATCAAAAACGATTTTGGAGGAAGTAATAGAAAATTTAATTGATTTCAGGAGTGGTGTATTTGACATGAATAAGAATGTTTTTTATTATTCACGATTTCTTAAAGATGAAATAGATAAGATAAATTTGATTAAAAATGTTGAGATAAAAGCAAAACGTATTAATCAGCTAGCTCAAAAACTCAATATCAAGAAAGAAAAGATCTTATCAAAAATAGATGAAAATCTTAGGTTACTTGGAGAAGAAATTAAACAAAAAGATCAAATTAATATTCCTTCCTATTTAGAAAAGACTGGAATGAATTTCAAGGCCTTTGTAAACTTCATAAAAGACTTAGATATTTCATATTTTAAGAAAGGAGATACTCTTGTATTGGATGAAAAAAAGGTTAATGAAGCAAAAGTGGAATTAAAAGAAATTTTAGTTCAAGAAACACAATCAAGAAACTCTTTTCTTTTAACAGAATTCGACATTAGTACTAAAATAGTAAAAGATTTGTTAGCAGAATTAATTCAAGAGGACAAAATTAAAGGTATTTTTTACAATGATCAAGGAGAATTACGTTTTTATAGCGAAAAGGGAATCATAAATATGATGATGGAGGAAAGTTTTCTTTTCACTTTGACTGACTTTTTTCCGGATAAAGAGCTCTTTGAAGAAGAACTCAATCTAATGAAATCTACAGTAAAAGAATTAATGAATTCTAAAAAGTTGAACGGAACATTCGATCCAGATTCATTAACTTTTTCCAGTAATGATGTTGTATTCGCTCAGAATTATAATACAGTTTTAAGCGAATTTGAAAAGACAGTCATTAATTATAACTCGATAATGCTGAATGAATTCAATAAAGTCAAAACTATTTTAACAAAGAAAGAACAAACTATTTTTCCTCAAGAAATTAAATTAATTCAGGACACGATTAATCGCATGAATGAGAAATCAATTAAATGGAGGCACGAATTAGATGCATTCATTAGGAGAGCAAATACAGAATTATTGAAGAAACAAGGATACTCTATTAGAAGGTATAAAGAAGCAAATTCCATATTAGAATCAAAAGATAACATTAAGTTTTTTGAAGATGATACTAGCGTTAAAGAATTGATGGCTCAATTCAATAAGTGGATAAAATTATTCAATAATATTGAGTTAAAATATGGCAATGTCATATTTTATCAAAAACGTGTTATAAATGACCCCTCTAATCAATCTAATAAAGAAAGGTTAAACCTTTTATTGGCTGAATTAAATATGGATAGAGAATAGTAGAATTTCGAATCTAATTGTCTCGCTTTTTTAATATATCATCAATGATTTTGTCAACATCTAACTTATGATTCTGTTTAATGTTATACGTCTTAGGGTGGAATGACCCATTTATTTCTAAAATTCCTTCTTTTTCAAGACAATCAAGTGATCTCCAAATAAAATTAATTTTTGATCGATTTGAAGATTTAACATTATTACACCTTCTTATTCGCTTAGTGTCTACCCTATAAACCTTATTATCTATAAGTTTATTTATTGCTTCTAAAGTATCTCGAAGATTTTTCAAGAAGAAGTCCATCGAAAGAGCAAGTCCCTCTTTTAATATAAATTACCTAGTATATGAAATTTATACTTAAATCTATATAAAGTTTAGGGAAATGTAGAATTTAGAATTTGGGAAGGAGTTGAGAGATTTTTACATCTGCTCATGATAATTAACGTGTAAAGAGTCAAAGTTTAATTAATGTCGGAACACTCTCTTTCCACAAAAGACTAATGCACATCCTAATTCATTTGCCTTTTTAATAACATCATCATCTCGTATCGATCCTCCGGGGTTAATGATTGCTTTAGCACCCGCCTCTACTGCTGCTTCTAATCCATCTGGAAAAGGAAAGAATGAATCTGTGCCCATAAATGAATTAATAAGAGCACTTTCATGTCCAAATTCTAATGCTTTTTGAATAGCTAATTTCACGACGTGAACTCGACTCTGTTGACCTGCCCCGATCCCAATTGTGTATATTCCCGTGTCATAAGTTTGAGCAAAGCATGCAGAATTTGATTTTGCCCATTTTGAAACGTTATAAGCAAAGATTAATGCTTCTTTATCTTTTGGTTCTAACTTTTTATCGCTAACTACATTCCAATCCTTTATGAGTGGTTTGTGATCGTATTCTTGAATAAGCATGCCTCCAAGAGTCCCCCTATAATCCAAATTCTGATATATTTCTTCGCGATGTTTTAGAAAGTCTCCAAATTCTAAAATTCTCATGTTTTCTTTTGTTTGAAGAATTTTGAGAGCTTTCGGATCATATGATGGTGCCATTATGACTTCGACAAATATTTTTTTTTTATTTACGATGTAGTCCGCCACCTCAACGGTAACTGGTTTATTATATCCCCAAATTCCTCCAAAAGCAGATAAAGGATCGCAGCTAAACGCCATTTCCACTGATTTCATTAATGATTTTCTGTCTATCGCTACACCATTAGGAGTCGTATGTTTCAGAATTGCGGTTGTATATTCTTCAGTTCCGAAGTCTAAGAGTAGTTGCAGACAAGAATCAATGTCTAAGTAATTATTAAAAGAAATTTCTTTTCCCCCTAGTTGCTTAAGTTGATGAAGACCATATTTTGCGGATAGATCTCGATAATAAGCGGCATCTTGATCCCAATTTTCTCCATAACGACAATCCTGCACCTTTTCATATGTTTTGTTAACAATTTTACTCATCTTTTCATCGGGATTGTATTTTCTATATAAGAAGTTTGAAATCGCGGCGTTATATTCCGCCATTATTGTAAAAACATCTTGTGCTAATTTAGCTCGAGTAATTTCGGTGATATCCCCCATATTTTCTCTTAATTCTTTAATAATTAAAGAATAATACTTAGGATGGGGTAATACAACGACATCCATAAAATTTTTTGCCGCTGCTCTAATCATTGTTGGCCCCCCAATATCAATCATTTCTAAAGCTTTTTGGAAAGTAATATTTGGATTTGAGATCGCTTCTTTGAATTGATAGAGATTACATATTACCATATCTATTGGAGCAATATCATAATTTTTAGCATCTTCGTTATCTTGAAGATTGCTCCTTCGAAAAAGAATTCCTCCCTCAATTTTAGGGTGAAGGGTTTTTACTCTTCCTTCAAACATTTCTGGAGATTCTGTATAATCAGAAATTTTTACATAATTTATTCCGTTTTTCTCTAAAAGGCTCCCAGTACCTCCAGTGGATAGAATTTCTATATTAAATTCGTCTTGTAATATTTTCGCAAAATCAACTACTCCAGTTTTATCAAATACTGAAATTATTGCTCGTTCTATTTTTTTCATCGTGAATCACGATATTAATGTTATCATTTATAATTATTATTTCAAGGTAAAGTTTATCAATGTAAAAAATTGATTAGTATGGACTTAATAAAACGAATGAGTTATTATATTACGATATTAAAAAAAATAATATTAATTTGTTGTTCTTTTTCAATTTATGTAAATTCTTGCCTCAGTTCTTTAGCTCTTTTACCTTTCAGTTAAAATAATTTACTTTCATTATTCTAGTTATTTCTTCGTCAATAAGTTTCATTGGACTTAATCGATAGAGAAATCCTATGATAATTAATCCAATTATACTTGAAAAGATCAATAACATTTGAATTCCTATAAATTCCGCGATGATCCCAGAAAGAAATTGGCCTAATGGTCTTATTGCAGGTGCAATTGCCATAATAGCCGCCATAACACGTCCTAATTTCTCCTTAGGGATAAGTAATTGAATGCTTGTGATGAAAGCTACATCTATTACAGCGGTTGGTAAAGCAAATAAGAAAATTACAATCCCAATTATCCAAAATCTAGCTTCGAAATTTGTTGGTATAAATGCAATAACTGCTTGACAAATATACATACAAACTATACCTAACATTAAAATTAGAACTGGCTTCTTTATATTTTTAACAAAAGACATTATTAAACCCCCAATTACTAATGCTGACTGAAACATTCCAACAACTAAGGCATAATCTGATTCAATACCTGAATAAATCTTGCTTACTAAAAGTGGTAACATTGCTTGTATAGGAGTGTTAAAGAAGTTAATAATCAAGGCTCCAAATAATAATGCAATTAATCCGTTTACTTTTCTTAAGGCATTAAATCCATCTAAGAATTGATTGATAAATGATTGATTTTTTTCTATTAAATTCGTTGGTACTAATGGAATCTTGATAATGATCAAAGTTATTAATGCAATGACGAATGTTCCAATATCTATCCACAAAATCATACCAATATTGATGTATGGAATAGATAGTAGTATTGCTGCAATAAAAGGTCCAATAATATTTATAGCACCATTGAATAAGTAAGTTAAACCATTTATTCTGCTCAGTATTTTAGCTGGAACCATTGTCGGAGTTATCGCCATTGAAATAGGTAACTGAAAGGCTTGACATGTACCTCTCGAGCCTAATAAGATCAAAATTATCATAACAGAAGTATAATTGGCAAAGAATAGAACTGATAAGAAAACTGTCAAAATTGCCTGAATCGCATCAAATGAAATGAGAAGGCTTTTCCTGTTAAATCGGTCAGCAATTACGCCACTTAAGGGGGCAATTAAAATAAATGGGCCTAAGCTAAGAAGTGATGCTGTCCCCAATATGATTTCGCTTTGAGTCCTTATTGTTAGCCACCATATTATGATAAATGATACAATTGAGGAACCTAAGAGGGATGCTTGTTGGCCTGCCCAATAAAGAATGAAAGATCCAAATTTCTTAGACTCATTAAACTCTTCTATTTCTAATTTATAATTTATTTTATTCAATTTTTCTTCACTCTCTTTTTTTTTATTTTGTTCCATTATGGAATAATTTCCTATATGAAATAATTGATAAATTATTATTTAAAGTCTTCCATTTTAGAATTAATTCTAAATCGGCATATTTTTTAATGAATTATTTTTATTTATCAATAAGGAAAATAAAATGGTAGATGAAGAAGTGGAAATCTCAAACGAAATTAAAAAAAGCTATGATGAAGCAATCTATGATGAAGTGAAATATGGTATATTAATTGCTCTTGAATTTTATAAATCTTTGAATTTAAAGAAATTAGCAGAGATTTTAGATCGTCCAAAAACTACTACCTTGAGGTATCTAAAAAATCTTTTGAATGAAGGTTTGATAATATTAGATACTAATAAAACAGCAAAAGATTGGGGAAAATTTTATAAATTATCTCAAACAGTAGAATTTTTGATTGAGAGTAGGAAAAAGAAGACCCTAGAACGCGAAAAATGGATTACAGATGAATTTGAAACCATAGATGAGAAAAATGATGAAGAAGTTAAAAATTTATTAGTTAGAGCAGCAATATCGAAAGAAGATTTTCAAGTTGGTTTACAAGAAGCTAAGCAATCAATTTTTTTTATTACAAATGTGCAAAAAATGATAATTAATAAATTAATAATAACTTGGAAAGATTTAATGAAAATCTATGAAGATAAAGGGATAGAACATCTTAAAGAAAGTCTTACTTTTTATCCCGCAGATGTTGAGATGAGGAGTACAACATTAAAACTTTATACACCTAGACAATTGATTGATTTAATTAAATTATTCAATTCATGGAATGATGATCTTGTAAAAATTAAAGAGAGATTTGAGAATGAAATGGAAAATATGAATATCCCAGAGGAACAAAGACACGAATTCTTTTTATATTCTTTTCTAGGTTCTTTAGAATTTGGAGCCAAATTTAAAGATTAATCTAAACTAATTTTTATTTTAAAAAGTGATTACTATAAGGATAATAATTATGTGACTTAAGTTAAATCGTGTGTTTTTGTTTCTTGTTGACCGAAAGGAGTTATTATTCCAACATTTGCCTTTTTCATTTCACTAATTGTTTTAGCTCCTGAATAAATCATTCCGTTTACTAAACCTTCTTTTAACGATTGAATGACACCGTCCACATCTCCAACATAGGGTATGTATGATGAGACTCCTTCTGCAAGTGTCTTGGAACCTTCTATATACCTGTCAGACACAAATCCCGCGGCTCTAGCTTCTTTCGAACCCATTCCGCGATAAACTTTTACTTTCCTACCTTGAATTGTATCAATATAACCAGGACTTTCGGTACACCCCGCGAATAGATGCCCCGACATTATTAGATCTGCTCCTACTGTTAACGCTTTTGGTATATCTCCGGGATTCTTAAAACCTCCATCTGCTATAATGCCTATATTTTGATTGTAATCTTTCACAGCATCAGCCACTTGGGCTGTTGCAAATAAAGTTGGCGCCCCAACTCCAGTTTGAATCGAAGTAGTACAAATTGATCCGGAACCCATTCCCACCTTTAATCCAATAAAGTTTTCATTAAAATCACATTTCGAGATGAGGTGTTCAGCAGCTTCATAGGTACCTATATTGCCCAATACAAAGTCAGAATCCAGTAAATTCATTAATTTTTTAGTGTTTTCAATGTCAACTTTTTTATAAAAATCAGCAACGTCAATAAAAAAGATATCAACATATTTATCTAATTCTTTTAACATTGATTGAGCCTCAGTGGTGGTAGGATATTTCGCAGATAACCCCAACGCACATAACAATCTTCCTTCTTGATCTAATGATGCGTTTGGAAATTCAGGCTTAAGATCCTTTTTAGTGATCAACCCTTTTAGATATCCATTATCTATAATAGGTAATTTCTCAATTCGATTTTCATATAACATTTTAAGAGCTTGAGGTCTTGATGCACCAGGTTTAATCGAAATCACGTTTTTAGTCATAAAATCTTTTAGTTTCCCTAATCTAATATCCTCTTCCTTATAGGGAATGTCTCTTTTAGTAAAAATGCCACATACTTTATCATTATCATCAGTTACCATTAAACCACTAATTCCATAAGTTTCCATCATGAATTTAGCTTCTGCAACGGTAGTTCCAACATTAATAGTTGCTACTTCTTCTACGATAAAGGACCTTGCTAATTTCACTTTCCGACACATTTCAAGTTGTTTCTGAAAAGAACAGTTGCGATGCAATACTCCAAGACCACCTAAAAGGGCCATTTTAATCGCCATAACCTCTTCTGTAACTGTATCCATCGCAGCAGACATTAGAGGGATGTTAAAGTTGAATTTACCGAGTTTTGAACTTATATCTACCTCGTTTGGTTGAAAAGCAGTATAACCCGGGGTTATTAAGATATCATCAAATGTTGCAATGATCTCATTATAATGAACTTTTTTTCTAAAATAATCTGTCATAATCCCAAACACTTTTATTGTATTGAGCTTGTGCCTTTTATTAATTATTAATATTATAGAGAATCTTTATTATAAAATATTATCACATTATCTTAGGTAAAATATATAGTTTTACTTGAAGAATTATCCTTTAATTTGAAAAGGAAATTGAATAAGAAACCAAGAACCATTAATTATTTACATTCTTGTTAAATTTTTACGAGGTAAATTTTGTATTCTTGGATCATTTATCAGTGAGTCCAGCGTTTTTAAAAAGGCTTCCTTATCTTCTTTAATGTTAGAGCTTTCTAATCCAACATAATTGGAAACATGATCATTATACACGTGGGAAGTTACATTTTCTCCTAACATTTTGATTATGTCTCTCTCTTCTTTAATACATTCCAAGGGAGATAATAATTGAAATTCTCCACTTTTCCATTCTTCCCACAGAGGAGTATAGGGAAGTATATTTAAAGTTCGAAATCTAAAAATAGTAGGATTTATTTCTGTTAAAACTCTCGCCGTTTCAATTGTATGTTCTGAACTTAATTTCTTTCCGCCGAGTCCAAGTAGGACATAGAGACTCAATTGTATGCCTGCCTTTAAAATTTTCTTTCCTGCCTTTATCATCGTTTCCGCATTTGTTCCTTTCTTCATTATTCTAAGGATTTTACTGCTGCCACTTTCTAAACCCATATATACTATATCCAATCCAGCTTCTGATAAATTCTTCAATTCTTCATCTGTTTTTCTAACGATATCAAGAGATTTAGCATAACAACTAACTCTTGGGACATTTTTAAGACGAAATCTCACATATTTAATAATTTTTACGAGGTAATCAGTGGGAGCTGAAGTTGGATTCCCTCCAGCAAGAAAAACTGGATATCCGTGATAATTTTTTTCAGCATAACGATCGATATCTAGTAATACATCCTTTAAAGGACGTATTTCATAATCTTGTATGGTTCCATATACTCCTTTATAAGTTGAGCAAAATCGGCATCGGTTCCAAGAACATCCACCTGTGACAGCGATTAAAACAGAATACGCTTCAACGGGGGGGCGGATTACGATTTCACTCGCTGGTATTTTGATGGTCATTATAAATCAATTAAAGATTGTAATTAATCATATTAAGTTTATTATTTAATAAATTTAGATTTGAGGGTTATGTAATTTAATAAAATTTTTTTTTGAAGTAATATTTTATTTTATATTGACCTTTTTTCATGAAAATGTGTCAAAATCAGTAGTAAAAATTAAGGTATTTGAATTGAAAAGAATTACAATTCAAGAAAAACAAATCATATATTCTTTTAAAATTGTCATTATTGGGGGCCCAGGAGTGGGTAAGACATGTTTGTTTAATCGATTTTGTTTCAATTCGTTTAATTTTGACACTTCAATGACTATAGGACTCAATTTTCATTCAATCGATATCCCGATTTATAATTCGGAAAATTTAGATTCAAATACTGAATTTTTTGTCTCAAATTCGATTTTTGATTTTGGAGGACAAGAACGTTTCACGCCTTTAATTCCGAAATTCCTTCGAGGGGCAGATGGAACGATCTTAGTTTTTGATCTTTTAAATAAAAAATCCTTAGAACAACTTGATTTTTGGTATAATCAATTAATTAAACACGCGAACGGTTTGGATATTCCGAAAATCCTTGTTGGAAGTAAAAGTGATCTAATCTCTAAGTCTGGGGAGAATAAGAAAATTAATAAGAAATTGATTTATAATTTTTTGAAGTTAAAAAATTTAGATAGTTATTATCTTACCTCTTCCTTGGAAAATTATAATGTGGTTGAAGTATTTAAAGAGTTAAATGACTTAATGCTAAGGAAGCATGAATCTAAATTTAGACTCGGTTGAGAAAATAATTATTATTAGAATTCGCGCATATAAATATAATCGCAAAATTCGTTGAAAAATTGTTTCTGATTTTTATTCAGATCCGGATAGATATCATTAAGATAATTTTTCGCTTGAGAAATTAAATTTTTCGAGAAATGCTCAGCAATTACTATGGCATTCGTTTCAGAAAAAATATCAGCTACTCTTTTAATATCACTTTTTGATAGCTCCTCCAAGTGGTAAATTTCATTTAGCTCTCTTGATTGTTGTTCATCGGTATTTTGGACAGCAAAAATGTAAAGAATCTTTTTCTTTTTTCCTTCAATATCGCTCGTCATATCGAGAATATCATCCCTGATAGCATAAGCTTGACCGATTCTTATCATGGCTTCTCCCAAAGGTTCGATTTGATAGTGAATATTCCCTTTAGCCAATATCGCCCCAATTTTAGTTGACTTTTCTAATAGCCGTGCTCTTTGCATCTCTGCAATATTCAAATATTGTTCTAAAGACATGGTAATGTTATGATATTCCATATACTCCTCAATTATTTGACCTCTCATCAAATAATCCATTGCAGAAATATATTCATTAATCGCTAATACTTTTAAATTATCTGGAAACTCTGATGATCTAATAACATCTAATCCCATCAGATATGAATGAGTACCTCCTAAAATACTCATGTTTCGTCCATACATCTTGATTACTTCATTTTTATTCAATACATCACGGTTTTTATACACTTTCTTAATTTCATTTTTGAGTTGTTCATGGAAAGTAGGTTTATCTCTACGAGTCTTATCGTTATCTATCAAATCATCTTGAATCAAATGCCCAGAATGTAAAAGCTCTACAGCAATTGAAACTTCTCGAATCTGATCAATTTGGTCTTCTAAATATATGGGATTTACAATACCTATAAATGCAGCGATCTGTAATATGGGATGTAATCTTTTTGCTTTCTTATTCGTAATAAATTCCTCTAATTGGGAAATAAAATCCTTTAGTAAGATTTCTTCTTCATTTTCGTGCATTTTTGAGAAATAAGTATCAATTTTTTCATCGACTTGGATTTTCTCGTTTTTTAAAAATTCTTCGATCATGATGCTTCACAATTATAAATTATTTCAAATTGTGCTAATAATGTTTTTATTTTGTTTTTAACATTATTTATTATAATTTATATAGTAGGGTAAAGAGATATGTTAATTGCTGTAATATCTGATTCTCATGACCATCGTGACAATATCTTAAAAGCAGTCTCGATCATGAATGAAAAGAAAGTGGGAGCTTTAATCCATTGTGGGGACATTTGTTCTCCATTCACGAAAAGGTGGTTTGATAAATTAGATGAGGAGATAAAACTAAAATTTTATGCTGTTTTTGGAAATAATGATGGAGAACACGTTTTCTTAAAGAAAAATTTTGGAGAAATGTGTAAGTTCGTAGAAAATGGGCATGAATGGTTGTTAGAATTCGATGGAAAAAAAATTTTTGCAGCTCATATGCCAAAACCAGGAGTTATAGAAGCTCTTGCCCATTCTGGAGAATTTGATTACGTATTATCAGGGCATACTCATATTATGGTTAACAGAAAAATAGATAATGGTGTAATTATACTCAATCCCGGAGAAGCTTGCGGTTATTTAACGGGAAAGCCTACGTTTGCAATCATTGATACAAAAACAGATAACGCAGATATAATCTATTTATAAATATCATCAATATTCCTTTAAATTTTAATCCTTTAGGTAATCTTCCTATTTTACTTCTTATGATATTATTAGGGGAAGATTTCACCACAGCACCCTTTTTTTAATAACTTTTATCTAAGGCATACAACTTATAAAAATATGGCATTGCCTCTTGAAAATGTAAAAGTTTTAGATTTATCTAGGATGCTACCAGGTCCATATTGTTCAATGATCCTCTCAGATTTGGGTGCCGATGTTATTCATGTGAATGACCCAACATTTCCATACAGCAGTCCTCCCCCATTCTTTCAACAGAATAGGTATCGAGAAAGTGCGTTTAATTCAATTTTAATGAGAAATAAACGATCTATTAACCTTAATCTAAAAAAAGAGGGTGCTAGAGAAATATTCTATAAATTAGTCTCCCAATCTGACGTATTATTAGAAACTTTTAGACCAAAAGTAACAGATAAGCTCAAAATAGATTACGATACTTTATCGAAAATAAATCCATCTTTAGTTTATTGTTCGCTTACAGGTTATGGTCAAAACGGTCCTTATGAACAAATCGCAGGTCATGATCTCAATTACGTTGGGATGTGTGGAATACTCGATTTAAATAGACCAAGGAAAGCGTTAAATGACGGTGAACGAGAAGAAGGACCTATCGTTCCAGGCATACAAGCCGCAGATATAGGAGGAGGTTTAATTTCAGTCATAGGAATTCTTGGAGCGCTTTTTGAAAGAAATTTAAATTCAGAAAAAAAAGGTCAATATGTAGATATTTCAATGCTGGATTCCGTCTTTTCATTCATGCCCATGGCTGCAGCAGTACATTTTTCCAAAGCCTTGAATGATGGTATCCAAAACGAAAATATTTTACATGGTTCTTGCCCTTATTATTCTGTTTATAGAACAAAGGATGACAAGTACGTGTCAGTAGGAGCAATTGAGTTTAAATTCTGGAGGGATTTATGCCTAGGGCTTGGGAGAGAAGATCTTAAACCTAAACAAATGGTAAAAGGTGAAGAACGAGAATGGGTATTTGCAGAACTTCAAAACGAGTTTTTAAAAAAGACACAGAATGAATGGGTTGGTACATTCAAGGATTTAGATGCTTGTGTCATGCCAGTCAAGTGTTTCGCCGAAGCGTGTGAAGATCCTCAAATAAAAGCACGTGAAATGGTCACCGAACTAAAGCATCCTAAATTTGGAAAAATTCCTAATATCGCTTCACCAATCAAATATTCAAGAACGAATCTAAAGATTAGAAGTCTTGCTCCTAAAACTGGTCAACACACTAAAGAAATACTCAAAGGTTTAAATTATACTGATGAGGATATCAAAAATTTTAAGAAGCAAGGATTAATATAAATAGAAATTTATTGTAATCCAAATCATTTCTTGATTTTCATGACTAGAAAGGAGAAATCAAATCCAGGGTATGTACTGAATGACGCTCAGAGAAACTTGTTTTTAAAAAGAATATTGCCCACTTTATTTTTTGGTTCAATCATTTGGCTAATTTCAGAATTAGTTTTTAGTTATACATTTCAAAATGTACAACTTTCAGGAATGTTTCTAATCATCTATATAATAGCGATTATAACAGAAGTTGGCTTATTCATAAGCATTTACTTTTTATCTAAACACGATAAGATGGTAATAAGCCTATTTCTCTACATTTTATTTTCATATCTAGCGGGATTAATTAGTTTACCAATCGCAATTTACACGGAATTTTTAACCCAAGTTCACATGATCGTTAGTCTCACTGTGGGAGCAAATTTAATCATAATTTTAATGGGTTTCATATTAAGGCAGAAATATTTTGCGAGTGGTCATTTTTGGGGCAACTTTTTTATATTTTTACTTGGGCTTGTATTAGTTGAAGTTGTATTCATTATAGGTTTTAATATACATAATTATCTGTTAACAGTTCCACTTACATTAGGGTATATCTGTACCATTGCTCTCCCCATTATGTTTTATGGAGCTAAAGTTATTAGAAAAAATAAAGAGGTCTCTTGGATATTCATGTTTGCAAAAATCCAAGGAATGATGTTACTTTCATTAATTATAGCAGTTGTAGTAGTTGTTATTGTTCTCCTAATTATTGCATTAGCTATCCTTGCAGGAGATTCTAGCGTTGATTTTAGTGGTATAAGTTTTTCTGGAGGTTCAAGGAAAAAGAAGAAAAAAACTTTAGATATTTAAAATTTAAAGGCAACTTTAATCGCTTCTGTCTTAAGTTTGTTAGATAAGATATTAAATGCCTCTTGATAATCATCTAATTTACATGTATGAGTCAGGAATTGAGAAGTTTCTATGAGACCTTGATCAAGAAATCTTAAGAAGAAAGCGATAGCGTGCCTTCTTTCCTCTTGAAATGTTTCAACACCATACGCATTTGATCCGATGATTTCTAACTCTTTAAAGTAATGTAAGGTATTTTCATATCTTTCTGGATTACTCACTCCAAGAAATACTAATTTTCCTTGGGTTTTTAAAATTCTGATCCCAACTTCCAATGTTTCAGCAGAGGCAATAGTATCAATAATCCCATCCACTCCATCCATAGTCCATTTTAAACCTATTTTGGGAGTATATAAATCGATATTTAAATAATTAGAAATTTCTTGAATTAGACTCTTTTGAGAACCCTTGAACACATTTAAAGCACCCAACTTGGAAGCAAACCTTTCTTGAAATGCATATTTTCCAATTGTTATTACTCTCTTTACTTTGAAGATGTTTTTTAAGCAATGAATCGTCAATAAACCAATAACTCCTAATCCATAAACAAGTATCGTGGAATCTGGGCTAGGATCCAATAGTAAAATCGAATGAAAAGCGACAGCAAATGGATCTGCTAAAACTGCTTGTTCAAAAGCAACGGTTTCAGGCAATAAAAACGCTTGAGATTCGTGAACTACAAATTTAGAAGAAAATCCTCCAAAACCACGTGTTACTCCCAAATGCATGCCAGTTGGTAGAAGACCTCTTTTAAAATTATGACAATGCACATAATCTCCAATTTCACATCTATCACATAATGGCATTATCCCCCTAGAACTGCAAGCAAACCATGGTGAAATCGCAACTCTATCTCCAATTTTATATTGCTTTACATTAGAGCCTACCTTATCTACAGTACCGACTGCTTCATGACCCATTATCTGAGGAAAAGTTAAGAATGTTTGAAGGGGATTGTCTCTTGATCCATTAAGTGTTATTTCTTTCATATCACTCCCACAAATTCCACAATAGACAGTTTTTATAACCATCCAATCCTTGGAAGGTAATTTAGGTGATGGTACACTAGTTAAGCTTAATGGTCCTCCAGGTTTCCAATATCCTGAAGAATTTAATTTTCCACGAATAAATCCTTTTATGAGTTTTATCCATTTCATCTCGAAAATTAAGGCTGGTATTTCTTCATTAGATTCCATTATCCTTAACACCTCCCGTAGAATTATCAAATGAAAAAACAACCTTTACAGATTTGTATTTTTCTTGATTTCGTGCTGTTAAAAAGGCTTTTTTGTAAGAAGAAAGAGGAAATTCATGAGTCACCATTTCAACTGGATTTATCTTCTTTTCTTCTAGAAATTTGAAATAATGTTCGTAAGCGTGGCCCCTATATCCTTTATATTCTTCAATTGCAAAAGCATTACTACCTATTATTCTTACTTCCTTGAAGTACCAAGGAGTCCATTCAAACTTTTTGGGAGAAGATACTCCCGTGACAATTATGGTTCCTGAGCATGGATTCTTTCTTGACTTGACAAATCTTATCTCAGTTTCAAGAGTTTCTCGAGATGCTACAGTATCAAATACGTAATCAACACCTTCGATCAACCAAGGCAATTGATCATGAAATGAATAAATATCACACCCCACGTAATCTGCTATTTGTTCGATTACTCTTCTTGGGTTATTAGAGTCTATTATAATATCTGCTCCAAATTTTTTTGCGAGATCAGCTTGGTGTTTAAATCGAGCAATAGCTATAACCTTTATCCCGTTAAAAATCCTCTTCAAAATCAGCAATGTTAATAATCCCAGATTACCACATCCATATACTGCACAAACTGAGCCCTTTTCGGGATTTACTTTGAGAATTGAATGAAATGCAACCGAAAATGGATCTGAAAGGAGTGCTTGTTTCCAGGAGACATCATCAGGAATGGGAACTGCCATAGAATAATGGGCGGGGAAGAATTCTGCAAATCCACCTGTAGCATCACTACTATTACCAGAATGAATGCCTGGTGAGATACTTCCACGGGTAAAATTTCTACACAAGCTGTTTTTCCCATTTAGACAATATTTGCATTCTTGATCTATTCCTCTAGTTTGGCAGCTTAACCAAGGATTTAAAACTACGCGATCTCCTTTTTCATGTGTTGAATTCTTCGGTACGTTATCAATGATTCCTACTGCTTCATGACCAAGAACTTGGGGCCATGATATTAATGATGTCATTGGATTGTCTCTGTTCCCATCTAAAAAAACTTGTTTATGATCAGAGCCACATATACCGCAATATTTAGTTTTTATGACTAACCAATTTGAGGGGGCTCTTGGATAAGGAATATCCCGCATTCGAAATGCTCCAAATTTATTTAAATAACCTCTTAAGGAAAAAAGGCCCCCTATTCTGGCAATCGCAAGTTTAGCAAGGTTATAATTAAATACAAGTGCTTTCATTTAGGTTGATCCTCCTAAATAATATTAAGCTTTATAGATATTTGTATATTTAATAATGATATTATAAGATATATTAAGCCAAGATTTTAATGAAATTGGATGCAAAAATCTACAAGATATTAACTGATAAAAATATTAATTTTCTGATTTCTGGACCTTCAATAGCTTTTGCTAATTTAATCAATTTAATTGAAGAGAAACAAGAATTATCACATATTCCTATAACAAAAGAAGATGAAGGAATAGGAATAGCATCAGGATTATTTACTGGAGGGAAAAAGTCGATTATAATAATGAATCAGGATGGATTAGGCAACCTGATTAATGCAATTAAATATCTCTCTCATCCTTATAAAATTCCCTTAATTTTAATTATTTCTCCTATCCCAAATTTAGACCGGAAGGAAATTTATATGAAAAATAACGATCTTGACCTAATGGACCGTCTTAAAATTAAGACATGGAGAATTAAAACAAATAAAGAATTAGATGATTTAAGTGAAGCAATTGACTATTTTGACATGAGAAAAGAAAGTGTAGCAATCATTTTTGAAAGTTCCTTGGAGGTAATATAATGAAAAGACTGGATGCATTTAAAAAAATAGTAGAAATCATTGATGATCAATTCATCATATGTAACTTTGGATATCCTTCAAGAGAATTATATCATGTTAAAGACCGTATACAAAACTTTTATTTTTTAGAAAACTCAGAATTAAGTACATCATTTGCTTTGGGGGTAGCACTTGCAAGACCAAATCTAAGTGTTTGGTGTATCGATAGTGAGGAATCGATATTAAAAAATCTTGGAGTTTTAAGCACTATTTCTAACATGAACCCATTAAACTTAACTGTAATAATTATTGATAATGGCGTTTATGATTTAATAGAATATCAAGAAACCCATACAAGACGTAATACAAAATTAGACGTGATAGCTAGGGGAAGTGGTTTAGAATTAATTACAGTAATTGAAAATAGAGAAGATATTGTTCCCGTATTCAAAGAAATGGGAAAGGGTTGTCAGTTTGTACTCATTAAAACAGAGCCAGGCAATGCAGATGTACCACAAATTTCTATTTCTCCTCATATTTTGAAAGATAGGTTTATCAATGCTCTTGAAAAAGAGAATTAAAGAGAGTAATCATAAAAAAGGAAGGAGGAAGTATCTTAAAATTGTTGGATGAATGCCTAAAATTCCTTCAAAATAAAGAGTATCAGAAAGCGATTGATTGCATTAAGAAAGCAATTGAAAAAGAACCCAATAATGCAATATTTTGGCACAATCTTGGATATATTTATTATGAAATTAAGGATTTGGATAACGCAGTAAATGCAATTAAGAAAGCACTAAATATTAACCCACTTTTATCCATCGCTTGGACGGAATTAAGTTCGATTCTAATTGACAATGGAAATTTTAAGGATGCAATCGATGCTTGTAAGCGTTCAATAGAGATTAATCCTAAAGATGCAATAGCTTGGACTAATTTAGGATCCGCATATTATAACATCGATCAATTTGATAAGGCTATTGACGCTTTAAAGAATGCCCTGAAAATAACACCAGATCTAGAATTTGCTAAAACAGTTCTTGATTTATCTTTTAAGGCTAAACGCAAGTAAACTTCAGTATTTCTAGGATAATTCTATCTATAGACCATAATTTTATTTAATTGGACTTTTATATGAACTTAAAGCATAATAATTTGATTACGTTCCTCATGAACTAACATGTCAGAAGAAAGAGAAAAGAGTGAATCCCCCGATAAAGAAGAAAAAAATGAAAAAGTAGAACATCCAGTTGCATTTAAATCAAGTAAACCTGTAGTAATTGATGCAAACGCGTATAAAACAATTATATTATATGCAAGTAGGTATGCTAATCAAGCATTACCTCCAAATGAATGGAAGGAGATATATGGAATCCTCACTGGCTATGTTGATGACGATTTTCTACACGTTAAGAATGCTTACGCTCTAACATTTGGTCATGATACCGATGTACAACTTGATGAACGTCATTACGTATTCATTGATGAAATCCAACAGAAATTAGACGAAGAAAGAAAGAACCATTTTGTTGTTGGATGGTTTCATTCTCACCCTGGTTTGTCTTTATTTTTTTCA
The DNA here is from genome assembly GCA_964632315.1 of uncultured archaeon. GTDB lineage: Archaea > Asgardarchaeota > Lokiarchaeia > Sigyniarchaeales > SOKP01 > SOKP01. Next base: position 101,504 of record CAZWEM010000008.1, read on the forward strand.
TATGTCGATCTTATTAATCAATTGGGTTTCCAAGCAAAATTTGAGGAAGCAATCGGATTGGTATTTGATCATACCTTGTTAGGAAAGAAAAAAGTAGAGTTAATTGGAGAAAATAAACTCACAAAATATGATACTGGTTTTGAGATATACAGGTTGACAGATGTTAACTTGGATCCAAATTCTGCTGAATATGAAAATAATTATCATAAAGTGGACTATATTGTAGAAGGATTAAATAAATATTTCTTTGCCAATGTACTCTCGGAGCTGTCTGCATTGGTAACAGCAGGAAAACCCTTGCAAACTGCCTATGGAGAAAAGAAAGACAGCAAATTACTTGATGATGATCCTATTTCTGAAATTGATATGAAACCTGAAAAACAAGATTTGGTCAAGATTCCAATCAAAGAGGATGTTCAATTCAATTTTGATGACTATTTTTTTAATGATGATTTGGATCTTGAACAAAAAGAAAATGCGGAACGCCTTATATATGAGGGAGATTTAGCATTTCAAAAAAAAGATACATTCTCTGGCGTCGAAAAATACCGAAAGGCCATAAAAATATATAAGAATATTAAAGATACTGATAGAGTGTTAGATTTACTAAGAAATATCATTAAATCTTGCGTGTCAAATAATCACATGGTCTTAGCTGAGGAGTTTGCCCAAGATTTATTGAATTTGTCAGAAGAGATAGGGAATATGTTTTATCAAGCAGTATCGACTTATATTTTGGGTTATATTATGTTGAAGAAAGGTGATAATTCAATGCTTAAATCTGCTTTGAACATGGTAAGGGATGCCGCGATTTTATTTGAAAAAGTAGGAGATTTCGCCGGAGCGGGTATGTGCTTTAATAGGATCGGGACAATTTATCAGATGAGATTGGAAAATTTCGATAGCGCAGGACTATTTCTCAGAGAAGCTGTTGAGAATTATAATAAAGCTATAGTCTCTAGCCATCCTTTACGAAAATCTTTATGGAGTAAGCCCGAATTACTCAAAGAAAAAGTGATTGAACTAAAAGATCTAATCGAAGAAATACTTCCAAACATCCTTAATGAAAGCATTAAAACTAAGATCGTTAATGATTTGAACTCACTTCAATATAATTTTTAATAATTGTAACTTACTTTCAGCGTTTACAATCAAAAAAATTATATTTTATGAATAATTATTGTACATACTCTTTTTTGGTGATTAAATATACCGCGAAGAAAACAAAAAATAAAATATTCACGAAAATTTGCTTGTAAACATTTAGAACCACTAGGAGATTTCTCAAACTCTCTCCAACCTTTATGTGTTTGTTATGAGAGAGATTTAGTATTAGGAAGGAGAGCCTATGTTTGTCAAGTATGCTCCCTTTATTCTCAGACCAATAAGAAAACTCCTGAGGTTTATGATGAAAGTAAAAGAGTAGCAGAGCAAAAGATTAAGGACAAGCAAATTGAATTAGATGAATTAGAATTAGAAGAGATCAAGCCTGAGGAAGAGATTGACTTAACTATTGACGAATTTGAAGAAGAGGATGAAGAAATTCCTTTAAAATTCGAAAAACGAAAAGTTGGCAAAGGTGAACTGGGCGCTGATGAATTTGGAGAAATAGAATGCCCATTTTGTGGAGAAGTCTTTGAAAATTTGGAGAGCCATATTCAAACTTGTGAACTGGCTCCAGATGACGCAACCCCTGATGACTTTTTACCAAAAAAAAAAAGAAAGAAAAAGTCCAAAGTTTCTAGTTCTGAATCAGGGAGTAAGAAGAAAGAAAAATGTCCCTATTGTGGTAAAGAGTTCATTAGATTAGGCAGGCACCTAAGTTCTTGTCCTAAAAGACCGAAAGATGAGGATGAGGATTAATCAATTATAGATCACCATGACCTCACGTGAATCAATATATTATTGTCAGCCTATTTTCCGACCACCTTCAGAAGCAAACTCATTATTGATACAGCTTACTGAAGGTTGTACTTATCGATGCGATTTCTGCGTTTCAAACCTTAGGAAGGAATTTAAGATAAGAAACGTGGAAGAAGTCAAGAAAGATTTGGACATTGCTAAGAAGAAATATGGCCCACATGTTAAAAAACTCTTCTTTCTTGACGGAAATGCCATGGTTACTCCTACACAAGAACTAGTAGAATTAACAAAATATGCCAAGCATACCTTTTCAAAGTTGGAAAGGGTAGGCGTGTATGCCCATGCTCGTGACATTATAAAAAAAACTGATTCTCAGCTTAGAGACCTTTCTGAAGCGGGTTTAAAAATTGCATATGTCGGTTTTGAATCAGGTTATGATCTTCTTTTACAAGCAATAAATAAACACGCAACTAAAGAAGACTACATTAAAGCAGCTAAAAAATTAATGGGAGTAAACATTACCCTTTCTGCGACTTTTATAAATGGTTTAGGCGGGTCTGATCTGGAAATTTCAAACCATCATGCAAGAGAATCTGCTGATCTTGTAAATAAAATTTGTCCAAAAGATGATCGCAAGTGGTATATTGCATTTTTGTCTCTCATGATCCCTCCAGGAACAGTAATTTACGAAAGGAAGACAAAAGGAGAATTCCATGAAATGAATTCAATTGATATTTTAAAAGAATTAAAAAATTTCATAAAAGAAATTAATTTTCCAAATAAAGAAGCAAATTGTATATTTAGATGCAATCATGCTTCAAATTACCTACCCATTAAAGGAATTCTCGAGAGAGATAAGGAAAGTATAATTAGTACTTTAAATTATGGTCTAACCCATTCAGAGATACTGAGACCAGAGTATTATCGTGGATTATGAAAATTATTTAAACATGACTAGTTTAGACTTAAAATCAAATCTCTTAATTGGAGAGCTAATTTCATCTTGAATGAGATTAATAACTTTAATCACATCTTCCGGAAGAACATTTAATTCTTCAGAAAGTTCATTAAGAGTAATATAATCGCGTGATTTTGAAAGGCTAACCAATTGTTCTGTAATCAAATTTCGATAAAGGGTAAGAGTTAGGCCTTTCAAATTCATAAAATCTACAGATTTAATTTCCTGAGCAAATTTTAAGATCTCACTTGACGCTTTTTGATATTCTAAAATTTTATATGAATTAATTAAGATATACATCTTTTTTATGCAATTAAAGTATTCATTGATCTTGCATTGAATCGAATCTAAACCAAATTTGAAATTACATTCATCAACTTCTTCTTTAAACATCGCAAGTAACTTACAAAAATTATCTAAATTATCTTCATTTAATTCCTCTTTTAAGAGATTGTTATATTTTCTCATTATTCTTTTGTGGTGGAACTTGCTTTTTTGATCAACTTTATGTTGTAATTCTAAAAATTTAGACAATTCTGGATTAAGATTAAAATATTCTTGATTTTCTTGGATTAATGTAATGGCTGATTTGACTTTCTTCATGGCAGAAATCAAATCTAATTCCTCTAATTTTCTTAATATCATCTTTTGATATATATCCAATTCCTGAAGTAAATCATTTTTATCTTTATAGGCAACTTCCATAAAAATATCACTGTCTTAAATGAATTCCAATATATTCTTATTACTACTAATTAGCTTTTTCGCAAATTTAAATTTACTATCTCGTATTTATTAAATTAATAATATCAAAATGAAATGGGATAAAAGTATGCATAAAATATGCTTTATAGTAGGCTCGCCAAGAAAAAATAGGAACAGTAATTTTTTAATCGATAAAGCTATTGAAGGTGTAAAAGAAGTCTCTGGAGAATTTGATATAAGAAAACTCCAAATCTCTGAGTTTCGTATTACACCTTGTAATGGTTGCGATGCTTGTCTAAGAGCACCTCATGAATGTCCTTTAGCTGAAGACGACGATACAAAAAAAATAGAAGAAGAGATTTTAGGGTCATCTGCTATTTTTATGGCCGCACCAAATTATTTTGGATCGGTAAGTTCTCAGATAAAAACATTAATTGATCGATCAAGGCCATGGAAAATGAAGAATTATTTATTAAAAGATGTTCTTTTCAGTCCTTTAGCATCGACTGGATTGCGAAACGGTGGAGAGGGAGTGATTTCAGATCTAACCAATTTTGCCTTAATTCAAGGCATGATTGTTGTAGGCAATGCCAGTGGAAGTCCTGTTATTGAGGGGAATATACCTATCACGACTTTACAGAAATATAATTTAAAAGAATTTCTGGGAAAAGACGAAATTGATGAATTAGCCGGTCTAATTGCTAAAGATCTCGGGATTCGAGTGGCAAACCTACTTAAAAGATTTAATCTTTAATTAAACTTAATTTTTTTGGAAAAAAAATAGAAAAAAATAAATTATTCTTCATCCTCATCTCTTAATTCTACGAAATCTTTTTCATCCATATTCACTCCAGTGGTAACTGCTTTATATTCCTCATCTACTTCTTTAATTTTTTGCTCAGGTATTTCTTCAAGTCTTTGTTTGGAAGATTTTGGTGATCTATCGCCAGGCCATAAGGAATTTATTATCCCTCCAGAGACTAATAGAACAATAAAAATAACAATATAAATTGTCAATGAGTCTGCTGGAAAGAATTGTAATGCCACGTTTATCCAATTAACCATCCAAGAACCAATAGGAGAAACAATGGGTTTTAAGAAATTTAAAATCGCTCCAACGATATCAGCAACCATTTGGAACATATCCGCTTGAAATAACAATTTTATTCTCCACCTCCTCCTTTTGAATACCTCTTTTCACGTATTTTATGACGATTAACAGTAAAATCAATAAGATCATATCCTTTTAAGATGATTGTCAAGAAATAGATACCCATGTATAAAATGATCATCTGTTGAAAATCAATAGAAAGAGCACCTACCGATAAAATTTCAAAGTGTACCTCTGTTGCTCCAGAAAATTTATAACTCCAAATATATAAACTATTTAATATGATTTGAATTAAAGCAAAAACAGCCTTCCTAATTGATTGTTTTGGAGAGGAATAATTGAAAAATGCACAACCACTAATTAGTAGTCCAAAAGCGGATATCCAGAAAAGAATTCGCTCATATTCAAGTTGACTCATGACAATCGGAACCCCCATGACCTCCAAATTCTTTATCCATGTAAAAGTCAAATAGGGGATAACCATAGTAGTAGCAAAATAGATTATTGTAAATAATATACCTTTTAACATATTTTTTGCTGTTCCCATTTTCATCACCCAAAAGGAGAATTAAGATGTCCTACGGATACATTAAACGCATCTACTTTAAATGAAATTAAATCTAGAGAATAAGATGCACTTAAGCTAAAATTAGAATAGAATTCAACTGGATAAGGTGTTTTTGTCCAATCAATATCGATTGTCGCATTTGGAAAGTTAGAGACTATGAATCCATCACCACTAGACGCATTAAATAATCCATTATATGATGTTTTATGCAAGATTGTTGGAAAATTAATTGATTTATCGAAGATTAGAGCACTCGTTGTCGTGTTAACCCCTGGTGTCGTTAAATTCACATGATCGTATACCATTAATACCTTGAAATCGATTTTCAGGTTGGTTAAATCAAAATAACCAGCATTAGTAATGTTGAATGGTACTCTAAGATACATTGAGTTAACATCGGTTATAGTAAAGTTTGATTGAATCGGTCCAGAAGGGATTTTAATGTTATTTGGATCTCCCAGTATTAGTGCTGCAGACATCGCTCCTAAAGCAGAAACAATAGTCATCGATAAAGTTAAAACTAATAGAAACAATCTGACAATCCATCTAAAAACTCTCGAAGGTCTCATGCTTATCTCTATTTTTTATAAATTATCAAATAAATGAAAATGGATATTTATAAAATTATTGCATATTTTATGATACGGGTACTTCCGTCAATCCCTTTTCTCCTAACATTTTTGAGAAAAGATCATCTTCTCATATTTAATTAATTTTTAATAAACAAAACCCCAATATTTTCACCCTTCACCGCTCCTATTGAAGCATGAATTTCGATAATTGGTTTACTTTCTAACTCCTTTATTATAGATAATTCAATATACACATCAAAGTCAATATCTTTGTTAGAAAAATCAGTCCATAAGATGAAATCCTTGTCATTCTCTACTTTCTTTGACTCTACAAGTTCTACAAAATTCCCACAGAACGAAAGGAGTCAAGATTCTGAAGAATGATAAAATAACACGATTGCATGTTTTTCTAATCCAGATTTCATGAATTGTTGATTTTGTTTATTTATAAATTCCACTGCTTGTTCTGAAAATGTGAGTCTAAATACACATCACCATAATTATTTTTTATATATACTCCATTTTATATGTTATAAAAATGAAAACTATAATATTTAGTATTAATTTAAAATAAATATTTTTCATAAATCTGTAAAAAACTGATGTAAAATATGATTGAACTAAAACAAATTAATGCACATTCAAAACCAGTTGAAGAAGTTGCAAAATTATTACAAACGGATTTATCAAAGGGACTTTCAGAATCTGAAGCAATTAAGCGCTTAGATACGTACGGAAGAAATGAATTAATCAAGGAAAAAGGAAAAACTGCTTGGCAAATCTTCGTTGGTCAGTTTAAAGATTTTTTAGTTTACTTACTCTTTTTTGCCATTGGAATTTCGATCATAATAGGGATATGGGAAGCGTCTAGACCTGGGGCTTCACCATGGTCATCTGAATACACGGATGCAATTGTAATTGCAGCTATTCTGGTAGTGAATGCCATACTAGGTTTCTACCAAGAATATCAGGCGGAAAAATCAATGGAAAGTCTTAAGAAACTGGCTCCCCACTTTGCTCGAGTTCGAAGAGATGGGAGAGTTCTTGAAATTGGAATCGAAGAGGTTGTACCAGGAGATATCGTTTTATTTGAAGAGGGGGATAAATTCCCAGCCGATGTGAGGATTTATAAAAAGTTCTCTCTCTATGTTGATGAAGCAATCTTAACTGGAGAATCGAAACCCGTAGAAAAAAAATTAAAAATCGTTGATCAGAAAGAAATTCTAGCGGATCGTACCAATCTGGGTTACATGAACACCATTATTACTCGAGGAAATGGTGAAGGTATTGTTATCGGAACTGGGATGCATACTGAAATTGGAAAGATAGCATCAAGTCTACAAGAGGAACAAATTGAGCCCAGTCCTTTTCAAAAGGAGGTAGATCGCTTTGGAAAACTGTTAGGAATTATTATTTTGGTTATCTGTGCGGGAGTTTTTTTAACTGAGATAATTATCATTCTTCTCACTGAGGGTTTCAATTTTGACGTTCCTGAAATACAAGAAATCATTGAAGCATTCAAGATTTCGATAAGTCTTGCAGTATCTGCTGTTCCTGAGGGCCTTATTGTTGTCATTACGGTAGTAATGAGCATTGGAATGAGGAAAATGGCAGATAAAAATGCTCTTGTAAGGAAGTTGACTGCTGTTGAAACTTTAGGACGGGTTAATGTTATTTGTAGTGATAAGACGGGAACATTAACGAAAAATGAGATGACAGTCGTAAAACTTTATCTTGATGGAAAAATTCTTGAAGTTGAGGGGGTTGGATATAATCTAAACGGAGATATAATGGAAGATCAACAAAAAGCAAGCATCAGTGGTGATTTAGAACGATTCTTAGAAGTATGTCTTTATTGTAATAATTCTAACGTGAATATCTTAAATGAAAATACTGGTGAAGTATCCGTTGTAGGAGACCCTACGGAGATATCAATGAAGGTATTAGCTTTAAAAGGAGGAATTGATGAACAATTTGAGAAACTTGACGAGATCCCATTTGATTCCGATCGTAAGATGATGACTGTCGTGGGGAAAGTCGATGGCAAAATTTACGCCTTCATTAAGGGTGCTCCCGATGTTTTAATGCAAAATGCGAGTAAAGCATTAAAAAATGGTCAAATCCAATCCATTGATGAAGATAAACAAAAAATATTGGATCAAAATGAACAATTTGCACGAAGTGCTCTACGCGTTTTAGGTGTCGCATATAAAGAATTGACAGAAGATTATAACTTAGAAGACGTTGAGAAAGATTTTACCTATATCGGCTTAGTCGGTATTATAGATCCCGCTAGAGATGAAGTGAAAGATTCGATAGCAGAAGCTCGCATGGCTGGGATAAGAACAATCATGATCACGGGGGATCATAAAATAACGGCTATCGCTATTGCTCATGAAATTGGTTTAACTGAATCAAATGAAGCAATCACTGGAGTTGAGCTCGAAGAAATGAGCGACGAAGAATTAAAAGAAAAGGTGAAAACAGTAGATGTATTTGCCAGAGTGACATCCGAACATAAATTGCGAATTCTTCGAAGACTTAAAGAGATAGGCAGAATCGTTTCAATGACTGGCGACGGGGTAAACGATGCTCCAGCAGTAAAAGGAGCGCATGTAGGGGTTGCTATGGGTTTGAAAGGCACGGAAGTCACTCAAGAAGCGTCTGATATGATCTTAATTGATGATAATTATTCAACCATCGTTAACGCTATTGAAGAAGGGAGAGGAATCTTCGAAACGACGAAAGGGTTTTTCAGATACATGTTAAGCACTAATTTTGACGAGATATTCATGATCTTAGTAGCATACATAGTAATGAAACTTTTCCAAAACATTTTCTTAGCCATTCCTGTTGAACCCATTCAAATTTTATGGTTAAACATAGCGACTGATGGAATACCAGCAATGGTTTTAGGACTTACACCGACAGATCCGGATGTAATGAAAGAAAAACCAAGAGAAGGATTTACCTTAATTAAAGAAATTAAAGGTCCTGTATTACTACTCGGAATTTATACCTCTATTACAGATATCTCATTATACTTATTACTTTGGGGTGTGCTTTTACCTGTTTGGGCTCAGACGGGCATAGATCCTCAACTCACGCCAGATTTTCTCACAACGGGAACTGATGCATATTATTATGCAATTTCATTGTCTCAGACAATAATCTTCTCTAATTTAGTCATTTGCGAGTTGATGTTTGTTTACACTTGTACCTCAAACATTAAACCGTTTTATCTCTTCCCAAATAAACACTTGTTCTGGGCGACGGGATTATCACTTGGTTTACAATTATTAATACTCTACACACCGGTAGGTATAGCATTTCATGTGATTCCTTTAACTCATCCTTTCTATTGGATCGCGGTACTACTAGGCGCATTTAGTGTTTCTGTCGTTGATGAACTTAGAAAATACAGAATGCGTTTAAAAGTTAGGAAAACGGAGGCCTTGTCCTCCAACTAATAAGATTTTTTCTTTTACCCCACTAATTATTTTAAAATTCATACTTCTTTTCTATTATAAAACTATTTTTATATGAAACCTTATGAACTTAAATACGGTTTTAAAATTAATATGAATAATACATTTTCAAAAAATGAAATATTATGCTCGAATTAAAAGAAATAAATGCACATTCAAAATCAGTCGATGAAGTAGCTACCATATTAGATACAGACATAAAGACGGGACTTTCTGAAAGAGAGGCTGTTAAAAGATTAGACACGTATGGAAAGAATGAATTGGTCAAGGAAAAAGGGAAAACTCCTCTGCAGATTTTTATTGCTCAATTCAAAGATTTCTTGGTGTACTTACTGTTTTTCGCGATTGCAGTTTCCATAATTATAGGAATATGGGAAGCATCAAGGCCCGGTGCCCCCGCATGGTCTTCTGAATATACGGATGCTATTGTTATTGCAGCAATTTTAGTGATAAATGCTGTATTAGGGTTCTACCAAGAATTTCAAGCCGAAAAATCAATGGAGAGTCTTAAGAAACTGGCTCCCCACTTTGCTCGGGTTCGAAGGAATGATAAAGTCCTGCAAATTGGTGTAGAGGAAGTAATTCCTGGAGACATTATTTTATTTGAGGAAGGAGATAAATTTCCTGCCGATGTGAGGATTTTTAAAATGTTCTCTCTCTATGTTGATGAAGCTATTTTAACTGGTGAATCAAAGCCAGTTGAAAAAAAACTAGATATTGTTGATAAGAAAGAAATTCTGGCAGACAGAACTAATTTAGGTTACATGAATACCATAATTACTCGAGGAAATGGTGAAGGGATTGTTATCGGAACTGGAATGCATACTGAAATTGGAAAAATAGCATCAAGTCTACAAGGAGAACAAGTTGAACCCAGTCCCTTTCAAAAAGAAGTGGATCATTTTGGAAAACAGCTAGGTATCATAATTATAGCCATTTGTATTATTATTTTCGTAGTAGAGTTTATTCTTATTCTTACTACGGAGGGTTTAATCTTTAATGAAAATGAAGTAGAACAAATTGTTGAAGCGTTTAAAATTTCAATTAGTCTTGCGGTATCGGCTGTACCTGAAGGCCTTGTGGTTGTCATTACGGTAGTCATGAGTATTGGCATGCGAAAGATGGCAGATAGAAACGCATTAGTTCGTAAACTAACAGCTGTTGAAACCTTAGGAAGAGTAAATGTAATATGTTCAGATAAAACAGGAACGTTAACTAAAAATGAAATGACGGTCGTTAAGTTATTTTTAGGAGACAAAATTTTAGATGTCGAAGGTGTAGGATATAATATACAAGGAAATATCATGGATAATGGAGCACAGGTGACTGTAAATGAAGATATGAAGAAGTTCCTTGAAGTGTGCATGTATTGTAATAATTCTAATGTGAATATCATTAATGATGACAAGGGAGAAGTATCAGTCGTAGGAGATCCTACTGAAATATCGTTGAAAGTGTTAGCTTTAAAAGCAGGAGTTGACGAGGGATTTGAGAAACTTGATGAGATCCCATTCGATTCTGATCGAAAAATGATGACTGTAGTGGGTAAAATCGATGGAAAAACTTATGCGCTAATCAAAGGAGCCCCTGACGTTTTAATGGGAAAAGCAGGATATTTTCTATTAAATGGTGAGCAAAAATCCATCGAGAATTTTAAATCAAAAATTTTAGAACAAAATAATGATTTTGCTAAAAATGCTCTAAGAGTTTTAGGAGTAGCATATAAGGAATTACCAGAAGGGTATGACTTAGAAGGTGTTGAAAAGGATTTTACCTATATCGGTTTAGTCGGTATTATAGATCCCGCCAGAGATGAAGTAAAAGATTCTATAGAAGAAGCTCGCCATGCGGGAATAAGAACCATCATGATAACGGGAGATCACAAGGTGACAGCAATGGCAATAGCCCATAAGATTGGATTGACTGAATCCAATGAAGCAATTACTGGCGTTGAACTTGAGGAAATGAGTGATGATGAGTTAAGGGAACGGGTAAAAACAGTTGATATTTTTGCAAGAGTGACTTCAGAGCATAAACTAAGAATTCTCCGTAGATTAAAAGAATTAGGCATGATTGTTTCAATGACCGGTGATGGTGTCAATGATGCACCAGCAGTAAAAGGAGCTCATGTAGGGGTTGCTATGGGTTTGAAAGGCACGGAAGTCACTCAAGAAGCGTCTGATATGATCTTAATTGATGATAATTATTCAACAATCGTTAATGCTATTGAGGAAGGCAGGGGAATCTTTGAGACGACAAAAGGATTTTTCAGATACATGTTAAGCACTAATTTTGACGAACTTTTCTTGATCGTGTTTGCCTATATCGTCATGAAATTATTCAGCAACATCTTTATTGGATTGCCAATAGAACCTATTCAGATTCTATGGCTAAATATCGCTACGGATGGTATTCCAGCAATGGTTTTGGGACTTACACCTACTGATCCTGATGTGATGAAAGCAAAACCAAGGGAAGGTTTTACCTTAATTAATGAAATTAAAGGCCCCGTATTATTGTTAGGTATCTATACCTCGTTGACAGATATAGCATTATATATATTACTCTGGACGGTACTCCTTCCCGCTTGGGCTCAATCGGGGATAGATCCCCGACTTACGATGGACTTCATGACTACGGGAACTGATGCATATTACTATGCCATCTCATTGGCTCAGACAATCCTATTTACAAATCTAGTTGTTTGTGAATTAATGTTCGTATTTACTTGCACCTCAAACATAAAACCCTTTTATCTCTTCCCCAATAAGCACTTATTCTGGGCTGTGGGGTTATCGCTTGGCATACAATTCTTAATACTTTATACTCCTATAGGTATCGCATTCCGCGTTGTTCCTCTATTTCACCCCTATTATTGGATTACATTAATCATAGCTGCATTTAGTGTTTCACTAGTAGATGAACTTAGGAAGTATAGGCTACGGTTAAAAATGAGATCTGATCCTAATTAAAGTTTAAATTAAAAAGATCCCTATTTCTTTTTCTTTTTTATTTATCTTGTTATGTCGATTAAATAAGAGTAATAGAATTTTTAAATCATTAGTCAGTCATTCATTTGGTTCAGAGATTGTTGATTCATCTAAATTTTGAAAAAATAATCCAATCCCTACAATTTTAAAGGTATCTTGAACGTTAATATCCTCCAAAGCGGAGGTTTCAATGAAAGAACTTCTCAATTGAGCAGCGATTTCTAAACCTTCTCGAATCGAAACTTCTCGTTCTTCTTCCAAGTCAATTTTATTACCTACCAAGACAAAAGGAATATCTCCTAACTCATTTCTAGCATCTTTAAACCAAAAGTTTATCGCTTCATCATAAGTTTCCCTTCGAGTCACATCATAGACAACAAATGCGCAATTAGCACCTTTATAGTAATCATGACGGACACGCTTAAAAAATTCTTGACCTGCCAAATCAAATATGATGAATTTAATAAGTTCTTTTTCATACCCTTGGACGTGATAAAGTTGTGTCGCGATATTTATTCCTAATGTAGGTCTGTAATCGCTATAATCCCCCTTTTTTAAGAACTGATTAACTAAAGTCGTTTTTCCTACAGCAGCAGAACCCAATATGATCAATTTAAACATTTTTTCTATCTTATCAATGTGTTTTATCTGATGGGTTGCTTTAACACCTTCGATAAAAGGCTTTTGTTCATTAATGAGGTGATCTTTAAGTCTTATATCAAAATTTCTCTCAAAATTTAAATTTGGAATTTCTAATGAATTATATCGCTCGTCAAAACTATCTTCAAGGATTTGAGCTATCTTTTCAGCGACGAGATAAGCCAAGGGAAATAATTGATTTAAATTAGATTTATAATGACATATTAATAATAAAATAGCTTCTGCTCCAGTTTCAACATAAACAATACGATGTTCAGAAGTTTCAAAGGAACCAGTACCATAATTACCAATTTTATACTCTTTTGCAATTTTCTCCAGTAAGTTTTCTACAATTGCTGATAAGGCTCCATATACTCCTTCAAATTGTTCTTGGGATTTATCAATCTCAGATTTAGCATACTTTGAAATTAAAAGCCCTTGATTAGAATACAACAAGGCAAGTTCAATATCCTCTTGAGATTCAACAAAATTTCTCAAGAGTTCCCCTAAGGTCTGTTCTTTCTTCATTATTCACGTAAAAAATAAAACATTATTAAACGAATTTCTTATCTTCTAATGTTTTCATTAATTTTAAATTTTTATCAAAATTTAATTAAACAATTATCCTAAAGTAAATTCGTGAAAATACTAATGAATATTCAAGAATATTTGCAGAATAAACTCGATTCTAACCAGACAGTTCTTACTGAATTCGAGTCCAAGGAACTCTTACAAGAAATAGG
>CAZWEM010000009.1:0-113080 GCA_964632315.1 uncultured archaeon
ACCCTCAAATAATTATAGTTTAAATTTTAATTAAAATAATTTTAGGGATAATATTCGTTATAAGATATACTTATTTTTATTTTAATTTGAAATTAACCAAATTTAATATAAAAAAATTGCTCTCGGATTTGTGATAAATCGTCAAATCAGAGAACTTTAATAATTTCATCAAGGATTTTAAAAATTATTTTCTAAGAATATGGATAAAATTTAATTAAATGCTTTTCCTAATGAATATTTATAAGAACGATTTTTAATTATAATTTTATATAGATATAGTGAGCGATATCAAATATGATACAAGGAATATTAACCTTCCAGTTTAAACTTAATCAAAAGGAAGATACTGGAGAAATTGACCCAGAGTTTAGTCCCATCCAATTGGTATTCCAAAACGAGGATTTTAAGGAGGAGAATTACGCAGAACTAATTGATGAGAATGATGTATTCGCAACTTTTTATCAACATACCGTTGGAATGTATGGCATGAGGTACGGATTCACTAATTTTTACGAGGGACGATTAAAGGAGACGCCGTATCAAGTAATGTCTTATTTCAAGCAATTACCCGATGGAACGCAATATTTAGCCATTTCTATTTTTGAATTAGACGATGAAACTGAGCTTTTCGCAGATTTGATAAAGGATATGGCTAAAAGATTAAATGATATTTTTGAACGATTAACAAAAGCAAAAAATACAAAACAGTTAGATTTAATTTCGAATGTTAACGTTCGATTAAAAAATGAATTGAAATATACTATATTCCAGATTGAACGTCTTAGTAACTTGGATAAACTCCAGAAAGTTGCATTAATCTATAATAGTGATGAACGGCTCAAAATCCTGGAAATGTTAAGAGAAAGACCCGTTTCTAAAAAAGAACTCAAGAATACTGTTGAAAAGATGAGACCAACAGCAAACATAGATATTTTACTCCAACCTTTCTTAGAACTTAATTTAATTAGACGGGATTGGATTAAAGGGGAGAAAGATCGAAAGACAGGAATAGTCACCAATCAAGGCGAATATTTGTTCATGGTAAAGGACATCATTTTTGCACGAGTTCCAAACGAAAATTTATTAAAGCACTTTAAGGATACGAATAATGAACTATTTGAACCATTCAAGCAAAGGTCTATTGATTTTTTCAGTAATTACGATGCTTATGAACAACCCAGAGAAGAGATTAAAAAGCTTGCGTCAATCCTGTTGAATCCGGATATTTATGATTTCTTCATTTTGATGCGGAATAATCATTACCCGTTGGATAAAATCCCTAAAGTTTTTAGTGAATTTGCGATCACAGAGATCCTATTAGATAACTTGAAAAAATTGAATATTATTACAGAGATAAAAGATCAGAACAAAAGAGACTGGATCTTGTTACTAACCGATATCAAACCAATAACGATATTCCCAGAATTCTTGTTGCCCAAAATCAGATCCGCTTATAGAAAAGAAGAACCCGATGGGAAAATCACCATGGAAATAGCAAAAAAGGCATTAAGCTTACTTGAAGTATCGTATCCCGAGAAAATTACTTTTTAATAAAAAAAGAGTTGATAAAAAAGATGTACATGTTTAAAGATAAGGATTCAGTTGAAATACCTTATACATGTAAATTGTGTTTACAAGAACTTAAATTCACGGTGACAAAGGAAGAATACAAAGCAGTGACTAAATTTCCTATCAAGAAGGAAATAACACACGGAGATCCTAAACATATTTTAATAGCATATTTAAATCAATACCTTGAAGTCGAGAATTTTGAAATTAAAGAATTGAAAGAGAAAAAAGATGTTGTTTATTCAAAAGATCTCACGCGCCAGGTTCTAAGCGAGTTAGATCTATCTGATGATGAGATCGAGCTTTATTTCCGAACCACTGGCCGAGAAGCAGTTTCCGTTGGAGAAATGGCCATTTTGATTAATAAATCTAAGGAACAGTGTGAAGCCATAGCAAAGAAATTCCTTCAAAAGGGGTTGTTCAAAGAAATCGTCGGAGCAAAGCCGCATTATGCCGCACTTCCTCCGTATGCTGCACTGGTTGCGCAGTTAAAAAAGTTTCATCAATACATTTCGGATATCAAGACTTCATTACCGATTCAATTAGATCAATCATTTAAAAAACTGGAGACTACTGCTGAGCAAGCAGAAAAAGCTCCAGATTCCAGTGAATTAATGACTGAATTGAAATCCAACATGCTTAACCAGATTAAGTCACAAAAGAAAGAATTTGATGATACAATGGCAGTTATGGATCAAATTAGAGGAATAACGGATGAAATTTCTTCTCTTGAAGGGTATACCGAGGGAGTCATGAGCGATCAACTTGGCGATCTTACTAATCAGTTTCAGGATATAAACCAAAGAACTTCCTCAATCATTAAAAATCAAATAGGTGAATTGAGAGAAGAATTTGGTAATATAAAGTCAACGATTTCTAATAATCTTCAAAAACTGCGACTTGGGGTGATCCAAAAAACTGTAGATGACGTCATTGAAAAGGTAGTGGACAGACGATTAAAGGATATTGTAGATAATATAAACGTGCAACTTAGCGTAAAGGAAGTGGCTTTTAGCGATGAGCTTAAAAAAGTTACGCAAGGGCTCAATACCGATCTCGTGAATAAAATCAAAACATCGATTCAAAGCACCCTTAAAAATCTTGACGGAATATCGGCAAAATCTGATGAGGACAAAGAGAAAATATTTTCAAGCATTAGTGATAACTTTAATAAAGCCGTAGAAATGGCAGAAAGCAAGATTCAGGGCATTTCAGGAGGAGTTTTTGAATCATTTGGAGATATGAAAGATATTTTTTCAAATCAGATAATTTCTACGCTTGATGGAACCTTATCAGATATCTTGAAAAGACTTGAAATTTCTGAAACGGTCACAAATGAATTTTGGAACCAGGCTAAAACTGGAGCTGGTTTAACAATGAGAGATATTTGGTTCATCAGATCTCCAGAAAGTGCCCAAGCCCACATCAATGATGAAATTTCTAAGGCTAAGATGAGAGTGTTAATTGTTGCTCCTACAATAAGTGACATTGATATGAATGCCCTTAAAGAGCGCCCTGCAAGGATCAATTTTAGAATCGCCGCAAGCATTGATATGGAAAATCCCGAACATGTCGCGATCATCAATCAGTTAGATCAGATGGATAATGTAGATTATAGACATCGTGCGTTGCAAAACCTATGGGGTATTAATCGTGACTACGAAGAAGTAATTGTATGCGTGCTTTCAAAAACAGAAATAAAGGACGGGCTGGCTACTGAAATTGCTGGAATTGGGAGTATCATTCAGGAGCATATCAAAATATTTGTCCCGATACTGGAGGAAGCCTGGATGTCTGCAAGGAAGGAAGTAGTTCATTCGATTAAGGCTAGTATGACAACAAATGCTGAAACACCTATAGAACCAGAAAATATAACTCCCGTGGAAGTCACTCCAGAAATTAAACCGCCAGAACCAAAACCTCAACCAGCAACGGGAGGAACCGTATCGAAAGTTCTTTTAGGAAAGCAATTTGACTTAGTATTTAATAGTGTTGACTCATTAACTGGAGTCGAGATAGCAGCCGCATTAGAGAAGTTCCAAAGCGAATACGTGAAAACGCAAGGATACAGTAGCGTGCTTAAAAACATGAGAAACACGGGGGACGAATTAAAAGCGAAACCCTACGTATTAAGTCAGTCAGAACAACAAGATCTTAAAGTTAAGATGAAATTTTGGAAACAAAAACTCAATTTTTAATTTTCTTTTTATTATTCTAAATTTTTACATTCTTTATACTATTGTGAGTAAAATCTAATCAAATAATTATTAATTTAGATTTAATTTTACTTTTCATGGTAAATGACGCAATAACACTTGAAACAACAAAAATTAATGATTATTTACATCACATCGATCTAAAAGCTTATGGAAGTCCCAGGCAATTATCGGTATATCTTGCTGAATTTGATAATGCCACGGTTTTATTTGATTGTGGTTCTTCTTTGGATGCTAAAAAAGTAATTCGTTATTGTAAGAAAAATGACATTCCTCTTTCTGCTTTTAAGTATTTAGTCACTTCCCATCATCATTTTGACCATAATGGAGGACAGTTCATTCTCTACAATGAATTAAAAAAGCATAATCCGCACGTTAAGATTCTCACTAATTCTAAAACAAAAGAATTGTTGAATGATTTTGAAGATCATTTAACTCGTGCTAAAAGGACATATGGTAATCTTACGGGTATCATGGAAAAAATAGAAGAAGAGGCTTTTAAGATCATCGAACCATCATCGAAATTCAATGGGAATATCGAGCCCATCGATTCATTTGAGATAAATGATACAAAGGTTCAATTAGTGATTTATAAAACTCCTGGTCACACTCCAGATCATGTATGCCCCGCTTTTATTCGAAATGGTAAACTTGAGTTCATTTTTTGGGGTGAAGCAGTCGGGACCATTTATCATTCTACTAAATTGGTTACGATGCCAACCAGCATGCCAATATATTATAATCATGAAGATTACATGAACACTTTAAGCAATTTAAAAAAATTTAAAGCTGAGAAAGCAGGTTTTGGACACTTTGGAGTCATAAATGGTACTGATAATGTTTCTACTATCATAAATGAGCATGAAGTCTTCATGAAAGAGTTTCGTCAAAAAATTATTGATTTTTATGCTGAAAAGCCAGAAACAAGATACGTGTTTGAAAAAATTTTACCCGATTTAACTCCACGCACAGATCTACCAATCGATTCTAATCCAGTTTTCAAGAACATTGCATTAGGCATTGTATATGGAATGATGATGGATTTAGGATATCGAAAGGATTGAGAGTTAACCATTAAAAACCTCATTCTTTATTATTTATAATGAATTCTGATTCCAATTTTTTCGATGTCGTGATCATTGGTGGAAGTCTCGCTGGAAACTACTTAGCTTACCTTCTTTCAGAATATAGGTTAAAGATTTTAGTTATTGAAGAACATTCTGAAATTGGGTTACCTATGCAATGCGCTGGAATCATTTCAAAAAAATTGGGTCACTTGATAAATTTTCCTTCAAATTTAATCCTTAATAGAGTCAAAATTGCTAGATTAGTCTCTCCTTCTGGACGTGCCATTAGGTTATCTGGAGATGAGGAACCTTATATCATAGACAGAATCGGATTAGATCGGTTGTTCTACGAGAAGATTAAAACTAAAAAAAATGTAAAATACCTTTTAGGAGAGAAATACAAATCATTCAATTATATTGCTGATTGCAATGAAAAATTGATAGAAATTAAAACATCATCTAACGTATTTAAGGCAAATATGTTAATAGGCTGTGATGGACCTCTTTCTTCTGTTGCTAAAGGTTTTAATCAATCTAATGATATATTATATGCTTATCAAATTCGAATTAAAGCGGATTTTGCTGAAAATGTAGCAACAATGTACTTTCATCCATATTGGAAAGAATTATTTGGATGGATTGTCCCAGAAGGGAATAGTTTATGTAGAATTGGAATTGCCACTAAAAAAAACACTGCTAAAGCCTTCCGGATATTCATGAAACTAATAGCATTAAATCCCAAGGATGCTGTTGAAAGACAAGGTGGTTTAATCCCTTATGGAATGATGAAAAAGTGCGCTTTTGACAACGTGTTATTATTAGGTGATTCTGCCTGCCAAGTTAAAGCTACAACTGGAGGTGGAATAGTGATGCTTCTTACAGCAGCAAAAATGGCCGCTAAATGTATCAAAGAATGTTTTGAAGTACAAGATTTTTCCAGGAAATTTATTAAAAGTCAATATGAAAGACCAATCAAAGCCATGATAGGGAATCAATTAAAAATTCATTACATTTTGAGAAAGATTTTAGAGGTAATAACGCCAAATGAATTCGATTTGCTATTTCAAATAATCAAGAGTAATAGAATTGAAAAGTTAATTTCAATATATGGTGACATGGATTTTCCAAGAGATTTAGCTTTCAAGATATTAAGAAATTTTCTTTTTCAAAAATTCCTCTTTAAATTTAGCATGAAACACCCACTTCTCATTATTAAGATCATTCTTATTTACATTTTTCATTAAAAATGTAGCAAAAATATAGCATTTTTATAGAAAGAACATCTATGTATCTTTATTAGAATACCTAATTCAGTGTTATTAAAATGGAATGTAGAGAACGTGTAATGACTGCATTGAATCTGGAAGTACCTGATAGGGTACCTTGCCATACAATTTTGATTGATGCAAATAACGTGGATGAAATTCTTGGGAAACCAGCAATTTCAGATTTTGATACAGTCGATCAACTAAAAAGAGATAACCCAGATGGTTGGAGAGAAGAACTTACTAATTTAATCGATGCTGTAGAGACTTCTGTATTTTCGCGCTGCGTAGAAGCAGCAGCAACCATAGGTTTGGATGTAATGCAAGTTGGGATCATTCCTTTAAAAGCTGTGGAGATCCCGGGGGATGATCGACTTTTGATGGATGATATTTTTGGCAGGATCTGGGAGTTGCGAGATAATGAAGGAAATTTTAATCCGTATTATTTATACGGTACAATGAATAGTCCAGAAAAGTGGGAGGAGGTTAAAGCGAACATTGAAGGTCCTGCAACAGAAAAATATACTAAGATGGTTAGAAAGTTCTACAAGAGAATTAACAAAAGGCATAAAGATAAAATTTTTGTGATTGTCACAAACGATTTAGCAGGCGTTTTTGAGAGCGCTTCGCAAGGAATGGGCATAGCATACTATTCTAAGATACTTCATAAAAATCCTAAATTTATAAAGGAAGTACATGAAGTCATAGCTAGATTTACTGCAGAATGTTATAACGCTTACATGGATGTAGGTGCTGAGGTTTTTGTCGAGTCTGGAGATCTTGCTTATCATACTGGACCCATGATGAGTCCAAAAAAGTTTAGAGAATTACTTTTGCCCGCATATCGAATCATAACTGATGCAGTGCATGAAAGAGAGCAAAAAATCGTGTTACACACGGACGGACAAGTAACTCCCTTGTTAGATTTTGTTGTAGATTGCGGATTTGATGGTTTACAAAGTCTTGAACCAACTGCGGGAGTAGATCTCGCTTTAGTCAAAAAAAAAGTTGGGGATAAATTATGTTTAATGGGTAATATCGATGTTGCTCATGATCTAGTGTATGGCACTAAAGATGAAGTCTATAATGCGGTAAAATATGCCATAAAAACAGGAGGACCTGGTGGAGGATTTATGGTAAGCGCAGCAAACATGCATCCAGGAGTAAAGGTTGATAACTTGAAATGGATGGTGGAAGCAACGAAGAAGTATGGAGAATATCCGTTAAAGTTAGATTAAATTGGAGATACCATTGAAAAGAATGGTATTTGGTGAAAAATTAAAAGCCAAACTATCATGAAAGCTATTACTACTATAACTGTAATGAGCCCAAAATAAGAAACTCCCTTTGGAATTCCTAAGTCTTCATTTTTTCTTTGAATTATTGCGCGAACCATCGCAACAAGGTAAATTAGTGTAATTATCAAGGAAACTATCCATAAAAATAGCATGAATAAAGTTAAAGTATAAATAGGTTCTCCGTTAAATGTTAACGCGTTTAACCATCGCCAATAAGTGACGATTAAATAGCTCGGGATTGAACCATATATCGCAGCAGTTAATAAAAAAGTAAAACTCCAAAGATAGCCCTTGAGACTTGACATATTAATAGTTAATTATTCAATTCGTTTTTAATTTTTGTTTTAAAAAAATAAAGAAAAGAAATAAAAAAAAATAAAATTTAATGTAGAAACCGAGCTAAGAAAGATAGACCACTTTGAGGAGGAGACATTGTCACAATTAGAAAAGTTAGTAAGACAGATCCAATAATTGCTCCGACCAAAATATTACCCGTTTTTTGGTACGAGATTACGCAGACTGCCGAAGTTAATAGAAACATTACCACCGAAATTGGGAGAAAGGTTCCAAAATAGAAAAAACTTCTAGTGATGAACCCTAAGACCAATAAATAAACAAAGTAGTATAAAAATGGAAACAAGAATCCGAGAAATATCACCTTGAGAAGATCTTTGAGAGAATTCGAATATTTACGTTGAATTATGGCTTGCATTAATATGTTCTGTATCAAGAGAACGACTAATGCCATTATGAAAAAAATAGGTATCGTCCAGATCTTTTCCAATGATGGAAGTAAACCCAAATAATTCAATCCGATTGAAGAATAAGCTATTAAGTATAATATGACTGATAAAATTGCTCCCATAATTGCATGTCTGCCGAGTTTCTTTTTATCTTTGAAGATGTTTCTGAACATATCGCGGAACTTATAATCCACTTTTTTACTGATACGCCAGAGAAGAATTACAATCCCAAAAATCTGACCATAAAGTAACGCCATGACGAATGCTGCAACGGCCAGAGGCAATATAAGTAAAATTGGGAAAAAAATCAGTATTCCCACCGGAGCTAATATCAAAGTATATAATATTGACTTTACGATGATGGACCCTTTTGAAATACTTTCCGTTTTTATTTCAAAATACTCTAACTTTACTTCTTTTTCATTATCTCTCCTAAATAAGAATAGTTTTGAAAGAGGATCTATTATTAAAAAGAAAAACCCGATGCCTCCGATGACTTGAAAAAGAAGGATAAGTCCTCGGATGTTCACGTAAAAAAGATTATCAATTACATCAATATCAAAAGAATTAATAGCCCAATCTCTTGCTTGTCTTATGAAATCATAATCCCAAGCAACTTTCAAGTGGTTACTATCCTCATCTAAGTAAATCATTGATGCATTACCTTGATTAAAACAACCGTACATTTTATTCGCGTAAATCGATGAAACGGGTAGACCTGTTCTTATGGATAAGCTTTCTTTGAGGGTTTGGAGTTGGATTGCTTCATCAAATATTGCTTGAATCATCAGAACATCTAATGGATTTGTTATTGTTCCATTTCTCAGATCAGGGTACAACCAAGTTCCTATCCCTATAAAACATTTAAAGGAATTATCTACTTGGATTAATTCTTGACCTATTCCTCCCATGCTATATCCAATATATCCTAATGAATTCATATCAACATCTCCTCGAGATTGGAGATAATTTCGAATTGCAACAACATCTTTCGTCATGTTATCCGTTCCTCCCGAACCACTCTGTCCATGACCTCGAAAATCAAATGGCACTGCAATGAATCCCGCTGCTGCTAATTCCAACGCATAACCCTTTACCATTTCTTTATTTACCATTGATCCATGTCCAATTAGAAATGCTGGTTTATTGGTCCCTCCTTCACGTGGCTCGAACACATTAAAAGCGATAGTAACACCGTCATCAGTGATAGTTGATAAACCATAAGCACTTTTTACTGAGATTGGTACCGTAAAAATCAACACAGTACCAACTATGTAAATACTTAGGAAAAAAATAATCAATATCGTCTGGTTTTTTGTTAAAATTTGCCTTGACATATATTAATTATTCTCTCTCATATTATTTAAAGTGATTTGATAATGTATCTTATCCCTTTAGACAAGGGATAAGATGAATGGAAAAGAAAAGAATTAGGGATAATATAACAGATTTCTTTGAGATATTTATATTTATGAGAGACCAATTTTTATTAAATGAGGTACAATATAGTCTAATTAGAGCTATGAATAAGGAAATATCCCATTTTTATGTTGCTAATTAAATTTAAATTAACCATTTTAGCCTTGCCTAAAACTTGTACTAAGAGGAGTTTCATTAATATAATAGTAGGATTAAATTTTTATTCGATTAAATATTCAAGCTAACAAAATCAATAAAAATTTCGAAAAATAGTGAAATTCGATGGACAATGAATTAGCAAATCCGGCTCCTCTTGGACTCATGGGATTTGGCATGACAACAGTTTTACTAAATCTACATAATGCTGGTTTTTATGCTTTAGGACCGATGATACTAAGTATGGGAATATTTTACGGGGGACTTGCTCAAATTATAGCGGGAATCATGGAATATAAAAAGGGAAATAGTTTTGGAACGCTAGCTTTTACCTCGTATGGAATATTTTGGTGGTCTCTAGTCTTTATTAATCTCTTGCCTAATACGGATCTCTGGGCTACAGCATCTGGTGCTTCAGAAATAGGAACTTATCTCGTGATGTGGGGGATCTTTACCTTACTCATGTTTTTTGGAACATTAAAACTGAACCGAGCGTTACAAGTCGTCTTTTTGACGTTAACCATATTATTCTTTTTGTTGGCGATTGGAGACTTTACTGGTTTCACTCCAATAACAGTGATAGCTGGCTATGAAGGGATCTTATGTGGTGCTAGTGCAATGTACACGTCAATCGCAGAAATTTTGAATAGCCTCTATGGAAGAACTATTTTGCCCATTGGCAGTAGATAATTCGAAATTTAACTTTTTATTTTTTTTTATATTTCAAAACGAATAAGGAAAGATTAAAGTCATTTAAAGCCAGTGTTAAAATTATATTTTGGCTGAATTTACGATAAATGCCTTTAATAAATTGATTGTACTTAAAATATCTTCGAGATTTAATAAAGAAGTTGGTGAATGGATATACCTACATGGTACTGATACTACCGTACTTGGTACTCCCTGTCTCGATTCTTGAATTTTTCCTGCATCAGTCAAACCATACATGGGTTTTTTAAATTGGAACTTGATACCTTGCTTTTTCGCGTTTTCAGTCAATCGCTTATTAACATATCTATTGCAAATTACTGATTTATCTGCTATAGTTATGGCTGGACCTCTTCTTAGATAAGCTGGATTCTGAGATTCCCTAATTCCTGGAACATCAGCAGCTGTAGTATTTTCAACCGCGATAGCCATCGTAGGTTCTAAAGTATATGCTCCAGGAACGGTTCCAATGCGACCAAATTCTTCTTGTACGGCAAAATTAAAAACTACGGTGTCCTTTAAATCCAGGTCTTTTAATTCCATTAAGAGATTCAATAGAACATTACAGCCAGTTCTATCATCGAATGCTTTTCCTCTCACGAAATTGTTTGGTAATTCTTGGAAAGGAGCAAATAGTGTCCCGATTGATCCAATCCTGATTCCCACATTTTCAAGTTCTTCATTGGAAGTCATCCCAATATCAATATACATTTCGAAAACATCAACATTCTTTTTGCGCTCTCCAGGAGTTGATAAGTGAGGAGGTTTTGATCCAATCAAGCCATGATAAATCTTCCCAGAATCTGATTTTATAATTATTGATTGCCCTAATAAAATTCTTGTATCCCATCCTCCAACTGGTACAAATCGTAGAAATCCCGTTTTTTCCACGTGAGAAATCATGAATCCAATTTCATCCATATGAGCATCAAATAAAATTCGTTCTCCATCACTTTTCCCCTTTTTTTTCACTAAAACATTTCCTAGTTTATCTTTCCAAGCTTTATCTGCCAATTTTTCATCTGTGATTAACTTTATAATAAAATCACTCACATCTTCTTCATTTCCCGAAACCCCTACAATAGAACTTAATTCTTTCTGAAGATCTTTAATACTTTCAAGACTAGTCATAATTTTAATTTCTGTATCAATAGTTGCTTTATATTATTTATAGATTTGAATTAGAACACTTAAAATTAATTACTTAAATGATATGAAAAAATTTCACACTTTAGTAGTGGATTAATATTATAACTTTAACTTAGATTGATGGACTAATTCTCTGATAATCGCATTAAATGCTTCTAAAACACCTTTTCCCGTTTTAGCTGAAGTGATATAATATCCAAGTAGATTTAGATTATTAACAATATCTTGAATTTTCTGGATCTCTAAATCATTTTCCTCTACTAAATCAACCTTATTAGCAAACAACACAATTGGAATGCTTTCGCAATACTTCTGGATCTCTTCACACCAATCTCTAATATGGTTAAAACTATCTCTACCTAAGTCATTTTCTTCTAGACTATACACTATAATGGTTGCTTTACTTTCTTTGTAAAAAATAGGTTTCAAAAAGTTGAAATCATCTTGTCCAGCAATATCCCAGAAGATTAAATTGATAATGTCATCATTAATTTCCGTATCAAACCTCGAGAACTGTGCTCCTATGGTTTTAATATAATCCCTTTCAAACGTACCCTTTGTAAATTTTTTAATTAATGATGTTTTACCGACTGCGCCGTCTCCTATTATCGTTACTTTGAACCCTAATTCCTCACGATTGCTCATGGAATCCTAAAGTTATCTCTTATCTTTAAATTAAAATTAAAAACAGTGTAATATAAAGTTTTTCTTAGATAATTCTGAAAGAAATAGAATTTCTTGATTTAAATCTATATTTTTTCAATAATAACATTTTTTTCCACAAATGTATCTACTATTAAGGTATCCAGAGGGGGAATTTCATTCATCTTGACGATTTTATTCCTTTCAACGCTTTTTATTAATTTCTGCCAGATTTCTTCTTTCTTTTGGATATTCTGCATAAAATATTTTATTCTTTGATGAGCATAATATGAATCCCCTTTAAAAATGTAAATTATAAAGAAAGGAGAAATTGATTTCATTAGAAGAGTGTATTCACCAAACATGGCACGATCAAGACCTTCAGAAAAGACTTCCTTGATAAAATAATCTATAGTGGTTATAAAACCACCAAATATATGGGATTCAAAGGGTTTTTGTTCGATAAAGTAATGCGAAAATACAGAAGTTCCTCCCTCCGATAAAATCAATAAATTGATAGGTTCTTCATCTTTTATATGAAGAGTTTCATTTCTACGGTTTAAAATCATATTTTCAATTTGCTTATCTAAATTAACTAATTCAAGTTTTTTGTTTATAGGGGCGTTAGCTACTGAAAGTTGCTCCCATATTTCTAAATTTCTAAGCAAAATGTCATGTTCCACAGAAATTTTACCAGCTAATAAGGTTAGATTATATTTTTCAGCCATTTCTTGGGCTTCAGTTAATATTTTTCTGGCTTTTTTCAAATCAGCTTTCAACAAAGCTAATTTTGCTAATAAAAGATAAGTTTCAGCTAAAATCCAAAATGAACCGATTTTTTCAGCAATAATAATTAACTTATCAAGTAATGGGTTTAATTCCTCTAAGACTTTCATGTTAAAATTAATGCGAAATTCGTCTAACAACAGGTCGCAAAGATTTAGGAGAGTTTTAAGTAATAATTCTCCTGGAAGCTTTTCAATTTGAGCTATCTCTCCAAAAATAGCTTGAGCTTTTGCTCGATTTTGAATTCTGTTACTTGATTTTAAGATGAGTGCCTCTGAAAACCGAACGTAGAGAGGGGCTAATTCATTTTCCTCTTTCTCAGCAAATGTTTTCAATGAATTTAAGTGAACATATGCTTCTTCAATTCTACCCATTAAAACATTTACCTCAATAATGCTTGTTATTGTTGTCATTAATATATAAGGGTTTTTCACTTTTGTAGCAAACTCAAATGCATTTTTAAGAAATTCTAATGCTTTATTGAGATCTCCTTGTTGACTATGAATCATTGCAATATTGTTAAAAATAGACATCTTGATCATTAAAATATTAGTATTATCAAGTGCTTGTTCATGAAACATTAAGGCTTGGTTAAGTTCACCCTTCATGATACATATGCAACCCAAAGTCACTAAATTTAAAGCAAGTAGAGGTTTATTATCTAATTCATATAATAGAAGTTGGCATTGTTTAGTATGATACATTGCTAAATTCAGATCTATATTAAAAAACGTATAATATGAACCTAATTGATAGTTTGATCTAGCTATGATCTGCTTATCATTAATAGGCTCACCTATTTTTAAAGCACTTCTTGCAGATTCATAAACTTGTTCAGTCTTCCCTTGTTGAACGTATCCACATCCTCTACTAATATACAGCATTGCTTTATACTTATTTTGCTGTTTTTCAGTGAGATCTGGAAGATTTATTAAAATATCCTCTGCTTCATCAATATATTGAAATCCTAGTTCAATGTTGCCTAACCAACTGGTTGAATATCCCATAATGAGGAGTGCTTCAAGTAGATTAGAAGTTTTTCCTTGATTACGGTATCCACGATATGATTTTTTTGCGAATTTTAATGCTTCTGGATAATCTCCTATACCATTTAATGCGGTCGCTCTATAAAGGTGGGATAAGTTTAGGTCTGATTTTGACAATTCCTCATTTGATTCAAGCTCATTTAAAAATCTAATTGCTTCTGGATATTTATATTGCTCTATCGCAAGACATACTTGCTCGAATAGCTTGTTACCCATAATAATCTTCCTTTTATTAGATTTCAATCTTAATGAATTTATGAATACTTATTCAAAAAACTTATGAAAATATAAACTTATGTTTTGGATTGAAATGGTTAATACTAAAAAACCTAGTGTAGAATTCTAATTAAACCCATACAAGTTAGTTAGATTATCATTAAAAAATATTTAAAAATAGAAATGAAAATAAAAAAATTAGATAATTCTTCTTTTTTTTGTAATATGTAATAGTAGATAGACTCCTGATATTCCTACTGTAAGTAATAGCAATAAAATATCATATCCTGGAATTCCTGGTGGTGCTGTTCCACTCTCGGACGATACAAAGACTTCTATCGTTGCTGTACAGTAATTGCCCCACGGATCATAAGCTCTAATTTCAATCGAGTAGGTTCCTACCGAAAGCGTTCCGATGCTTGTTATGAGTCCATTATTATCGATTTGAAAATTTGAAGTATCACTAATCCAATAATAATCAATCCCCGAGAGATCAGATGCGTTCACGTTATATTTAAATGTATTCTCCATATCAATCAGTTGATCGGTTGGTAATTCGATCCAAATAGGATTTGTGGTGTCTACAACCGTGATTTTTATGATGCTATTTGTAATGAGTCCAATGGTATCATTTACACTAATTTCAAGCCAATATGTTTTAACGGTTAGATACGAGCAGTTTGTGATCAATCCATTAACATTGATATGGAAAGTGCTTGTATCGTTAATCCAGTACGTATCGATTCCAGACGGATCCCACGCACTAACATCATAACTTAAGGATGTACCATATTCAAGATCTTGGTCTTCGGGCAAATATACCCAATCTGGTGGGGTTGTATCTTGGATCGTGACTTTAATTACTGTAGAATTCACATTTCCAAGAGTATCATTCACGCTTATCTTCAGCCAATAGATTCCAACAGGAATTTCAATAAGATGAGTAATTAATCCATCATTATTAATCTGAAAGTAGGTGCTATCGTTTATCCAGTATGAATCAATCCCCGAAATATCCACCGCATTCACGCTGTAAGCAAAGTTAGTACCAAATTCATCTATTTGATTCGACGGAAGTGGGTCCCAGTTTGGAGGTAAGGATGGTTCAACGTTGATTCTTATAGTGGTCGAAAGGAGGTTATCATAAGTATCATTAACTGATATTTCAAGCCAATATTCTCCCGCAAAGAGCGTTGTGATATTATGTATCATGCCATTTGCATCAATCATAAAATTGCTTGTATTATTGATCCAATAAGTATCAATTCCAGAAGTATCAGACGTATTTACATCATAGAAAAATGGGATTCCAAATTCGAGAGTCTGATTGCTGAGCATTTGGTCCCAGGTTGGAGGATGATTCTCACCAGGACCATCGTCCCAAATTGGATATCTGTCTTGGCTTTCTGCGCTTCCAGTGATATTATATGGAATATCTCCGATTCCATCATCGTCTAAATCCACGCCTGAATATACGTCCCAATAATCACTCCAGTAATTCCCTATTGATCCATCATCCCATTGATTATTTATCCCATCGTCATAAGCTTGAACTGCATTATCTATGATTTCGTTTAAGAATATTATGGTTCCATTTGTATGCAATAAATAAATACCTCTTGAGGATGAATTAAAAACAATGTTTTCAGATATAACATTTAGCGGACCTGATTCATACAAATAAATCCCGTAATACAAATTTGAGGAACAATTATTCTTTAGGATTTTATTTTTGTCCGAATATCTTAAGGAAATTCCGCGATAGATGTTCATAATGCAGTCATTTTCGGAGATTGTGTTGTTACTTGATGAAACGAATTCAATCCCTTCATGATTTAAATTACATAGATTTCCTGAAATAGTATTATTGATAGAGGAATCCAAAAAAATTCCTTTGTCATTCGAGAAACATTTGTTCTCTGAGATAATGATCATTTCTGAAGAGGCTAAAGAAATTCCATAATCTAGATTCAATGAGCAAAAGTTATTTGAAATCGTGTTTGTATTGGAGGAATGTATAAAGATACCATGATGTGAATTTGAGGAGCAGTTATTTGCCGAAATGATATTATTAGATGAGTACGATATCCTTATTCCATACCAATAATTTAAAGAGCAGTCATTATGTATGATTTCTGAATTGTTAGACCTGAATATGACAATACCTTGACTATTCGAAAAGCATGTATTTTTTGACACGGTATTATTGTTTGATAAACCTAAATTTATTGCCACATCACCATTTGAAGAGCATTCACATTCAGAAATAGTGGTAAAGTTTGAATTATACCCACTAATACCATATTCGTTTAAGGAGCAGTTATTCAATGAGATGAAATTCTCGTTTGAGTTAAGTAATCGGATCCCTTCGATTGAGTTTGAGGTGCAGTTATTTAGCGATATTATATTGTGAGGTGCATAAAATAAATAAATTCCTCGATAGTTTAAGTAGTATGTATTCCCCACGATTGTATTATTGAGCGAATGAAATAAATCAATCCCATGATGTCCATTTAAAGAACAAAGATTATTTGCGATGGTGTTATTATTTGAAAGATAAATATATATTCCGTGATCTTCGTTGGAGAAACAGGTGTTCCTTGAGATTGTATTATTAGTGCTCGAAGACTCCAACTCAATCCCATCATTATCATTAAATCTACAATCATTATTAGAAATCAGGCTATTATTAGAATTTACTAAATTTATTCCACTATTATCATTTGAATAACAGTTATTCTCTGTGATTTCATTATTACTACTTATTTGAACCAAATAAATACCATCAAGGAGATTAAATGAACAATTATTCCCCAAGACTATATTATTTTTTGTTGATTCTAATCGAATTCCATACTGTTGGTTAGAAGAACAATTATTTCTTGAGATTAGATTATAATTACTCGAGGAATATACATGTATCCCGTGACGAATGTTAGAGGAGCAGTCATTTTCCGAGAATATGTTATTACTTGAGGAATCTAATTCAATCCCATACAGCCCATTCGAAGAACAATTGTTTCGTAAGAATCTATTATCATCATTCGATAATTTCAAATGAATTCCTACCCAATCATTTGCGGAGCAATCATTTTCAATGAATGTATTATTGCTTGAGGAGTACAACCGTATTCCATAACGACCATTAGCAGAGCAATTATTTCCCGAGACCGTGTTATTATGCGATTGGATCAGGTGAACTCCTGCAAAAGTGCTAGAAAATGCATTTTTATTGATTTCTCCGTTATTGCAATGATCTAAATAGACCCCTCCTCTATCAAGTTGAATACCTGAATTAAAAAGGGTGCAATTTTCAATCACGAAAAATACGTCAGAATCCCTGATTTTAATGCAACTACTTGTACCCATTCCATCAATAGTTACGTTCGCAATCACGTAAGGATCGATTTCAGTGCCACTTCCAGAACACCATGGTTGATATGCTGCCCACGTCCAATTATGTGCTCCGACCCCCGTAGCATCACCGTCTATGAATATTGGATTCAAGACATAAAAGAACCAGATCGGCAAATGATCAATCCCTCCACCAGTTCCACTTATTGAATATGGAGTGTCTCCAATGCCATCTAAATCAGAATCAGAACCAGTATAATCGTCCCAGTAATTTCCAATAAATCCATTATCCCAGTAATTGTCAGTTCCGTCGTCATATGCGTTTTGATCATTGTCTACTAAGTAATTCCGATAGATTGTGTTGTTATGAACATTGGTATCGTCTAGATTAACTCCATAACGAGAGGATTTTTGAATTTCATTGGAATAAATCTCATTATAGCGACAATTATCTAATAGTCGGATCCCATCATAAGTGGTGTTGTAAATGAGGTTATCATGGATTTCACAAAATGCTGTTTGTTCCGATCGAATTCCAAAATTCCATGAATCTCTGATAATATTATTAGTTATAATGGAATAATGCCCGTGTTTTAAACTAATCCCTATTTGGTTTGACTCAAAAATGTTACCCATAACTGTGGTATGCTCAGTAGCATGGATTCGAATCCCTGTTAAACAGCCTTGAATCGTATTATTTGAAAAAGTATTATAATTGCTATTTAAGAGATATATTGCAAAGTTTCCAGAAGAATTTGCAATCCAGTTATCAATTATGATATTATTTTCACTGGAAACTCTAATTGAAATCGCAGCATTTTGATTCTCATGCATGATATTTCCTTTTATAATATTATTATTACAATTCTCATACAAGATAATGCCGATGTGACCATTATTTGAACAATTATTCTCAAGGATGAGGGAATTATTGACATGATCCAAATGAATAGCAGCTTTATAATCTAGGGGCGATGCGTTATATAAAGTAGAATTGCGTATTATGAACGGTACGTTGGAATTCTGGATTTCTATGCAGTTGTCAGTTCCTTGACCATCTATGATCACGTCGCTAATGATATAAGGATCATTCCAAGTTCCACTACCTTCACACCATGGTTGATTTGCTGCCCAAGTCCAATTATGAGCACCAACGCCCGTAGCATCATCATCTATGAATATGGGATTTAAATTGTAAAAGAACCAAATTGGAAAGTGATCAATCGCTCCACCGATACCATTTATTACATAAGGATCGTCACCAATGCCATCTAAATCCGCATCAGAGCCAGCGTAATCATCCCAGAAATTTCCTATAAATCCATTATCCCAGTAATTATCCGTTCCATTATCGCAAGCTTGTTCGCCATTATTTAATATTTCATTTCTATAAATCGTGTTATTATGGCTATTACTGGTTTCAATTAAAATGCCAAAATTAGATGAATTTTTGATTTCATTAGAATAGATTTCATTATGATGACTGTTTTCTATTAACTGGATTCCGTTATTAATTGAACTTAATATTTTATTTTCATAGATTTCACTATATTCAGTATTATACAAACGAATTCCATTTTCTCCGCACAAAGAACAGTCATTGTCAACAATAGTATGATTGCTTGAGCTGTGTATATAAACCCCATGAACTCCATTGGAAGAACAGTTATTTTCCGAGACAAGATTATCGTTCGAAAAATATAATAAAATTCCTGCTTCACCGTTTGATGAGCAATCATTATCAATAATAGTGTTATAACTAGAAGGATACAAAACGAGACCTGCTCCTGCGTTTGATGAGCAATCATTCCCTGAAATCGTGGTATAATTACTTGATGAATATAACATTATGCCCTCATCAGTGTTTGAGGAGCAATCATTATCTAAAATTGTATTATTGTTTGAACCAATAACGTAAATCCCATAATTATTCAGTGAACAGTTATTTTCTATAATATTGTTACTATCCGAAAAGTACAAATAAATCCCGTACACATTTGAGTTACAAACATTCTCTAAAACAGTATTGTTACTTGAGTAAAGTAATGCAATTCCCACTTCTCCATAATAGGAACAATTGTTGCCAATAATAACGTTATTAATTGAAGAGTCCAAGAAAATCCCATATTGGTTATCAAATATTATATTATTCCGAAGTTCCACATTTTTGCTATTCTTCAAATAGATACCCCCATAGGGAATTGTAGTATTGAAAAGAGTGCAATTTTCAATCACTAAAAATACATTAGAGTCTTCTATCAAAATACAGCTACTGCTACTCATTCCATCTATTTTTAAATTCATTATTACATAAGGATCTAGTTCAGTTCCACTTCCGCTACACCACGGTTGATTTACCGCCCATGACCAGTTATGAGCACCGAACCCCGTTGCATCTCCATCAATGGCAATGGCAGTCATTGAATTACTGTAATATGCTCCCTTAAATTGAGGTTCTTGATATTGATTTACTTCCTGTTTATTTAAAATGTTAGATTGCATTAATGGGGAGAATATCTCCAATAAACCGCATAAAAGGAGTCCTAACGCTAAAAATCGTAGTATTTTCTTTTTATTTTTTTTGTTGTAAGTTTTCATGAAAAGTTCAGTCAACTCTAAATTTTAGATTTGTGTTTGAATTTTGATTGTTGAAAAATCAACTCAGAACCCTTTTATGGTTGCAGTTCCAATCATTTCATAGAAGTTTTAGCGCTTGGTGGAAGTTACCATAGAAAAAAAAATTTCTTAATGTTATTGGCTAACTTGTTTGAAAAACTCAAAATAAAATAAAAAAAAAATAGTTATTGTTTTCGTTTCTGAATTACTACTGCTCCAATAATAGAAATTATCATGAAAACCAAAAACCAATTTCCAAATGGAATTGCTGGAGGAGGTTCATCATCAGGAGGTTCCTCTTGAATTGTTATTTTTACTGTATCAGTAGCATAATTTCCAGCAAGATCAGTAAAATTAATGGTAAAGAAGTGCTCTCCTATTGATAATCCTTCTGGAATGGTATAGCTCACATCACTTCCACTGGTCCAAGAAATTGGTCCTGTTAGAATACCATGACCTTGATGTTCTATAGTATATGTGGCAGGATGAGCATCAGTTGCTATCCATATGAGACAAACATCTGTATATCCCGAAAAGCAGCTATAATCTTCTGGAACATCAGTGATTATAGGAGTTATGGAATCACCTACAGTGAATTTGACAGTATCTGTAATGAAATTTTCAAAACTATCCGTGTAATTGATGATATAATAATAATCTCCTATTGGAAATCCGTCTGGTATCGTATAATTAACTGCAACACCACTAGACCACGCTGTTGGTTCTACTACAACTCCAGAACCTTGAAGTTCAATAGTATAATTATACGGGTTATCATCAGTTGCATTCCATTGTAAATTGATGCCCGTGTAACCTAATTCAACAGCAATATCACTTGGAGCATCTGTAATAATAGGATCTTCTATATCTTGGACAGTTAACTTTACAGTATCTTCGATAAAGTGTCCATAATCATCAGTGAAATTTATAGTGTAAAAATATTCTCCTACACTAAATCCCTCCGGGATATCATAAATAACAGATATTCCACTAGACCACCCAGTTAAATCTACAACATTTCCAGAACCTTGTAGTTCAATTGTATAATTATAGGGATTTTCATCGGTTGCCGTCCATTGAAAAGTTTCGCCAGAATATCCTAATCCAACTATTTTATCGCTAGGAGAAAATGTAATTATGGGATTTTCTGTATCTTGAACAGTAACATTTACAGTATCAATTGCAAAATTGCCATTATCATCAGTAAAATTGATTGTGTAAGTAAAAGTACCCACTCCTAATCCATCAGGAATATCATAGGTCACTTCAACTCCACTAGACCAAGAAAATGGACCCGCTACGACTCCAGAACCTTGAAGTTCAATAGTATAATTATACGGATTATCATCAGTTGCCATCCATATGACATTTTTGTCTGTATAACCACATTCGAGAATCAAGTCACTCGGGTTTTCAGTAATGATTGGATCATCCAGATCTGCTCTCTCTCTGACTTGAACAACTACCAATCCTTCAGAACGACTAGCAACAAATGCATGATCACCAATTATATCAACTCCGATGGATAGATCTATAGTATCTGAATATAATATTGTCGGATTGGCAATACCCACTTGCTTAATATCAATTACTGTTAATCTGTCTCCATCAGCAACGTATGCATAATCACCACTTATATCAACATCAAGAGCACATGTACCTGCAGTACTTATAGTCGTTGGAGAACTAGGACTTGTTGGATCCGATACATCGATGACAGTTAGACCCGCATTATCGTCTGCCACGTACGCATAGTCTCCTCTGACCTCTATAGCCCATGCCCAGCCATTAGTATACATTGTAGAATAAGGACCTGGACTGGTAGGGTCGCTGATGTCGAAGATCGCTATTCCACCATCCCTATAGGCTACATATGCATAATCTCCATCGATAAAAACATCGTAAGCATCGTGATCGCCACTTTTGTCCATATATACTGGTGTCCCTGGACTGGTAGGATCACTGATATCGATGATTGCAACCCCTGCACTACCAGAGGCCACATAAGCATAATCTCCACATACATCTATACCGTGTGCATAACCTGATGTATCCATGTATATTGGAGTTTTTGGATTTGTAGGAGAAGACACATCAATTATCGCCAATCCAGAACCACCATCAGCGATATAAGCCCAGTCCCCATCTACCTCAACGTCATTTGAATGCCCTGCGGTATTCTCATAGATGGGTGCTGATGGGGCGAAAGGCTCAATAATAGCCATGACTGCTAGACCTGCAGTATCAGCAGCGATATATGCAAAAAAACCATCAATATCCACTTTTCTTGCCTCGCCGGCTATAGCTCGACTTGCATATATTACAGGATCTACTTCTACTGATATATCTATTATCATTAAACCATGAGTTGTAGGAACAAATCCATAATTTCCTTCTATATCTATTCCTCTTGGATATCCATAACCATTTCCTTGAAATTCTTTATATGCAATTTCATTTGGAGAATTTGGATACATAATGTCAAAAACAGCCATTCCAT
Organism: uncultured archaeon; assembly: GCA_964632315.1. Lineage (GTDB taxonomy): Archaea > Asgardarchaeota > Lokiarchaeia > Sigyniarchaeales > SOKP01 > SOKP01. The sequence goes on from CAZWEM010000009.1 coordinate 22,751, forward strand.
AGAGTGTTGCGAGATAAGCATAATCTCCACATATAAAGACATCGTTAACAGTATAAGAATCCTCATAATCAGGAGATTGGGGATTAATAGGATTAGTCACGTCAATTATTGCCAACCCATAACTTCCATCCGCTACAAAAGCGTTACATCCATCCAAAAATATAGCTTGAGCAAAACCATCCGTATCCACGCTATAGATAGAAGCAGATGGGTCAGTGGGATTCGTAATATTAATTACTGATAATCCTTCATAACCATCGGCAACATAGGCATAATTTCCTCTCACTTCTACACTCCAAGCCCACCCAGAAGTATCCATATAAACGGGCGTTCCTGGATTGGTAGGATCACTGATGTCAATTACTGCTAATCCATTAATCTCATCGGCAACATAGGCATAATCACCCTTAACATATACATCCATTGCACATTCAGTATCCATATACACAGGAGCTCCGGGATTTTCGGGGTCAGAGATATCAATAATTGCCAATCCATCCTCATAGTCAGCGATATATGCATAATTTCCACTCACGTATACAGCTTGAGCATCTCCGTATGTATTCCTATAAACTGGTGCTCCTGGATTAGTAGGATCTGTGATATCTATTATCGCTAATCCTTTCCAACCGTCTGCTATGTAAGCATAATTACCACTTATATAAACGTCATAGGCAGTAGCTTCAGTTTCGCTGTAATAAATAAAAGAATCTTTAGGATTTTCATGTTCAAAATCTATTCTCTTTGCTAAAGAATCGAATTCTCCTTGAAGAAAATTTGTAAAATTGGGGAGGAGAAATATTAGTACTATTAGAATTAAAATAGTTCTTGATTTTCGTGTTTTATTTTGTGTATTTCTAATAATTATCAACTCATCTTTCATTATAAATTGATTTTAAGCATCTATGATGCTTTTATGGATATTTGAGAGTATTTGCTTTTATGATTGCAGTTCCAATACTTTCATAAATGTTCCAAGAAACCACGGAAGTTCCAGAAAAGATATATAAATAAATAAAAAAAAGATATAATTTAGATAAAAAAATACAACTTTCTAAAATTATGGTAAATGTAAATTATCCTCCTGAAAACATTTACGACCCTTCTGGAAAAGAAAACGCTAATTATGACCACGTTATTCTCTGGATGTTGTATAATAATGAGGTTTGTAAATGGGGCGATTTTAGCAAAGAACCAATCGAAATTCCTTTAGGAACATTATCTAGACACATGGATCAGTTAAAGCGTAAGGGGTTTGTCGAAAAAATCTCAAGAGGCAGTTATAAAATTACATTAGAAGGAAAAAAAAAATTTTATGAGCAACTAACTGGAAAAGGAAAAGAGCGAAAGCTAAATTATCCGCCTGAAATTGTTTTAAACACTCGAAATTACGATCACTGGATTCTCTGGGTGCTCTATAATAATAATTACTGTAAACGATCTCACTTTCTTGAAAATCCATTAAATATAAACCAATCTTCGTTATCAAAAACCCTCAATTTATTAATTAAAAAAAGATTCATAATAAAAAATGAGGGAAAATATATTATTACGACATTGGGAAAATCTAGATACTCAAAGATACTCAAGAATTATGATCTTGACAGACAAACAATATTGGAGGAAGAAACCAAAAGAATAGAAGAGATTAATAAAAATACAACAAATCTTTTTAATCTCTATAAAGTGAAGGACAAGGAAGTCCAATTCAATTTTCTTAATTATATTCTAAAATTGGATTATGAAAGGGTAAAATCTTTACTAAAAAATGAAGAACTATTTTATAAAATCATATTATTTTTCGCAATGAATCATCCAAATCAATATCCTCGCTTTATATCTTCAAAAGATTTTTCAGATTTATATCGAATTAAAACTACTACGTTAGATTATTATGTTGAAGAAATCTCAGAAGGAAAAATTTATCCCACCAAATTTTTTAAATTAAAGGGACCTTCAGGGGGAAATTATTATTTTCAAAGCGATGGAAAATTAGGAAAAATGCTTGGAATTATATCTGAAACTCAAATTAACAAGCATGCATATCTGAACAAACTCTTCTCAAATATAGAAAGTAAGACCCCAAATATAGATATAAATTTAATTATAACCAGCATCATAGATGAGAGTTGTGAATGCTTATTTCATCAGGATTTTAAGGAATCCTTAAGCAATTTTATACCTGAATTCATTAATTACTTATCTTATAAAATTGAAATTAAAAAGGAATTAAAAGATACTTACGATAAATTAGAAGGAATCATATGGCAGGAATTGTTAATCGCATTTGATTCTCAAATTAATGTAAATTTAAAAAGCCAATATGAAGAAGAGATCGATGACATAGATAAGGAAATCGCATTAGATCCCCATAATTTAGAATTATATAAATCAAAAATACGAATTTTAATCTACTTTAACCAATACCATGAAATTTTGAAAATATTAGACATCATGTTAGAAAAGTTCCCTGAAGAGGAAATAGATCTTATGATGAAAAGAGCATCAATTTATAGAAAAAAGAAAGATCTGAATGTAGGTTTAGAGATTATCGAAGGCTTGATCAAAAAGTATCCTGAAAATAATGAACTTCTAAATTTTAAAGCTTTTTGGCTTCAATACATGAATAGACGAGACGAGAGCTTAGAATTGATTGAAATGCTTATCAAAAAAGAGCCAAACATGAGTATATATTATGATAATTATGGAGAAATTCTAATGTATTTTGAAGAATATGAAGAAGCAACTAAGAAATTCTTAAAAGTCCTTCTAAAAGGGAATGAGTGGTATTATTATCAGACCTATATTAAATTAGGAATATGTTATAAAGTACTCAATAAGTTTGATTTAGCACGGAATAATCTGAAAAAAGGTATAGAATTAATTAAAAAGGAAGACTCAAATCATTCCGAGATTAAGGAAAAATGGTTAGCAATAGCTAATCTTTTTCTTGCTGAGATTCAATCAAATAAATAATTAGAAAAATAAAAAGAAATAAAATATTCTACTAAGTTCTTCTACGCTTTAATTCATTAATTGCTTTTTCTGCTAAAAGGATGGCATCAGTATATTTCGATTTCTCCCTTTTAAGGTTGGCTTCAAGTTCGATTGTTTTATTTTGAAGTTCCATTATAATTTCATTGCTTTCATCCGAAGAGCCTGGTAAACTTTCTGGATTTTCCATCGTTTCCTTAAGGTAATTGTACTTTTCTTTCCACACGTTTAATTCTGTCTCTAGGTCTTCATATGCATCGTCTCCTGTTATACTCGCGATTGATATTTCTTCGCCTTCTTTCACTTGTGATAATCTTTCTTTCAAGGTTTCGATTTCATCTTCCAAATCTTTTATTTTAACTTTAAGTTCAGCAATTTCATCTAAATAATCAGAAGAAGTTTTAGGAGCGGTAATTTCCTCATATATAGTCTTACCAGTTTCTAATTCATATGAACTCTTTCCTCCCAATAAGCGTTCTTTTCTTTTTTGTAGTTCTTCAATGGTTTGTTTTGGTAAAAAGTCTAAAGGATTAAATCCAATTCCACCATGTTGGGTCGTTCGTTTTCTAATTTTCACAAAAAGTGGAATTCCTTTTACAGCTTCTCCACAAATTATTGCTTCACCTTTATCTAAGCCGGAAATATCATTTCTATTTCCTCTTGTTAAATCTTCAGCACTGCTTATCGTCACATCTATATCTCTTACATCAGTGAGATTATGAACGATCCACGATCCCGCTTGAGCTCGAATCGTTGTATCGAGAAGCTGTGGCCTTTGCGTACCTATTACTAAGTTTGCTCCAAATTTTCGTCCTTCCTGTGAGAATAATTTTACAGTTTCACAAGTATCTGTCCTTTTTTTACCGGCAAATAAATGTGCTTCGTCCAAGAATAGGTAAAACGGAGGGATCTTTCGTGAAGTACTTGATTGATATAACTTTTTTAACAATTTTCCCGCAATCATTTCTTGAACGCTTAAATCCATACCCCTCATGTTAACAATCGTGCATAAATTAGGTGCTACTATATCAGAAGCTTCTAGAGAGAAAAGATATTCTACATCAACATCACCACCCTTATTTATTTTCAAATCAGCAAACTCAACAATTTTATCCACAAATTCACTCTGACCTCCTTCCGATCCATCTTCAGTTGCTCCTACCTTAAGACTTCCATATTCTCCATGTCTATCTAGTATCACTACAGGAATTCCTTTCTTCATGAATTCTTCGCATAAAACGCCCATCGTATATGATTTCCCTGACCCACTTTTTCCGGTTATGAAAATTCTCCCAAAATTTTTGACTAGAAGGTTAACATCAAAAGGATATCCAATTAACTTCCCAAGTGCGACGGATTCTTCGGGGGGATTTAATATTCCCAACAAATTTTTAATTTGATCTTCTTTAGCCTTATAGACTTCTGCTCCTACTTCAAATGGGCGTTTTGGACGTTCTCCTAAGACAAGTAAATCAGCTATCATTCCACTAGAATCGCTATACATATCATCTATACTCAAGACATAGTGTGGTCTTTTTCCCTCTTTTTTTTCTCCATAAATAACAAGATAAGTATTTCTGTAAACCGTTGGGTCCTCAATTTTCATTGATACTTCATATGCTGTGGTTTTTCCAAATAATCGACCAACGATTTTCTCCTCTTGGTTATGTATATTTTCACTTTTATCTAAATTATCATCATCAGCCATTATAAATCACTTACGATATCTTTCTTTAGTATAATATGTAAATTCAGACTAATATATTAATAAGATCTAACTATTTTAGAAAATATTAAAAAAGGTATATAAATCTTGATGAGTCCCTTATTCAATGTTGTTTTGGGAAGACTATATATTTTTTTACCATATAGATTTGTTTATATTATATTTTAACTTTTCTTAACCTCATTTAACCTGATTCAATTGTCCTATATTATTCCTCATATGAATTGATTTTTTTCAAGTGAAGGTGCTTGCTAATTATCCCAATAACTATTAAAAGACTTAATATCAAGCCAAAATTATATCCTGGAATCATAAGATCATTAGGATTATCTATGGTGAAATAATCACTATAATCGTATATTTGATAAGGATCAGAAACATCAGCCACAACGATTCTATAATCATTACCATCACTATAGGACGCAGATACTTGCCATACATATTCACCATCATTTTCGGTAGATAAAGTAATGCATTCAACAAGAGTATCCTGATTGTATAGCTCGATCTGGACAAAAGGAATTAGTCCTGTAGTCTCCCAAGAGATTGTATAGTTCGAGTTTTTTGACACAACAGTAGAATATGTTGGGTTTAACACGGTTATACTTTTTGGAGTTTCGATCGTGAAGTGTTCACTAAAATCGTAAGCGCTAGGATATGATATGCTTGATACTTTTACATTATACTCGGTGCCATCAGGGCAATCTTGTGGTATGTGCCAAGTGTACGTTCCGTCATTGTCCGTACTTGCACTAATGGTAGTATATAATGATGAACTATTGAATAATTCGATTTCGATATTTCCTTCTACATTAATGGATGTCCATTCAACCACAAGATCCGAATCTGCTTGATAGGAAGAACTTGAATCAGGCTCTTTAACATCAATCGTTGGTGGGCGACTATCTCCAACAAAAGAGACTTGATAACTCACTTTCGTACAAAGACTAAAACTACTTATATCATTCCAAAATATGATGTGCCACGTATCACCATATGGAACAGACCATGTACCAGAACCACTAGATCCCGTTGATAACTGATATCCTGTAGCAAAGCCATTATAGATAAATTGTACATATTCAGAATGCTTCAGAGCCCATACATTTATGGAGATGCTGGGATTTGTACTATAACTCCAACCAATATGATTATCAGCATATCCGTTGGCTTCAGCCCATTCATCTACACATATCTGCTGTGAGTCTGCTGTTTTTGGTAATTCTGTATTTTCTTGCGTGATGGCATTTGAACTAAAAAAGATTATAAGGAAGGATGTCAATATAATTCCCACAATTAAACTTATTTCTATTTTACGCTTCATTTTAAATACACTTTTGTCTTAAATATAGTTAACTTCAAGGCTATATAAAAACCTTTCTCAATAGGTATAACATATTCACTATTTTTTAGGAAAAATAATGTATTTCTTTACCATGTGGACGTATTTATATGATTCTTTGGCTTTTCTCAAACCTTCTATTCCTAAATCTTTTTCTCGATTGATATGAGTTACTTCTAAAAAGCAACTTTTTAAGTAAAAGAAGTAAAAATAATCTCTATAGTTCAAGTTTACTTTTTTCTTCTATTTCTTAAAAAATCATTAGAGAATAATATGAAAAATAAAAAGAAAAAAATAGATTAAAGATTTTAAAAATTCAATAAACTTAACTTCTCTGTTTAATATAACAGATAATTCCAAGCAATAATATTGAAGATATTATTAAATAGCTTTGAATTATGCCTTGATGATCTCCCAAGTGCAAAAAAAATATATAAAAAATTTTTTAGCTTTGGCTCGAAATTGGAACGAAAAATATTATAAGCAATATATGAAAATACACCTTGATTTTATTAAGAAGAACATTGAATTAATAGCAGCAAAAAATAACGATCCTGAAGTGCAGGAACGCGAATATGTAGTAATGCTTTCAATATTACCATTAAAAGCCTTATATAATTTTTAAAAAAAAAATTGAAAGAAAAATAATACCAATTCTACACTTTTTTATAGATTATACTCTTTTTATTCATTTTGATTGGCTTATAAGACTCTTTCGCCCTTCTTAAACCATCGACTCCTAAATCTTGCTCCCTATTAACGTACTTAACGTTAGGGAAGCAATTTTTCAAAAATAAATTATTGATTGCTTGGTATCCACCATGATATTTCATGTGAGCTTTTTCCACGTGAATTACAAGTGTTTCTGGGTTTAGCATCTCTCCGAAAGTATAGGCAGCACATCCACCATCGATGCAAATAACGGCCCCAGTAAATCCTAAGACTCGAAAATTATCTAAGGCTTCGTAAATTGCTTCTTGTTCTTGCTCCAAACCTTCATCCTCTTCACACTCTCTCATAATGCACCATTCTAATTGCAATTCTTTAGTTTTTTCAACGGTTTCTTCAGTTAGGGTTTGAAATTCATAATCATAGCTTTCTAAGAATTTATTCAACCAGCGCCGGTTTTGACGATATTTATTACCAGCTAAGCTTGTAATTTCGTTCGCATCATATACGTAATCCCAATTATCCCGATCATCTTTAATTTCAAGTTTTGCGTTAAAATAATCCTTATCAAATTGATTTATAATTGTTTCAGGAACACGATGAAATTCTACATCCATTGTCTCTTCTATGATTTGTTTTATGATTTCAGTTGGATTAGGCCCCACCGGAGGAAAGAAATATTTAGCGTTCTTATTTCCCGACGCTGGAGTTTTTCTTTTTTTTAAAAACTCATTAGAATAAATAATTAAATGAGAATTAAATTCTAAATACAATAACTCATAAAAATTCCTCCACATGAATAAATTAGTGAATGTAAACTCAGAGTTTAGAGGAGGGAATTTTTTAAAATATTCGTCAAAAATAGCTTTATCGTCCAGTGTTAATGTATTTGCACCGTCTAAATTCATGAGTTATTTAAAATGAGATTGTATAAATTCCTTTCGTTTCAAATTTAAAGGAAAACTGCTTAACGAGAATTTTTTATTCTTTGACGAATAGTTTCAAATTATCCTAAAATAAGATGAACCTTCTCATGATTTTTGAATCAATGCTTATTTTAAGAAATACGATGTATATTTTATTGATTATTTTGGCAATCTTTCTGTTCTACTTATTTGTTCTGCTTAAAATCATACGAAAAATACATCCATTTCCGATTCCCGCTTTTGCTACAAGGATTATTGATAATCCAATTAGAAGAAGGTTCATTCAAAAACCCGATCTTATTGCTACACGCATGAAATTTGAGCCAGGAATGCAAGTCCTTGAAATTGGTCCTGGGAAGGGCACATATACTAAAGTTGTTGCCAAGCAGATACTACCAGATGGAAAAGTTTATGCTATTGATATCCAAGAGAGCATTATTGAAAAATTAAAGGATAGAATTAAAGGAGAAAATATTTCCAACGTCGAACCAAAAGTAGATGATGCTTATAATTTATCATTTGAAGATAAGAGTATAGATCGAATTTTTGCAGTAGCTTGTTTGCCCGAAATTCCCTCTCCTGTAAAAGTTTTGGAAGAATTCAAGCGAGTGCTTAAAAATGATGGTCTTATATCCTTATGTGAATTATTCATTGATCCAGATTATCCATTGAGAAGAACAGAAAAAAAATGGGCTATTAATGCCGGATTAATCTTTATTGAACAATTTGGGAATTTTTTCAGTTACCAGCTACACTTTGGGAAAAAAAATTGATAGCTATACCTTTTACTCTTTAATTTTTGAGGAATTTTAATTTTACCCGAATAATTATAACCTGATCTATGAACAACTGCTATATCTCGCATTATTTTCCAATACATTTCCATAGAATTAAAAGTTTAAAGACATAGGTATGCTCCCAAAGCAACTCAACCAAAACGAGTAGTAACCATCCAAAATTCTTGAAAATTTAGTATAGAAAAGCCTCATTTTTAGTTTAGATTATTAGAAGTCACATTTATAAACACCTCTACCCAAAATGTGACTAAATCTATTCAAACGCTCGAAAATTATTTAATTAGAAAATACTTCGTTATGTGATAGGGTTAAAAGATGACGGTTGCTGGCTATTTAATCGAAACCCAGAATTTAGTAAAGATTTACAAACAAGGCAATGTGAAAGCAGTAGATGGTTTAAATTTAAAGATTCATGAAGGTGAAATCTATGCATTCATTGGTGCGAATGGTTCAGGTAAAACCACTGCTATAAAAATGCTAACTGGCATGTTAGATCCAACCTCTGGCTCAATACGTGTTTTTGGTCTAAGTCAACCAAAAAATCGAAAAATTATAGCTCGAAATATTGGGATTGCTCCACAAGAGTATTCATTATATAATGATCTAACGACTTATGAGAATATCAGATTTTTTGCGTACCTATATGGAATGGAAAAACAAGTATTTAAAACAAAATTTGATGAATTAATCCAAATTCTACATCTTGAAGATAAAAAGGAGAGTTTGGTATCAAATCTTTCGGGAGGAATGAAGCGTCGAGTTAGCATAGCATGTGCATTAATTCATTCTCCTCGGCTTGTTTTTTTTGATGAAGCCACGGTTGGAGTTGACCCAATTCTACGTAAATTCTTTTGGAAGTACTTTAATGAATTGAAGCAAAGAGGAGTTACTCTAATTATTACTTCTCATGTCATGGATGAAGCAGAACGTGCAGATAGGATTGGTTTAATACGAGCAGGTAAATTGATTGATGAAGGAACTCCGAATAAATTAAAAATAAAGCATGATGTCGACACGATTGAAGAGGTTTTTATTAAACTAAGTGATGAGGTGATAAGAGATGAGTGACGAAAGCATAGAATTTATAGAATCTCACGAATATTATAGACCTTCAAAATTTTCCTATAAAAGAGTTTTCTTAGTGATGCGTCGCGTTTTACGTCAAATAACTAGGGATCGAAGAACATTTGGAATGATCATAATAATGCCTTTAATAATAATGGCTGTATTTGGCTTTGCACTTGGAGGAGATATAACAAACATACCTATTATAGTAGATAACCAAGATAGTGGTTATGTCGCAACTGTCGCTCCTGGTGTAAATGTGACCTTTGCTTTTGGTGATAACATAACATCAGCTTTGCAAAAAGATGATAAAGTCCATTATAACACGGGGGATTTTGAGAGTAACAAGAAAAATGTTGATAACGGGCTATATTATGCTGCGATTTACATACCTTCCAATTTCTCTGAAAGCATTTACAATAAAACGCAAGGTCAACCAATTAATGTGACTATTATAGTTTACATTGATGCTACCAAACCAACCATAAAAGCAACCATTTTAGTAGCATTACAAGATGCAATGCAATCAGCTATTGGAGCCAAAGGGATTACTATTGACCAAATATTCGCATTTGGTGGCGTTGAATTCACCGGATTAGACACTAGTATTCCTTCAGTTATAGCTTTTGTCATTACCTTTCTAGTATTGCTAATTTCCCTATTAACAATAAAGCGAGAATCTATAGGAGGTACGGAAGAACGCTTGTATGCTTCACCTTTAAAAGCATCTGAAAGATTGGTAGGGTATACTCTCGCTTTAACGATTCTAGCTCTAATTATAGTGACCGCAATCTTAATAATAAGCATTTTTCTCTTTGGCGTAATCGTCCAAGGTAATTTCTTTTTATTAATAATAATGCTTATACTTTTTTCTCTACTGCACGTGTTATTAGCAGTATTTTTGTCAAATTTTGCTAAAAACGAATTGCAAGCCGTACAAATGGCTCCCCTAATCGCCCTTCCCTCCATGGCATTAAGTGGAATGTTAGTTCCTGTCAATAGTTTCCCTGTGTTTGTTCAGATCATTGCGAAATTCATTCCATTATACTATGGTAATCGAATATTCGAGGGAATCATGCTAAAAGGGTGGGATCTTTCACTATTGTGGCCGGATGTCTTAATAATTTCGATAATGGCGTTAATTTCCTTCATTTTAGCAATGATAACGGTTAAAGATAAGATTCAAGCGTGAATAATGATTTTATCTATTAAAAATTTCTACGTATCTTTCGGAGCATCGTCATCAATATTAGCAAATTCATTAAATTCTTCTTGATCGTGAAAATAGCAACAACCATCAGAAATTATAAATTTATCCTCCTCATTGGCTTCTTGGGGTTCATCCCCTTTCATGAGTAATATCCTTTTCCAACGTTTCATCATTAATCAAACAAAATTGCAAAAATACACTTTTAAGGGTTCGGCTTTAGTTTGATAAATAAAGTCGTTATTAATCATTATGTTATATTATTAAATTTACAAATAAGCTCTTAACAGGCTTGAAGTGGACTTTACTATGAACCTATATATTTAAATCTAATCCTTGGAATATATCTGATAAGAATAGGTAATATTACATTAAGTTAGAACAATTTTTTAGCTAATTCCTCATTCACATGAATCTCTTAATGCCTATAGTTTGATTTTTTAAATTAGCAAGTGTATCTTCCAAGATTTTGATGACTTTTTGAGTATACGATTCTTGTTTTGGAAAATCGTAAGTATAACCATTCCATTCAGGACGTCTATGACCAATTTTGAACTTAAATCCATTCATTTTAGTCATGTAACTATCCTTATCTAATTTAGTCGCTATTTGGTCTGCAATAATATACCAATGAAATTTTGTGTTATTTTCTGCTCCAGAATTAAAAGGGGCTTTATGAAATCGAGTTTTAACACTATTGAATTTAAATTTCCATTGGTCTGGACTCAATTTCTTTTCTATCCATGTACCATTATCGTAATGCCATTTATGAGTCCCACCTACTTTCATGCCCGAATATATTTGGTCACCATACCTTTTTAAATTATTATACGTCCGTCTAATCACCTTTTACCTTTAATTTGAAATCTTGTTAAATAATGTCGTGACTTTAAAAAGCACAAAAAGACTGATAAATTTCTGAATAATAGATCATAAGTTTTCTACGAAAATTCTTTAAAAATATTGAAAAATAACTAAAAAAAGAATAATAAAAAAAATAGTTAAAAATTCTATAGTCTCTTAATAATTAACTCAGCCATTCTATTTGAGAAGCCCCACTCGTTATCATAGTAGGAAAGTATAAATACTTCATCTTCAATGACTTTAGTCCACATAGAACTAAATACAGAACTATGGGAGTTTCCAATAATATCATGACTCACAATAGGATCTTCCACGTAGTCTAATATTCCTTTTAAGGCACCCATGGATGCTTCTTTCATTTTAGCATTTACTTCTTCAGGAGTGGTTTTCTTTTCAACTATTGCTTTCAAGTCAACTACACTCCCATCTATGGTGGGAACTCTTATAGCAATACCGTCTAATTTACCACTGAGTTCAGGAAATACTAAACCAATTGCCTTAGCAGCTCCAGTGGATGTAGGAATCATATTTTGAGCAGCAGCTCTGCCCCTAATCATCTTTTCAGGTGCACCTGCTCTAGCAATATCCGCTGTAGATTGATCGTTGGTGTATGAATGAATAGTTGTCATCAAACCATATTTGATGTTGAAATTTTCGTTCAGAACTTTTACAACAGGGGCTAAGCAGTTCGTCGTACATGAAGCATTTGAAATGATTTTATGCTCATCAGTTATTTTATCATCATTACATCCTAAAACAACTGTAAAGTCGGGATTTGATGCTGGAGCGCTGATTAATACTCGTTTAGCTCCCGCAGTTAAGTGTTTAGATGCTCCATCTCTATCAGTAAATCTGCCAGTGGATTCCACTGCAACATCGATATTATTTTGACCATGTGGAAGATTTGCTGGATCTCTTTCTGCTGTTATTGGGATCTCCTTACCATCGATAACTAAAGAGTGTTCTTTAGCCTCAACTTTTCCTTTAAATTTCCCAAATACGGTATCATACTTTAATGCATAAGCTAGATATTTTGGATCGAAAAGATCATTAATCGATACAATATCTATGTCATTCCAGTAGTTAGCGTATACTGCGCGAAAGAAGAGTCTTCCGATTCTGCCGAAGCCATGATTACTCCGTTAGCGAAGAGCTTAACGGATTTATACTGACTCGTTTCGCCATTTTATTTTTTCACCTTTTAAATTATTTAATGTTATTTTTTGTTTTTATGAATTTTCAATTTAAAATTGCATGCTAGTATGTTTTCGATAGTTTTTTAATTTTCTAGTTATAAATTTTATATTTGATCTCTTCTACCTATACACTTTACTGTTAAAAGTATTGTATTTGGTGTTTTGATCCATCAAAATTTATCTCTTAATTTAAGAAAATTAGACGCAAGTTTTAATTACTTTTAATTTCAGTTTAAATTCAATTTTTAAATTAAAATTACATTAAAAAAGAAAAAATTATGACTCAAGAAGATAAAAAAGAAGTAGAAGTTAAAATCCCCGGTAGACGTGGGACTCAGGCAACGATAAACTTAGCAAATATTATCGATAACTCCGATCAACAATTATTTTCTTCAGTATTTCCTCAAGTTCAAAGTTCGCTTGGTATTAGTATAGAGCAGGGAGGCTTTTTAACGGGTGTAAGGACCATTCTTCAAGCGGTTTCAAGCCCAATTTGGGGATGGTGGAGCGATAGACATTCTAGAAGGCTAACTCTCGCAATAGGTTGCTTCCTTTGGGCATTATTTACCATTTTAATTGCGTTTACATTTAGTTATATCGATATTTTAATTTATAGAGCCCTAACGGGGATTGGTCTTGCAGTAATTGTTCCAACAGCACAATCACTTATCGCAGATTACTTTCCTCCGAAAACCAGAGGTAGAGCCTTCGGATGGTTAGGTCTGACAGGAGTTTTAGGTGCAGTGATTGGAGCTTTATTTGCTACAGCCGTAGTTTCATATACATTGGTCTTTGGGATCGAAGCATGGAGATTTGTATTTATTGTTTGGGGTATTGTCAGTATCATTATTGGATTTTTAGTACTACTTTTCTTAAAAGATCCTATTAGAGGTGAAATGGAACCTGAATTAAGAGAAGTAATTACTGCTAGAAAGGCACAAAGGTATAAAATACAACTGTCTGATTATAAAAAAATATTCAAGAATAGAACGTTTGTTTTGATATTTCTTCAAGGAACAGCGGGTTCTATCCCATGGAGTGGACTAACAGCTTTCATGATAACTTGGTTTGAGTACATAGGATTTCCCACTTTTATCGCAGGAATAATGTTTGTCATTATAGGAGTAGGAGCAGCCTTAGGTAACCTTTTTGGAGGATGGATTGGAGATAAAGCGGCGAAATGGAATCCAAAACATGGACGACTGATTATTGCTCAGATTTCAGTATTTATTGGTATTCCCATGACTGCTGTGATATTTCTTTTAGTTCCCATGAGTATGGATTCTTTATTATTGTATCTCATACTAGGCGGATTAACAGGATTTGGCATCTCTTGGACCGCAGGAGGTTGTAATAATCCGATATTTAGCGAGATATTTCCCCCTGAAATGAGGAGCTCTGCTTTTGCGGTAGATAGGGTTTTTGAAGGATCGTTTGGGGCATTAGGATCCATTTTTGTAGGTTTTGCCGCCGCGAGTTTCGGGTTCTTAACACCTTCTACGGAACTACAAAATATTCCCCTCAATGATCCATTGAGGATAGCTAACATGCAAGCACTCGCTTTAGGGATTTTCTTAGTTGCACTAATCCCATGGATAATTTGCTTGATAATCTATTCTTTTGTCTATCTTACTTATCCAAAAGACTATGAAAAGATGCGAGTTTTGTTGGAAACAAGAGCTCAAAAGTTGGAGGAATAAATCAGTATCAACTTTTTTTTAATTCTATTTCATCCATTCTAATTTTTAAAATTTTAATCACTTAAAAATCTAAACTTTACCTAACAAATTTCATTTAATTCTAGATATTTTTATTAATGTTACTACCACTTTATAAAGCATGTAGTTACCATTTTAGGAGATTATAATGAACGAGTTAGATGAGAAAATTTTACAGAAAATCGATGAAATGAAAGATGATATCATTCAATTTCACCAAAAGATGATAAGGATTCCTTCTGAAAATCCTCCCTCTAAATATAAGGAAATCGCGAAATTTGTAGAAAAAAAAATGGATGAGATCGGGTTAAAAACTTCGATTAAGAGAAATAATGTCATTGGAGAATATGATAATGGAGATTCCAAAACATTAATTTTTAATGGGCATTTTGATACGGTTGAGGCATTTAAAGGTTGGACTAAAGATCCATTTGAAGCTGAAATTGAGGGAGACAAAATTTATGGACGAGGGGCATCTGATGATAAATCCTCAGTAACCGCAGAACTTTTTGCGACTCAAGCATTAATCGAAGCTGGTATAGATTTAAAGGGAAAATTAATAGTTACTGCAGTTGGTGATGAAGAAACTGGCGGATTGAGAGGAGCAGATTATATAATAAGCAGTGGATTAGTGTCAGGAGATGCTTGTTTATTAGGAGATGCCGCAAATGGATATCCCTTTGGTTATTGCGGTGGAACAATGTATATCACGATTAATATTAAAGGAAAGACAGCCCATGGGTTGGCATTTCCCGACCTTCCCCCACCATATCGAAATGAGAATTCTGGGATAAATACCATTGAGCGGATGGTGAAGGTGATGAACTTTTTATTAAAATTAAAAGAAGAACTGCTACAAACAACAACTAAGTATCCTACTTCAGATGGTTGGGGATCTAATGTGAGTAGCATTAACCTCGCAGAAATCCACGGAGGTACGAAAATTACTACCGTACCTGATCGTTGTTATCTTCATCTTAGCGTAAACACCATTCCTGAACAAGATGTCACAAGTATAAAGAAAAGATTACTAGATTTTGTCGAAGGTATGAAAGAGAAAGACCCTGATTTGAATATAACCGTTCAAATACCCGTTGCCATGGAACCGCAAGTGATCGAAGAATCGTCTCATTTCGCAAAAATTGTTTTAGATGCAGCAGAAACGATACACGGTGAAAAAAGGGAATTTAAAACCCTAATGCCTTCAACCGATGCTCATTGGTTTCAAGAGAGGGGGATTCCTACAATTTTAGTAGGAGCTTCTGCTAAAGACAATAATATTCACGCTGAAGATGAATTCGTATATATTAAGGATCTGATCGATTTAGTTAAGATGTTTGCTTTAACCGCTTTAAATTACTTAAAATGAAGGACTGGTGAAGATGGCACCAACTGAAAAAAAAATTTTACAGAAAATTGATGATATGAAAGAAGAAATAATCAAATTTCACCAACAGATCATAAGAATTCCTTCAGAAAACCCTCCTGGAAAATACAAGGCTATATCTGAATTTGTCAAGACAAAGTTTGAGGAATTGGGTCTCGAGACATTCTCCAAAAGATATAATGTAATAGGAAAAACTAAAGGCCCAGATCACCCAAAACTAATCGTTTATGCACACATGGATACTGTCCCCTCTTATGATGGATGGAATGAAGCCAAACCATTTAGTGCCGAAATAGTTGATGATAAGATTTATGGTCGTGGTGCGTGTGATGATAAAGCTTGTGTTACTGCTGAAATCTTTGCTCTCAAGGCTTTAAAAGAATTGAATCTTGATCTTTCGGGGAAACTCACGCTACTCGCAACAATTGATGAAGAAACTGGAGGTTATAATGGTGCTAAATACGTCCTTGATAAAAATCTTGTTTCGGGTGAAGCGTGTCTATTAGGTGATGGACGTGGACATTACCCCGTCGCATATTGTGGAGGATTTCTTCTCGTGAACTTCTTAATAAAGGGTAAGAAAGCCCATGCTTTAAGTTTTCCAGACATCCCTATTTATAGAAATGAATATTCAGGAATCAATGCAATAGAAAAGATGAAAAATATAATGAATTTTTTAACCCAACTCCAAGCAGAATTTCTCAATGTGGAAACAATGTATCCAAATTTTCCGGGTCATCCTTCCAAAGTGAATACTGTAAACATCGCAAAGATAGAAGGTGGTGAAAAACTATCTGTTGTGCCAGACAAAAGTTTAATGTATTGTCTAATAAACACGATTCCTGAACAAGATGTTGAGAGCATAAAAAAGAGAATCTTAAAGTTCATTGAACAAGCTAAAATAGAGGATCCCAATTTAGATGTAAATGTTCAATTCACGATGTCATTTGAACCTTTTACAACGGATACCAATTCTAAAATCGCTAAGTCTGTTCAAATAGCAATAGAAACTGTCTATGGTGAAAAAAGGGAATTTAAATTATTTCAATCTGCAAATGATGGTCACTTTTTCCATGAAAAAGGTATTGACACCATTTTAATGGGTACAGGCTCGCATGAATGCAGAGTGCACGAACCTGATGAGTTTGTTTATATCAAAGATTTGTTGGATACGACAAAAATTTTCGCACTAACAATAAAAAATTATTTAATAAACGATTAAAGCATATTTTCTTTCCTTTTTTTAAAATTAACTCTATTCTTATTTAATGCTAAAAATCTGATAAATTATTAAAATATGAAACAAAAAGAAAAAGTTGTTAATCTTCTAAACTTTCCTTCCCCATTAAGCGCATGACGGAGTCTGCCAACTTATTTTGGGAACGACTTAAGATTCCTTTGATTTTTCCCTCTTTACCCAAAACTCTAAGCATGATTCCATTCCACACTGAAGAGGGATCTCCTTTAACTTGTTTGAATCGATCGCGGAAAACTTTCACGGAGATGTTATCATAGTTTTTCGATGCGTCCGTGCATTTAAAGCACAAAATGCATTTATTCGTATCAACCTTTATTTCCTTTCCTTCTCTTGAAAGCGCTCCAACCGAACATTCATCTGCAAATGCTTCAAGAACCTTATTATCTTTCTCAGTTGACGTGATTGTAATTGAACCGTCCACAACTTTTCGTACTTTGTTACCATTGTCTAAAGTACGCACTTCTTCTTCGAATTCAGGAAGGGAACCATTTTCTACTAACAGTACTTTATTTTCCCCATTTATTAGTAACTCAAGAGTATAACCTGGACAAATCCAAGTACAACTGCCACACCAAATGCATTTATCCGTATCTACGACGATTTTCTTATCTGATTCAATTCTCATTTCTTCGGGGGTTCCAATAGCTGTTTTCTTGAGGGGTTCATCATAAATTGATACTGTTACTGGACATACACGATGGCAGAATCCACATTGGATGCATTTACTTTCATCGTATTGCAAAATCATCTCGTGATTAAGCATTTTATATACATAATGGGTAATATTTTCATCAATTTCGATAGTCTTTTTAGCTGGTAATGACATGAGTCTTCCTTTTTAAAATGCTATTATAATATTATGTATTAATTTCTAAAAAATAAAAATCCTTTTAGTAATTTCCAAGATAGTAATTACTGGAATGGCTTTAAACTTGGGGGATTAAGGAAAATTCTCTTTAAAAATAAAAATTGGAAAAAAGATTAGATCGATGATTTGGAATCGATTTGATACATGATTTTATCATTCAACTTTAACTTTAATAATAATTTTTCTGCTCGTTTTCTATTATACGACCTAAGAGATTCAAGAATAATAATCCCAGGAAAAACAGAACCTGCTGCTATTAATGGACTTATCATTTCAATTATTATTGTCAAATCAAATCCGCTTCTTTCAACTGATGAGGAAACCCATGATATAATCATCACGGCTAAGTTATACATAAATCCTACTCCTGCGAATCCTTTAATCACCTTATATAACGGTCTACTTGCTAAATCTGCGCTCATGAATTGAAAACCATTGATTTTTTTTGCTTTAATTATTCCCACATCATTCATTACATATATAGGAATCACAATTAAAACAGATGGGATGGTTATTATCCATGCGATTTGCCACAATGTTTCAATATCTGGAATATAATACGTTTCTGAAGGACTCACGCTTCTCATGAATTCAATAATAGATTTTTGACCTGCTAAGGTAAAGCACACATTTCCGACAAAGAAACCTAAAATTATAGATCTCGCCCAAATCTTGCGAAATAAGCTTGATTTACTTAATGGTTTAATTTCTACTAGTCCAATCTTGCTTTTCTTAGAGAGAAATTTTGTATATATTCTCATGAAAATTGGAGAGATGAAATATATTGCTATAATACCGAATATCGTTCCTGTTATTCCAGGCATTACGACAGCAAATATCCATTCCACTTGTACATTTCCAGGAGTAATGAAAAAACCTTCTGGGTATGTTATGGGATACGGCATTAAGGAAAACGCGATGATTGAGAGTGTTATCAAAAAGATATATAAAATTATAAAAAATAAATAGGTCTTGTTTAGTTTCATACATCATTGATATATTAAATTTATTTAAATTATGCCACTTAGATAAGAGATAAAGTAAATTCTTCCCTTTCCAACTTATTAAGGCAAATAAAATGAGATGATAAAAAATAGATTGGATAAAAAATTAGGTCTTTTCTAATTCCATTTCCCTAATAGCTTTCCCCGATCTGAATGGGATATCTTCAACGCTTTCTCCGGCACGATACTTGAATTTCTCCTTAAAGGCATCGTTAAGCGACTGGAAGTATAGAGATAACGGAAGGTTCATGGGGCAGTTATTATCACAATTTCCGCATTCGACACATCGATCAGCCACATGAGCGATACGTGTTAATTGATAGGTCTCTTTGTTAATCGTTTTCTCCTTTCGCTTCTTTTGTAAGATACAATCAACGCAATAGCATACAGGACAGCCTCGAATACACATTCCACACATCGTACATTTCTGTAATCGCTCAATTTTTTCTGTTTGTGAAAGTTTGTCCCATTCCTCTAAATCTTTTGCCCTCTTTGCAAGAGCTGCATCTTTAATTTCTTTGATTTTATCCACTAAATTTTGTTTAATATCGTTTGGTAAAGGTTTAGTCTTTATCTTCGATTTTTCGACTAAATCACTTCCTTTTTCAGTATAAACTTTTAAAATGATTTCATCAGAATCTATAGGCATCACTAAATCAGTGATTCCTAAATCAGCGACGACAGGAACTTTTCGGTTACATCGAGAACAATTTTCAGCTACGTTAATGGGGACTTCCTTGACCTTACCATCATCTAATTTCAGAATAAGTCCATTATCCCCAACTTTTTCTTTTACGACTTTAGCTGGATCGATATCCTTTACTTTCTTGATGTCCTTCGATGCACTTGGAATCATACCGCGATCTTCAAATGCAATGATAAAAAGATTCTCTAAATTCACCTGCCTAATTTTTGCTAATTCGATTAAAGCTCTTGTATCACATGGTCGAGCAATTACGGCAACTTTTTCATTTAAAGCTCCTTTTAAAGTTTTATGCAGATACTTCGCAGCTGAATCTGTTCTGGCATAACCATAAGCTATCAAATTTGTTAAAGGGAATGTTTTAATGTCTTCTTCTTTTTCATAAACAGCTGGTATGACCGTAAATCGATCTTCTTCATTGGTTTTTTTATTAATTTTTGTTTCTGCACCTAATACTTTATCGACGTAGTTCTCTTTAAGAAGAGATCTTAATAAGATTGGAAAATCATCAATCTTTATGAGATATTCTGCTAATGAATCCATGTTGTTCCAACTGGGTTTATTTAATTTTAAACTTAACTTATATTTTCTAATACTTACTATATTTTATTCTATTCTTTCTTGTAAAAAGAATTATAAATTTATGTGTTGCATGGAGCTACCATTTCTTCGGTTGAGTTCTCATTTTTTTTAACTCAACTTCATCAGGAACACATTAATTATTCATGTCTTGGCTTTTTTCGCTGCCGTATCAGGTCGTAAGGGACTGGGACCTAATTCACGTATGGTTTTATCAAATGCAGTCGCTTCTTGTTGAAATTTTTGGCCTTCTGCTGCGGTACAATATCCCAAGTGGATTCTATTTTCACTAAGTCCCATTGATTTGAGTACTTCCTTGGTATATTCGACTTCTCGATACGCAAAATAATTTCCAGTCTCATAATCGCATTCTTTAGGGTATCAACCAACAACCATTACTCCATCCGCCCCTCGTCCAAAGGATCTCATTATTAAATCAGAATCGACCCTTCCCGTACAAGGCACTAATATCACGCGAATTGAGGTTGGATATTGAGCTCTAATTGTGCCTGCCATATCTGCACTGCCATATCCTCATTTTTAGAAGACTTTCGAGATGAAAGTCTCATTCCAACACAGGAAGGCAATGATCTTTATATCTTCTTCTGCCATGATTATTTACCTCTTTACTCCTCTATGGGTAATAATTCATCGATTAAAGCATTATATTGTACATCCCTAAAGTAGGTCAATTCAATTGCCTTTGAGGGACAAATTGCAGCACATGTTCCACAGCCCCTGCATCTAATTAAATCAACTACAATGTTTCCCTTTTCATTAATTGAAATTGCGGTATAGGGACAAGCTTCTATGCATTTATAACATTTAGCACACCGCTCATCCGAAGGACTAGCTCTTATTAATTCCATCATGTATTCACCTTTTCCCATTGGAATTGCTGCTGTGGATGCTGCTCCCTTAGCTTGACTAACCGCTTTATCAATTTCTTTTTGGCCTTGTGCAGAACCACAGATATAAATTCCAGGAACTTTCGTGCTAATTGGATCCAAGCGAGCATGAAATTCTTTTAAGAATCCATCTGGACTTTTTTCCATGTTTAGTACTTTAGCGATTTGATTTGTTCCCTCAGATGGTAAAGACGCTGAAGAGAGAACGACCATGTCAAATTCTTGGGTCACAATTGTATCAGTCCCTACTGGTTCAAATTGAACGATTAAATTCTTTGTATCTGGATCTTCTTCAATTTTTCCGACAAGACCTTTAACAAAGACAACTCCAGCATCTCGAGACCGTCGATAGTATTCTTCATAATCTTTTCCTGCACATCGCATGTCGATATAAACGCATAGTATTTGCGAATCAGGATGTTCAGATTTAATTAATTTCGAATTCTTTAGTGACAGGTTACAGCAAATTACTGAACACCACGCATTTTTTGTAACATCTCTACTTCCAACACAATTTATGAATAAGATCCTTTTTGGTCTCGTAGAGTCGGAAGGACGTTTGAGGTGTCCAAACGTAGGACCATTTGGTGCTATAATTCGTTCTAATTGGATTTGTGTTATTACATTATCATAAGTTCCGTATCCATAATCAGGACCTTCGTAGAGGTCCCAACCCGTAGCGACTATAATGGTACCAACCTTTAATTCGACAACTTCATCTTGTAAGCTAAAATCAACCGCATCTTCTTCACAAGCATCAACGCATCCAAAACATTCGACGCAATATTCTCTCGCAATATCATAAACAGCGGGAACGGCTTGAGCAAAAGCGATGTCAATACACTTTCTAGCAGAAAGACCTTCATCAAAATAATTGGATACATAAATTGGGCAAGCGTCAGTGCAAGCACTACATCCA
Organism: uncultured archaeon; assembly: GCA_964632315.1. Lineage (GTDB taxonomy): Archaea > Asgardarchaeota > Lokiarchaeia > Sigyniarchaeales > SOKP01 > SOKP01. Next base: position 44,881 of record CAZWEM010000009.1, read on the forward strand.
GTACACTTATCTTCAATGACAAAGCGAGAATGTCTTTTTACTTTCACTTCAAAATTCCCAATGTACCCATCTACTTGTTCTACTTCACTGAATGTTAAAATCTCTATATTTTCATGACGATTAGCTTCAAGCATTTTAGGCCCGAGTATTCATATTGAACAATCATCAGTTGGAAAAGTTCTATCAAGTTGCGACATCCTCCCTCCAATGGTCGTATTCTTTTCCACCAAGTAAACTTTAAATCCTGAATCTGCTAAATCCACTGCTGCTGATAATCCAGAAATGCCCCCTCCAACCACTAATGCAGCTGGTTCTACAGGAACAGTCATGGTAGGTACGTCTTCTAATAATCTTGCTCTTGAAATTCCCGCTTTAATTAACTCTATTGCTTTTTGGAGGGCTTTCTCGCGTTCTTGTTGATGAACAAATGAGCAATGTTCCCTAATATTTACAAACTCCAGATAGCGTGGTGGTAAACCTGCTTCTTTCAAAATTGCATGAAATACTGGTTGATGAGTTTTTGGTGTACAAGCAGCCACGACAATTCTTTCTAATTTGGCTTCTTCAATTTCTTCTTTAATGTACGCGGATCCTCCTTCTGTACACATAGAAAGATAATCAAAAGCTTTTACTCCAGGAAGTTTATTTAACTCTTCCACGATGGATGGAATGTCTAAAATTCCCGCAATATTGATACCTCAGCGACAGACGAAAACGCCAACGACAGATAATCTGTTTTCATCATCCTTGGTCTGATTTTCAGACAAGATATACACCCTTGCTATTAAATCCTCCTAATTTTTTGAAATTTAATGCTTATTAATTGTTTAATTGATAATATTTCATTCAATTAAGTTATTGATATGTTAAATTAAGCTTTTTATTAAAGTTCAATTGTTATTCTAAATCACCAAGGTAAAAGAAGAATTTTTCAAAACATAACAATGCATTTTTCCCGAGCGATCCCCTTAATTTTTCATAAATTAAGAGTTTTATTTGGAATCTAATTGTAATAGCTTACTAAGAGACTTTCGATCATTTGGTAATTGATATTCATCTAAAAGCTTTCTTAGATCGGTTCCATCTAAGCTTTCATCATCCCATAGACGTTCATTTTTAGCTAAAACTCTCAATACCATTTTTTGATGTTTATTAAGTTTTTTAAATGTCCAAGATCCTTCTTCTGGAAGTTCTGGAAATACAATCCACAATAATGAATAAATCACGTTTAAAGCCTTAGGACCTTGTAGTTTTGATAATAATTTTGATAGATCTGGAATAACTCTATCGGGAGATTGTACTGCGCAAAATTTTATGACTTCTGATATGAATCCTAATAATTCACCGTCATTCCAGGGGAATTCAAAGGGAGATAATTCGAATTCTATTATTTTTGGTATTTGCTTTAAAATATAATCTATTGGAGTGATATCAACTTCTTCCTCTAAAATGTTAACTAACGCTATTGCTGCAGACATTTTAACTAATACTGAATCATGATCTGAAAAAAACTCCCTAAATATTTGCTCATCTTTCTTATCTTCTAAGTAAGAATCAAGCATGGATAACGAAATTAATAAATTAACAAGAATCAACTCATTATTTTCTTTTGCTATTAAAGGTCTGATTTTATTAGCAGATTCAGATGCCGCTTCCCTAAACCAAGCAATCGCAAAAATAGCCATAATTTTTAATTCTGAATCCTTACTGTCTAAAAATTTATAATAAGTTGGTACTTCGGTCAAAGCTGATTTATAAGAATCGATAAACGCATCAATATGTTTTAACCAATCTTCATCAATTTCATCTAACTCTTCTGTTTCTTCTTCTTCTTTTAACGCTTCAGCATCAATCAACCAATCTTCTACATTCGGACCCTTTGGTAAAAATGCTTCTGGATATCCTAATGCGAGATCGACTGTAAATTTTATGAGACTTGCCTTATCAAGGACTTGAGGATCACGAATCAACTCGAAAATGAAGGGTATTGCGTAAGGAGTCGCTTCATATCTTGTTCCTTGATGAAAAATATTACCATATAGCTCCCATAATGCGTTTTTTCGTTCTTCCTTATCTTTGGAGGCTAAACTTCTTATAAGTTCGGGAACATCAGATGCTTCTCCATACGCATGCTCTAAACTCGCCCAATCCACCTTATTAAGTCCTTCTAACATGCAAATCCACTTGAACAGTATTTCATAATTTCTTCAGATAAATAATTTAAATACAGCACATATTAAAATACCTAGGATTTTAAGGCTTATTTCTCTAAATCACATTAGGTAGGTCAAACATAATTAAAAATAATATCCTCTCCTTATGTAAATATAATGAACACTATTGACCCAGCAAGCATAAATCAATTAATATTACATAAGCAACACTTAACTAAAGAATCGAAAAAAGATGATATCTTTCAAATAGTAAAAAATTTATGTGGTTTACAGGCGACGGGAACATTTGAGCCATATGTATACTTGTTTTCTAGAAAAAATGATTTCAAAAAGGAAGAATTAAACACCCAGTTATATGCTCTTAAAAGATTGATCAAGATAAGAGCAATGAGAAACACGCTTTTTATTGTTCCCATAGAATATGCTCCAATGATGCACGCCGCTACTAATTACCTAAAGGAAAATAGATTTGAAGGCTTTTTTACATATACTGATTTCACGCGAGATGAATATTATGACCTTGAATCAAAAATTCATGATGTATTGGTAAAAGATTCTTTAATTACTACAGAAATAAAAAAACGGATAAATACAGATCGAAACATTTCTATCATTATCTCATTAATGTGTGATAAACTCATATTAGTAAGAGATCAACCTCCAAAAGGATGGAAAGATAGGAGAAATACGTATAGTTTAATGAAAAACAACTATCCAAATTTAGATTTTGAAGGGATTGAGGAAAAAGAAGCCATTAATACCTTAGTGTATAATTACATTGATGCATACGGCCCCGTGACTGAAGATGATATTGCTTGGTGGGGAGGTTTGACAAAAACAAGCACTCGAAATGCGCTCGAATTTAATGAAAATAACATCGAGCGGTTTTCCATCTCTGAATCAGAATATTATATACTTAGTTCTGATCTTGAAAAACTGGAACAAATAAAACCTTCAAAAGCACATATTGTAAATTTCTTAGCAAATTTGGATCCTTATCTTATGGGTTATAAGAAAAGAGAACGCTTCATTAATCCTAATACTTACGAGTTCGTATTCGACAGTTCTGGAAATGCAACCACTACTATTCTATTAGATGGAGTGGTTATTGGCATCTGGGACTTTGAGAAAAAACCGAAACCGAAAGTAAAATTCTTATTGTTTAATCAAGTGAATGAATTGATTTTAAATGAAATAAAACAACAAGCAAAGAAGATTGGTAAATTTGTTTTGGAACAAGATTTCCAAATTCAGCAGTGTACTGATTCTCTTCCTCTCACTAAAAGATCTGCGGGAACTTTTATGAGACCTCTTAAAAATTGTTAAAGATTGAAATCTTTTGTTTCAAAATTGTAGCTTCTACACTAGCTAAAATAAAAAAAGTATGCCTCTATTATACTGTTATTACTAATTCCATAAAAAAAGTAAATAAAAGAATAAAATATTTTGTTATTTGGTCCCAAATTCTTCTACGTTACCAAAAAGGCGTTTTACCGCTTCGATCCGAGTTTCTTCACCAATTTGTTCAACATTTTTCAATGATATCGCTTCTTTTGGACACACTGCGATGCATTGAGGTTCTTTCTTCCCAACCTCGGGATCTATGAATTCATCTTTCATGTTTTCACATAGGTCGCATACCAATGCTTTTTGATCGTTTATGTTCAGAGATATTACTCCAAAATCACAAGCTCTGACGCAAAATGCACATCCGTTACACTTATCACTGTCAACGATGATGGAACCCGTCCCTTCATCTTTTTCTAATGCCTTTTCTGGGCAAGCTCTTACACAAGGAGCATCCTCACATTTTTGGCAAGCAAGGGCAATGTTAAACACTGGTTCTATTCTTACTCGATGTATGCGAGTGTTTATTGGGTTGAATTCAGCATCATGGACAAAACTGCACACGCTTTCACATGTCTCACATCCAGTACACAAAACAGGGTCTACAACGATGAATTGGTGCATCTTTCCTCCACGTTTCTTAGTTTTTACTGCTGACATTTACTTTTTACCTCCTTTGGTAGTTGCAGGTTTTAACTTACCTATCACGAAGTCTAACCCTAACCTCTTCAATGTGTCATCAGTTGGAATGCCAGTCTCCTTATCCCAGCCTCTTGCTTCATAATAACCACTCAATAACGTCTGAAAACCATCTTCTTTGAGAGTGACTCCCTTGGCTGGACCTTTTGTATGTGCATCCTTAAAGAATTTCTCGGGTGGATGATCATCTGCTCTTGTCCATCCTTCACGAATGTTGAAACACTTAGAGAGATTAACAATCGCTTCACCTCTGGTTAAAATGGATTCATCTGTTACTGGAATTCCAGTGACTAATTCATATACTTTTGCCATTTCCGCATCATTTTCATAAATTCCACGAGTAAATTTACAGACAATATAGGAATCAATTATGGCATACACGTCTTCAAGCTCTTTGATTGCCTTCCCGCGCTCCAATGGCTTGTCATAACCGAATCTGTCGAATTTTCCCTTAGCATCCAAACCATATGCACCATTTCTTAAGTGACAAGCCCCACGAATAGATACACTTTCTCCAACTGCAAATGATGACATGCCATGAAGATCAAAAGCTGGCATTTCTAAACCTTTGATATGCATTCCATAATAACTTGCATTTTTTTTACCCATTTCTTCTAGCCGTAATCCAGCCTGTTTACATCCATCACCAAACACCTCACCGGCAAATCCTTTCCCTAAGATCATCTCTTCTGTAAAACGAACAAGATTAGTCGTGCTTCCAAATGGAAGTTCATATCCTAAGTCTTTCTTGGTGATTAGCCCCTCTTCGTAGAGCTCACATGCCATTGAGGCCGTAACGCCACCACTAATGGCATCTATGCCCAAATCATCGCAAAGTGCGACGCATTTGAACACTGTAGGCCAATCCTTACAGCCAGTATTAGATCCAAATGAATAACACATTTCGACATCGATTGATGCGTATAGGTTTGGATATTCAGGATGCGTTTTTGGTACTTTAGCGATATGATCACATGCGATTGAACATTGAGAACATGCAACTTTTTTCACGATCCAATCTTGATTTAATGTATCGCCTGTAAATGCACCATTGTCAATTTCTTCCCATGTACCTTCTCTATAATTCATCGTTGGGAACATTCCAAGCTTATTATAGCTTGTTATACCCGCAGGAGTACCAAGATCCCGATATTTAGCTGTGGCAGGTCCATTTGCCACTTTTATCAGTTTTTTGGCGATTTTATAAAATTCAGCAGGCTGAGCGACTTTAACACCCTTGGTTCCTCGAAAACAGACAGCTTTTAAATTCTTAGAGCCCATAACGGCTCCCATTCCCGTTCTTCCAGCTTGCCTATTTCGATCGTTGGTGATACAACCCATTCGACTCATTTTTTCACCAGCAGGGCCTATTGACATGACAGCTAAACGATGATCTTGAAATTCTTCTCTTAAAAGTTCTTCAGTTTCCCAGGTTCCTTTTCCCCAAACCGTTTTTTCACACGGTACCAAATAATAGTCATCGTCATCTATGACCATATAGACTGGTTCTTCAGCCCTACCTTTAAAAACAACGGTATTGATTCCAGCGCGCCGGGCTTGAGCTCCAACGGAACCAGATGAAATTGCCATCCCAAACATTCCAGTTAGTGGAGATTTAGCAAATACACCATATTTTGAACTCGTTGGAAGTATTGTTGTTGGGAATGGACCATGAGCATAAACAAACACGTTGTCAGGACTTAATGGATCAATACCTGGCTTCAGTTCATCCCAAAGGAGTTTTGCTCCAAAGCCATAACCACCGATCCAGTCACGCATGAACTCTTTGGATAACGTAGTCTTGTTGATTTTCCCGTTTGTTAAATCAACATCAAGTCGAACTTGACTATACCCTTTTACTTGATCGGGTACGGGAATTTCTTTAGCCTTACTCATATTTCTTCACGTATATCTGTTCAATATTTTTGATTTTTTTTAATTAAACAATTTATTATTATTAATTACTATTTATTAGCTTACCTCTTATATTGAGCAATAAGAGAGTTTTAATCTTCAACTAATAAATTAATTAAAACTCACTTTAGTTGAAAGATATTTTAACTTGGTTTTTATTCTATTTAAACTATTGATAATCGGATAATATGAAAGCTGATAAACAATTAAATTTTAGTGACAGTTATTAAACATGGGTTTAAAGAACCTAAATTATTCTTAGTGTTGGCTCAAATGCCATTCTTAAAGCAACTTTTATTTTACTGATAAATAAATACCTTCATGTTTTATATCTCTTAAATCTACAAAGAGAAATTTTAACCTTTAAAAACGTGATCAAGTTCTGAAAAAATGATTGAAAATGTTAAAGGGAAAAAGAAAAACTCCTTTTTTACTATAATCATACTATATAAAAATTTTGTATCTCTATATTTATCAACAATAAACACTTAATTTGATTTATAATGACTGAATCTGGAGAAATCGCAGATCAAAAAAAGGCTAAGAAAAAGATTTCAACTGAATTGTTTAGAGATGTAATTAATTCTGTGAATTATTGTTATAGTTGTAATCGATGTAACACTTCTTGTCCTGTTTCATTTTTAGGTACATTTTTTCCAAGAAATCTAATAACTGATATAAGTTTCTCATCAGTTGAAGAAGCACTAGAGAAAAATAATATTTGGAATTGCTTGACTTGTGGACAATGTGTTGAGTATTGTCCAATGTCAAAAGAAGGAACAGGTGTAAATTTTCTTGATCTCATTTTAAACCTTAGAAGTCTCGTTTCTACTTATGAACCCTTGCAACAAGAAATGAAAAGTTGTCAGCATGATAGAGAATATACCAATATTGCCCAAATGATGGCGAATGATGAAATTGAAGTTAATGATAGGCTTGGATTTCTTAGTAGCACTAATCTAAAAATAACAGAAAAAGGTGAGATTGGATACTTCATGGGTTGTACTCCTTATATGACCTCTATTCCTCCTTGTACAGATGCCTGTCCAGCCGGAGTTGATGTTCAGGGATATGTTGCTTTGATAAAGGAAGGTAAATTTCAAGAAGCTTTAGATTTGATAAGAGAACGAAATCCTTTACCAATCGTATGTGGTAGAGTATGTACCCATCCCTGTGAAGAAAATTGTAATCGGGAAGAGATCGACAATCCTATTGCAATACGTGCCCTTAAAAGATTCGTCTCAGATTGGGAAATCCAAAATAAAGGACATTCAAGATTTAAATCTGTTGATCAGAAAAAGGAGAAGGTTGCTATTATTGGTGCAGGACCTGCAGGTTTGTCAGCAGCATTTTATCTGGCATTAAAAGGCTATAGACCAACAATATTTGAAGAATCGGCTTTTAAAGGAGGTAAATTAAGAAGTGGGATTCCTGAATATCGCTTACCTCAAGAAGTTTTGGATTATGAAATTGAGTTTATTGAAAAAATGGGAGTGGAAATAAGGACTAATACACCAATTGGTCCGAACCTGACTTTTAGTGATCTTAAAAAACAAGGTTATAAAGCGATTTTTATAGGAGTTGGATTAGGTGAAAGTCGTGGTATGGGAATAGAAGGAGAAGATTTAGATGATGTTATTCATGGTTTACAATTTTTAGAAGATGTAAATATTAATAACAAATCTTACGATTTTAAAGGCAAGGTTATCGGCGTTGTAGGTGGAGGAAATGTAGCCATTGACTCCGCCCGCACTGCTTTAAGATTAGGTGCTAAAAAAGTAATGGTAATTTACAGGAGATCTGAAAATGAAATGCCTGCTTTAAACGAGGAAGTTGAAGATGCTAAACGTGAAGGCATTGAATTCCAATTTTTAACTAATCCAATTCATTTGATTAGTGGAGAATCGGGTAGTTGTGAGGAAGCAGAATGCATTCAAATGGAATTAGGTGAACCTGACGCTTCGGGGAGAAGAAGACCTGTTGAAATCGAAGGTTCTCAATTCAAAATTAAAATAGATGCAATTATCCTCGCAATCGGTCAAATTGCCAATTTTAAACTTATCAAAGCTGCAGAAGATGAATTAGAGATTGATAAGCGGGGGCATATAAAATATGATAAACAAACTTTAGAAACTAATATTCCAGGAGTCTTTGCTGGAGGAGATATATTGGCGCAAAAAGGAATTGCTATCAATGCCATCGCTAATGGATATGAAGTAGCAATATCAATTGATCGATACTTAAGAGGTCAAGATCTAAGAAAAGATAGAGTTAATAGAGCTGATTTTAAAATATCCCCAATTCCGAAAAAGAGAATTAATGAAAAAGCGAGAAATAACATGCAAGAATTAAGCATTGAAAAAAGAGTCAGCTCTTTTGATGAGGTAGAGCAAGGATTAACTGAAGCAATTGCAATCACAGAAGCAAATCGCTGTTTAAACTGTGCAAGTTGCAACAATATCGATCAGCGTATTAACGATCCCACAGGAAAAGTAAACTACGGTAAAAATCCCACTGTCCCTCTTTATAAAACTCTTGATTATTTAGAAATTCCAAAAACCGTTATTGGACTACTCAACCATAAAGAAATAACTCCAGTAGTTTTAAGAGAAGAGAAATGTTGTGGACATGACAGTTTGTGGAAAGGAGATGTAGAAACTTTCGAGAAGTTAGCAAAACATAATGTAAGAATCTATAAAGAAGCGGGGGTTAAAACCTTAGTTTTTAGTTGCGCGGAAGGATACTATACTTGGAAATATAAATATCCAGAGCTATTTGAAGATGATTCAGAATTTGATTTTGATATATATCATATTTCAGAATACATTTTAAAAGAAAATTTACTGGATGGTTTAAAATTTCCAGTTACAAATAAATTAAAAGTAACTTATCATGATGCGTGCCGTTTAGGAAGATTTAGTAAAATTTACGACCAACCAAGAGAAGTAATACAGTCCATACCATTCGTTCAGCTAATCGAAATGGAGAATATCAGAGAAGATGCCTTATGTTGTGGAGTAAATGCCTATATAAGTTGTAATGAATATTCGAAAACGCTTCAAAGAGATAGGATTCTAGAAGCAATAGAAACTGGAGCTGACTACTTAATAGTGAGTTGCCCAAAATGTTTAACTCACTTTAATTGTTACCTAGATGAGCACCCTGAATTAAAAGAAAAAATTAAAGTTATTGATCTTACTACTTTTCTAGGAAAATTACTCTTTCTTAATTAAAGGTTTTATAAATTTCTTGATTAAAAAAATTATTTTCTTTTTACAATGCTTTACATTTTTATAATAATCAATTTAAAAATAAGTGCTTAATTTAGATTGCTTGGATATAAACATTTTAATAACAATAATTAAAATCACGTTGTTCAAGAATGGCATATAAGATATTAGAGAAAAAAGAACTTGGTAGAAGTGGCATATTAATTGAAATGGTTCTACATACTCCACTGATAGCTCGAAAAGCACGTGCTGGAAATTTTATCTTATTAAGAATAAATGAAACTGGAGAAAGGTTCCCATTAACTATAGCAGATTATGATAGAATTAAAGGAACGATAACCATTGTGTTCCAAGTTGTGGGGAAAAGTACAAAACTTTTATCAAACCAAAACATTGGAGATGAAATCCTTGATGTGGTTGGTCCTTTAGGGAATCCAATACACATTCAGAAATATGACTATCCCGTAGTTCTTATTGGGGGTGGTGTAGGAATCGCACCTATATATCCTCAAGCCAAAGAATTGAAAGAAGCAGGAAACACAATAATTTCGATTATGGGCGCTAGAAATACAGATTTATTGTTCTGGCGTGACAAAATGCGAAGCGTGAGTGATCAGTTAATCATATGCACCGATGATGGAACTGAAGGCATTAAAGGAGTGGTGACTGAGCCATTAAAAGAAATTATCATACATCAGAAAATAAGTATAGTGATTGCTATCGGACCATTAATAATGATGAAATATGTGTCCCTTACCACGGATGGGAAAGGAGATTTACCCAAGGTCAAAACTTATGCATCCTTAAACACTATCATGATTGATGGAACTGGAATGTGTGGAGGGTGTAGGTTTACCACATTAGATGGTGATGTTTATTATGCGTGTGTAGATGGTCCAGATGTTGATGCTCATGCGGTTGATTTCGATAACTTGTTAAATCGATCAAGAAGATTCATTGATCTTGAAAAAGAATCCTTGGAGAAATATGATCACGAATGTAAAGCAATGAATAAATTTAAGAGCGAGGTTCAATAAGATGGAAATTCAATCCCCTTTAATTAACGTACTAAAAGAAAATGAAAACAAAATCTTAGAGAGAGGAAAATATAATAAAAGTCAGTACGATTTTTTAATTCATTCCTTAACTGAGGCAGAAAAGACGAGAATTCTAATACTCGAGAAAATCAAGGAATTAGGAAAGATTGATTATGATAAAATCCAAGCGGATTTAGGATTATCAAGTGATATATTAAATATTAGCATCGATTATCTCAGGGAATTAGGATTATTAGCATTTCTTGGTGAACATCCTAGATTCTTCAAAGAAATAATCGAAAACTCAGACCATCCAGGATTATTTCCAAGTACTAAATTGATAAAAGATAAAAATCTGTGTTGTGGCTGTGGATTATGCGTAGCTATCTGTCCTGTTAATGCCATAGATTATTTGGAAGGCACATTTGAAATTGATGAAGAGGTGTGTATGAATTGTGGATTGTGTTTTTCGGCTTGTCCAAGATCTTTTTTTCCAAGCCAATTAAACAAATTAAATGATGAGGATGTTGAAATCCAATTCACAGATGAATTAAAATATTATCGTCAACTCTGTACAGCCCAAACTACGGAAGATAGGATAAGAAATGTTGCCCAAGATGGTGGAATAGTAACAACCATGCTTAAAACTGCATTTAAAGAAGGGTATATTGATGGTACTTTTGCTGTTACCTTAGGAGATCAACCATTAAAACCCTTGCCAGTTTTTGTTGAAAATGAGGAAGAACTGCTAAAAACAGCTGGAACAAAATACACCAACGTCCCTTTACTCAAGATATTTTATGATGCTAAAGATCACAAGCGAATTGCCGTTGTAGGAACACCTTGCATAATGAAAGCTTTAAAAAAGATTTCAATGCTCCCTCTTAATAGGCCTTTCTTCGATAATATTGCCCTTAAAATCGGTGTTTTTTGCATGGAAAGTTTTGATTATGATAAAATCGTGGAACTATTAAAAAATGAGTTTCACGTTTATCCTTCAGATATCAAGAAGATGGATATCAATAAAGGTTCATTTATAATTTATGATCAAGAAAGTAATATTTCAAAAATTCCGATTAAAAGAATTAAAAAGTATGGAAGATTTGGATGCTTTTTCTGTGATGATTTGACTGCAGAACATGCGGATATTTCTGTAGGATCGATAGGCTCAGAACCGGGATGGTCAACTGTCATTATTCGTACCAAGAAAGGTGCAGATTTTTGTCAGAAAGCTTTTGATATGAATTTGATTAGGAAACAAGAAATTCGAGCAGGTGATAAGAATTTTAAGAGTTTAAGTAGAATTTCCAAATCTAAACACAAGAGATACATCGAACAACAGAGAGTAAAAATGATTGAACAAGAACCGAGTGAAAGAATCACTAATTTTGAAGAAGTACCCCATGGATTAAGTGATGAGATGATGAAACAAGAAGCTCAGAGATGTTTACAATGCGGTTTGCCATTGTGTGTTACTGGATGTCCAGTAAACATTAGAATTCCTGAATTTATAAAACTTTTAAGGGAAGGAAAGCAAATTGAAGCACTTTACAAAATAAAATCTAGTAACCTATTACCTGCTATATGTGGGCGAGTATGTCCACAAGAAGTACAATGCGAAAACTCGTGTTTGCTTGGATCCCTTGGAGAACCAATCGCAATTGGGTATTTAGAACGATATATCGCAGATTGGGAACGTAAAAACCAATTAAAGGAATGTCCAGAATGTAAACCTCCCAACGGAATTAAAGTTGCAGTGATAGGATCCGGACCTGCTGGATTATCATGTGCAGGAGAATTAGCAATGAGAGGTTATGACGTGACAATATTCGAAGCTTTTCATGCCGGTGGAGGAGTTTTATCATATGGAATCCCTGAATTTCGTTTACCGAAAGAGATCGTAAAAGAAGAAATTGAAACCCTTAAGATGCTTGATGTAAAAGTAAACTATAATGCAATCATTGGGAAGACATTAACGATTGAGGATCTCAATGAAATGGGATTTAAAGCTTATTTTATCGGTGTTGGTGCAGGTCTTCCCGCATTTTTAAATATATCCGGGTTAAATCTAAATGGAGTTTTATCAGCCAATGAATTTTTAACACGATCCAATCTTATGAAAGCATATAGATTTCCCGAATATGATACCCCTATCAAAATTGGAAAAATCGTAACAGTAATCGGTGGAGGAAATGTAGCTTTAGATTCTGCAAGAACTGCTTTAAGATTAGGTGCTGAAAAAGCTGTAATTGTATATAGAAGATCTGAAGCAGAAATGCCTGCCAGAAGAGAAGAATATCATCATGCTGTCGAGGAGGGAGTAGAATTTCAATTTTTAACTAATCCCGTGAGATTTGTTGGAGATGAAAATGGGAACGTGACGAAAATGGAAGTGGTGAAAATGAGATTAGGAGAACCGGATGATTCAGGGCGTAGACGTCCAATTGCGATTGAAAATTCAGAATACTTCATAAAGACAGACACAATAATAGTCGCAGTAGGAACAAAAGCAAATCCTGTTCTAACTAAATCGATTCCTGAATTAAATGTGAATAAGTGGGGTTACATCCAAACTAATGAAGATGGGCAGACAAATATCGAAAATATCTTCGCTGGAGGAGATATTGTCACGGGAAGTGCCACGGTAATATCAGCTATGGGTGCTGGAAAGAAAGCAGCTAAAGCAATAGATGAATATTTACAAAAAAAAATTAACTGAGAAAGGAATATAGAAGCATTCTTGTGAAATTTCTTTATTTTTTTAGAAAGAAGATTTATCAAAAATAAAGCCCTAACGTTACTTGTAATAGTTAATCTTAATGAGAAGTCTCGAATGAAAAAGCATAAACATACTCTTCAGGAAAAAATGGGACCATCACTCGGTACTTCGGTACGAAATTGGAGTAAGATGGTGATTTCAAATCGTTCCTTTTCTTTAAGATATTTTCCTAGAATTTTCTTTGTAGATTTTCTTAGTTCTATTGGAATTCCTTTCAGGATTTATGAAAGGTGGAGATACGATAAATTAATCGATAAAATTGAGATTAAAAAGGCCCCAATCTTCATATTGGGCCACTGGAGAAGTGGAACTACTCATCTGCATAATTTATTATGCCAAGATCCTCAATTTGGGTTCGTAACAATGTTAGAAGCAATGTTTCCCAATGCTTTCTTAGAAAATCCTTTATTCAAATTCTTTATGCGTGTATTTCTGCCGAAAAAGAGACCCATGGATAACATGGAGATGGGACTTGAAAAAGCTCAAGAGGAAGAGATGGCACTTTCCAACTTATTTCCATATACTTTCTATAATGGTTTTTACTTCCCAAAAAAGCTCAGGGAATTTTATTTCAAATACATAAGATTTGAAAATCTTCCTAAAAAAATACAGGAAAAGTGGATAGATATCTATAATTACCTCCTGAGAAAGACTACTTGGAACATGCATGGTAAACAGTTAATCTTGAAAAATCCTGCAAATACGGGAAGAATAAAATTTCTTTTGAAATTGTTCCCAGATGCTAAATTCATACATATTTATAGGAATCCATTTGTCGTCTTTGCATCGACGAAGCGTTTTTATCAGAAAACAGTTGATGCATTTAAGTTGCAAAGAATTTCTGATGAAGAAATTGAAGGAGATATTCTCTGGATATATAAAAATATGATGAAAACTTATTTTAAAGAGAGAGAGTTGATTCCAAAAGAAAATTTAATTGAAGTAAAGTTTGAAGATTTGGAAACACAACCTCTTGTCGAGTTAGAAAAAATATATAAAAATTTGAGAATTGACGGTTTTAATAAAGCTGTTCCATTATTTTGTTCTTATTTAGATAGTCAGCATAGCTATAAGAAAAATCTTTACAAATTTTCTCGAAGAATGATTGAAAAGGTAAAATCATATTGGAGATTCACGATAGACAGATGGAAATATGATTCTCCTGAAAGCGATTAAGCTTTTTTCATTGAAAAAAAGTCAATAAAGACTAAATTTCTATTCTTCCCTACATAGGTACGTTTAATTTTTTCTATTATTTCCACTTTTGCAGCGCTTAGAGTTTAAAAAGACAAAACTTATACTTTTTACTTCATTTAGTAAAGATATAGAGAAAAATAGTCTTATGGTTATAAATATTAAAGGTTATACTTGCCCTTTCTGTAGCAACGATTTAGAATCAAAATATTCTAAATGTTTCAATATATATTGCCAAGGCCAAGAATTTAATATAGGAAATTTAATCAATTATAGATTTAACCTTGAATTAGGTATAGGGAGAATAATAGGGAAATTAGAAATTCCGACCTCTAAATCTCTTGATGAAGAGGATACTCAGTATATTATTAAATATAAAGTCAGATTTGAGAATAATGTCACTAAGATAATCCATCCTATTGACTTAATTCATCATGTTTTTCAATTGAATGAGCGAGTAGTCACTCGTAATGGAGTTGGAGTTATCAATTCCAATGATTTTCTACTAGAAAATGGAAAGATTTCATATGAAGTCCTTTATCCAAATGGGAAACTCGATCAAGTCTCTGAATCTGATACTTTCTCCATTTATCAAGAACCAGTGAAGAAAATTTTAGAACAAAAGAAACTTGATCCGCCGAGACAATTCCTAATTAAATATTGGGCGAATCTCTTTCATTCATTTTATACTTCGTATCAAATTAAATGTATAACAAACTCTAGACTTACTTTAATGCCACATCAAATAAATGTCGCTCACCGATTATCAGAGGAATATTTTCCAAGAGTCATTTTAGCAGATGAGGTTGGGCTTGGAAAGACTATTGAAGCAGGAATATACGTAAAGGAAATGATGGCCAGGAACTTGGCAGAAAGAGTTTTAATCATTGTGCCAGCAACTTTAGTAAGACAATGGCAATTCGAAATGGAAAACAAATTCAACATGGAATTTGTAATCTATGATGGACAAAAAATAAAAGAACTCAAAAAAAATGGGAATATTTATAGTCAAGATAAATTAAGAAATCCTTTTTTTTACGATAATTGTATTATATGCTCACTTCAATTTGCCAGAAATCCGAAATATGCAGAACTTTTAGGTCAAGTTTCATGGGATATAATCATATTTGATGAGGCACATCATTTAAGGAGATATATTACAAATTTATCCACAGGAAATTATAGAGAAACTCTTAATTATAGTTTAGCGAGAAATTTAAGTGATAGTTGCCAGAGCTTATTATTATTAACTGCCACCCCACTTCAACTTCATTCATTTGAATTATTTTCTTTAATCGAACTAATAAAGGGGGGTACTTTCGAGAATTTTTCTGACTTTGAGCATTTTAGGAAAAATCTACCGTTCATAAATTTACTTGTTTTTAACTTGAATAATATAAGTCATCTTAATAATTTTGAAGTAAAAAACACCATAAAATTATTAAAAAATTTAGGGTATATCAACAAGCGGGATTCCGATATTAAAATACTTGAGCATCTTAATTCAGATGATTACAAATTTGAACTCATTAAAAAGGTTGAAAAGGACCATACATTATCAAAATTTCTAATTCGCAATCGTAAAAAGAATGTATTCTTTGATGAATATTTGAATAAAAGAATTGTCCAAACTATAATGGTACATCCAAAAAACGAAGAACTTGAAATCTATAATGAAATTCGCCTTTATCTTGCAAAAATTTACAATACCTCCGTGAGTAAAACAAATGTAGGACTCGGATTTGTTATTACAACCTTGCAAAAATTACTTACTAGCTCTAAAATTGCATTTTTAAAGAGCATTGAGAGACGCCTAGATCAAATTGAGCGCTCGAAGAGCTTAAGTTCCCAAGTTGATGACATTTTTGATGAAGATCCCGAGTTTTTTGAATCTGAATTAGAAGATGAATATTTAGACTCAGAAATTTCTTTCAATTCAAATCGGGAAAAAGAACCATTGTTAAACTTAACCAACCAAGAACGAATCTTAAAGCATTTTTATGAGAAATTAATATCAATTCCATATGATTCCAAATTAGATGCTCTTTTAAACTTGATGGAATCAATTTATAGAGATAATCCAAAAGAAAAGATATTAGTTTTTACTCAATTCGTCGATACACTTTTTTATCTACGAGATCTATTATCCAAACAAGGATATTCTACTTATATTTTTTATGGAGGGATGGATAAAGTAGAGAAACAGCATGCTGTGGAAAAATTTAGGGCAGACGAGGATTTTTCAATTCTACTATCTACAGAAATAGGAGGAGAGGGTCGCAATTTTCAATTCTGTAGGATTCTTATGAATTATGATCTTCCATGGAACCCCATGAAGTTAGAACAGAGAATAGGACGTTTAGATAGAATTGGTCAGCAATCGAAAGAAATTTTCATTTATAATTTTTTCTTAGAAGGAACTATTGAAACAGATATAATATTTGCCTTAGATAAACGCATAAACCTATTCGAAGAATCAATTGGACAACTTGAACCGATCATAGGAAACATCGAAAAAGATATGAAGGATTTAATATTTGCCTCAGAGAAAGAAAAACGTAGAAAATTAAACGAATTCACGCGTAAGCTTGATATGGAAGTAAAAAGGGCTAAAGAAATTGAAGTTCAATTGGACGATTTAATGATTGATAAGAAATCATTTCAAGTTGATGATTTAGTCACTTCTAGGGATAGTTGCGAAGAAGTGAAGCTTAGTCATAATGAACTTTATTTATTGATAAAATATTTCTTCAACTTGGAAGAAGGAAAATATGGATTCTTTATTCCCGAAAAAGAAAATACAGTGAATAGTGAAGTCACGATTAAAATCTCGGAGGAATTGCGTAATAATGAACGATTAAGATTGTTTGAGGAATATTCTGGCACATTTGGATTGAATCTTGCGCGTGAAATGGAAGAGATCGATTTTTTTGCCTTAGGTCATCCTCTCATTACGAATTTAATTGAATACTGTGAATCTAGGGCTTTCAATGGCTTATATACAATTTTATTTTTGAAGAAAAATGCACTTCCCTCAAGATTGGTAAATAAGATAAACCAGTCCAATACATTTTATCTCTTTATTTTTAGCATAAAGTTTCAAGGATATATCATTGAAAATCAATACAATGCCATTATTATTGATAAAAATGGTAATGAGATTGAACATTTGGCTGAATTTTGTTTAGATATAGGACAATATGACAAAATTTTTGATTTTACCAATTCAACTCCTAAAAATATAGAAGTAGATTCTCAAAAAATTGATACTTTAAGAGATCATGCTAAAAAAATCCTTAAAAGGAAAACCTCCGCATGGAAAAAGGAAATTAAGCGATTGAACGATAAAATTTTTGAGATTGAAAGATCTAAAAAAGAGAAAATTCACCTAAATAAGAAACGATTGCTTAAATACAAAAAAGAAATTCTTTTTATAAAACTAGAGAGAAAAGAACGTCAAAGACCTACGAAACGTCAGATGCGAAATATCTATGATTTGACTGACAAGAAGAAGCAAGAAGAGAAATTAGATAATATTAACTCTTTAGAGGAAGAAATTAAGTTCATTAAAAAGGATATTGAAATTGTTGAGAGAAAATTGGATGATTTAGAGTTTCAATTCGAAGATGCGAAAAAGGACTTAAAAAAGCAAAATTTGGCGAAATTCTATACGAATATTAGTTCGTTCGCTATTATTAAGGTGCTTTAATTATTTCGAGTAAATATTTCTTTATTTTTTTCACCTTATAACCAAGTATATTCGCTTTTATCAAGTTTCTCATGGAATTTTTTTTCTTCTTTTTTCAATTGGCTTAGTTTGTTGTTTCTTGAATATGGCTTGAATTCTTTTTGATGATGTTTCCCTTCTTTATGATGTTTATTATTTTTAAGATGATTTACTCGGTGCTCGTATTTTTCACTCATATTGATCATTAATGTTACAATAAATAGTATATTTATAGGTCTCTATAATCATTTTTTATGCTTTTCTTTATAAGTACCAAGAAATTCGAGAGTAATTCCTAATTTGACTAAATAGTCCAAGAAGATTTATATTTTGAATCATCAAATATATTGATCAATTAATTTAATAGAGGTACGAAAAAAAATGGAACCACCTAAGTGGCATATTAGTGATGATCGTCCTTGGTTTAATTCTGGTTTATGGCAAGAAGGCGTGCCAAAACACCCTACATTTCCTCTAATTTCATTAGGAGACTGGTTTGATGAAAAATCTGAAGAATTTGGGAAAAATAAATATGCTTGGTTTTCGAAAACATTCATGAACTACAGAGTTTTGAGGAAGTATGTCGATTCTTTAGCAACTTCATTATCACGTCAAGGAATTCAAAAAGGAGATGTAATTGCAATATTGCTTCCCAATAGTTTTCAATTTACAATTGGATACTTTGCTACTGTGAAATTAGGAGCAATAGTTGTTCCAATTAATCCTACGTACAAGCCAATAGAAATTTTAAGTGTGCTGCAAAAAGTGAAAGCTAAGGCTCTAATTTGCATGGATGCGATGTATGGATTAATTAAACCCATTAAAGAAAAGCATAACTTCGAATTTGTAATCTCCACAAATATTGTGGATTTAGCGGCAATCCCCCCTGCAATCAAGGAACAACTTATCGCAGAGGGAACAATTCCAACTGGAGAAGTACCTGGCGCAATTAATTTTCTCGATGCTTGCCAAAAACGAGGGGAAGTGGATATTCCTGAAGTCGAGATTGATCCTCTCAATGATCCGGCTGTTTATTTAATGACTGGGGGCACAACAGGTGTTCCTAAACCGGCAATTATTACACATTATAATTGCGTGTCAAATGCTAAGCAAAACTTCATGTGGATGCCTGATGCAACTCACCCTATGGCTTGTGTTGGGATATTACCAATGTTTCACGCTTTTGGAATGACAATTGTTCAAAATGTAGTAATTGAAGGAGGAGACTATAGCATCCTATTCCCAAGGCCTCCGTCTTCTATGAAGGAAGTAGTTGATACTATCTTAGAAGTAGGACCTGAAGGGGGAGTGATCCTTCCCGGAGTGGAAAACCTCTTCATTGGACTTACTAGATATTTAGAAGCTAATCCTAAGCCCGAACTTAAAAATATGTTTAGGCTCTGCGTGAGTGGAGCAGGAGCGCTTCATAAACCAGTAAAAGACAAATTTGAAGCAGTAAGTGGAGGCAGGCTTGTGGAAGCTTATGGCTTAACTGAATGCACTACTGCTGTAAGTGCTGGACCATTTAATGGCATGGATGAACCGGGTAAAATAGGATTACCATATCCAGGTGTTGACTGGACTATTTTTGATCAGGAAGACTTTTCTAAGGGTCCCATAAAAGGATTTGGCATCGAAAATACAGGTGAGATTTGTGTCTGTGGACCTCAGGTGATGAAAGGATATTTAAGCAACCCAGAAGCAACAGAAAATACTCTGAAAGAATGGGATGGAAGATTATGGTGTCTTACGGGAGATATTGGATTTATGGACAAAACTGGTCAGATCACTATAAGGGATCGGAAAAAACAAATGATAAAATATAAGGGATACTCTGTTTTCCCTAAGGAAGTCGAAGAGTTAGTAGGGAATCATCCAGATGTAATTGAAGTAGCAGTAGCAGGTCTTCCAGATGAAGAAACAGGGGAGATGGTTAAAGCATGGATTCAATTGAAAGAAGGTACAAAAACAAATTTAAATGATCTTATTAATTGGTGTAAAGATAACATTACGCATTATAAATGTCCTAAAACAATAGAAATAATTGAAGAAATACCCAAATCTATGGTTGGAAAAGTACAACGGCGAGAGTTACAAATTAATGATCCTATTTGGAAAGCCAAATATGAAGAATCTAAATAAACTTATTTCTAAATTTTTTTTTGACAAACAATTTTTTCGTACATTCGCTACTTTTATATATACTATTTTTTACTGAAGATCGATGAATATGGCATCAGATTCGAATAATGCAGAGAATAATAATGCTAATTATGTAAAAAAATGGAAAAGACTTTGGATTGGCATAATTGTTTCTTATGGAGCTTTAAGCATTTTCAGCTTGCTCTTTTTCCCCGAATTCTTTCTTCCAAATTTAACTTTTGTTGTACTGTTTGGTTTAATAATCTTAATTACATTTTTTTGGCAGAGAAGTATATCTAAAGAGAAGTATCGAAAAAAAGGAACGACTTTAAAATCGGTCTATTGGAAGAGATATTGGATTGCGTTATTTATTTCATATGTTGGTTCATCTATCGTTCTTATCATTTTCCTTAAAGAAGAATTCATCAGATTTTTAATTTTATCAATTATCTTTGGAGTAGCTCTTATAGGTGCTTATTATATTCGCGTAAGACCTTCCTTAATGGTAAATAAAATACTATACACTTCCTTGGGAGTTACGTTAATTGGATTTGGATTATGTTTACTTTATGGGCTTATAGGGATTAGTAGATTTTTGATAAGTCTTGGATCGTGGTATATATATCTTAATTTAATTGATTTTGCCATTCTCATGATAATTGGTGGTATTTTGGGGTTCCATATTGGAAAAAGACGCGATTTTCGGCTTCCTTATAGTCTCCACTAAATCGGGTTTATATTCTATATCAAGAAAAATTAATAAATATAATAAATATGTTATCAGATATAGCACCATAAAATAAAAGGGGAACTAATTTATGGAATATATCATCATAGAGAATGAAAAAATAGGCGCAATTAAAGCAAAGTTATTAATAGATAAAAATCCTAAGACCTGTAAGGCAATTTGGGAAAAATTACCCCTTAATTTGAATCTTTCAAGATGGGGAGAAGAACTCTACGGAGAGAT
Source organism: uncultured archaeon (assembly GCA_964632315.1). GTDB lineage: Archaea > Asgardarchaeota > Lokiarchaeia > Sigyniarchaeales > SOKP01 > SOKP01. The sequence goes on from CAZWEM010000009.1 coordinate 66,094, forward strand.
ACCCGTTGCTTTAGGTAGGGAAAAATCTCAAGTTGATTGTGAGGTTGGTGATGTGGGATATTGGCCAGATGGCAATGGATTTTGCATTTTTTTTGGTCCTACACCTGCAAGTAAAGACGATAAGCCAAAAGCAGCTTCACCTGTTAATATTTTTGCTAAAATTGAAGGAGATGCTAAGATTTTTGCTCAATTTTCTTCTTTTAATGGTTTAGTTAAAAAAGGTTAAAAAAACTCAAAAGCTAAAAGTACTTTCTTTTTGAATTTTATAATTCATAAAAAGCACTTTCTTAATATCAGCTACTTTGAATAAACTAAATAAATTACATATCACATACAGAATAAAATGAATTTTTCAAAAAGGCTTGTTCTTTATTTTACTTAGCTATTGGGATTATATGGCTATTTTGGATACCTACGATAGTGATCTCCATTTCTAATAATTATTTTCTACCAAGTATCTTGACTTTTAATCAATTGATTTCTGAAGGGTTTGTTGATGATATACATCCAATAATATTTATTCTAAATCAAATCTGAGTGTATGCTCCGATAATTGCTGCCTTTCTATTACTCAATTTTACTGAAAAAAGGGATGGGATAAAAGATTTACTTAAAAGGATGGGAAAAGTTAAAGTCCATATTAAATGGTATGGAATAATAGTGGTTCTACCTGTATTAATTTTCCTTCTTGGAGCTCTCTTATCATTAGTGGATTTAACTAACCTATTTAACCCTGGAATTTCAGCTATCTTCTTACTTGTAATGTTTCTAAATACAACTCTAACTAGTGGTTTAGAGGAGCCTGGATGGAGAGGATACGCTTTACCCGAACTTCAAAAGGGGTATAATGCATATAACTCTAGTTTGATTCTTGGAACTTTTTGGGCAATATGGCATTTTCCTTACCTAATTTACCTTTATCTCTTCCAATTTGATTATGGGATATATTTAAGTATTTTATCACTGGTAGGATTCACGGCAAGCACGATGGGTATTTCAATAATATACACCTGGATTTACAATAACACTCAAAATGTTTTCTTGGTGATATTATTCCACGGTTTAACGAATTTCATACCTCAGGTGATGTTAGGAGGTGTTACTAGCAGTGCAGGAGGAGTATTTGCTGCTTTGGTGACGTGGGCTATAGCTATTATTTTAACTAAAAAATATGGTCAAGAAACTTTAACTGGGCTAACAGAAGACGAAATAAGAAGAAAAGAAGAGAAAAAGCGATTAAAAGCGGAAAAAAAAGCAAACTAAATTTTTTTATTGTTTTTTATGTAAGTAGGATTTTACTATCTTTTTCAATCTAAATAGAGAGAGTATCTCTGACTTTGTGGAATAATCAACTCATATGCGATAAGAGATTCTATTGCAATGATCAAGCTGTCTTCATCTACATTTTGCAAAAGAGAAGTGAATAAATCATTTAAATAGAATTGCTTATTGTACTTTGATTGTGATTCAAGAACATTCAAGACTCGTAGCTCTAAATTCGATAAATCTCCCGAAAGTTTTAATGAATGATATTTTTCATTTTTATTAAGAGTGAACGATCCTTTATAATAAAATGCGAGGTGGCGATCAATTACTTCTTCGAATGGTTTCTTTAAAGCCTTTATATTTCCAATAAATCCTATGATGAGATCCTCACATTCTGAATACAGATCCCTTGCGAGGTGTTCAATTTCTTGTCTTAATTGTTCAGAACTCTTTTCTCTGAGAAGTAAGATTAACCGAATTTGCTCATGATCGCAAATCAAGGAATGGAAAAAGTTAAAGTCTAATTCTTTTAATTCATTACCAGTTTCTATCAACTGATCTTTAGATTCTAATTTCACACCCTCCTTAGTATATTGTTTTCCTAAAATAGTAATTGCTTGAATAAAACCTGAAAATCCTGTGATGTAATCCTCATCCAAAATTGAAAAGGTTCTACTGTATAGGGTCATTCCACTTATTTTACTACTGATAATAAGTGCTTCAATATTTCTTATATCTTTATATCCTTGAGTCTTCTCTGCGATTAATTGCCGTTTTCTCCTTTTCCTTGGAAGAATGACATAAGATCTCACACTTAAAGTTCCTAGAATCCCAACAATTGCGATAAGACCTATAACTGTTATTAATAAAATATAATTCGGAGTCGGTTTTTCAGTAATTATAATTAAAAAGGAATCTTCAGTAGTTTTGTAAATGTTTTGTTTTGGTGTAATAACTAAATTGAAGCGATGAGTACCTATCTCTGTTTGCGAACCAAGATCCAGCTTATACGTACCAGAATCGATATATTCAAAGTAGTATGTACCAAATTCCCAATAACAATATACAGTGGCATTCTCTATAGGAATATTAGAATTTATTTCTGTAAGATTAATCAAAATGGATATTTTATCCCCTGATTGTACGTTTAAAGAGTCTGTAAAGTCAATTCTTTGTACATGTATTGGGATTTGATTTACTTGGATTTGAAACGAAAATGTAGTAGTAGTATAATTAGTAAGTTCAAATTTGACATAAACATAGTTAATTCCTAAAGAAAAAGTATTAGTAAGGATGCTAATACTTTCATTATACCAATAATAATCTCTCTCTGGAAGAATAAATTCCTGAGTATTAACAATAAATTTTGCAGTAGCACCAGACAAATAAATGGCTTCTTTTTCAGCTAATCCTCTACAAGATAACGTAATCAAATCATTAAAGTACTTATTTTCTATTAAATCATTCTCTTGAATATTATTGCCATCGAAATTTACCTCTAAAACTACATTTTGGGTACGAATATAAAACTGGAATGAGAAAATTATAGTAGAGTAATTAACATGTTCAAATTTGATATAAGCATAATTGATTCCTACAATGAAAAAGTTTGGAGCTATGTTGAATGTTCTATTATACCAGTAGTTGGATGTTTCTGAGATATTTAACTCATTAGTTCCAATAGTAAATTTAACTATTCCTCCCGATAGATAAATAGCCTCATCTTCAGCAAATGCTCGACAAGATATAGAAATAGATTCATCGTAGAATGCTTCTAACAAATAGTTCTCTGCAATATTTTGATCATCAACTTTCACATCTAATAGTATGTCTTGAGAACGGACGAATATCTGAAATGAAAATGTAGTCGTAGAATAATTAGAAAGCTCAAATTTAACATAAGCATAATTTATCCCGAGAGAGAAATTATCAGAAGAAATTCTGATCGACGTATTATACCAGTAAATAGGATCTTCTACCAAACTAAATTCATTTCCCTCTGTTATGAATTTAACATTACCACCAGTCAGATAAATCATTTCATCTTCAGCAAACGCTCTACATGACAAGGAAATTAATTCATTGGAATATACTTCTTGTAAATAATTCTCAGGAATAGAGACATCATTAATTTTAACATCCATAATTATATTTTGAGAACGGACATAAATCTGAAATGAAAATGTAGTTGTAGAATAATTAGAAAGTTCAAATTTAACATAAACATTATTAATTCCGAGCGAGAAATTATCAGAAGAAATTCTGATTGATATATTATACCAATAATTAGATTCTTCTACTAAATCAAATTCATCTCCCTCCGTTATGAATTTAACACTACCACCAGTCAGATAAATCATTTCATCTTCAGCAAACGCTCTACAAGATATGGAGATTAATTGGTTTGTATATACTTCTTGTAAATAATTCTCAGGAATAGATACGTCATTAATTTTAACATCTAAAAAAATTTCTTGAGCTCGAATAAAAAATTGAAATGAAAAGATAGAAGTTGTATAATTTTGTTTTTCATATCTTAGAAAGATAGAATTGAGACCGGAACTGAAATTTTCCCCGTTTATATTGAATTTTAGACTAAAAAATGTCGGTTGTGTTTCGACTAAAATATTTTGATAGTTATCACTTAAAATAGTTAAAACTCCTCCTGATAAATAAGCACCTTCCGGTTCAGCGAAGATCCTAGCTGTTAAATTTATATTTTCTTTAAAAAATAACTCAACAAGACTATTTTGAGTTATATCAATACTATTAATACTAACTGACATGTTAGTCTCTTGCTCATTGATAACCGTTGTAATACTCACTAACGCATCCTCATACCCGGGCTTAGTTATTCTGATTAGACTATTGTATACATCAATGTTTAAACCGGTTGTGTAATATGTGATTTTGAATCCATCTGATACATCATTAATTTCATAGTAACCTTCCCACGAGACCGTACATGATCCCCCACTAATTAGTTCACCACTGCTTGTATCTGTATAATTTACCTCTACTTCAAAGTGTTCGTTAATATAGGTTACTACATTTGTGGTATTCACACATGCTAATGTACTAATTGGATGAATAATGAGCGTGATATAGTCCGTAACACTTCCAAAACCGGTTTTATTAGCAAATATTTCAATTTCAAAAGCCTCAATAACTCCTCCTATTGGAAGACCACTCGTCGAAAAATTTAACCTATATGTCCCGTTACCATAATCAAAAATACTGTAACCATTATCCCAATCGGTACTGACATTTGCATCTGGTATAGGTGTTTTTGAAATCTCACCATTAACAGTTACCTCACAAATTGAATAATTATTACTTAAAGCATTAAGAACTCTCGATGAAAAGTCTAATGTTAAAGGTTGCTCGATGATATTTAGTTGAATCAAATTTACTTCCGTTGTATTCTCATAGAATATTTTTGACGCATTAAATGAAAAATAGTATTCTCCAATTCCTACTCCACTCGTATCAATATCAGCAACATAAATTCCCGAACCAAAATATACCATTGTTCCAGAAAATCCAAGAGTAGAATTATAGGAAATAGTTGCAAAATCGATGTAGGTATCGAGATCGTAATCAGTATAATTTAGTTTTATCAAAAGCGGTTCTCCAGAAACTCTTTCGATGAATGGTTCTACAGGAGTTAAGTTTGTGTGATGCCATAGGCTAAAATTAAACTGTAAATAACCAATTTTGTCTCGATATACATAAGATTGGTTGTTTGTCCAGAGTAAAATAACACTATAACTACCTACTGGCATATTTTTTCCAACAATAAAACTCCCAAATTCAATATAATGAGATGTTAATTGCTCACTGCTTTGATGAAAGAGAGAACCATTTGGATATTCGATAGAGCAATTTATAAATGTGTTTTGATAAGGAACCGAACCATCTAAGGATACATTAATCTGAAAAGTATCTCCTAAGGTTACACTCGATTTTATTTCAAAAACTGTTCCATTATACACGTTCAAACTTCCTTCCGAGATATAATTTTGACTTAATGCCTTTATGATCCACAATCCTGAGCTTAAAACACCTTGTGGAATTATTAATGTCCCAGAGCCGGGATCATATCCTGTACAACTATCTCTTTGCTCTGAATTGTATTCATCCAAAATAGATGTGATATTCCAGTCGCTAGGCTTCATTATTTTTGCCCAGTTATTAGAATATCCATAAGGAATCATGAAAGAGCATTCAGTTTGCCAAATAATTTGATTGCTCGTTGTATATTCAGAACTTTCTATTCCGTTCACGGTTGAGTTTAAACTTTTTAAAGCATCAGACATAATTGTAATATTATAGACGTATAAATCTTCAATATAGACGGGATTTTTCGAAATTGTGAATTTCACACTACTGGTTTCAGTTCTACTTCTCTCCACATCGATAAAAGTTTTACCTTTTCCAAACGTGCTATTTTCATAATAGTAATTTTGATCAAATTCAACATCCTTAGCGATTATCAAATTTGGTTCGTTAGGTTTTGTCCAAAACGTAAATTGAACATCATCAATATATAAAGTTTGAACTCGATTTGGAGTACTTGTTGCATCATCAACATGCACTCCAACTCGTAATGTAGCATTTTCCGGGATAATTTGACCGACTTCTGAAATGTCATAGGTCATACTAATAGTATTCCAATTTGCTACATTGGGGACTAAATTGGAAAAACTTACTGAAATATTCTTTTCAATACCTCCAATAGTAATAGAAATAAAAGCACTAATAGTAGTTGAAGGTGGTGCTGGATTTGGGAGATCATACTTATAATTCATAGACAAGGACGCAATTGTGTTTGATGTTGATATTTCAGGAATGGTAAGATTTTCTTCAAAATAGCCGTAATCTCCTTTAGAAAGTGATTGTAAGGCATTAACTTCAATCGAAGCATATTCGGGTTGCCAATCTCCTTTAACAATTTTACTCGGATTGGAACTTTCATATTCCCATGGGTTTTCTCCATCATCAAAAGTACCATTTATGACCCAATCCTTATAATGGGTAACTTCATCATAATTAATTGTTACATTTTTAGAAGTCCAACCTTCTAATAAGGTGAAACTCACATTTGTGGGTAGGCTTAGGGGGAAATAAGTATTTGAAATTGTCGTATGCTGAGTGATTAATAAAGGTCTTCCCTTAGGATCTTGGTTAGCAGTTTTTAATCTTGAATCTGATTCAGTATCTTTATTTCTTAAATTGTAATTATTATTAGAATCATAATTAATGGAGTTATGCAACTTAATGTTTCCTAAGAGAACTAAGAGGAACATTAAAAGAATTGCCACTTTCCCTTTTTTATGATTCAGAATTTTCAAACCAAATTTAAAAATTCTTTAATTTTTATAAATAATTTGATAATTGAATTATGAAAATTTTGTCTTTTAAACATTCCTCTACCTATAAATCCAGTTCTGTTTCAAAAATCTTGAATTATATTTTTGATAGAAAGGTAATTCCATTAAAAATAAGTCATATAGGGAAAGTACCCTTGAGTATTTTAATTCAAATAGAGTGAATATTTCTGACTTTGAGGAATAATTAATTCATGTGCGATAAGGGATTCTATCGCAATGATCAAACTGTCTTGATCTACATTTTGCAAAAGAGAAGTGAACAAAACGTTTAATAAGAATTGCTTATTGTATTTTGATTGTGATTCAAGCACATTTAAGACCCGTAATTCCAGATTCGATAAATCTCCCGAGAGTTTTAATAATTGATATTTTTCATTTTTATTGAGAGTAAACGGACCTTTATAATAAAATGCGAGGTGTCTATCAATTACTTCTTCGAATGGTGCTCTCACAGCTTTTAAATTCCCCAGAAATCCTACGATGAGATCTTCACATTCTTTATACAGATCCCTTGCGAGGTGTTCAATTTCTTGTCTTAGTTGTTCAGAACTTTTTTCTCTGAGGAGTAGAATTAATCGAATTTGCTCATGATCGCATATTAAGGAATGGAAAAAATTGAAATCCAATTCTTTAATTTCATTCGTAGTTTTCATCAATTCATCCTCGGATTCTACTTTTTCACCTGCTTTAGTGTATTGCTTTCCTAGAATGGTGATTGCTTGAATAAATCCCGAGAATCCGGTAATATAATCCTCGTCTAAAATTGAAAAGGTCTTGTTATAGAGGGTCATGCCACTCTGTTTACTACTAATGATAATTGCTTCAATATTTCTTATATCCTTATATCCTTGAGTTTTTTCTGCGATTAATTGTTGCTTCCTCCTTTTTCTTGGAAGAATAACATAAGATCTCAGACTCAAAACTCCTAGAATCCCAACCACGGCGATAAGACTTATAATGATGATTAAGAATAAATAGTTAGGGACTGGTTTCTCAGAAATGATTATATCGAATGAAAATTGAGAAACTTTATATTCATTTTCTTTTGGGGTAATGATTATATTGAATGGATAGGTTCCTATAGCTGTAAATGGACCAAGTGTTAAATTGTAAATTCCGTTCCCTGTATACTCAAAACTATATTGACCAAATCTCCAATTACAAGTTACTGTGGCATTCTCTATAGGTTTATTTGAGTTTAATTCAGTTAAGTTAATTGAAATTAATTTTTTATCTCCTGAATACATATCTAAAGAATTTGTGAAACCGATTTGTCTGATATTTATACTTATTTGATTAACTTGCAATTGAATGGAAAAAATTGTGGTTGTATAGTTTTCATGCTCGAATCTCAGATAAATATTATTAAATCCAAGGGAAAAAAGATCCGTAGAAATGATAAATGATCCATTATACCAGTAATTAGCATTTTCTGATAAAGATATTTCAGTCGTATCAATAAAGAGGGTTATAGTTCCCCCCGTTAAGTAAATTTTCTCGACATCAGCAAAAGCTCTACACGATATAGAAACATTTTGATTAAAATCTCTTGTTAATAAATGATTTTCTGTAAAATTTTGATGATCAATCCTTACATCTAAACTAATAGGCTGTGCTCTAAGATAAATTTGAAATGAGAAAGTTGTAGTCGTGTAATTTGAAAGATCAAATTTTAAATAAACATAATTTATTCCTTGTGATAAGAGGTCAGAAGAGATGGTAAATGTCTTATTATACCAAAAATCAAGATCTTCTGATAAGCTAATTTCATTTAATTCAGTAATGAGCACTACAGATCCCCCCGATAAATAAATCGCTTCGATTTCAGCAAACGCTCTACAAGAAACCGTAATGTTTTGATGATTAAATTTTTCGATTAGATGATTTTCTGGAATTAATTCATTATCAATCCTTACTGTTAAATTGACATTCTGTGCTCGAATGAAAAATTGAAAGGAAAATACTGTTGTTGTATAATTGTTTTTTTCAAATCGTAGATAAATCGTACTTAAACCGGTATCAAAGTATTCTCCATCTATAACTTCTACCAAATTGTAATAGGTGGATTGAGGTTCAGTAAGATTCGCCTCATAATGATCACTCATCATTGTAAGAACCCCTCCTGTCAAGAAGGCATGTTCTCGATCAGCGTATACTCGAGCAGTGACATTGATAGTCTCTTCAAAAGATAGCTCAATCGGTTCATTTTGAGTTACATTATCTCCATTAATGGATAGATATATGCTGACATCTTGTTCATTAACTATAACCACAATATTTACCAACGCATCTTCATATCCTGGCTTGGATAACGTTATCAAGCTATTGTAAGCATCGATATTGAGATTTGTTGTATAATATTTAATCACGAATCCGTCGGTAACGTTATCTATTTCATAATCACTATCCCACTGGACAGTACATTCCGCTCCACTTATTAGTGCATTATTACTTGCAATCGTATAATTTACTTTTATATCAAAGTTCTCATTTATATAACTTACAATATTCGTACGATTTGCCTCTGCTGATGTAGCAATTGGATGGACAATTAGTGTAATAGAATCAGAAATGCTTTCATAATTTATCTTATTAACAAATATTCCAATTTCATATGTCTCAATAACACCTTCAAGAGGTAGTCCATTAGTAGAAAAGTTGAGATCATATGTCCCATTTCCATAATCCATATAAGAATATCCATTATCCCAATCCGTACTGAAATTTGCTGGAGATAAAGGTGCTCCTGAAATTTCCCCCTCTAGATCAACTCTACACATTGCATAACTGTTTCCAGTAGAATTTATCACTCTTGAAGTAAAAACTAATTTGATTGGTTCAGAATTTAACTTTAAATGAATTAGATCCGTAGTAGTTTGATTTTTATAAAATGATTTCGAAGCATTAATTGAAAAATAATAATCTCCGTTAGGTGAACCACTTGTATCGATTTCAGAAAAATATACTCCTGATCCAATATAAGACATTACTCCAGAACCAAAATATGATTGATAAATGACCTCTCCAAACTCAATCGGAACATTTAGGTCAATATCAGTAAAGTTAACTTTGATTAGAAGTGGTTCTCCAGCAATTTGCTCAAAATAGGAATCTACTGCGAATAAACTAGTATGGTGGAGTACTTTAAATTCTAATTCATAATATCCAACCTGCGAAATGTTAGTATCGTAATCATTCCATCTTATAGAAGCAAAATATCTTCCAACACTCGTATTCTGTGCTCCAAGGGTAATCTCTGAAAACTCTAAATCCCCAGTACTACTAACAGAAGAGATCTCTTCATAATAGAGAGTTCCATTAGGATAAAAGATTTGCAAGCTTCCATTTGTTAATTCTGGGCTTGATATTAGAGTGTTATCTATTGATGCATTGATTTTGAATTTGTTTGAAGGATAAAAAGTCGAATTTAGAGTCCAATCTTGTTCATTTTTTTTATAGATTTTCGCATCTTGTACATAATTTGGAGCTTCTGCCACGAATTTCCATATCCCATTAGTTATGATCGAATTAGGGATCGAGAAAGTGGTATTCCCGTATCCAGTTCCTAACACCTGAGCTACTTTATTGTCTAAATATGGATCGATTACCTCAGTTATGACCCAATTTAGGGGCTTAGATACATTGAAATAATAACCTGAAGAATATGATCCTGGTTGATTAACCGTAAAATAGGTAGACCATTGTGTTAAGGAATTGTTTTCAACTTTGAATATACTTCCTTCTACTCCTAATTGGGTGGTTGTTTTTTTAGAAGAACTCGCTTGTACATTTAGGTTTGAAGAGATTATGACATTTCCCGAAGAATTATGAGAAAAAGAGAAATAGTGAGACATATTTCCTTCCCAAGTGTTCTGTGAATTTAATGATCCTTGACCATAATCAACTCCATCCGAAATAGGTACTGTATTGTTATGTGTTTCATCTATCATGGTAAGATTTATTTGATGTGGTCTTGGTATGGTTGACAAAGTTAATGTAATATTATCATAATACAATTCCAAATATCCTGTTGGACTTATTGGTTGAGCACCGATAGCTCTTTCAAAGATTAATGAAAGAGTTCCTGGAAGTTCAAAACTATAAATTTCTGGTTGAAATACAAAACTTTCAGTGTACCAAACATTCTTATCTAAAGTATCAAGCTTAGGGAGAGAAAATTCTTGGGAATTCCCATTCACATCGATAAATACTGAATGGTAGGCTCCTCCAGTACTCTTTGTCCAACTGTAATCATCGTACAGCATTCGATATCTGAAACTAATTTCCCAATATGCAAAAGGTATTTGATCCCTTAGAATAGCAAGACTGTAATCCCAATCATAATATGTATTCATTATTGATGATCCATCTCCATCAAATCTCATGTATATGGAATCATTTGTTCCACTCGAGGCATTATACCAATCGAAAGTCACATGACTTGGATCATTTGTATCGCTTGTCCAATGGTTTGAATCATATCCTGAATCAAAAGTATCATTTAAAAAATTACCATCATAATCAAGTATATTAAAAATGTTGCCACTAATCTCATCAGCATTCCAGCTATTTGGTAATACAATTGAAGCCTTATCATTATTAGTTAAATTTAAATTGTTACTTTGAAAATTCCCAGTTCCAAATTCAGATGCATTAAGGGCTTTCCCCAATCCTGAATATTCAGAAGCAGCGGAGTTTAATCCACTTTCGATTTCAGGTTTATTAGAATCAATAAATTTTAAATTATCTGAGTTTTGAGTATCCACAAAAAGTAAATTCACACTCATATTTCCTAAACAAAATATGATAAGTATCAAAAACAACCAGAAACCATTTCTTTTGTTGTGGTTTTGATACTTAAAACTCAAGAGAATAAACCTGTTGATATACTAATTTTATGAATAAAGAATGAAATTACAATTTAATAAATATTACTTTAATAAAACATACGATTGATTTTGTCTAACTTGTCATCTGAATAAGTGGAATTTTTTCAATTTATTTTGAATAATGATTCTTTTAAAACTTTTATTAATAAATTATTATAAAAGAAATCTATAAATCACCTTATACTCTAATCAAATAGAGTTAGAAGGTCTTCTTTAGAAAGATCTTGTCTAAGTTTTTGATCCTCCCAGAGTTTGCGAAAGAAATAAAAATATTCATATAAATCATACTTATTAGGTGAGTAGATTAATTTTCCATCCTCTATTACTTGGATTTTTATAAAGAGGGGTAATTCTGTAAAAAGTCGGATATCATATTTTTCTAAATCCTTCTGTGTCCATATAAAGGAAAGAAGATTACCCGCTTCTTCATCTGGAGCTACGATGCATATATCAATATCACTTCTATTAGTTTCTGAATCGTTTAGATGTGATCCATAAAGAATAATACCCACTATTTTTTTTTCTTGAAAAATGGTAGCAAAATCCTTTTTTATTTTATCTACTATTTGTTTTTTAACCATTTTGATATCTCCTCCTTGAAGTCTTTAATGCTTATTTTAAGTTTTATTAAACTTTTATATGCTATGCTACTATCCAATCCATTATAGTCATGTACTATCCGATTTCTTAATCCTACTGATTCTCTTAAATCCTTTGATAGGGTATGTGAAATTAAGGATTCATTTTCTAACAATTCTATATTAGTATAATTATCCTTCGTCAAGTGCTTGCTATCCTTTACCATCATAGCGATTAGATCTAGAACTGTCTCGATTGCTAATTGAAATGCATGATAAATGCCATACTGGTGAATTAAATTGATATTATTATTAAATTCAGCCTCGTCAATATCATTTGTCCATTTGTCAAGATTCTCAATTAGTTGGGTTAAGAATTCTATTTTTTCATCATAACGCTTAATTCTTTTCTTTTCCATCCCTAATAATAATATTTTTGATTAACTATTTGAACTTGTTTATTGTACTTCTAGTTTTTTAAGCTAAAAATCTTCTAATAAGTTCAAATCTAAGAATTTTCTTCATCTTTTATTCCAATGTAAATTATTATCAAACATCACCAATGGGAAATCTAATTCCCATTAAAAATTCGGATTGCAAAGTAATTAAAAAATTAAGCGAAAAATGATTCTGGTATTACTCGGAAGATATGCACATATCATTTAGATGCATCATTAAATTCGTGAAAGTGTGGTTTCACGATCACTATCGTTAATAAAATTCAGATCAATGAAAAATCAAATCCTCTTCCTTCCAAAGAATCAATAAATAGAGTGTATACAATCATAAGCCTTATAAATATGCGATTGTATACATAATATAATGAGATGGATTTTAGATGCTTGTACTTTAATATATTTGATTAAAGCAAAGTTATTCAAACAATTCATTGACTTGGTGAAATACCCAGTAGTAATAGATTCAAATGTAAATCAAGAAGTTGTTATTGACGGTAAGACAAATAATTATTCTGATGCTTTTGAAGCGGAAGCTCTCTTAAATGAGTTTAGAATACCTATTGTCTCTATAGATATATCTAAGGATTTATATCGTTTTAGTGACCCTGGAGAAACAAGCTGCTTCCTTTTAGCTATTGAACAAGGAATCTGCATTACATCAGATGATAAAGCATTCCGTAAACTTTTAAATGAGAATGTGCAAGTTATAAGGCTTGATACATTCTATTATGAAAAATGTAGGCAAAATCAAATAAATAAAAAAGAATTTTTATCTATTTTAAATAAATTGGAATTAATATATGCTACAAAACCAAAATCCATATTATTCTTTATGAATAAACTTCAAGAAAAGGAAGAGGATAAAAATGACTGATGTTGTATCAACAAGATTAGATGAGAAAGAGATAGAAGAATTGAACCAAATAAGTGAAAAGGAGCGAATGGATCGCTCCTCTTTAATTAGGAAATTTTTATTAGCTCAGATTGAGGAATATAGGTTGAAGGAAGTTGGAGAGAATTATCGAAAGGGATTAGTAAGCTTGGCAGAAGCGGCTACTTTAGCAAAGGTCTCGATTTATAAAATGATGGATTATATCGAACGTGAAAAAATTCAAGCCCCATCTTTATCTGAGTCTGAAATGGAAGAGGATTTAAAGCGAAGTAAAAATTTATTTGAAGAAATTAAAAAATAAAATTTAGAACCGTGCGGATTAATAAGATTAATTAAAATAAATTTCAAAACAAAATTTTTTACATGATTAAAAATCTCTTAAAATATGAGTTACTTTTTCAGCTCTATATTCTGTAAAACCAATTGACTCATAAAATAAAGATGCAGAAGGATTTTCAGTGTATAATCGCAATAAATTAAAATGTTTGGAAGCTAAAAGAATAATCTTATTCAATAATTGTGTTGCTAAACCTTTACGACGATAACTTCGCGATATGTATAAATGCCTTATTCTTCCAATACTGGGATCATCAATGTAAGGATCAACATTCAGTCCTCCAATGCCCATGCATGAATTTAATATAAAAATTCCGAATAAAATTTCACCACGCTTAGAAAATGTATTAATGCCACTATTCCATTCATCAATAGTTCTCTGAACAAAACCATAACCCTCAGATTGAGCTTCAATAGCCAGAGGATTAATAAAATCTAGATTACGTTCGGTTATTTGCTTAATTTTAGATTTCATATCTTTAACAATGCACAAGAATTCAAATTAAACTTTTAAGATCTTTAATAGCTAAATCAATTCCCTTGTCAATTGAGACTGATGGTTCAAATCCTAATCTCTCAATGGCTTTTTTTGGGGATGCATAGAAATGATTCACGTCATAATCTCTTGAGGGGTTAAACATTATTTTGCTATTACTGTTGGTCTTTTCTACAATAATCTCTGCTAGTATCTTTAGTGATACTGGTGTTCCGATTGATAAGTTAAAATCGTCAAGCGGGGACTTTGAAGTCCTTATTTCTTCAAAACAACCCCAGATGCCTTTTATTACATCAGAAATGTAGGTGAAATCAAATCTTTCTTCACCTGACCCGTTTATATATAAATCTTCATCTTTTAAGGCTTGCAAAATGAATTTAGGAATGACTCTATCTAAATGATCGTTAACACCCGTATAAACATTTGAGAATCTCAAAATTCGAATTTTAAGATTATAATATTTAGTATAAGTTTCACAGAGATGCTCTCCAGTGATTTTAGAAAGTCCATAAATGTTAATAGGAATTCTTGGAGATTTTTCGGTGACTGGAAAAATTTCGGGTTCGCCAAACACTTCTCTTGAAGATCCGAAGATTATCCAAGGAAGTGTGCCATTTCTTGTTCTCGCTAATTCTAATAAGTTAGATGTCCCGCCAATATTCGTGGAAATACACTCATGTGGCTGTTGCTGGGCTGTAATGACTCTACTTACTGCTGCTAAATGGATAATCCCTTCTACATCTTTAATTAGGTTCCTAAGGTTATTAATGTTTCTTACATCATAATCTGGTGCATCCTTTATATCATAAGATACCACTTTAATATCTTTCGCTTCTAAATATTCCCTTAACGCAGAACCTATGAAACCAGCACTCCCAGTAACTAAAATTTTCGTCATGAGTTAAATAGTACAAAAGTATGATTAATTAATAGGTTTAAGTTTCTAATAATGACTAAATTGAATTTTTTAGTAATACTTTAGTTGTTGAATTAATTCTTACTTCCATTACAAATTGAATTTCATCTTTTTGATTTATGAAAAAAAAATGGTATAAAAGCAAGGTATTTGTGATAACAGGAGCAACTGGAGATATTGGAAGCGCTATTTGTAGAAAATTTGCCCCTCTTGGAATGAGAATGTATCTGCTAGATCTCCCGACCCTTAAAATAACACAACTAAAGGATGAATTGTTAGATATGGGTGCAGAAATAGTACACTTCTACGAAGTGGATGTTACTAATCAAGAAATGATAAAGAATGCAATAAGTGATATAAGCCAGAAAGAACAATATATTGATATTCTTTTTAATAATGCAGGCATAGGTAGTAAATGCTCAATTACCAATGGTTGCTCATTTGAAGAATATCGCAAGGTAATGTCTATCAATACTGATGGCGTTTGGTTGGTTTTACAAGCAGCTTTGCCATTTATTGGCAGACCAACTCAAATAAAAGGTGAGAGAAATAAAAGGGTTGGACAATTAATTTTCACTTCAAGTGCTGCAGGGAGAACTGGTGTGCCGAATATGGCTGCTTATGCGATGAGCAAGAGTGCTATAATTGCTTTAGCCGATTCTATACGATCAGAATATAAAATGCTTGATGAAATGATTAATGTAATAACTATCATTTCAGCGCCAGCTAAAACGGGATTTTATAATACTCCCGAAACTAAAGAGTGGATCGAAAACTATGAAAAAAGAGGTCTTTTATTTAAGCTACTTGAAGCAAAGGATATTGCAAAACGTGTATTGAAGGCATCAAGAAGAAATAAAAAGGAAATCTATGTACCTAGATGGTGGAAACTACTAGACATCCTTTTTGTCATTAGTCATAACCTGATTGGTAATTTACTCATCAAAATTGAGAAGTCCAAATGAGAATTATATCATATGAATACTGAATTAGTTCCTCGCGAGTTAAAGGGAAAACGACTTATTGGATATTGTATTGGAGATTTTGGAGTTTTTTTATCCAACATGTTAGAATCAGTATTTGTTTTCCAGTATTATGTTTATACTATCAATTTAAATTCTATACTTGTATCAATTGGAGTCACATCCCAACTAATAATTGGGTCCGCTCTCGCAATTATTTTTGGCGTAATTGTTGATAATAAAAAGCCAGGAAAATTGGGTAAACGACGGCCATTTTTGTTATACACATTACCTCTCTGGTTTATTACAGCAATATTATTATGGTTTCCTCCTTGGAAATGTCCCATTGATAATTCGTTTTACATTCCAACTGCTATTTTTTTTTGGACAGTAAGCATTTTGAAATCGATTGCTCGTTCATTATTCTATAATGTTTATTACTCCATGCTTCCAGAACAATCTCAAACATTAGAAAATCGAGAAAAAGTAGCATCTATCCGTTCAGCGTTATTGATTATTGGCTCAGTATTGTCTTTATTACTGCCCCTTATCGTACAAAGTTTGCTAGAAGATCCAGCGAACGTGAAGTGGTGGCAACCTTCTGGACAAGTAATTTTATTTTTTATTCCATTAACAGCGACTATTCTCGCAATTTTTGGATTAATATCCGTAATTTTAACATTCCTTTCTGTTGATGAAAGTTTTTATAAACTTAAGAAGATTCAACCAGAAAAAATTAAAATTAGCGCTGCCCTTAAAAGAATGAAAATACCATTAAAACATGATAATTTTATCCTCTATTCTTTAGCATTATTCTTCATTACAATAACGGGTAAGATCTTAGGGTTACTCGTTTTTCCTTTCCAAACTTTCTTACTTGGTTTTAGGTCTTCAGAATTTTACATCTATATTTTTATATCAATATTTGGCAAATTTGGTTGGTATTTTATTTGGAAACAAGCAAATAAGAAAAAGAAACCAGTGGTAAAATCGCTTTATCGAGTCATCTTTATTGCGATGATGGCTTCAATGCTTGATATAGTATTTTTAGTTCCGAACCTTCCATTTGAAATGAAAATAGTATTGTTTATCATCGTGTGGAGTACGGTATTAGGCTCATATTATTCATATACCCTTTTCTCAATTCCATTAGGAGCTTCAATTGTTCAAGAAGCCGCAGAAGTAATGAATGGCCCGACTGGAGATTTAGATGAGAGTTTATCGCTCATCTCAGGATCATATTACGGATTATCATATTTCGTAAGGTGGTTAGGACCCGCTTTTGCATCCATGTTTGTCGGAATATTTCTTAGCGGTCCTAATGAAGATAATCCAGTAGTCATTGCATTTCTTTTTTTCTCAATGGCTTTCTTCTACTTAGTTAGTCTTTTATTTATAAGAAAAATTAAGATGAAACAAAAAATCACTTAATTATCTAATGAAATTTCGAAGCTGCATATTTCAAATTTATTCAGTCTGAAATTTAATTTACCGTCTTTATTCCAATTATACATAAAAATAGTATCTCTTTCAATTAAATCAATGGGTTTTATAGATTTTATTATTTTTCTTAATAGGGGATTAAAATTAACCTCAACATCAGTAGCTATTCCCATTGCCTCATAAAACCTTACTACTATTGAATGGTTTCCTATCCATTCATTATGTTTAATTGCCCCGAGAAATACGTTAGTAGGATACATGTCTATGAATTTTTCTATATTTAAAGAAGTTTTTTTTGTGCTTGCATTTAAAGGAATGATTGATACTGGCATGTTAAATTCAAGAGATTTTTGCCTTACCAAGGGATTGGGAGTTCCATCTCCCTTCTTTAAAGTTCCTCCATTATGGGGTAAAATTGCATATCTACAGATAAAAGGACCTAATCCGCTAAATTCTGGAACCTGATGGGTAAATTCCTCTTCATTCCACTTTCGTTCTTCATTGACCCAAGCTTCGGGTGCTGGTGGTGGATATTTGCAAGATCTTAGCAAAGTTAATCTCATATTCCCATGATCTACATCAAAAGCATATTTTCCCTCATTTATCATTGCTATACCCCAAGAATTATCTGACGTACTTAAATCAAAATATTCTTGGCAATGTTTTTCATAACGAGCTTTATCACAGGGAACTTCGGGATCTGTCTTGGAATTGATACTACAATACATTCCGTCTGCACATACGATAGCTGCATTGGTGGACGTGGAGTATAAGATCTTTAACATCACTTTTTTCTGCTTCCAATTGGTATAATATTCAAAGAAAATTTCGGGTATATCTTTGAATAATCTAATTTTTTGTACAACCTGGCTTATTCCTATAAGTTTTTTAATTTCTAAAGTTACAAAAACTGGACCATTATCAATTATATTTATCTCAACATCCTTATCATTTGCGAAATTCAGAGGATATTTCCAGTATTCTGGAGTTAAATTCCACGCTGGATCGTTATTATTGTCATCTAAAAATCCAAAGGTTAGATTTGAAGCATTACCATCAAGTAAATTATTTCCATCATTAATCTGCGCCGAAATTATCTTCAAAATCGCTCCATTTTGAGGATTAATTTCTATTGATAATTTACTATTCGATAATTTTTTCTCAGATATTTCCAAACCTGATTTATCTAAATTTAGATCATCAAGTAATGTAAATCTTACAGGGATTATGCTTAATGGTGGTAAATGTAATACTGACCACCAACCCTCTGGAACCTTATCTTCTAATTCTTTAGGATCAGTTTTACTTCTTTGGCAATAAAACTCCTCATTATTTTTCAAGGATTTAACTTTCGCGACTTTATATTTTTCATCTGCATTTATTAATGAATTGGGAAAAAAAACCCTGAAATTGCCACCCCAAGTATGAGGATTAAATATTAAAAAATCATAGAATAATTGGTTCTTAATCTCATTGTATTCCTTTAGATTTAATCCAATTGCGGCTTCCTTGAAAATGTCACCTGTTTTTTCTTCCAAATATAGCCAATCGTCATAGCAATCGTCAAAGACTTCTGGAATTGAGCTTCCCGGTAAAACGTCATGAAATTGGTTCTTGAGGACTATCTTCCATAACTCTTCAAACTTTTCTTGAGGGAATTTATAATCGGAATTTAGAATTGATGTAATAGATGCCAATAACTCTAGTGAAATTAATTTGTTTTCAAACTTGCGGTTAAATCTTTTCACGTTCGCGTGATTTGAGAAACAACCTCGATGAGTTTCTAAATATAATTCATCCATCCAGATAGGAAACTGATCAGAGGATTTCTTTAACTCATTAAAAAAATCTTTAACTTTACTCCATTTGTAGTTTTTTAGTTTTGCAAATTCGTTAGCATAAGCTACTTCTTTATGAGTTGGACCATGACCTCCGTCACTTTTCCCGAAAAAATATCCAACGTGAGGACATATCTCCTCTTGAACGTGATTTTTTAAATTGCTATAATCTAACTCGTAATTCCATACTTTTCTACCTTCTGGCTTCAATAAATGTCTCCCAACTTGAAATTTTTGCCAAGTATAAAAAACGGAAAAATCCATGTGAAATTGACCCGTCAAAATTTTGGAGCCATCTGCTCCTTGCCACCAAAAATTTACAAAAGGAAATGTTGTATCTAAATTCCATCCCATTTTAGTGGTCCAAAAATAATTAGCTCCTGATTTCACTAAAATTTGAGGTAATCCAAAATTATATCCAAATGAATCTAAAAACCATTCCCCTTCAGGAACTTGATTAAAATTTTTCCAACAAAATCTCATTCCATATAGTCGCTGTCGTATCATTGCCTCTCCGGATGGCATCATGCAATCTGGTTCAACATAACATCCTCCTACAAGCTCAATGTTACCTTTTTTTACAAATTTCTGTATCTCTTTGAATAATTCAGGCTCGTCTTTTTTAATCCACTCAAGTAAGAGAGGTTGGCTTATAGCAAAACAAAAGGTTTCTGGAAACATCTTTGAGTGAGTCACGGCTTTCTGGAAGGTTACTTTTGCTTTCTTTCTGGTTTGTTCATACCTCCACATCCAAGCACAATCTATATGTGATTGTCCAACGATATGAATCATAAGACTATTTGGATCAGTAGTAGGAGAAATTTGTTCATTCCATAACCTCAATTTTCTTCTGATTTTAATCTCTCGATTTCCAGAAAGCCATCTTTTCTTTACTTTTTCAGTATCTTGATCAGGTTCTTCTAGCTTTGAAACATCTAATCGATGATTTCCAGAATAATGCCCAATTTCTCTCATTTCTCCACTCCTCTATATTTTCAAAAATTTCTCATAATCATCTGAAAGTAAGTATAAAGGCTCCTCATCTTCTTCAATTCTAGTAAATCTTTTTGTTGGTTTTAGAAATTTATTATCTCTATAATCATCATTCACACTCGACACTTCGCCAATTAATACCATTCCATGACCTTTCTTGGCCCAAAATCTATGGTAATGGTTGGGAAATAGCGTTATCGACTCTCCAGGCTTTAATTCTATAACTGATCCCGCTTTAATTCTTTTTTGTACTCCATCAACAGATATTTTTACTTCAGAATCGTCTAATTCATCTTCTTGATTTACATTATATAACTCAATCGACAAAATGCCACCGCCTCTATTTATAATATCCTCAATTTTCGACAAATGATGATGTAGTCTTGTCATTTGGTCTTCTTTTATGATCATGATCTTTTCACAATATGGTTTTCCACCCATTAAAGAATGTTTTGGATCTCCATTTCTTGTCGTGAAATGAATTAATCCACTTTTCGCGAAATTTCCGCTTCCGTAATCGGTAATATCCCATCCTAATTTATTTTTAATAACTTCATCTATTTCATTTCCCTTAGATTTCCATTCATTTAACTTCCAAAAAGCAAATTTGGGCAAATAGAAGTTTTGGATTTCTAGGAACTTTGTAGCCTTTTCCATTTCTTTATTTATTTCAGAGCGTTTCACTTGAAATTTACCTTTTTTAGATATTAAAGAGTTATATTGTTTTTTTTATATCCGTGAATTGATACTTTTAAATACTAGGGAATTTATGAACTTTATAATCATAAATACAATCTTAAATTAAAAAAAATTGGAGAAAAAACTAATGACTATTCAATGGGGTAAAATGATCTTGCACGGTTTACTTAATGCCGTGTTTTATATTGGCATCCCTTACGGTATGATTTACTTACTGGAATATCTTAATATCGTATCCTTTACAGAAGTATTTAAAATTTCAATAATTATTTTCGGAGTTATCGGTACCATTATATCCATGATTAAACATGCTTATCCAAAGGATACTTCTGCTAACCGCTTAATTTCGTTCTTTATTAGTATCTACTCGGGAATTTATTTGTTCTATATTTTTGGAGGTTTTACACCCGGCGTAGAATTAGGAACATATTCAATTAAGACTGATTTACTTCAAGTTAACTTAGGACTGAAGGTAATTGCGTGGTTATTGTTAGCCTCAACAGCGATAAGAGGATTGCAATATTTAGTTGAGGCAATAGAATTACGCAAAAATAAACAATACAATGTAAAAGTGAAAAGACAATTTAGATTAAGTAAGGTGTTCAAAGCCTTTGGATTTTTAATGAGTTTAGTAACTATAGGCTATTTTGCCAGTGTAATATTTAGTGGCATGAATCTTAGACCAAATATTGACCCAAACTTCGCTTTAGGATGGAATGATGGAGGAACACCACTAAATCCTGCTGATGACACAATCAATATTACAGTTACATTTGACATCATAAATGGTGGTATTTATGCGGTATATGACGTAAATCTATCAATGGATGTCTTTACGGAAACTACAAGTAACCCAATTGCTTTACCAGAATATACAAAAATAGGAGAATCACCCAATCATTATTATCCTGCTTTTCATTCATTCACTTCGACTTTAGGTGAAACTATAACTATAGATATTAACCCGCTCTATGCTCCTGGATTAGCTACAACTGATGCAACCCTACGATTGCAAATTTCCTTTGAAACTTTATATGCCTTAATCTATATTGATCTTAATATTTCAGTTACTACACCTTGGAATTCCCTAATATAATTTCATAAACCTTCTTTTTATTTCTTTTTTTAAATAAAATAATGATTAAACTTATTCGTATTTTTTAAATTATATTAAATAAATATTAATTCTATGAGTCAAGAACCACCAAGACCAAGTGGTTTGTCCGTTGGTTCCAAAGCACCTATGATTGACACTCAAGATATTTATGGAAAGTCAATTAATCTTAATAAGCTTCTTGAAGAATATGATGGTGTACTTTTAGATTTTTTCAGAGGAAATTGGTGAAGTCATTGCAAAAAGCATTTAAATCTTTTAACTCGGGAGCATTATAAATTTATTAATAAGAAAATCAAATTAATCTCAATAGCGAGTGACAGTATAAGATTATTGCAAAAATTTAAAGAAGAAAATAATTTTTCTATAGATCTAATAGCTGATAGAGGAGCAAAAATTGCCAAGGATTATTTTGTATACTGGTTTGCTCATGGCGGGGGAGGCTCACTGAATGTGAAGCAAGCAGTACCAAGTAAATTTTTAATCAATAAAAATAAGAAGATTGTCTGGACTTATATTGGAAAGGATAAAACTGACAGACCTTCTATTGAACTGATGATGGAAGCAATCAATAAAAAAATTTTAAACCCTTTTGAATGACGCGGATATATAAAAGTTAGATATCCGTGGACGGCCCGCAAAGGTTAGGGATCATCTAATTTTTTTTTCTTTTTCTTCTATAGGTATAAAATCCTTTTCCAGATTTCAAACCAAGATCTCCTTCTTCTACTAATTTCTCTAATTCTTCTGGTGGTTTATCCAATTCATTTCCAGATTCATGATAATAAGAATTTTCCACATCGAGTATTACATCTAAACCAACTCCATCCATTAAACTAAAAGGTCCCATGGACATCCCAGTGAAGATTTGCCATGCTTTATCCACAGTTTCTATATCCGCATATCCTCCCGCCCAGATTTTTAGACATTCCTTTTTTACAGCATGCCAGACTCGGTTAAACACAAAACCTAAACACTCCTTTTTAACCTCTAAGGGATAGCATTCTATCGTTTCTATCCATTTCTTACCTGCTTCAAAAGTTTCTTCACTTGTTTTTGTCCCTCTCATTATGTCCAGCATCGGTCTTGTGGGAATTGGAGGATAAACATGGAGATTTAATACTTTATCCTTTCTTTTCACGACAGATTCTATTTTAGAAACAGGAAATGATGAACTATTAGTAGCTATGATGGTATGGGGAGGAGCGAGTTCATCAATCTTAGAAAATATTTCTCTCTTTAATTCTAACTTTTCAGGGACTGCTTCTATGACTAAATCTGTATTTTCCAAGGCTTTTAAAAGATCATTGTGAAAGGAAATAGATTCAGATTTTTCCTCATAGAGATTTCGCCGTTTTAATAAGCCAGTTATCTCCTTTTCACTCTTTAATAAATACTCTTCACTTATATCATAAACTTTTATGTTAAAATCATACATTATTGCTCTAGATGCAATCTGGGTACCAGTAAATCCTGCTCCTACAATAGTTATATTTGAAATTTCCATTTTGATCATTAAAAATTAATTATTAAATGTGATTGATTTTTTGATACTTAAAAAATTTAAGATATGACGATTAAAAAAGAAAAAGAAAGGAAAAATTTTCTTAAATTCCTCTTACTCTAACTCCAAGTATCAACAATATCCAAGCTAGAAACATGAGGAATAACCCGATTATCATCCATATCTCTCCTGAACTCAAGTTCGGTTGAAAAAAGGTTATCGCTGGTAAGAATGAATAGAAACCTATTACACCCCATATTAATTCAATTATCAAAATCATTCCAAGAATGAAGAAAATAATTGATAAAACATAGGTTATTTTTTTAGGAGGGCTCCATGCCATATACTTTCACTTCATATTCATTTATGATTTGTGATCTTAATTTGTTCTTCATTCTATTTTAATACATGGATTTTTTTTAAAAAATTCAGATTTTGCTTGCATCTAATCTTTTTACTTCTTCAAGTTAAAAAGACTTTATTTATGATAATATCCAATATTTGATTTAATTAAATTTGAATTAGAAATCGAAAACTTACTTAAAAAGGAATTTAAAATGACAAAAGAACAACCAGCTTGGTATGAAGCTCAAGTTGTTAAAGATATGATGGCTTTAATGGGCGGAAGAGCATTGCGAGGAGTTATGTCAAATTACTTTTCCAGTAGAATTTATAAGGGAAAAGTGGGACTACTACAAGTTACAAATTATTTAGAAGCTATGTTCGACAAGAAGGACAGACGTGCATTAATAATAACTGATTCCTTCACACAGAAGTATGCTAAAAAGGTGACGGAGTACTTAGATATGATAGATATGGAATATCGAATCTGGTCGGGTGCAGAACCCGAAGTTCCAGTCCCTACAATTGAGGTAGGGGCAAAAGTTTGCGAGGAATTCAAGCCACAAGTGATCTTTGCTATCGGAGGCGGGAGTGTCATGGATACAGCTAAAATGGTGATGATCAAGTATGAACAACCAGAAAAGAATATTTTCATGATTTTACCCTATTTTGGCTCTTTAGGTTTGAGGAAAAAGTTTCGATTCTTTATTGCAATTCCCACAACATCTGGTACAGGTTCTGAAGTCTCATCTGCAGCAGTACTCACTGATATGGATCGCGATCCTCCTAAAAAGTTAGAAGTAATGAGTGATGAATTTCCTGCTGACATTACCATTTTAGATACAGATTTCGTCAAAGATATGCCCCCACTTCTAACTGCCGGAACTGGTTTGGATGCATTATCACATGCGATGGGAAGTTATGTT
The DNA here is from genome assembly GCA_964632315.1 of uncultured archaeon. Taxonomy (GTDB): domain Archaea; phylum Asgardarchaeota; class Lokiarchaeia; order Sigyniarchaeales; family SOKP01; genus SOKP01. Next base: position 91,139 of record CAZWEM010000009.1, read on the forward strand.
TCAAATTGGGGCTCTCCCTATATTGACGCGATGAACTATACAGCAATAAAGGAAATTGTTAAGTTCTTGCCTCGTGCTTATAAATATGGTGCAAAAGACATTGAATCCCGAGATCACATGCACATGGCGGCATTAATGGCGGGAATAGGATTTGGGAATACTGTTCCTGGCATAGATCACGCTCTTGGTCATTCTTTCGGAAAAATCTTTGGGGTTCATCATGGTTTATCTGTAGGATTGTTTTTACCTTATTCAATTGATTTTCAATCTAAAATTACAGAGAGATGGATTGATTTATGTCCAATTTTTAATATTGATACTAAAGGTAAAAATACTGAAGTATTGTACGATGAATTTAGAGCAAATTTGGTTGAGTTTATTAGATCGATCGACGCTCCAACATGCGTTCAAGAGTTGAAAAATCCTAAACTTTCTAAGGAAGATTATTTTGCCAAAATTGATTTACTTGTCCAGTATTCCGAAGATGACGCAGTAAGCTTAACTTCATTAAGGCCTATAAATTCTGAGTTATATAGGAAAATCCTTGAATATGCTTGGGAGGGAAAGAAAATCAACTTTTAAGGAGGTCAAACTAATGAGTGAAAATTTGATAGGTTATAATGGAAAAATTGCTTATATTGATTTAAATGCGCTAAAAGTGGAAATAAAAGATTTAGATCCTAATTTAGCGAAAGAATATCTTGGCGGTACGGGATTAAGTGCCAAATTGACTTACGATTTATTAAATGATGCGGACTTTTCTACGCTTAAACAGGATCCTTTATCGGATATTAACCCCCTAATATTCGCGACAGGACCTGTTACTGGAACTTTAAGGCCCTCTTCGGGAAGATACTCAGTAACTGGAATTTCTCCTCTTACTGGAATCTGGGGAGAGGGCACATCTGGAGGGTATTTTTGTATTTCATTACGTAATTCGGGTTTTGATGCGATAGTAATCACTGGAAAGTCAAAGGAACCAGCTTATTTATACATCCACGATCAAGAGATTGAATTTAAAGATGCGACTCATTTATGGGGAAAAGATACCTATGAGAGTCAAGAAATCTTGAAGAAGGAGTTAAATAATGATAAAATTCGGATTGCAACTATTGGTATAGGCTCAGAAAATCTTGTCAGATATGGCTGTATCATAAATGATGAGGGAAGAGCTATCGGAAGGTGCGGAATGGGAACGATAATGGGCTCAAAAAATCTCAAAGCTGTGGCAATACACGGTACCAATAAAGTTAAAATAGCTGACCCTGCAATTGGAAAACAGTATTTAAAGGAAGCAGAAGATGCTAAAAGGAGAATTCTTTTAGCAACAACAGTACCACTGCTGTTTACTCTGTACGGTACTAATTGCTATTTAGATATTGGAAGCGTTTTAGGTGATGCTCCTGGATATTACTTCACAGATACAGAGTATGTGGCTGCGAAATTAACAGGTGCAACACTTCGGGAAGAATATCCCGTACTTGACTACGGCTGTGCAGGTTGTACTATGCGATGCGGTAAAACCACACTTCTTGAAGATGAGGGCAGAGAAATAAGAGTTGATGGACCAGAATATGAGTCCGTAGCGGCGTTTGGACCACTTTGTGGAAATTTTGACTCAAAAAGTGTAGTGCTCTCTCATCATCTTTGTAATGTGTATGGAATTGATACGATATCTGCAGGTGTAAGTATCTCATTCTTGATTTATCTAGTAGAAAATAAAATAGGTACTGATAAAATACAATCATATTTAGAATCAATTGAACTTGAAAATCTCAAATGGGGAAACGGTGAGACCATACTTCAACTTATAGAGAATATCTCTAAAAGAAAGGGGATTGGAAATTTGTTGGCTGATGGTGTCCGAGTTATTGCTCAGAAATTGGGAGTAGACCCAGGATTAGCAGCCCACGTGAAGGGTTTAGAGCTACCCATGCATGATCCAAGAGCCTTTGCTGGCCAAGGATTAAGTTATGTTACTTGTTGTGTAGGAGCAAATCATGAGAAATGTGATTGGTTTAGCGCTGAGTTAGGGATGGTGAGTTATCCACTCTTAAGAGTTAAAGCTGGAGATCGCTATTCAATTAAAGGACGGGAAAAAGGAGTGATTGCTCTTCAAAATATTCGGGCTATTGATGACTCAGCTGTAAATTGTAACTTTATAAATCCTTCATTACCTCATATCATTGGCCATATTAATGCTGCCACAGGACAAGACTATAATAAAAAATCTTTGATACAAGTGGGAGATCGAATTAACACTTTGAAACGTCTGATAAACATAAAACTAGGAATTACTAAAAAAGATGATTCTTTACCTACTCATATCACAAAAGTATTATCCTCAGGAAAGACAATGGGGGTTAAATTAGATCTTGAAGATAATCTTAAGAAGTATTATGAATTAAGAAGCTGGGACTTAGAATCGGGAGCACCTACAGAAGAAAAATTAAAAGAATTGAACATAATCCCATCTTAAATTTTTATTTTATTTATTTAACTTTTTATATACTATGATTCCCTAATTTCATTATACAAATTAAAAAATTAGAGGAATCTAGAATGTTAAACATTGTGTTTGCGATTTTTCAACTCTTGATCGCTATTGGATTAATTGGATTTTGGCTAATGTTCTACTTTACAGAAGTTAAGAATCGGAACATGTCTGAGGTCGAATTTAAACACGAGATGTCCTTTCCCCTCCCAGATTTAGGATGGGTACTTCCAAATCTAATCATTAGTGCAATAGGTCTTCTTTTAGAACAAAGTTTCGGATATTTTTTTACCATAACGGCAGCAAGCGGTATGATGTTCTTGGGGTTGATAGATTTTGCCTTTAACTATCAAAATGGAGGGTTCAGTGTGAAAAAACACGGTTTTGATGCGTACATGAGTATTTTTATCGTAGCGGTGATGCTAATTATGGGGCCTATTTTTCTGGTTTATGGATGGTTTAGTTTAGGAATATGAGGGGATGATAATGAGCGAAAAATTAATTGAAAAACAACCGTTTAAGGATAAATTTGCCATTTTCTGTGGTGCTTCAAAGGGAATTGGAAAAGCTACAGCAAGTTTATTTGTTAAATTAGGTGGTAACGCTTGCATTGTAGCGAGAAATTTGGATACATTAAATAGTGCTGCTGATGAAATCAAGGGAAATAAGTACAGTGAAGATCAGATAGTAGATGTTTTAAGTTGTGATGTATCAAATGAAGAACAAGTACAAGGAGGATTCAATGAAATCATTAAAAAGCATGGGGTTCCAGATTACCTGTTTAATTTTGTTGGAATTTCCTTACCAGATTATACAGATAAAATGCCAATAAAAACCTATAAACTTCATATGGATACTAACTTTTTTGGGCAATTAAATCCTGTTATTACCCTCCTCCCTCATTTTATGGAACGCCAATCGGGTCATATTATTAATATGTCATCGGTTGCTGGTTATATTGGATTAATGGGATATGCAGCCTATACTCCAACAAAATTTGCGATTGCAGGACTGAGTGAAGTATTGCGACATGAATATAAACCCTATAACATTAAAATTTCGGTTGTATATCCACCTGATACCGATACGTTTGGATTACACGAAGAAGCCAAAACACGTCCTGAAGAATTAAATATAATCTCTGAGAGGGCAGGTTTAATGAAACCTGAAGAAGTTGCTGAAACAATTCTTAAAGGTGTTTTAAAAAAGAAATTTTATATCTTGCCCGGATCTTCGAAATTTATGTGGAGAATGATGCGATTCTTCCCAAAATTGGTCCATTGGGTCACTGATGGGGACCTTAAAAAAGCCAGAAAAAAAATGGGTAAATAATTGCTTTTTATTTTTTATTATCTTTTTTTAGCGAATATATATCTTAAAATGTGACAATGTTTTCCAAGATTCCCATGATTTTCCTCTTCTTTGATGATTCCATTCTTAATTATGATGTAATCGGCGAAGTGTTCGTATAAATCATTTTGAGTGAAATAATGGGTCGGTCTACCTGGTTTAGATTCGAAAGTGTTATGTTCTAATTTCTTTCCCTTGCCAAAACTTAGTTCTTTTTCAGAAAATACGGTAAAAAAAACATATCCTCCAAATTTTAATTGGTCAAAGCATTTTATGATAAAATTAAAGCGATCTTCTCTCAAGAAAAGATGTAATACATTAAAGCAATAAATAGCGTCATAGACCTCATTCGAAAAGGGCATGTTTAATATAGACCCTTCAAAAAATCGGCTATTACTATCAAAACTTTTTGCTAAATCTATCGCAGTCTTAGATATCTCAATTCCTGTGACCTCAAACTCAGAATCTGATAATAGTTTCGTGTTCCGACCATATCCCGCTCCAGGAACTAGAATTTTTTTAACATTGTATTTTTTAAATAATTTAATAGCGAGATAAGCAGATTTAGAGGGTTTGACTCCCCAAATTTTTCCTTCATCTAAAAATCGCTTTTCCCAATATTCCATGATAAATTTAATTATTGGTGTAAAATATTTTTAATTCAAAAAATTGAAAGAAAATGAAACTAATCGGTTTTATTGTAAATCCCATTGCTGGCCTTGGGGGGAGTGTGGGGCTTAAAGGAACCGATGGCAACTTATACAAGCTTGCTTTACAAATGGGAGCTAAACCTAATACTGTAAATATAGTTAATCAATTTCTTAATAGTTTAGAATATAAAAAGGAGATAAAGTTTTTAGCAGCTCCCGCTCAAATGGGGGAAGATTATCTTGGTGATTATGAGATTGAATATGAGGTATTTGGAGAAATCGGTGATAAAACAGATGCAGATGATACCAAAAAAATCGCAAATTTATTAATCGTCAAAAATGTTGAGTGTATTGTCTTTTTTGGAGGAGATGGGACTGCTCGAGATATATTTGACGCTATTGGAAGCGAAATTCCTGTAATTGCTGTACCAAGCGGTGTTAAAATGTTTAGTGCCGTATTTGCAATTAATCCAAGAGCGGCAGCACACATTCTTGATACATTAGTCTCAGATAGTATTGATTATGAAGAGCGAGAAATATTAGATATAGATGAAAATTCTTACCGAAAAGGGATTTTAGAATCCAAGTTATATGGCTTCTTAAAAGTTCCTAAAATCACGAACTTAATTCAAGCTAGCAAAGATAATTCAAGATTGGGTGTCAGCAACACAATTCAAAAGAAAGAAATTGCCCATGAAATAATTGAAAATATGGAGAATGATGCTGTCTATTTACTAGGCCCTGGTACAACGGTAAAAGCAATATGTGATGAATTAAAAATTCCCAAAACCTTGCTTGGGATAGATGCTATTTATCAAAATCAAGTTATTGGCCTTGATTTGAATGAAAGGAGAATATTGAAGTTGATACAAGAATATGATAAATTTTATATCATAATCTCTCCAATTGGCATGCAAGGGTTTATATTTGGGAGAGGAAACAAGCAATTTACCCCAAAAATATTAAGAATTATAGGATTAAATAATATTATCGTTATAGCAACGAGAAATAAGTTAAAAGAATTAACTTCACTTAGAGTCGATACCGGTGAAAAGGAATTAGACGAATTGTTTGAACGTTTTTTTAGGGTGATTGTTGGATATAAAGAAGAATTCATAATGCCAGTAAGATGATAGAAGTTCTGATTTTATACAAATAATTCTATGATATCCTTAAATTAATAAGAAAGTTTGATGATTGATATTGTATAAAAATACAATTTAATTAAAAATAGGTATATGAACCTTGAAACTTAAAAATCCAGTGAATATCATATTACTTGCGATATCATTTGTCATATTTGGGGGTTTAGGAATGATATTCATCACGCAAATGGAACTCCTTCCTGGATATAGTTGGGATGATTTACAAAATAGACATCCCGTAGAACTGAGCCTTCAATTAGCCAATGATTTAAACGAAGATGGAAAAGAAGATATAATAACAAATGCATTCCCAAGGAGTATTGAGATAGATGAGTTAACACGATTTTCTAATCAAGATCCTACATTTGGAGGTGTTTATGCCATCAATGGTCAGTCTGGCGGAGTTATTTGGGAACAAACTTATGAAACACCTGTAATAAAAGTAATGTCAGTTGGAGACATCAATTCGGATGGATTTCAAGACTTTTTCAACAACAGAGTAATGGTTAACAGTTCATGGGGAATGAAAATGGAAAATAGAAGTGGAGAACTGGTAGAAGTATATGAGCCTCAAATAATCCATAATGATTTTTCCAATCAAATTATGAGCGGTGAAAATGGAGAATTTTTATCAGAAAGTTTAACTAATTGGTTAGTATCTGATGTAATTAGGATTGGAGACTTAGGGGATGATCTTGAGGATTTTATTTTATTGGAAGGCAAGTATACGGAATATTCCAACAATTATATAATGAACATTTCAACCTATTTCTTAAATGGTACCAGGACACGAACAATTGAAATGGATGCCTACATCTATTCTGACTTGAGAGGAGAGTTTTCCATGCCTGCTTTAAAAGAATTTCCTTATAAAGGTACAACGCAAGCATTATTTATTGACTATGATACAATTATTCTGTTCAATACTAGTAAAAGTAGCTTTATGGATCAAATATATAATAAAACAGCTCTCCATTTTCAGCAATATTCTTTCATTGAAGATCTTAATCTCGATGGCGTCCCGGAGATCATTATAGCCTCAGAATATGGTAATGTGAGTATTCTTAGTGGAGTCGATGGCACTTTGATACAAGATTTTGTGCTTCCAACCTCCTCTTGGAATCTTAAAATTGATGAGATAGGAAACCCTTTAGGGGATCACTCAACATATATCTTGATTAAGAATAATGATTATAACAATAAAGAATTCTATACTTACATTTATTCTATATCTTTGACTGAAAGGGAATTAATTTGGGAATATTTTAAACCTTATGGGGATCAAGATGAAAGACCAAGGCTTTTTCCGTTAAGTGATGATCTAACTGGTGATGACATTAATGAGATTATTTTAATCTATAGATACCAACCAGCATTTCCTTTTTCCACGGATGTAAGAAGATATGTGACGCTTAATTTCATTACTGATGAAGAACTCGGAATTGTAAATTCTGATCGTTGGATAGAATCGCCTATCAACATTCCCGATTTTGACGGTGATGGAATTAAGGATTTTGCGTTCGAAGATGGGCTTTCAATTTATGCAATTGCTACTCAAAAACCATATGCTATATGGCAATCACCCTTATTTGATTTAGGAATGCCTTTATTCATCCTTTTAGCTAGTATTCTCTTAATTGGGATAATAATATTACTAATCAATGTCAAAAAATTGAAGCCAAAACGCGAGAGATTACGCCAAAGCAAGATGGCTGTGACGGCTAATATTATATCAATTGCAATCACAACAATTAGCTTTTCATTGTTCTTATTCTTATTAAACGTTTTTAATAGAACATTAATTGCTGGAGATCCGATGACAAACATTACTATTGTTTATCTCACAACTACAATAGTATGGTTCGGATTGCTTCCATTAACAGCGGCTATCTTTAATCAATTTGCTGCTCGGTTTGCTTATGGTTTTATAAAGCTTAGGAACTTCTTTTTTAAATTCTCTCGAAACTATAAGCATGCTATATTTGTTGAAGATTTACAAGGGAGGTTTCAGTTGAGTACGACAATAAGATTAAAAAGAGTTATACTCCCCATGCTTCTTTCGATTTCAATCGGCTTTTATACATACAATACTTTAGCTCCCATATTAGGATACTTGCAAGATTTTGATACATTTGGAGGACAAGAGTTCTTTTCTTTTATGATTGGGTATAATTTATTATGCATTTTACCCATGATTCTCAGTTTCATTGTATTTTCCTTTTTCATCTCAGGAAATTACATGCTTGATGATGCGGGGATTGCATATTACTTAGAGTCCAAAAAACATAGAAGACCTGGAGATGTTGAACCCATAAGTATTTGGTCACAATCAATCATCAAAGGAATTGCGGGTTTTTCCGCTATTATAACTTTTGTCTCCTTTTTTCAAACCGTTGATTTATCCGGACTTTATACACAAACTGGAGATGATCCTATGATTTCGTTCTTCTTTGGTTTGTTCATTAGCATAGCGATGTTTTATGGTACTCCGTTTCTGACTTCGTTCGCCTATATCTTATTTGCCATTGAAATTATGGATTTCTCTTATGAAAATAACACTGAAAAATTGTATAGGATAATGAAAAAACATGGATATGATACCACACCTAGATCCATTACGAATTTATTTCCCTCAGGTTATGAACGCTTGAGAGAAGATAAGAATTTATCTAAAAAAAGAGAAAAATAATTTTTTTTAATATTCTATTTCTTTTAATTTATGGGGTGGGACTCCAACTTCAGACATTCCCCCATCTACAGGAAAACAGTGTCCTGTTATATAGTTTGAAGCAGGAGAAGCAAGAAATAGCACCATATTCACTATATCTTCTACTGTACCGATTCTTTGTTGTGGGATCTTTAAATTTCCATCTCGCATAGTCACTCTCATGGATTCTTCGTCATTGAGATAAATCCCCGTGACATGAAAACCCGGTGCAATCGAATTTACAGTTATATTTGGCGCTAAAGTTTTAGCTAATAATTGTGTAAGTGCAATTACCCCTACTTTTGTTAAACTGTATGCAGGAATCGCTGGATCGACAACTATTCCCGCTGCTGAAGCCGTATTTACCATTTTCCCAGATAATTCTTCATTCTCATACTCTTGTGATTTCATTTTTCGCCATAATGATTTAGCAACGAGCCATTGACCTTTAAAGTTGACTCCCATAATTTTATCCCAATCTGCCTCCTTTATTCTGCAAATATTCCTTCCATAAGATACACCAATTCCAGCATTATTGAATAAGAAAAAAATGTTCTCCAATTCTTTATATGCCTGTTTAGCCATAGCTTCTACTTGATCGGATTTTGAAACATCACATACTATTGGAATTACTTTTGCTTTAAATTTATCTTGTATTTCTTTGCTCGTTTCTTCCAATAACTCTTCATTAACATCAATAAGAGCAAGTTTTGCCCCTCTTTCAGCGAATGCTCGTGCGACACCTTTACCAAATCCACTTGCTGCTCCAGTAATAAGTGCACCTTTTCCATCTAAAAATTTATCATCCATTATTAAAAGCTCCTACAATCTATATCTTCAATTTTTTTTCATCTGTATTTATATTTTTATAATTTTTTAAATTGATATCTTTAAGGCATAAATTTAATTGCATGAGTAAATTTAGAATTTAATATAGAAATCATAGGTAATCAAAATGGCTGTTGATAGGATAATTCCTTTTCTGATGAATATTGGTGAAGTAATACCCACGAGATCAAAAGCGACGTTATTGGATGAAATGGCAATCGCATTAATAGAAGCGATAAATATTCAGGGTAAAAAATTAAAAAAATTAGGGAAAATAAATAGAATTAGTGTCTGTTTTTGGCCAGTACGCTTAATTCCATTAAATGAAACAAGAGCTAGTGTTTGTAGTTATCTACTTAATGAACAAGAAAAATTAAGCGTGGGTAAATTTGCACAAGTTCCTCCTAATCCAGAAAATTTGATCAAAGGAGCTGATCCAGAATCTTTTTTAAGTTCATTACAATCATATAACACTACTTACTTGAAAAAATCTAAAAACTACAAGCGAGGAACAGTAATTCAAGAAGCTCTATTTAGTGCTGATGAGGTTGATTATTTTAAAAGCTTTTTCTTGAATCAATATAATATAAACTCATTTAATGAACCATATTTTCTCCTTGAAGGTGGGCCGATTCCAAAGAGCATTAGCCAGGCGAAAATCGTTCCTGATGTCTACGACTATATTGAGCAGAAAGATGTTAAAATGTTGGATGACTACGGCTTACTCATAACAAAATTGTGCGATCAATGGATTCAGAGAGGCTCAAAAAATGTTGACCAAATCAGAAGCAAAAAAATCGATACTAGTGAAGAAGAAAAACAATTAGAATTACTTAACAAGGAAATAGAGACTGAAAAAGCCAAAAAAATTGAAGGAACTCCTGAAGAATTAGTAAAGTCAGGAAAGTACAAAATAAATGATAAAACAAGTGAGTTACATAATGATAACAATCAAATAAAGAGCAGCATCGATCGTCTTAAAGCTGCAATCAATAAAAGTGATTTATTCGAAGTTGAAAACTCATTAAAAGACTTAGAAATTAAGTATCAAGATTTAGGTAATGCTATAAGTAGATATAATAATGAAATGATGCAACTGAGAAAAAATGTTCAAAAAGAAATCTCAGATTTAGAAAGTACAAAACAACAAAAAATTAGAGAATTAGAACGAAAAAGATCTGAAGTGGAGAGCAAGGTTCAATCTAAACATAGTGAATTAAGTAGTGATTTGAGTGATGCAGAATCTATAATAGCTACTATTAAACAAGAAAAACAAGCGTGTTTAGATAATATTGAATCCATTAAAGATAAAGAAATGAGCGATGTTCAAGACTTCTTTAGAAATTATTCTATTGAGATTAACACTCAAAATGTTATAGTTGGTGTTCCAATGTTTATATTTTATTTTGTAGATCCTAACACTCGAAGAACTACCTTAAGATCTCCAGTACTTCCTTTACTCGTTGAAAAAGGAAAAGTGCATAAAACAAAAGTTACTGAAGGATTTAGGAGCAAATTAGAAGATTTAATGAATAAAGACAATGCAATGATTAACTTAGTTGAAAAAGGCGGAGAAAAGGGAAATTTAATGGATATGAAGAATTTAGATACGCACCTTGATGAATCGATAAATGATCTTCGGATGCGAAAAATAATAGGTAAAAAAGAAGCAGAAAAAGCCAAAGATGTGGTAAATAATTTAGTTTGGTAATAATATTATTTCTTTTTTTTATTAAATATATCTCATTTGTTGCCCACAACAAATTGGAATTGCTTTATGTTCACAAGTATCTGGATTACAGCAGCATAAAAGATGGCTATCTCTCGCAATCATGGATTCACCACAGCAAGTGGGAACTTCTAACGTACGACCACATATTTCACATTCAAGTTGAGTAATTTCAATCACCAAAAATTTTATTTTTAATCAACATACCCTAAAAAATCAAATTAAAAAAAAGCTCTATTTATATAATATAAAATAAACCCAAAGAACCAATTATATTTGATTCGCTTCGCTTTAGCACTGATTTAAAAACCTTCAATTATCATGCTTCATACTAATTAGTAGACTTATTTTAACTGGAGATAATTGATGGCTGAAAAATTAAATCTAGACAATTCCTTTCGCTTATATGATGAAGCCTTAAAGGTGATTCCTGGAGCCATATTAGGAATTAGGCGACCCTATAATTTCGTAGAAGGAGAATACCCGATATTTTTCGAAAAAGCAAAAGGGGGTAAAGTTATAGATGTTGACGGAAATGAATATATTGATATGCTATGTGCCTATGGTCCAATAATTATCGGTCATAGAGAAGAGGAAATTGATAATGCTGTAATAGATCAGATAAAAAATAAAGGTTTCTGTTTTTCATTAACTCAGCCCATTCAAAATGAGTTAGCTAAAACCTTAAGAAATTTAATACCCTCATGTGAGAAAATAGTATTCATGAAAATGGGATCGGACGCAACTACTGCTGCTATTCGCACAGCAAGAGCATATACTAAAAGAACAAAGATCTTACATTGTGGATATCATGGTTGGCATGATTGGAGTTGCGAGGTTTATGGAAATGATGCAGGTATTCCAGACAAATTAAAGGAGGACATAATCCCATTTGAATATAATAATTTAGTGCAAATTGAATCAATATTAAAGAAGAATAAAGATCAAATCGCGGGAATTATTCTCACTCCAATAAACACGCCCGGTGGTAGAGAAGTAGAGATGCCCAAGCCAGGATATTTAGAAGGATTACGTAAAATCTGTGATGAAAAAGATATAATGTTGATATTTGATGAAATAAGAACTGGTTTTCGGGTTGATATGGGGGGAGCACAAAAGATGTTTGGTGTCACACCCGACTTAGCCGCATTTGGAAAGGCAATGGGTAATGGTTATCCCATAAGTACTCTAGTTGGCAAAAAAGAAGTAATGGATGTATTGGTTGATAAAGTTTTTCTGAGTTCAACGTTTTTCCCAAATAGTTTATCACAGATTGCTTCTATTAAGACTCTCGAGATTTTACAACGGGAAAATGTATTAAACGTAATTGCAGAAAGAGGAAAAAGATTTGCAAAATGTGTAAACGATACTATCCAAGATAACAATATCCCTTGTACCTTCACGGGTGAACCTTGGATGCCATATATTACGTTTGATCCTGATCCCGACTTTGTCTACCGTAAATTAAGAGAAGAATTCTATAGGCAATTAATACGTAGGAGGATTTTCTTGCAGCCATTCCATCATGGGTATATAGCATATCGTCATTCAGAAGAAGACCTAAATTATGCAGCTGAAATGATTGATGAGTCTTTGAGGTTGTGTAAACGACAAGCATAAAAAAAAATTAAATTGAGAGAATATGGAATTTACTTTTCATATTAAGTGGGTATTGTTCCATATACAAAGTAAGGCTTGAAACTGAGAATTGCTGGAATTAACGAAAATGTAAAACAAATTAGAGCAATTATAGCACCCAATACTTGCATTTTCTTATTAAAGGCCTTACTTTCTAACATTTTATTCTCGCTCTTTAATGGGACGGAACTTTCGGGATTCCAAACTTCATCCATTCTAAACGCGCTAGCAGCTGGCACAGAGCCTTGCATGCCATAAGTTAGATGGGTTACCCCGGGATCATGGTGAAACACATTACCTTTTTTATTTACTTTCATTTTATAGTAATTAGACCCTTGCTCAAGCGAGCTAATGAGTAATAAAACAAGGATAATAGACTCTGGGATAGTTAGAAAACCACTATAAGGAATTACTAATATTAGAGGAATGCTACTAATTATCATAGCAATATAGAAATAGAAAAAATACGATTTGGATGCTAAGAATGTATAAAAACCCACTCCAATTAGACTTATAAAAGCTATTGAACTCAAAATCGTAAAAGTGAGATTAACGAACGCATTAAGTAAGAAATATGTAAAGATAAATGCGTGCAATCCCATTATTATTAAATAACCAAGATTTTTGAGAAAGGCCAATTTTCCATTGAAAATTTTTTATTTCACCCTTTTTTTCAGATTTGTAAATTTATAATTTTACCATTAGTATAGAATAAAACCGATATTTAAAACTTATGGCATAGACTTTTTTAGGTTTAAAGTATTAAATCAACATGTTATAAAGAGATTAGAATAATTAGGAGTAAAAAAAAAGAGTTTGTCTAAAGAGAAACAACGCGATTTATTTCCTTTTAATTAGTTTCAAGAATTTATGTTCACAATACCACCAGAAGACGCCCACAGAGAAGCATATGATCCAGTTTATAATCAAAAATCCAATATTGGTCAAAAAATCATCAGCTACAATTCCAAAAACATTTACTAATCCATTAAAACCGGGAGCTATCCACACGTCATTATAAAGTATGTATAGGGTGATATAAAATACGTCCTGGGTTAAATAAACATGAAAGGTAGATTTACTCATTGCTGATATTGATTTTGACATCCAATTGTGGGGGTTTTTTGGAACAAGGCGTAGAACTATTAAAAAAATTAACGCAGAGTAAATGAATGTTATGTAATTGTAATCTCCCCTAACTATACCCGAACCATCAAACTCTAAACGAAAATTGAAAAAATCCCAAGCTATCATGTATACTAAACTAAATGGAAAAAGGCTCCAAACAAATAAGTTCTTTTTACTAAAAAGATCATGATCTCGTGAAAACCAGAGCCCCATACCAATAGCAGAAAGAACCACAAGTATTGTCTGACGGAAATATATCTCTTTGTTCCAAAGGTCAAGACTTGTTATAGGCCCTATAAAAAAGAATAGGAATAGATGCATGCTAAACTCAATTATAAAACAGAGTGTTAACGTGAGTATGGGCGATTTAATAAAAAACCAATATAACAATGGAATTAGTAATATGGATTGGAATAAAACTGGAATGAACCAATTACCAGGACCTTGTAAAAGTGATTTTTGAAAAACAATATATTCTAAAAACCAATTTTCACTGAATATTTCTGGAAAAATGCTTCCATAAATGATAAAACCAACAGTTGTTGATACGAGGTAAAAAATCAAGTAAGGAAAAAGAAACCGCCAAAATTTTTTCTTAAAATATTCAATCGAGTATAATTCTCTGAGAGTTTCTTTCCCTTGCTTTTTAAATGAATTACCCCAATTAAAACCTAATATAATCAAGAACATAGGAATAGCTGTTCGTTCCCATAGTTCGAGTCCAAAACCCCAATGGTTTGTATATCCTAAAGAGTGGTCAATAATCACAAATGCAATCATGACTGCTTTCAATAAATCAATCTGGAAATAATTTCCTTTACTCTTCATGAAACTAGGATTTTTTTCAACAGTAGAGATATTATTTTTCATTTTTTTTAGAACTCTTTATTGGAAATATAATTTATTTCTAATTCACGTAAATTATTAAATCCCACCTTAACCTTATTCATTTTTTATTCAAAAAATTTCTTACCACATACCAAGAGTAGTTTCAAAATCTTTTTGGTATCTTCGTTTGATTGTGAAATTTAAAATAATTTAATAAGCTTGAAAATTCAAGCTAAGTTTATTAATTTAAAAAAAATATCTTTTGTACATGAATTTAAAAGGGTTAATAGAAATGCCATATTTTGATAATGAAGGTGTTAAAATATATTATGAAATTATAGGGGAAGGACCACCCGTGATAATGATACACGGGTTTGCTTCAAACATCCAAGGTAATTGGAAAGATAGCAACTGGGTAGAGTTTCTAAAGAATAATTATCAATTAGTACTTGTGGACTGTCGTGGACACGGAAAAAGTGATAAGCCTAAAGATTCTACTCAGTATGGAGAAAAAATAAATGAGGATATCGTCAAATTACTTGAGTATTTATCTATTCAGAAAGCTAATTTTTTCGGATATTCTATGGGGGGAAGAATTACTACAGATATTTTACTTGAAAATCAGGATCTTTTTATTAGTGCTATTATTGGAGGATTCCCCCTCCACTATTCCAAAAAAAGAACAAAATTTATTGGTAAAGTAATGATGAAAAAATGGATAAAGGGTTTAAAAAAAGCAGATCTTAATGATGTAAAAAATAAAAGCGCGCTAAGATTCCGAAAAGTAATATCAACTTATACGGATTCTAACTCCCAAGATCTTGAAGCGTTAATGTATGTTTTGGAAGGAGATATTCAACGTCCCGATGGTATAATTCCAACTGATCCCAGAAGGAAAGAAGCGCTTAAAAAAATCTATGTGCCAATTCTGAACGTTTTTGGATCTGAGGATTCCTTATCAAAAGATAAATCTGTCTTAGCTCAATTAGTACCAGGCTCTATTCTGATCCAAATCGAAGGAAAAGACCATATCAGTGTTGTCAGTGATCCCAGGTTTCACATGGTAGTAAAGGCTTTTTTAGATTATGTAAACAAGAATTAACTAGATTTTAACTTATAAAAAACAAGAAGTATAGAAAAAACTGAATTAAAAGTTTTAAATTTAAGAAGGAGTATTATAATGGAAGAAAAAATAACTCCTGAATCAATCATTCACTTTTTCCACTTTTTTTTAATTTTATTTCTCTCTAGATCATTTAAGAGAGATTGATAAATTCCAGTTAAGCTGATTAAAAACTTGTCGAATTTAGAGTTAAAGAAAATTCCTTCAAGTAGAATACTATTTATATTTTGGATGGGATTAGAACATATGGAAAAAAAGTCATATCCAAACATAGTTTTTATACTTGCTGACGATTTAGGCTATGGTGATGTGGGTTGTTATGGCTCTAAAAAAATACCCACCCCTCATTTGGATAAAATTGCTTCAAAGGGTATAAGATTTACAGATGCGCATTCTACTTCTGCAGTTTGTTCACCAAGTAGATATTCAATAATTACAGGCAGGTATAATTGGAGATCTTCATTAAAGCGAGGAGTATTGTGGGGATATAGTTGGCCCATTATTGAAAAATACAGGTCAACTATTGCTTCTATACTTAAAAAGAAAGGTTATCATACTGCTGCGATAGGAAAATGGCATTTAGGCCTCAAATGGCCTACTCCTGATTATGAACCAGTCATGAATTTAATGGAGAAAGATCCTGATATTGATTATACTAAACCAATAAAAGGGGGTCCAATCTCCTTAGGATTTGACTATTTTTTTGGAATTCCAGGTTCTCTTGACATGCATCCTTACTGCTTCATTGAAAATGACCACACCGTAGGAATTCCCAGCATTATGAAAGAAGAATTGTACCAACAACAAGTAGAGGGGTTAATGAGCCCGGGATGGCGAGATGAAGAAGTTGATATTAAATTCACAGATAAAGCTAAAGAATTCATAAATAAACACGTGGAGGAGCAGAATGATAAACCATTCTTTTTATATTTTTGTACCTCAGCTCCTCATCGTCCATGTGATATTAGACCAAGTTTTGTTATTGGGAAAAGTAATGCAGGAGATCGAGGAGATATGGTTGTATTTTTTGATTGGATTGTAGGTCAGATTTATCAAGAGCTCGAACGTTTACAATTGTTGGATAATACTTTATTAATTATTTCAAGTGATAATGGAGCTCGAGCTACTTGTTATAACGGGAAAGATTATGATCATAAATCAAATGGTAATTGGAGAGGTCAGAAAGGTGATATATGGGAAGGTGGTCATCGAATACCATTAATTGCCAAATGGGAGGGGCATATTCACGAAAATCAAGTTTCAGAGGAGAGCATTTGCTTAGTAGACATTTTTTCAACCTTGAGTGCAATAATCGAAGAAAGTATCCCAAATGGAGCAGCAGAAGATAGTAAGAATATGATTAATGCATTGATTGGTAATAAAAAACAAAAAAGTATAAGAACTTCTATGATACATCATTCTGATATTGGAATCTTCGCAATTCGTAAAGGTGACTGGAAATTAATTAAAGGACTTGGTTCGGGTGGATTCACACCACCAAAAAGAAAAAGAGCAAAAGAAGGGGAACCGAATGGCCAATTATACAATTTAAGAAAAGATCCACAAGAAAAAAATAATCTTTGGAATGAAAAATTTGAACTTGTTGAAGAACTAAAACAGAATTTGGCTAAGATTCGAAATAAGAACGAATTTAATGAATATTGAAGTTAGATTGATAAACCATCGTCTTCTCTTCCATTCATCTGGGAATCAGATAAAATTACTACTTAGGATTTAATCTTCCTCCAACTCAACCCTATATCGACAGCATTTATCACCTTTGGTGAGCAATTTAGTGAACCCTTCAGTTTTAAACTTCGGGTTTAGCGCCTTGACAAAGCTTCTAAGAGATTCGCCAATTAATACTTCACAAAGATCAGGTTCCGCTGACCATGGTTCCGTGACAGGGCAAGTAAAGAGTTCTTTTTCAAAAGCTTTAGGGGTGTTTTCAACATAACCTTCCCAGAAATTCGCATATCTATCATCTATGAAATCAACCATCTTAGGAATCTTCATGCAATCCCTGAAATCTTCTGGTTTGCAGCCCACTATTTTCATAATTGTTTCTGCATCTCTTTTACCCCTTTCTCGATTTACTTCCTTAAGTTTTTCCACGAATTTTTCGCCTCCGGTTTCCTTACCTACTGTATAAAGTAAGACTGCCATCTGAGCCAAAGCTTTTGTCCAATTCTTATAACGCTTTCCCATTTCTTCCTCGCTAATCGGATACTTTTCATAATCAGGTATTTCTTTCATGATATTTTTTCCTCATAAAAATAATCATCACTAAACTAATTTTAGCGATTTTTCACTACTATATTTTGCTAATATATTGTCGTTTAAATTACTTTTTGTTTATAATTCGATTTTAATGCCTACTAATCACTACAGACCCAATTAGGTTTTATACATCTTGTCTCTTCATCTTTGAAGTAAACAATGAAATATAAAGATAAATTATCGTTCTTGAATATATTAACATAAAAAAATAAAATAATAAGAAGAAGATTAGTTTTAAATTATTTTGTTCCCCATTTAGCTAATTTCATGTAGCGACGAATCGTGCCTTTTCTTGCTGTAGGATTAAATAATTTTAATAAAATTCGACCAAGTGTACCAGGCATCACCATCATTTTTTTCGCTTTCAATGCTTCATACGCCTTTCTTGCCACGTAATCTGGATCATGGGCAATTCTATTGTCTTTATCAAAAGTTTTTAAATCATCCATTCTGGCAGCATGTTGAAATCCCGTTCTTGTTGGTGGCGGTAATAAAACAGTGATGTTTACATTTACTCCAAGATCTTTCAATTCTTCATTTATTGCTACCCCATAATAAAAGCTGAAAGATTTCGCGGCACTATATGCTGCAGATTTAGGAGTAGGCCCTAAGCCTCCCTGTGAGGAGGTAATTAAGATTTTTCCACTGTTTTTGGTAACCATATCTTTCAAATAATAACGCGTTATAAGATAGTTTGTAACGACGTTCAAATTGATCATGGCTAAATCACGTTCTATTTCAAATTCATGATACCATCCATAAGCTCCAAAACCCGCATTATTGCATAAAATTTCGATATCATACCCGTTTTGAGTGGTAAACTCATGTAGTTCCTTCGCAGCCTTTTGAACGGCTAAATCTTGTTGATGATAAATGATATTAACTGTTGGCATATTTTCGTCAAACCATGCTTTCGCACGGTCTAATTCTTCCTGAGGTTTTGCCACTATAATAAGATTATAACCATCTTTTGCCAATAATTTGGAGAGTTCCATTCCAATTCCGCTGGAACCACCAGTGATTAAAGCAAATTTTTGATTTTTTTCCATTTATTTTCTCCCTTTTAGATTGAGTCTATAAATAAATTTTAAAAAACTATCCCCCACTCAATGGTACTAATTTAGAGGCAGGATTAAACTCTTTTTTACTTTGAGATATTAAATATTCATTTTCCAAGATATCTGAAACACCTTTGGTATTAGCTAAATCTGACAGTGTAAAATCCAAATCTAAAAGCTTTAAAGTTTCTTTTTTCGGAAGCCCATTTTTCTCATATCCCATTGCTTCATAGTAATCTTGAGCAATAAGTTCTACATCATAAGATTTACCTTTTAATGGGCCTTTAGTTAAAGGTGGAGAACCAATTGCCCGTTGGGCGATATAATGGTGTATTGCTTTCTCACGAGCGTTAAACATTTGACGAAGTGTCTGAATTCTATGCCCAGTTTCCAATAATTCATCAATATTAACATCCCATCCGGTTATAGCATGAATCACTTCTAAATAAGGATATGCTCCCATGTTGAGAGGAAGAATGCACATGCCATTGGCTTCTATTGTTTGTTTGAATTTAGCATTTTTTGCCTGTAAAATCCCCAAATCATTTTCATCTTTTATCTCGAATGTACCTAATTCTTCCAGAAAGTGCTTCGCACCCATTTTATCCATGTTAAGTGTAGCTGCTGTATGTCGTCCGGGTGTAGGATCAGCAATGTAGGTTACTCCTAACATGGGATCTGCTCTTGCATCATGCATGGGAATTTCTTGTCCATTTGCGTGCATGGCATAATCTTTTGAACCAGGAATTTTTTCAGAAGCAACTTTCGTGCCATCAGCCAAAGTATCACCAATCCCCTCACGGTTTACCATCATTTCCAATAATTGAAGTAAGTATGTATTATCCCCCCATTTGGGTAAAAATCCTTTCGGATATGATGTACATTTGAAGTCTGTTTCGGTTAATAATCCTTGTTCACAACATTCATACACAAAACCAATAATAACTCCGGCAGAAATTGAATCCATGCCTGCACGATTTAATAACTCATTTGCTTTGATAAGTAAATCTAAATCATCATTTAAGATTAAGCATCCTAGTGAGGCGCAAGTTTCATATTCTGGTCTATGAGTCTCTTTCTCAGCATATGGTAAGGCTTCGTATTCTAAAATTGCTCCACATCGAGCTGGACATGAAAAGCAACCATATTGTGTTTTGATGAATTTTCTAATTCTTTTACCGCTAATCTTGTTTGCGGATTTCATCGGAAAATCTTTATAGCCTACTCCCATAAAATTCTTTACAGGAGAATCTCCCATTTGAGAAGATATCACATTCGCTGAAGTGGTTCCTAATTGAGTGGTCGAAAACATTTGGATAATTATCTTTGGCATTGAAGGAGAATCAAACGCATCGGCTCCCAATTTAAATATTCGCATTAATGGTGCGAATGTTCCCATATTTGCTATAACTCTGGTCATAAGCCCTTTTTTTGCCATTTCATTAAACTTGGAAAGGTACAGTTTAATATGATTCATTAACCCATCTTTGTCATGTAATTCAAGCTTTCCACTTTCTTTATCTCTACGTATACATACAGCCTTTAGCTTTTTAGATCCCATAACTGCCCCAAGACCACTTCGAGCAGCAATTCTTCCCGAATCATTAATTACACCTGAAATTAAAGAGAGATTTTCACCCGCGGGACCAATACAAGCTACTTTAACTCTGGGACCATGTATCTTTTCAATTACTTTTTCCGTTTCTATACCATCCTTTCCCCCTAGCTCAGAAGCGTCTAGTAATTGAATTTCTTTTCCATCAATAAACAAATAGGTTGGTTTTTCTGCTTTTCCTTCAAAAAAAATAGCATCAAGGCCGACTTTTTTAATTTCTGGACCAAATGTCCCTCCAGAATTGGCGTTACCCCATCCTCCTGTTAGAGGACTTTTTCCACATACCATATAGCGTCCTGAGAAGGGGGTTGCAGTTCCAGTAAATAATCCAGGGCATATGCCCAATATATTTTCTGGTCCCAAAGGATCAACACCGGGTTTTAGATGAGTATAGATGTAATATACTCCTAATCCATATCCCCCATAATATTGACGATAAATCTTATCTGGGAGCGTCTCAATTTGCCAACTTGAATCAGATAAATTGACTACTAAAATTTTTCCATAATAACCGAGTGGCATAATTTTCACACAATTGATACTAAGAATTTATACTAGTATGATTGGAATTTATGATCTGTTTATTTTATTCTCTTATTAAGTTTATTTCTTTAATTTTTTCAATGTTATCAATCGTGGAACGCGTGCTTAGACCATTCAATGCACTATTTTGGATCCCAATTTATTAAGGTATATTTACATTGTTATTTATAAATGATATCAAAAGAGGTAATAGAGTGACTAAAAATGGAAAAAAAATTAATAATTACCGCAGGGATTTGCGGTGCCGAGGTCACTAAAGAACAAAATCCCTCAATTCCTTATACTATAGAGGAAATCGGAAGGGAAGCAAGATTAGCCTACGAAGCTGGTGCTAGTATAATTCATCTACATGTTAGGGACGATGATGGAACTCCTACTCAATCTAAATCAAGATTTAAGGAATGCATAGCAGAAATCCAAAAGACTTGTCCTGACATTATCATTCAACCTTCTACTGGCGGTGCAGTGGGAATGACAAATGAACAAAGGTTACAACCGATTTACCTCGATCCTCCTCCTCTCATGGCATCGTTAGATTGTGGAACTATGAATTTTGGAGGAGATGAGATATTCATTAATACTGAGACGACAATAATTCATTTTGTCAATGAGATGATCAAAAGAAATATTAAACCTGAACTAGAATGCTTTGATAAGGGAATGGTTGATATGGCCTTGAAACTTCATTCAAAAGGAATAATTCATGATCCAATGCATTTTAACTTGGTATTTGGAGTTAGTGGGGGTATAAGCGCTACTCCTCGAGATGTCAACTTTTTAATTGAAAGCCTTCCAAGCAACTCAACATATACTGTGACTGGTATAG